>CAITZM010000152.1 GCA_903896925.1 uncultured Lentisphaerota bacterium | reverse complement strand
GATGAGGTGCGCCAGACGGCCTTTGATGAAGTAGTCGTGCACGCCCGCCCGCATGGCGATGACGACCTGCTCCTCGCCCATCGTGCCGGAAACGATGATGAAGGGCAGATCCTGGCCGCTCGCCTTGAGCACCTCCAGTGCAGCCAGCCCGCTGAACTGCGGCATGCTGTAATCGGAAATGACCAGGTCCCACGGCCGGCCGTCCAGCGCGGCGCGCATCGCGCCGGCCGTCTCCACGCGTTCCCACGTCACGTCACGGTCGCCGGTGCGCAGCGCGCGTAGCAGCAGCTCCGCGTCGTCCGCGGAATCCTCGACGATGAGGCAACGGAGCGCTTTGGTCAGCGTGTTCACAGGAGAACCTGCGGTGGGGGTTCGTTGAGCAACAGCCAGTAAAGGCCCAGTTGGCGGACGGACTCGGTGAACTGGTCGAAGTCCACCGGCTTGCGGATGTAGCTGTTGACGCCGAAGGAGTACCCCTTGATGCGGTCGACTTCTTCTTTCGAGGACGTGAGGATGACCACCGGTTGGAGCCGTGTCCGCGGATCCTGGCGCACGCGGCGGAGCACTTCGAGGCCATCGATCTTCGGCAGTTTCAAATCCAGCAGCACGACCTGCGGCGTCTGGCCGAGGTCGCGGCCCGCATAGGCGCCGGTGCCGAACAGATAGTCGAGCGCCTCGACGCCGTCGCGGGCGATCACGATTTCGTTGGCGAGGTTGTACTTGCGCAGCACCCGCAACACCAACGCCTCGTCGTCCGGATTGTCTTCAACCAGCAGAATGGTTTTTTTCGCGTACATCGTTCACTTCCTTCCCAAACGTAAAGTAGAAGGTGGCGCCCTGGCCGGGGCTGGACTCGGCCCACACCCGGCCGCGATGGCGGTGCATGATCCGCTGCACCAGGGCCAAGCCGATGCCCGAGCCGGCGAACTCCTCCTGGGTGTGCAGCCGCTGGAAGGCGCCGAAGAGCTTGTCGGCATAGGCCATGTCGAACCCTGCGCCGTTGTCACGGACGAAGAAGACGATTTCGGATGGCGGATTTCGAATGGTGCCTTGAGGGGCGGAGGGGGCAGCAGAAGGGGCGGGGGGCGAGGGGCGGAGGTTACGCTGGCCTCACCCGACACACGCCCCTCGTCACCCGCCACCTGCCCGACCTCAATCTTCGCTCCGTCGCGTTTGCCCGTGAACTTCCAGGCATTGCTGAGCAGATTGTTGAGCACCACCCGCACCATCCGCGGGTCGGCGTCGGCCGCCAGGTCCGGGGCCACAACGAACTCCAGTGTGCGTTCGGGCTGCGCCCGCTGCAGGTCCGCACCGATCTCTCCGGCCAGCGCCGTCAGGTTTACGCGCTCGTGCCGCATCGGCGCCTGCGTCTCGCGGGAGAGGCTCAGCAGGTCGTCGATCAACTCCGCCATCCGCTGGCTGCCGGCCCGGATGCGGCGCAAATAGTGCTGCGCGGACTCGTCCAACAGGCCGGCGCAGTCCTCCAGCAAGGCCGCGCTGTATCCATCCATCGCCCGCAACGGCGCCCGCAGATCGTGCGAGACGGAATAGCTGAACGCCTCCAGCTCCTTGTTGGCCGCGGTGAGCTGGGCGGTGCGGTCGCGCACGCGCTGCTCCAGATGGGCGTTGAGCTGGCGGATTTCCGCCTCCATCCGCTTGCTCTCCGTGATGTCCACGAACACCACGATGCCGGCGATGACCTGGCCCGCCGGGTTGCGGATGGGCGCCGCGTTCGCCAGCACGGTCCGGTCTTCGTGTTCGTCGCGGCGGATGATGAACTCCCGGCTGTTCTGTTCGCCAAACAGCACGGCCCTCGCCAGCGGCACCTGCTCCAGCTTTAGCGGAGTACCATCGAGATCCAGCAGTTGCCAACTGGCGACGTATTGGTTGATATCCACGCCGGCCACCGCCTCGGCCTCGCCGGCGCCGCGAATCAGCAAACCCGCCCGGTTCACATAGCGCAGCAGCCCGTTCGGCGCATCGGCAATGGCAATGCCCGCCGAGCTGCAATCCAAGGCCGCTTGCAAGAGCGCCTTCGCTTGGGCCAGTTCCGCCTGCGCCTGCCTGCGCTCGGTGATTTCTTGCGTCAGGCAGCGATTGGCCTCGTCCGCGGCCTGGCGTGCCTCGACCTCTTCCTCCATCAGGTTCAGGGTCGCGAGCCGCGACGCGGCGAGATCCTTGATGCGCTCCGCAACCCGCGCCTCCAGAGCGTCGGCCAGCTGCTGCAGGTCGACGGCCCTTTGCTTCTCCGCGGTGATGTCGGTCGCCACGGCGCACAGCAAGGCTTCCGTGCCCAACTGCAGCCGGCTCAGCCCCAGGCGCACCGGGACCACGGTGTCGGCGGCGGTGCGGAATGACACCTCTTCCGAGGCGTGTCCGCCCACAGCCGCTGCGAGCAAACCCGCGAGAGCCGGCTGGTCCGCTGGAACGACGAAGTTCCGCAGCGCCGCGCCGATGATGCGGCCGGGTGGCAGTTGGAGCAGCTTGGCGAAAGGTTGATTGGCGTAGAGAATGATGCCGTCCCGCGAGAGCGTCAGCGCGCCTTCGCTCATCTGTTCGATCAGCAGGCGGTAAGGTTCTTGCGCGCCTTGCAGCGTGAAGACCTGCTGCCCCTCCGCCCCGGCGACCACCAAGCCATCCACTTCGCCGTTGCGGATGGCGTTGAGCGTTTCTTCCGCTTCGGCCAGGCGCAGCCGCGCATCTTCGAGTTCGCGGCGCACTTGGCTGCTGTTGTCCTGGGCGTTCGGCATGGTCAGTTCTTCCGGGGTTTGAGGTCCAACGCGATCAGCACCCGGTCAGTGTTGGTGAGGTCGCCGATCAACCGCCGCAACGGCGGGGGGAGTTCCTTGACCAGCGTGGGCGCGGCGATGATCTGGGCGGCTTGGGCCCGCTCGGGCTGATCACACAGGTCCACGACCTCCAAATCATAGCGGCCCTTCAGGTATTGCTCGCACAGGGCTTTGACGGCTTGGACGGCCTTGAGCGAGCGGTTCGTGTGGCCAGTCAGGTACAGGCGCAGGACGTAGTGACCGTCACCGATCTGCGCCAGCGTTTGCTCGAAAGCAGCCGTGGAGTCCTCGCTGGCGGGGTTCCTTTTCAAGTGGTCCTCCGGTCGCTCGCAGGCTGCAGGTCAAGGCCGACCAGCACGCGTTCGGTGTTCGAGAGGTCGCCGATGATCTTGCGAATGGGGACAGGGAGTTTCCGGACCAGGGTGGGGATGGCCAAGATCTGGTCATCCTCAGCCAGTTGGGGTGTCTTGAGCAGGTCAATCACCTCGATTACATAGCGCCCCTGCAGGCGTTCCTCACAGAGGCGCTTGAGGTTGGTGAACGCCGTCAAGGATTTGGATGTCTGCCCCGCCACGTAGAGCCGCAACTTCCAAAAATCGATGTCGCTCGATGCATCTGGTTTAGGTTTCATGCTGGAGGTCCTCACTTTGTTTTCAGCGTTTTCAGCGTGGCCTTTACAACGGCTTGCCGTTGCCGGCCCATCTCGACGCGGTCACTGGCCAGCATCGCGGTGCGCGCAGCGCCCTGCGCAATCCCCCGCTGGAGTTCCGCCTCCTCGACGCCATACTCTGCCCGCAGCGCCGCGACCTGCGCCTCCAGGGCAGCCCGCTTGCGCTCCAGCGCCCGCGTCCGGCCCGACGCTTCCTGTTCGCGCACGAGGGACTGGGCTTGTTCCTGCGCCTCCAGCACCCCACGCGCGCTGCCGGTGAGCAGGCTCCCGGACGGTCCGAGATAGACGTTCCGCAACTCCACCCCGCGGTCGGTCAGCAGGAACTCGCGCACTTGGTTGGAGTGGGCCATGCCGCGCGACTTCAGCAGGTGCAACACCCGGTTCCGTTCCGCACCGCTCTCGATATCCCGCAGCAGCAGCCAGGTGTCCATCAAGGAGGAGACGCCGACCTCGGGCGCTTCCTCGGCCCGCCCGCCCGAGTTCAGGCTGGTGAACAGCGCGGTGATTTGCTGCTGCTTGAAATAGTCAATCAGCCGCGTCAGCATCGCTTTGATCTCCAGGACGCTTCCGAGCGCCGTGAAGTTCGTGATCGGATCGATGATCACGACGCGCGGTTGGAACTCCTGCACCTGCTTGTGCATGGTCACCAGGTGCATTTCCAGCCCGGACATCGTGGGCCGTTCCGCGTGAAAACGCAGCAGCCCCTGCCGGACCGGCCGCTCCAGGTCCAGGCCGATGGAGCGCATGTTGCGCGTGATCTGGTTGGCCGATTCCTCGAAGGCGAACCACAGGCAGCGCTCGCCGCGCGCGGCAGCGGCGGCGGCAAAATGCGCCGAGAGGCTCGTCTTGCCCGAACCCGCCGTGCCGCTCACCAGCACACTGCTGCCGCGGTAGTAGCCCAGACCGCCCATCATCGCATCCAGGCCCGGCAGGCCGGAGGACACCCGCTCCGTGCTGGCCGGGTGCTTCAGCCCCAGCGAGGTGATCGGCAGCAGGGAGATGCCGGCCTCGTCAATCAGGAACGGATACTCCCCCGTGCCGTGGCTGGAGCCGCGATACTTGACGATACGCAAGCGCCGCGTGGACATGTTCTCGCTCACGCGGTGGTCGAGCATGATCACGCAATCGGCCACGTATTCCTCCAGCCCGTAGCGGGTCAGGGTGGCTTCGCCGCGCTCGCCCGTGATGATGGCGGTGACGCCCCTGTCCTTGAGCCAGCGAAACAGGCGGCGCAGTTCGGCACGCAGGATGGCGGCGTTGGTCAGCCCGGAGAAGAGCGTCTCGATGGTATCGAGCACCACGCGCTTGGCGCCGATCCGGTCGATCGAGTGCCCCAACCGGATGAACAAGCCTTCGAGGTCATACTCGCCGGCCTCTTCGATTTCGCTCCGCTCGACGCGGACAAAGTCCAGCGCCAGTTTCTTCTGCGCGACCAGCGCGTTGAGATCGTGGCCGAGCGAGGCGAAATTTTGCGCCAGTTCCTCGATGCGTTCCTCGAACGCCATGAAGACGCCCGGCTCGCCGAACTGCGTGGCACCGCGCACGAGAAATTCCATGGCCAGGAGGGTTTTGCCGCAGCCGGCGCTGCCGCACAACAGCGTGGGCCGCCCCTTGGGCAGGCCGCCGCCGGTGAGCTGGTCCAAGCCCTGGATACCGGTGGGCGCTTTGGGCAGGATCGGAGTCTGTTTTTTGATTTCTTTCTTCATCGTGGCTATCCTTTCGCAAGTTTAAGGTTCCATGGTCAGAGGGGCGCTGTCCCTGACCCCGGCTCGCCGGGTTGGGCTTGGCTCCGGAGAAGGTTCGCTGCCGCCGCATCCATGAAGGCCAGCGCATACGGCCTCGGCTGGCCCAACTGGGCGGCCAGCTCGTTGACCTGTTGTTTCAGTTCGATCAAGCGCAGTTCGCGGCCCGTGACGAGGCGGTTGAGGCGGGTCAATTCGTTGTTGCTGACGCGCAGGAAATCACCCTGCTCGCGCAGCGCCGCCTCCACCTGCTTGCGCGCGGTGATCACGTCGAATACCGCTACGAAATGATCCGGTGCGGGGCTATAGAGCGTGAGATCCAACCACATTTTCAGGGCCTCGGTATAAAATTCGAACCGTTCGGGCACGCCCGTACGAGCCACGCGCCCATAGCGCGCGATCAGCTCCGGATCGGATTCCCGGATGCCGGGGATGACCTCGGATATTTTCCTGCCCACCACATGCTGCAGTCCCGTCAGCTTTTCAAAGGCGTCGTTAGTGGCCAGGTAGACAAGGTCCCGCGGCTGATCCTGCTCGAAGATCATCCGGCAATAGGCGAAACCGTTGAGCATGTTGTCGAAGAGATCGCGATAACGCTGCTCGCTCTCCCTTTGCACTGCTTCGGCCCGTTTGCGCTCGGAGATGTCGCGGATGTTGCACTGGATCACCTTCTGCTGGTTCACCAGATAGACGTTGCTGACGAACTCCACCTCGTGCCTCTGCCCGTCGGCGTCTTCCAAGGCCATGTCCTCGTAACGGACGTACCCCTTCTGCTGCAACGCCCGGAAGTTGTCTTCGTTGGCGAGGGCATCCTTGAAGAAGCCCAGTTCCCAGACCTTCTTGCCGAGGAAGTGCTCGCGTGACAAACCCAGCAACTCGATCAGGAACGGATTGACGTCCACGACCATCCCGGTCCCGGCATCGAGGATCAGCACGCCGTCGCGCGCGGCTTCGAACAGCCGGCGATAACGCAACTCCGAAGCGCGCAACTCCTCCGCGACCGCCGCACGGTCCTGGTAGAGCCGGACATGCTGCTGCCGCCAGAGCAGGCCCACACCCAGCCCCGCGGCGAGCAGCAGTGCGCCCAGCATGGCGACGACCTGCCAGAGGCGCTCGCGTAAAGGTGCATACACTTCCGCGGTGTCCACGCGCGCAACCAGCCCCCAGGGTGAGCCAGGGATCATCCTGATTGCGGCCAGCACCGCCGCGCCGCGGTAGTCCACGCCATCCATGATGCACTCGTGGCCCAAGGCGGCTTGCGCCGCGGGCAAGCGGAACTGGTCCAAAGGCGCGCGGAAATTCAGCGCGGCATCGGTCTGGAACCGGAGCTTGTTCAGGAACACGGCCTCCGGCCCCTCGCGGCGGACGAGCAACGTCTCGGCCGACGGGCTGGGCGTAGGCCAGCGCTGGATGAAGGGATAGAGGTAGTGTTCTGGATCGATGCGCAGCTTGAGCAGTCCGAGCGGACGGTTGGTCTGCACGGCATCGAACAGCGGGACCAGCACCGCCAGATAGATGCGCCGGTCGTGCTCATCCCGGTAAAAATCCTGGAAAGCCACCTGGCCCGCCCGCAGGACTTCCGGCAGGCGCTGCAACACCGTGGCGGAGAGGGGGTGCTGGTCGGCGGGAAGGGACAGGAGCGGGCGGCCTTGTGGGTCCAACAGACGCACCTGGTCGTAGTTGTAATAAACTTGGATTTTTCCCAGCCAATCCTGCAACGGGCGTTGGGCCTCGGCCTCCTCCGGTTGTGCGAGGAAACGCTGCACCAGGGCGGCGAAGTTGGGATTCCTGAAAAAGAGGTTGCCATCGCCCAGCCGTTCCCGGCGCCACTGCACCAGTTCGCTCACCTTCAAATCCGCGATGCTGGCCAGTTGGTGCTCCGCGGTGTCGCGGTACTGGCGTGCGAAATTCTGAACGGCAACATAGCCCGCGGAGATGAGGCCCACCGCGAGCAGAAGAAACAGCAGGGCGAACCGAACGAAGATGGAGCCCTCAACGGCGGGCTCCGGGCGCGACAGCCCGGCGGCCCGGCCGGCCAAGGCCAGCAGCGCCAGACCCAACGTTGTGAAGGCCATGAGCGTATTGAATGCAGGCGGGATAAACGCGCCGCCGTAGAACAGGGGTGCGCCGTAGAGATAGGCCAGCAAAAAAAGCAGGCTAGGCCCCAACAGCAGACCCGCAGCGCCCAGCGCCAGGGTGGCACGCCACGCCGGGATGGAAGCCGGCGAGAGCGCGGCCAGAAATGACACACCAGCCAGCAGGAAGAAGCACGCCGTCAACGGCGACATGTGTCCGCGGGGCGCCTCGCCGGCCGTATGGACGATGTTCAGCCCGAGATGTTCAACAGACCAGTGAAGGTGGAGACAGCCCAACGTGATCAACAGGAGCGCCACCCCGACGATCAGGCCGCCCAACGTCTGGCCGATCCGATAGGCGCGCATGCTCGACGGTGCCCAGGCGCGATAGCCGACGGCCGCGCCCGCAAGCAATAAAAGGACGGCCGTGCTCGGCGCCATCTGGATCGAGCTGGTGCTCAAACTCGCCAGCAGCGGCCAGCCCAGCATCCAACCGAGCAGCGCTGCGCCGCCGATCACCGCCGTGCCGAGGCCCCCGATACGCACGCCGAGCAGCAGGGCGCCCAGCCTGAGGCCGCTGCCGTCAGCCGTGGATTCACTGACGTGACCGGGGGTGTTCATGGGAGCCCCGGTCGGTTCGCCGCGGCGGCTGGCTGCGGCCGCCGCGTGGCCATGGTTTCTTCGCCGTGCGCATACATGAAGACGTTGGCGCGAGCCGCGCGCTCCGGCTTGGGACCCTTGCTGGAAACGCCCGCCCGTTTCGGCCGTGTGTTCTTTTTAGCGTTCATATCTGCCGTACGGTCACACACCGCGGGGCAGAGGGCTATAGCCTGAAAGGGCTAGATCAGGCAGCTTTTGAGGCTAGAGTTTGGCGATGCCGGACTTGATGGCGTAGCGGGCGAGTTCGGACTGCTTGTGCAGGTTCAACTTGGCCATCAGGTTGGTCCGGTGGGCGTGGATGGTGTTGACCGACAAGGCGAGCAGCGCAGCAATGTCCTTGGTGCTGTGGCCTTCGGCGACGAGTTGCAGGACTTTTCTTTCCTGCCCCGTGAGCGCCACGGGAGCAGCGCCGCGCTTCCGCAAGCCTGTGGGCCCCTGGCGCCCGGCCTCGACCACAAACTGGGCTATTTTGGGACAGAGATAGTAGCGTCCCGCATGCACCTCTTTCACGGCGTCCACGACGTTGCGCGTGGCCATTTCCTTCGTCAAGTAGCCCCGCGCCCCGGCCGCCAACGCCGCCTCCACCATGGCTTTCGTGTCGTGCAAGCTCAGCATGATGACCTTCACGGACGGGAACCGCTGGAGCAATGCGCGGGCGGTTTCGATCCCGTTCAGGTTGGGCATGATGATATCGAGGATGAACACATCGGCGGGCCGTGACTCCGCCAGCTGCAGGACTTCCCGGCCGTCGGCGGCCTCGCCGACGACCACGATGTTCTCGCCGCTGCGTTCCACGGTCAACCGCAGCCCGTCACGGACCACCGGATGATCATCGGCAATGACCAGTCGGATGCTCATGCGCCACTCCTGTCCTGCGACCGCAAGCCGCGGCCGGCGCCACGGGCCGTCGTGCCCAGGGCCAGCGTTTCCGCCCGCAACGTGCCGGTGCCCGGCGCCAACGTCGCAGCCGTCAGCGGCAGGCTCACCCGCACCGTCGTTGGTGCTCCCCGTTGGGAGTCGATCGTGAACGTGCCCCCGGCGAACGTCGCCATTTCCCGCATCACGAGGAGGCCGATCTGCGCGGGCGCCCGGGAGGCGGAGGGATCGAAGCCCTTGCCGTTGTTACGTATGGTCAACCGGATGGCCTCTTTCGCGGCCCGGAGGTTCACGTCCACCCGTGTCGCCTGACCGTGCGTGATGGCATTCGTCAGCGTCTCCTGCACAATGCGGAACAGAATCGTGGCCGTGTCTTCCGCAATACGCCGGCGTCCCAACGTCTCTCGGAAATGGATCCGGGTGCCGCGGTGCCTGGTGATCTGGGCGAAGTGTTGGCGCAAGGCGGCGCGCAGCCCGAGGAGGTCGAGTTCGGGCGGCCGCAGATGGACGGCCACCCCCTTCAGGTGGGCCACTGACTTGTCAAACAGCTTCCGGGTCCGCCGCACCCACTGGAGCGCTTCCTTGGCTTTCCCGGAACGGAGGTCCTGTTCGATCGCATCAAAATAGGCGGAAAGCCCCACCGCCAGCGAGCCCACATCATGGTGCAAATCGGAGGCCACCTGCTTCCGCTCGTTCTCGCGCGCGGCCAGGATTTCTTGCGAGAACATCCGCAGCCGCTGCTCCGCCTGCTTGCGGGCGGTGATGTCGGACAAGATGAGTTGGAACACGGTCGCGCCCGTCGCGTCCGTCGTGGTGTTCCCTTGCAGGTGACCCCAGAAGTGAGTCCCGTCCGGTTTCACGATCTGGAGATCGCACCCTTGCGGCTGACCGGTCGCCAGCAGTTGCCGGTGGAACAGGTAGTACCGGTCCTGGTCGGCGTGGCAGATGAATTGCGAGAACGGTCGCGCGACCAAGGTGCCTTTGGTGGCGCCCAGCAGGGCGACGGCGGTGAGGTTGGCCTCCCGGATCAAGCCCTTGTCACTGACGGTGAAATAGCCGACCGGGGCCAGATCGTAGAGGTCAAAATAGCGGGCGCGTGCGGCATCCAGTTCCGTCTGCGCCCGGCGCAACTCTTCGTTCTGCATCTCCAGCTCGAGCTGATGGACCCGCAACTCGTGGAGCACCTGGCTCGCCTCTTCCGCGGACGACTGGCCGCTGCCCGCTGACGGCTGCCCTTCCTGAGCTTTCAGGCGTGCTTCAGCCTGCTGGCGCAAGGTCAGTTGGGCGGTGGCGCTCATGGCGCCACCCGTTCCGTGGTCGACACCGCGTACATGCGGCCGGTCTCATCCACCAAGGCAGTGGAAACCAGCGAGACGTTCACGACCGTGCCGGCTTTGGTGAGGCGCTGGGTCAGATACGGCTTCAGCACTTTCGCGCGGCTGAGTTGTTTGACCCGGCTCAACGCTTTCGCCCGCAACGCCA
The DNA here is from genome assembly GCA_903896925.1 of uncultured Lentisphaerota bacterium. Taxonomy (GTDB): domain Bacteria; phylum Verrucomicrobiota; class Kiritimatiellia; order CAIQIC01; family CAIQIC01; genus DP16D-bin41. The sequence continues at coordinate 40,243 of CAITZM010000152.1, read as the reverse complement.
CCGGCGTCAGATCGCCAACATGCATGTCCAGCGCCTCGGCTTCGCTCCAGCCATACAGCCGCACCGCGCCCGGATTCCAGGCGAGGATGCGCCCTGTCAAATCCTGCACGGTGATCGCATCGTGCGCATCGCGCACCACCACCGCCAGCCGGCTGAGTTTGTTCGCCCGCTTCAGCGCCTCCTGCATCAGCTTCGCCTTCGTGATGTTCACGAAGGTGATCACCGCGCCTTCGACCACATTGTCCACCGTCCGGTACGGCAGGATCCGCAGCGTGTACCACTGGCCGCTTGTGATTTGCACGTCCAGTTCCTTGGGTGTCAGGGTATCCAACACCCTTTTCATATCTGCCATCAACCGGTCATAGTCGCGCAGGTTGGAAACGATGTGGCCCAGCGGCCGCCCGATGTCGCCTTGAATCAGGTTGATGATGCTGGTGACGGCGGGCGTGAACCGCAAGATGCGCAGCTGGTGATCCACAAACACGGTGCCGATGCCGGTCCCGGCCAGCAGGTTGTTCAGGTCGTTGTTGAGCCGCGACAGGTCACCCATCTTGGTTTGCATCTCGGTGTTGACCGTGGCCAGCTCTTCATTGACCGACTGCAATTCTTCCTTGGAAGTCTCCAGCTCCTCGTTGGTGGATTGGAGTTCCTCGTTGACCGACTGCAGTTCCTCGTTGGAGGCTTTTAGTTCTTCGTTGGAGGTCTCCAGCTCCTCGTTGGCGGACTGGAGGTAATCCTCCTTGGTGCGGAGTTCCTGTCTGAGCGCGGCGATGTGCGCATCCGCGTCCGCCGCCTGCCCGCCCTGCGTTGACTGCCGACCCCGCCCGGAGCGGGGCCGGCCGCTGGCCTCTGGTCTCGCCGGCGCTTCCTCCATGACCACCAGGTACAGCGCTGTGGCCGGCGTGGCGCCGGTGCCGCTCAGCACCGGCTGAACGGTCAGATCAACCACGCTGAAGTCGCCATTGGTTTTCACGCGCAGGCCGGGCAGGCTGACGCTGGCCTGGCCGACCACGGCTTTGTGCAGGGTGATGCTCAGTTCGCGCTTCAGTCCTTCGCGCGCCATCTTGAGGATGTTGCTGATGCCGGGCTCGCCCGGAGCCGGTTCCAGATACCGGCCCGTGCGGCCGTGGAGGTAGATGATATCACCGGCGGCGTTGACGAGCGCGCCGGCCGGGGCGAATTGTTTCAGCAGCGCCTGCTCGGTCAGCTCGCGCAGCGGGAGTTTGACCGGGAACGCCGGCTGGCCGGCGCGCTGCGGATTCGCGATCTCGACGGCGGTGACCGGCGGCAGGAACCGGCTGCCGGCCGCGCGGTAGCGGCTTGCGGAGCTGTCTTTGCGCTGAAACACCTTGGCCTTGCGGTCGTGCGTGGCAAACAGATCGCCAAACTCGCCGACGCCTTCGGAGGTGCCCAGGAAGAGATAGCCGTCCGGGTTCAAGGCCTGGTGAAACAGCGGGATGAGTTTCTTCTGCAAATCGCCGTCCAAGTAGATCAGGAGGTTCCGGCAGCTGATCAGGTCGAGCTTGGTGAAGGGCGGATCTTTGATCACGTTCTGCTCGGAAAAGATCAGCAGGTCGCGCAGCCCGCGATTGATGCGGTAGGCGCTGCCATCCGGCTCGAGGGTGAAGAAGCGCGCCAGCCGTCCCGGCGTGAGGTCGGCGGCCACGCCGGCCGGATACCGCCCCGCCCGGGCCACGGCAATCGCCTGACGATCAATGTCCGTGGCAAAAAGCTGCACCTTGAAACTTTGTTTCATCGCCTCCTGCCGTTCGGCAAGCAGGATGGCGAGGGCATACGCTTCCTCGCCGGTGGCACAGCCCGGCACCCAGACGCGGATCACGGCGTCCGCGCGCTTGCCGGCAAACAGTTTGGGGATGATCTGCTCCTCGACGACCTTGAACGCCTCCGGGTCGCGGAAGAAACTCGTCACGCCGATCAACAGGTCGCGAAAGAGCGCTTCCACCTCGGCTGGCGTCTGCTGGAGATACTTGACGTAGCTCTCCACCGCGTCGATATGGTGGATGGCCATGCGCCGGTCGATGCGGCGGTGGAGGGTGCTGGGCTTGTACCGGGAAAAGTCGTGGCTGGTCTGCCCGCGCAGCAGGATGATGATTTTCTTCAACGCACTCTCGGACTTGGGCGCCAGGACAGCGGTGTTCCGGGGCGGCAGGCCCAAGGCGTGGGGCACGTAGGCGATGAGTTTCGCGCCCATCTCGGCGGGGGGCAGTTCGTAGTCCACCAGGCCGGTGGCCAGTGCGCTGCGCGGCATGCCGTCAAACTCGGTGGAGGCGGGGCTCTGCGCCAGCGCCAGGCCGCCTTCGGCCTTGATGGCGCGGACGCCTTGCGTACCGTCGCTGCCGGTGCCGGAGAGCACGATGCCGATCGCCCGTTCGTGTTGGTCCGCCGCCAGCGAACGAAAGAAGAAATCGACCGGCAACTGCTGGCCGCGCGGCGCGGTGGGTGCGAGCAGGTGCAGCGTGCCGTTCAGCAAGGCCATGTCGTAGGCGGGCGGGAGGATGTAGGCGCAGTTGGGGCGCACCACCATCCCGTCTTGGACTTCGAATACTTGCATCCGCGTGTAGCGCCGGATCAGGTCGGCGAGCATGCTCTTGTGATTCGGGTCCAGGTGCTGTACCAGCACAAACGCCATGCCCGGAGCGGTGTCCACCGGCATCCCGGAGAAGAAGGCCTCGAACGCCGCCAGCCCGCCGGCGGAGGCGCCGATGCCGACGATGGGGAAAGCCATGGTCGCCGCGGCAGCGTCTGGCTGGACGGCTTTCATGGGGTGCACTTTTTTTATGCGCATCATGCTCACACACCTCGCTGGCTACGGCGCGAAGTATGACATAGGCCGTCCGCCTGTACGACCATTAAAGGCGCGAAAGCGGGCGCCAATTTGATCCGGTGGAGCTATTGAACGTGTTCAGCTGATTCAGCAGCCTGCGCCCTCCGGGATGTCTTGTTTCTTTCAAGACGTGGAGAAAAGGCTGTTGAAAGTTTCCAAGGTCTGGAAAACTTACGGCCGCCGCTGTCCATGGTTGGGAAATGTGTGCGGCGCCGATTGGAAACCATCGTGAGGCGCTAAGCGAGCCCGGTATGAAAACTATAACGTGTTGTCTGTTGTTGTTCGGTTGGTTGTCGCCGCTGGTGGCGCTGTGTGTCGCGCCGCCGCCGGCGGTGCCGGGCAGGCTGCCGACCACGCCGGCGGAGGTGGCGGACCTGCTCCAGCACACCGACGAGGCGGAAGGGTGGGGGAAGGAGCTGGCCGCGCGCCGGCAGACGGCGCGCAATGCGCTGGGCCAGGCGCTGAACGCGCTGCGGTCTGGGGCGTTCAAGCAAGCCGGTGGCTTGGAGTCGGCGGACCATAAACGCCTCAACGCAGACGTTGCCGCGCTGGACGCGCAGATGCGGGCCAAGCGCGCTGCGATGACCGGGAAGGATAAGGATGAGCAGGCCGCGCTGGATCTCGAAAGTCAGCGCCTGCGCGTCAAGAAGGACATTGCGCAGGCCGAACTGGATGCGCTCATCGTCAAGCGCTGTCTCGCGCTGCCGGCAGGTCAGGCGGCGGCGGAGCAGGTGCAGAAGTTGGGCGGCGAGTTGGCTGCCATCGAGAAGGAGCAGGCGGACTTTGCGGTGGTTTTGGAGAGCTGGCGCAGCGTGGCGGATGGCTATCGCCAGCGGCAGGTGCCGGACGGCTTTGCATTGACCAAGGTGCGCCAGCTGGAGTTGCCGCCGCCCGCCGATGCGGCCGCCCGGCGCGCGGCCTTTGCGCGGCGCAACGATGCCGCCGCGACCGAAGCGCTCGCTCATCAGCTCTTCCGCGCGCTGGACGAAAAAGCCCGGGGCCTGGAGCAGGCGTTCGCACTCTATAAGGAAAAAAAGTTCGCCGCCGCGCTGGAGGCCTTCCGGGCCTATTTCTTCGACAAACTCACGCACCTCGAAAAATACGGCGTGCCGCCGGATGCGCTCATCCACGACCAGCGCCCGCTGCTGGGCACACCGGTGCTCAAGCCGGACTGGGTCGCCGATGCGTTGCGCGGCATCGCCACGCAGCCGAACCGCGCGGTGAGCAGCACGGAACTGCTCAAGTTCGCCATTGGCGAGCCGGGCGCGGTCAACTGGGCCTACGTGCCATTCCAGCCGCAGACCGCGCAGAAAATGCCCGTGTGGTTGCAGGTGATGCGGCAGTTCCATGTGCTGGAGCGCGAGTCCGGCGACAGCACCGATGGCGTGCGCTGCTGGCTGCTGGACGCCTATCAGGTCACCGGCGAACCGCAGTATTTGCGGCGCTGGGCGGAGTATACCGACGACTGGGCGCTGAACATGCAGCGCGACCTGAATGCGCTGCCGGTGGGGAATCCCGCGCCCGCGGGCTATGACCCCGTTGCGATCCGCATGGATGCGCGGCAGGCGCCCTATGTCTGGAACGTGCGCTGGTACCCCACGCTGGTCGCGCGGCAGCCGGCGATGTTCGTCACCCGGCTGCGCGCGCTGGCGCTCCTGCATCCGGACGTGGCGCGCGAGCTGCCCGCGGCGACGCTGGCGCGCGTGCTGCTCGTGGCGCTGGACGAATATCTCGCGCCGAACATCCTGGTGGCGCGGGCGACGCGCTTCAACTGGAACATGATGGGTCTGGGCTTCAACGTCCGCAACAGCCTGCTGCTCGGTGAATTCAAGGCCGCGCAGTGGGCCGGCCGCGAGGCGGCGCGCACCTTTCAGAATCACGCCCTCTTCTCGATCCTGCCCGACGGCGGCTATGTGGAATACTCCGACGAAGGTCATCAGGGTGTCTGGATCGAGCGCGCGCCGGAGGCGTTCCGGCTCTGGCAGGACCAGCAGCCCGCCTGGTTCGACGCCGTGTTTGCCGCCGAATTCAAGGAGTGCCTGACGCGCAATGGCGAATTCTTTCTGCGGCACCTGAAGCCCGACGGCTACCGGCATCGCGACGATTATCGCTCGGTGCGGTACTGGTTCGTCGGCACCAACCTCTGGTCGTTCGGCCCGCGCTCGCTGGGCGCGGCCGCGCCCTGGGTGACGGCGGAGCCGGAGGCGCAGCGCATGGTCGCTGCAGCCTTCGACACAGGAGCTAAGCGTGATTTGCCTGAACACATGTCCGATGTGATGCCGAACCTGGGCGAGTTCATGCTGCGCGGGGGGTGGGGCCAGGGCGATCCCTTTTTCTACATGCATTCCGGGCGCATCCCCAACAGCAATCCCGATGAAGACTGCAACGGTTTCAAACTCCACAATTATGGACGGCACTTGCTGACGGCCCAGCCGGTCTATGTAGATGGGCGCACGCAGAATGCGCATTTCAAAAACGTGGACAACGTCGGCGCGAAAACCGCCTTCCTGACACACTCCGATGGTCAGCCGATCGGGGGCCGCTGGCACAGCAGCGCGCAGTTCGATCTGGCGGAGGGCATCTACGAGGGCGCCTACGAGGATCGCAACGGACGCACCTACTGGTCCACCTTCCACACCGGAGCCTATGACATGAAGCGGCAGCAGCACGCGCTGGGTTTGCCTGCGGTCACCGATGTGCAGCGCCACACGCGGCAGGTGTTCTTTGTGCGTGAGCCGGTGTGCTGGATTGTGGTGGATCGCGTGCAGACGGCTGCAAAGCACGACTATGAGCTCCCGTTCGAACTGTATACGCCGGTGGACAAGCTCGACTGGTTGCGCCGGGCGAAGGCGCCGCTTCCGAATGCGGAGAAGCGTGTGATGCTCGACGAAGCCAAGCGCGAAATCCACACCGATAATCCCGGTTTCCCGAAGGTGGCGATGCATCTGTTCGGCAACAGTTCCTTGCGCCTGGAATTCGACCCCAAGTCGCACGACCTGGCGCACAAGGACGGCGGCGAAGTCCGCGACGCCGAGAAGGAATGGAAGGCGAACCGGCCGGAACTGCGTGACACGCTTGCGTTTGTGCGCCGGACCTTCGTGAAGTGGAGCGGGGCGGGGGATCAGGTGCTCGTCACCTTCATCACCACGGCGCCTGCCGGGGCCGACGCGCGTGCGGCGTGGCAGGTCACCGGCGCGGGCACGCGCTTCCATGCCGTGGCGCCCGATGGAACGAAACTTGATTTCGCCGCCAGCATCAAGCCTGGCGCATTGAAAGCTGGCGCTGTCGCGACCGAGGGCGAGGCGCTGCTCGTCGTGCAGCCCAAGAACGGGATGGCGCGCGGGCTGGTGCTCGGCGCACGCAGCGGCGAGTTCACCTTCGATGGCACGCTGAAGATGACACGCGAAATATTTGCGCCCATAAAACCGGTTGCTTTCACCCCGGATGTGGCTGTCTTCTGCGATCACACCGACGTGATGATGACCTGCGCGACGCCGGGCGTGGCCATCCATTACACGCTCGACGGCAGCGAGCCGACGGCGCAGTCGCCGCGTTACGAGAAACCCGTGCGCCTGACCGCGAGCGCCGTGGTGCGTGCCAGCGCCGTGCGCCCCGGCGCCAAGGCCCGTGCCTGGGCCTTCGATCCCGGCTTTGCCTCGCTGCCGACGCGCGCGGTGTTCACCCGGCAGACGCCCGCGCCCGCCGTGCCGCCTGCCGCGACGCAACCGGGACTGGCGTGGCAATTCGCCGAGGGCCAACCGTTCGCGCTCGTCGCCAACAGCGCCACCATCCCCGCGCAGAAGTCGGGGAGCACGCCGCAACTGCTCGATGTTTCCATGCATACCAACGGTAGCGCGTTTGTCGTGCGCTACGAGGGCTTGCTCGATGTGCCCACCGCTGGCGTCTACACCTTCCATGCCCCGCGCGAGTCCGTCATTCCCGATGGTGATCCCGGCTACGACCTGCGCGTCTTCGTGGATGGCGAGGAGTGGTGGCCGACGCTGCGCTGGCACGCGCTCGGCACCTGGTCGCGCGCGCTGGCCCCAGGTCCGCACCGGTTCAAGGTCATTTTCACCGACATGCGCACCAAGCCGTACAAACACGAGACCTGGCAGAACTGGCCGAACCTCGCCGTGCTATGGAAGGGCCTCGCGCCCGTGTTGGAGGTCAGCGGGCCCGGGTGCCCGCAACAACCTGTGCCCTCAATCTGGCTGCGGAGACCGTGATACGCGAGCTGAACGTGCCTGTCATACACATCTGTGGAATGTTTTCGCCTTGTTGTTCCCAACTCGCTTTGCTCCTGCTATAAAGGCGCGGGGATTGTCACCGCCATGGATAAAGAGACCGGCAAGACGGGGAGCGAACTTTTCATCGTCGATAATAGCGACGCGGACTGGAAGGTGCTACGCTATCTCCATGGTTGGTGCCAGATCGCGCGCGGCCTCGATATCGCGACGGGGTATTTCGAGATCGGCTCCTTGCTGGCCCTCAAAGATGAATGGCAAAAGGTGGACAAGATCCGCCTGCTGATGGGGGACGAAGTGTCCCGCCGGACGCACGACGCCTTTCAAAAGGCGCTTTGTGTCACCAAGCAGAAACTGGACGCCAGTCTGGAGACCGAAAAGCAGAAAAACGATTTCCTGGTCGGTGTGCCTGCCATCGCGGCGGCCATCCGTTCCGGCAAGATCGAGTGCCGGGTCTATCGGCGGGAGAAATTTCACGCCAAAGCCTATATCACGCACTCCCGGCTCGAAGTGGTTGGCTCGTCAGCCTTGGTCGGGTCATCCAATTTCACCTACCCTGGTTTGGCCGAAAACATCGAACTGAACGTCCAAATTACCGGCGCTCCGGTCGCGACGTTGCAAGCGTGGTACGAAAAGCACTGGAACGACGCCGAGGATGTTTCCCTTGAAATCCTACGCGTCATCGAGCGGCACCTCCGCGCTTTCACGCCGTTTGAAATCTACGCCAAGGCCTTGCAGGAGTTTTTCCGCGGCCACGAGATGACGGTCAACGAATGGGAACAGGCGCAGTCCAAGATGTATCCCATCCTCGACCACTATCAGAAAGAGGGCTACCACGCCCTGATGAAGATTGCCGCGCAGCATGGCGGCGCGTTTCTGTGCGACGGCGTCGGTTTGGGCAAGACCTTCGTCGGTCTGATGTTGATCGAACGGCTGGTCGTTCATGACCGCAAGCGCGTGGCGCTGTTCGTGCCGAAGTCCGCCCGCGCCGACGTGTGGGAACGGGATATCCGGCGCTATTTGCGCTACCTCGGCGGCGACTTCAGCAATCTGGTGCTCTTCAACCACACCGACCTGCTCCGCGCCGGCGACTTTCAATATCGCCTCGACCGCATCAAGGAAATGGCCGACGTTGTCATCATCGACGAGGCGCATCACTTCCGCAATCCGGGGCTGCGGGGCGACCCGGGCGAAGTGCTGACCCATTACTGGCGGCTTTTTGACCTGCTCGGAGGCCCGCAAGGGGTAAAACAACTCTTCATGTTGACCGCCACCCCGGTCAACAACCGGCTGCGCGATTTCCAGCACATGATTGAGTTGTTTGCGTCGCGCAACCCAGACGCGCAGGGGTATCTGCGACCCGATCCCGCCCAGTTCAAAGACGCGCCCCTCGGGATTCATTCCCTGCCGGGCCACTTCCGCAAGCTGGAGAAAGCGCTGGAAGCCAGCCTCCAGCAGCCGGTCGAGGACACCGATATCGCCACCAATCTCGTCGAAGCCGAAACGATTCTCTGGAGCGATGAGCTTTTCCGCGCGCTCGTGGTCCAGCGCAGTCGGGCCTACGTGAAGCGCAGCCAGGAGCAGCACGGCGGCAACCGCGCCACCTTCCCCGTGCGCGATCCGAAATCGCCCGGCGTGGTGAAATACGGACTCAAAAAGACCTACGGTCAACTCTTGGACATGGTCGAGCGCGCTTTTGATCATCCCGATAAACCCCTCTTCTCCCTCGCGGTGTACTACCCCTTGGCCTACTACAGCGGCTCGGCCATGCCCAAGATGGACATGGAGTGGCAGGCGGGGCGGCAAAAGGCCTTGGTTGGACTGATACGCACGCAGTTCCTGAAACGCTTTGAAAGCTCGGCCCGTGCCTTCGAGTTCTCCTGCGGCGCCCTGCTCGTCACGTTGCTGGCCTGGGTCACCAAGCATAGCCAGAGCGCATCCGAGAAGAAACGTCTGGAACGCTGGAAAGGCCAGCATGAACATGTGCTCGACCACGTCCACCGCGACCGCCATGAGCTGCTCGGCGAAGAACTGAACGAGGACGAAGAAGAAGACATCATCGACGCCGAACTGCTGGAAAAGGTCGAGGAACTTTCTCGCGACGATTACAAGGTCGATGAAATCCTGGACGAGACCTTCTTGGACCTAGATCAACTCTCCGCCTTCCTCAAGGAACTCAAACAGTTCAAACCCGCTCACGACGATAAGCTCAAGTCCCTGATCAAACTGTTGCAGACCGACCCGGTGCTCAAAAAGCAGAAGGTCCTGATCTTCTCCGAATACATGGCCACCGCCCGCTACCTGAGGAAGCAATTGGAAACCGCCGGCTTTACCGCTGTGGAAGAGATCGATAGCGCCACCAAGCGGAACCGCAGCGAGGTCATCCGCCGCTTCGCCCCTTACTACAACCGCCCGCCGCAAGGCGAACTCTTCGAGGGCCTGGACGGGGAAACCCGCATTCTGATCTCCACCGACGTGCTCTCGGAAGGCTTGAACCTGCAGGACGCCACGCGGCTCATCAACTATGATCTACACTGGAATCCCGTCCGCCTGATGCAGCGCATCGGCCGTGTGGACCGCCGCCTGAATCCCGAGATCGAGGCGCTCATTTTGGCCGCGCACCCGGACCAGAAAGCCATCCGCGGCACCGTGGCCTACTGGAACTTTCTGCCTCCGAAAGAACTCGACGATCTGCTCAAACTCTACGCCAAGGTTTCCAAGAAAACCCTCCGCATCTCCAAGGTCTTCGGCATCGAGGGCAAGAAGCTCCTGCACCCGGATGACGACTACGAAGCGCTCAAGGATTTCAACCACGCCTACGAAGGCGAGACCAGCGCCACGGAAGAAATGCATTTGGAGTTTCAGCAACTCCTCAAGGATCATCCTGAGTTGGAGGGCCAACTCAAGGCGATGCCGCTCCGCATTTTCAGCGGCAAGCAGCATCCGCGTCCCGACACCCGCGCCGTGTTCTTCTGCTATGCCTTGCCCGCACCCGCCGCCAAGGACCGCGAGGCCGGGGCCGCAGACGCCCTGGCTTGGAGCGAAGATGCCGGCCATACCAAGTGGTACCTCTTTGCCCTCGCCAATGAGAAGATCGTCGATGAGCCGAGCGAGATCATCGACCTCATCCGGTCCCGGCCCGATACGCCCCGGCAGCTGGTCATCGAGGCGAAAACGCTCTCCGAAATCCGCGCCGTCATAGAGCGCCACATCAAGAACAGTTACCTGCGGCAGGTCCAGGCGCCCATCGGTGTCAAACCCGTGTTGAAGTGCTGGATGGAGTTGAATTGACATGGCCCGCCAGCCCATCTGCTACATCATTGCCGGCCCCAATGGCGCGGGCAAGACCACCTTTGCCATGGAATTTCTCCCGCATAGCGCCGGTTGCCGCAACTTTATCAACGCCGACCTGCTGGCCAGCGGGTTGTCGCCCCTGAACGTGGAGGCCGCAGCCATGGAGGCCGGCCGTCTGTTTCTGCGCCAGCTCCAGGCGCAAGTGGACGCGGCCCAAGATTTTGCGTTCGAAACGACGCTGTCCGGGTTGACCTATGTGCGCCTCCTGCGCACGCTGCGGGAGCGCGGCTGGTCCATCCGGCTGTATTATCTCTGGCTGCCGTCGGTCGCCTTGACGTTGCGGCGGATTGCCGCACGTGTGAAACGCGGGGGCCATGACATCCCTACCGCGGTGGCGCGGCGGCGTTATCGCAAGGGCCTGGTCAACCTGTTTGCGCACTATCTGCCGCTGGCCGACTATGGCGCGATTTTCGATAATTCTTCGGCGGCGCCGGTTTTGGTGTACGAACGGGACGGCATGACGGAGCGGGTTAACCACCCGGTCACGTTTACGAAGCTTCGCAAACAGGCAGGAGCACAACCATGAAAACATTGTCCACGCCCTCGCGCGCGGGGGTCCAGGCCGAACGCGCCTTGAAAAAGGCGGTGGCCCGCGTGCTGGAGGAAAACCGGCGCCTGGGCTTCCCCGTTGCGGTGATGCGCAAAGGCAAGGCGGTCTCCGTGTCGACTGCGGAAGCGCTCCGCGTCGTGCGCGAAGAGCGCGCCACCTACACCGTCAAGCCCCGCTGAGGAGTCAGTTTATGCCCGCTATCGACCCCGAACGCTTGCGCGCCATCAAGACACTTCCGCAGCTGCTCGTCTATCTGCGCAACGAGCTGGATTGGCCCATCGAAAACGAGGATGTCGAGGACCTGACTTTTGACTATCAGCCGGGCGAACTCGGGCTCGACGCCGCGACCGCCGTCAAGATCAAGGAGATCAAACAGCTACGCCCGCTGACCGGCCAGCAGCCGTGGGGCATCTTCTGGGTCAACTTCGAGAAAAAGCGCCTGCCGGTCGTGATCATGCGCCGGATCCTGCGCGCGCTGGTGCTCAAGCAGCGCGTCGCCGCCAACGCGGCCGAGCGCAAGGCGTGGCAGGCCGATGACCTCCTCTTCATCTCCGCCTACGGCGAGGACACCGACCGCGCCATCACCCTGGCCCACTTCATCGAGAACGAAGACCACGGCAACCTCGCCGAACTGCGCGTCCTCGGCTGGGACGACGACGACACGCCGCTGAAATACGACTACATCCTCCAGACGTTGGAAGACAAACTCCACTGGCGCAATGAGTTTGCGAGTGATGCCAACCTCTGGCGCAAGACTTGGTGCGCCGCCTTCACCCTGCGCCATCGCGAAGTGATCAAGACCTCCCAGGAACTGGCGCTCGCCCTCGCCGGTCTCGCCAAGCGTATCCGCGGCCGCGTCCGGTCCATCTTGCGCTACGAGGATGGCTTCGGCCAGATCCGCAAACTCCAGCGCGCGTTCCAGCAGGGACTGATCCACGACCTGACCGACGAAGACTTCGCCGACATGCTCGCGCAGACCGTGACCTACGGCCTGTTCTCCGTAGCCGTACGCCGCACCTTCCCCGGCCTGGGCACCGCCATCGTGCGCGAGGATGTGCCCGACCTGATCATCACCAGTCCATTCCTCCGGGAGATGCTCGGCATCTTCCTCGGCATCAAGACCCGCAAGGGCAAGCTCGATTTCGATGAACTCGGGGTGGCAGACGTGGAGGAATTGCTCCGCAGCTCGGATACCCACATGGAGGCGGTCCTCCGTGACTTTGGCAACCGCACCCGTCAAGAAGACCCGGTCATCCATTTCTACGAACACTTCCTGACCGAATACGACAAACAACGCAAGGTTCAACGTGGCGTCTTCTACACCCCGCAGCCCGTCGTCTCCTACATCGTCCGCAGCGTTCACGAACTTCTGCAAACCGAGTTCGGGCTGGAAGACGGCCTTGCCAGCACGGTGACATGGGGCGAGATGCTCAAGCGCAAGCCGGAACTCAAGCTGCCGTTGCTGACTGATGAACCGAAAGAGACGCGCACCATCAGCCCCGATGAGCCGTTCGTCGCTATCCTGGACCCCGCCACCGGTACCGGCACCTTCCTCGTGGAAACGATTCAGGTCATCCACCAAACCATGACCGCCAAATGGTCCAAGCTTGGGAAATCAGCCGGCGGAATTTCCAAGCTTTGGAACGAGTACGTGCCCAAGAACCTGCTCCCGCGCCTTTACGGCTACGAACTCATGATGGCACCCTATGCCATCGCCCACATGAAGATCGGTCTCAAACTCTCCGAGACCGGCTATCGCTTCGTCTCCGAAGAACGCGCCCGCATCTACTTGACTAACTCTCTCGAACCAAAGGTCGCCCAGCTTCCGCACATCAGCTTCGAGGCGCTCGCCCACGAAGCCAAAGAGGTGAACGAGGTCAAATGGTATAAGCGCTTTACCGTCGTCATCGGCAATCCACCATACAGCAGCAGTTCCCAAAACCGTGAACAGTGGGCCATGCAATTGATCGAGGATTACAAGACAACCGTTCGAGATGCAGAAACACAAATCCAAGCTTTGTCCGACGATTATGTAAAATTCACCCGTCTTGCTCAGCTTTGTATTGAGAAATCCTTCTCTGGCATCGTCGGCTTCATCACCAATAATAATTTCCAGTCAGCTACTACATTTCGAGATATGCGAGGAAGCCTAGCCGGTGCCTTCAATTTGATACAGATCATTGACCTCCACGGCAATGGCCGACTCAAGGAAACTGCACCTGACGGCACCACTGACGAGAATGTTTTCGACATTCTCGCGGGTGTTTGCATTTCTATATATGTATCTGCTCCGCAGCCAACGGCGATTCGGAGGAGAACAGACCTGCTCGGTGAACGGCATGCTAAATATGATTGGCTTGCAACGCACAGCCTAATCAATGCCGAACAGGTCTCGTTCCAAGCCTCACCACCTCAATACTCTTTTCTCAGTATAGAGTCCGGCTTGGCAACAGAGTATGAAACAGGGATTTCTCTCCCTGAAATGTTTGGCACTGGTCAATATCAAAAGGATAAAACAACTTGGTATGGCAGCGGGTTTAAGACTCAACAAGATGAGTTCGCCATCGGGTTCACGAAGGATGAATTACGGAAGAATGTGCATTTTCTTCTAGACTCGGCGACCACTGAAGCTAGCCTGCGATCCAGGTTTGTGATGTGCGCTACGGAGCAGTGGTCCTTCGATTTGGCACGCAGAGAATTAAGCGCCATTGATTGGCAGAAATATCTTTGCCCATGCGTTTATCGTCCCTTTGATACACGGTTCACAGTTATCCATCGCGCCATCGTGTCGAATCCGCGTACGAAGATTATGGCTCAATTCATAAAGCCAAATGTCGGCATCTGCGTTGGTCGCCAAGGGCAAGCCATACCCGGAGCGTGGAACATCGTCTTCGCAACAAGGCATCCTGAGGATCAAAATCTTTTCTATCGTGGTGGTAATACAATTTTCCCATTGTATTGGAATGATGAAACATCCGATCTTGGGTTTGCGGCCCACAGGCGACACAATCTCAGCCAACCCTTTCTGGAGCGCCTCTCAAAGGCGCTATCTCTATCGAGAGATCGAAACGATGGATTGCCGCACGGTCTTACGCCCGAACATATTCTCCATTATGTATACGCCGTTCTTCATAGTAACGGTTACAGGCGTCGCTATGCCGAGTTTCTGAAGGTCGATTTCCCGCGCCTGCCGTTGACCTCCAGCCTCGACCTGTTCCGCGCCTTGGCGAAGCTCGGTGGCGAACTCGTCGCCCTGCATTTGATGGAATTCGAATTGGTAGGGCGAGGCATCACGCCGAGCCGAAAAACAAACAAAACGGCTCAGTCGGAGGTTTCGCCCCACCAGCAATTGACCGAATTCATCGGCGGCAAGAACCCGGAGGTTGTGAAGGTTTCCTATGCCGACGAGACCGTCTGGGTCGACAAGGCCCAGACCGAAGGCTTCCGGGGCGTACCAGAACCCGTCTGGAACTTCCACATCGGCGGCTACCAGGTCTGCGAGAAATGGCTCAAGGACCGCAAAGGCCGGACGCTCACGAAAGACGACCTCGACCACTACCACCGCATCGTCGTCGCCCTATCAGAAACCATCCGCCTGATGTCCGAGATCGACCAGGTGATCGAAAAGCACGGTGGCTGGCCGGGAGCATTCCAGAAAGAGAAACCGTGAACATCGTCCGCCCCGAGCTTCCGAAGCCGAGCCTCGTTTGTTCGGGGTGCGGCAAGATCGGTTTCTTCGAAACTTTCCGTCTCCCCGGGATCGACAAGGTCTTCTTCCATCACAATCGAACCTGGCTCCCCCTCGCAGAAACCGAGAGTAAAGTCGTGCTCTCCGGCGGCGAGGAGACAGGTCTTTGTCCCACCTGCCTGGAAAAACGAACCAAAGGCTCCCGCTATATTGCGCGGGAGAACAGGGTGCAAATGGACCTTTTCGGAAAGTGACCGCGAAAGATTTCGCCCAACACCTTCACGCCCAAGGAGCCTGCGCATGGATGCTGCCGAATCAGACCGATATGAACTCGACGGTCGCGACCGAGCCTTGTTGAAGGCGGCCGGATTGCTCCTCGACAAGTTGACGGCGGCAAAAATCCTGCGGCCCGCGCAACTCGCCAGCGTGGCAAAGCTGCAGCACGTGTTTGCCCGCCTTCCGCGTGTCACATCCGGCTTGGAAACCTCCCTCACCGTCAGCGGCCCCCGGAACAAGTTCGGCGAGGTCGAGACCTGGCACTGGTGGGAAGTGGCGGTGTCGGAGACATGCCTTTCCATCAGCAGTGGCGGTCACTTCTACCGGCCTAGCACGGGTGGCGACTCCTTCGCAACCATGCGTTGGGATATCACCCCAGGGTTTGCCGCTGACTTCCGCGACTACCGCGACAGACTACAGATTGTGCCTGATGTCAAAGCGTTCCCGGCCGCCATTGCGGCGATAGACTTCGCAGCTCGCACGTATGGTGTCGCAGTCAACGACCCGGACAATCCCCTGCTCGAAGAGGACACTGATGAGAAAACCGAGGGCGATGAGTCCGTTGCAGCAGATGTTGTGGATACCGGCAAGGCGATCCCGTGGCTGGTGACGCCACTCGACGATGCCGAGCAGCGGTTGGCGGCTCGCGTCAACGCCGTCGAGGTCAGCCAACATGAGGCACAATATGCGTACAATATCGAAACCTGTGACTGCTGCGGCTGTCTTTTGAATGAGCGCGGCTTGTTTGTGGATGGCAGTTTACGCAGCCAAGTGATGTGGGCAAATATGTGCGCCCAATGCTTTGAGGGCGAGGGCGTGGATATTGGCTGGGGCAAAGGTCAGCTCTATGCCCGCCAACCCGACGGCAGCTGGCGCATGGTGGCTGGCTTTTGCCCGCCCGACAAATCATGAATACATCCCGTCCACGGCCAAAGCTGTGACGCTGCCATGATCTTCACGGTCCATCGCGCGGTTTTCGTCAAATTGCTCAAGCAAGTAGTGGGCAGTCCTGCCGCCACCGATAACGAGGTGCTGCGCCTCGAAGCGCACAATATGCAGCTCAAGCTCAGCACCGACCGGGCCGGGGCGGCATGTGCGGCCATCATCACGAAGAAGGGTGTGGCTTTCATTCGCGCCTATAAATTTCTACCGCTGATGCGCAGCTTCAAAGGGAGGAAAACGTTGACGCTGGAAATCACGCCGGAAGGTTTGCGGATTTCCAACTTCCGCGTCTCGTCGGACATCTGGCTCGCCATCTTTGATAATCCTGCCACAGCCCCTGCGCAGCTTGGAGCGGATGCTCTTAAGCCACCGGTCCATGTGCCAACCGACGACCTGTTGACGCTGGCTGACATTCCCCGCTGGCGCAGAAATGTGTAGCTGCCGCGCGGTCACTACGCCGGGCGAGACAGTTTCGGATTTCGTCAGCGTGGGTTCGCGGGGCTGGAAAGCCCCGCCCACACGGAGTTTTTTATGGCGCAGGTTTGGTCGGCTCGGGCGCGCCGAAGGGGTGGGGTAGCCGCGGCAACTGCCGCTGCTGCCGGAAAAGCTGCCTCTGTCGGACAAGCCAGACGGGTGCGTCTGCTTTCAAGCGGTGTTCACAAAACAATCCCGGCGGGGAAAAAAGGCTGTCGGAAATTGCCAAGGTCTGGAAAACTAACGCCCGGAACTTTCCCCTGCATGGAAAGAGGAACGCCATGAATAAAACAAACCTGATTGGGCTCTTGATCTTGCTGGGGCACTGCGCCCTGGGGAATGACCTGACGCTCTGGTACGACAAGCCGGCGGTGAAATGGGACGAGGCGCTGCCGCTCGGCAACGGGCGTCTGGGCGCGATGGTTTTCGGCGGCTTCACCAACGAGCATCTGTAGCTCAACGAGAGCACGCTGGTCTCCGGCTACCCCGGCTATCGCACGCTGCCGCTCGATGTCCGCAAGGATTTCGCGGAGATCACCAACTGCATCGCGCTCCGCCAGTTCGCCGAGGCCGACCGGCTGGTGACGGAACGCTGGCTCGGCGGTGCCTGGGCCTGCTATCAGCCGCTCGGCGACCTGGAGTGTGACTTCGCGCACGCCGCGCAGATCCAGGGCTATCGCCGCGAACTCGATATCGGCCGTGCGGTCTGTCGCGTCAGCTATGCCTGCGAGGGCGTGCGGTACACGCGCGAAATGTTTGCGAGCCATCCGGCCGGCGTCATCGTGCTGCGTTTCACGGCCGACCAGCCGGGGAAGCTGACCTTCAAAATCCGCCTGACCTCGCCGCACACGACCGCGGTGACCAAGGCCGACGCGCCGCAGCTGGCCCTGCATGGCCAGCTGCCCGGCTTTGTGCTGCGGCGCACCCTGGACTGGGTCGAGAAGAAAAAGGACACCTGGAAATATCCCGAGCTGTGGGACAAGGATGGGAAGCGCCTGCCCGGCGCCAGCACGATCGTCTACAACGGCAAGGGCATGTTCTTCGATGCGCGCCTCGACGTGCAGGCCAAGGGCGGCACGGTGGTGGCGGAGCGGGACGCGCTGGCCGTCTCCGGCGCCGACGAGGCCGTCGTGCTGCTCGCGGCGGCGTCGAGCTACAACGGCTTCGACAAGGACCCCGTCAAGGAGGGCGTGGACCCGGCGCAGAAAGCCGCCGGCGTGTTGAGCGCGGCCGCGAGACATAAATACGCGGAGCTGCTGGAGGAGCACCAGCGCGACTACGCGGGCCTTTTTGACCGCGTCTCGCTCGAGCTGGGCGGTCCGCGCCCCGGCGTGGCGGCGGGCGCGGACACGGCGCCGCGCGTCCCTCCGGCCGCTTTGTCGACCGACGCGCGCCTCAAGCAATACAAGAAGGACGGCGCGGATGTCGGGCTCGAAACGCTCTACTTCCAGTTCGGCCGCTACCTGATGATCAGCGGCTCGCGGCCCGGCGCGCAGCCGCTGAACCTGCAGGGCATCTGGAACAAGGACATCATTCCGCCGTGGGCCTGCCAGTACACGATCAATATCAACACGGAGATGAATTACTGGCCGGTCGAGGTCTGCCATCTGTCCGAATGCGCCGAGCCGCTGCTGCGCATGGTCCGCGAGCTGGCCGTGGACGGCCGCCGCGTCGCGCGCGACATGTATGGCCGGCAGGGCTGGGTGGCGCATCACAACACGACGCTGTGGCGCGACGCGCAGCCGGTCGACAACGTCGCGCGTTGCTCCTACTGGCCGATGGGCGGCGCCTGGCTCTGCCTGAACCTGTTCGAACACTTCCAGTTCACCGGCGACCGCGCGTTTCTGGCGCAGGAGGCCTATCCGCTGCTCAAGGGCGCGTGCGAGTTCTACCTCGACTGGCTTGTCCCGGATCGCCAGGGCCAGCTCGTCACGCCGGTCAGCACCTCGCCGGAGAACGCCTTCGCCACGCTCGACCCTGACGGCAAGAAACAGATCTCGGGCGTCAGCGCCGGCGGCGCCATGGACCTGGCGATCATCCGCCAACTCTTCGACGACACGCTGCGCAGCGCCGAAGTGCTCGACACCGATGCCCCGTTCCGGGCCGCGCTCAAGGGGGCGCTGGCCAAGCTGCGTCCGTATCAAATCGGCTCGAAGGGACAGCTGCTGGAGTGGCAGGAGGAGTTCACCGAGCCTGAGCCGCAGCACCGCCACGTCTCGCACCTCTACGGCCTGCACCCCGGCAGCCAGATCACGCCGGCCACGCCGGAGCTGTTTGCCGCGGCCAGGCGCTCGCTCGAACTGCGCGGCGATGGCGGCACCGGCTGGAGCAAGGCGTGGAAGGTCAACTTCTGGGCGCGGCTGCGCGACGGCGATCACGCGCATACGCTGCTGGCCGGCCTGCTCGCGCAGTCCACGCATCCCAACCTGCTCGACGTCTGTCCGCCTTTCCAGATCGACGGCAATTTCGGCGGCACCGCCGGCATCGCGGAGATGCTGCTGCAAAGCCACGAAGAGAAACCTGAAGCGGGAAACCTGAAACCTGATCCAGAGAAAGCGGTTCCAGGAACTCAGGTTTCAGGTTTCAGGTCTCAGGTTTTCATCATTGAGCTGCTGCCTGCGCTGCCGGCCTGCTGGCCCTCCGGCTCGGTAAAGGGGCTGCGGGCCCGCGGCGGATTCGTGGTGGACCTGGCCTGGCGGGACGGCAAGGTCACGAGCTACCGGGTCGCCGCCGCCGAGCCGCGCGTGGCGCAGGTCCGGGTCAACGGCGAGGTCAAGTCGGTGACCGCGGAGAAGCTGTGAGGATGGGCCGGCCTATGACTTTCCGGCCGCTGGCCGCGGCGCTTCTGGTCGCAGCGGTCAGTGGCTTTGGACGAGACAAGGTGGCGCCCGCGGCGCCCGATCCGGCGGCGCGGGCCTCGGCGGCCGAGGAGGCGTCCCCGGCCAACCTGCCGCGCATCGGCAAATGGATGATCGCCCCGGACGATGCACCAGCGCACTGGCTCAACGAGGTGTATTACGGCAAGAAACTGCGCGAACCGATCAACATCATCCTCGTGGACCGTGCCGCCGCGTCCGCCGCCGAAGCGACCAACCGCCTCCTGCGTGCGCTGACCGCGGCGGGTTTCCCGCTGCGCTTCGGCCACAGCCACGGCTACTCTGCCCTGCTCGGCGGCGTAAAGCATGCACAGCTGGTCTCTGGAAAAGCCGCGGCGTTCGCCGACCATCCGTTCGAGCTGAACAACAATCACGGCCGGATCTTTGGCCCGCAGGTGCTGGCCGGCGCGTATCTTTTCACCGCCGCCTTCAGCCGCGAGAAGGTCGAACCGCTGGCGAAGGTGAAGCACGAGTTCGCCTCCTTCAACCAGGCCCGCGATGCGTTCGCGGAGCGCATGGACCGCAAGACCAGCTTCAAGCGGACCGCCTTTATCCCGCTCGACAACGCCCTGCTCAACCATCCGGATCTCACCACCGGCGACCATGACGGCATCGCCGTCCTGCTGGAGGCCCGGGACTAGCGCGGGTCCGCACAGGCGGCGGCCTGCCGCTGCGGTTGCCTAAATACCGTGGCATGGGTGTATTCGCTTCTCGTAAAATGACAATTGGAAAGCAAATGACACAGCCGGCTGTTTAAAAATACGGCAAAATGGTTGCGCGGGCCTGATAATGATGTATTATGCGTCCTCTTTTCGCGCCATGGTTGCTGCCGGTCCGGTAAATGGCGCTGGATGAGCTGGAAGTTGGAAACATACAACAGCAGGTGGCGTTATGACGAAAGCAAGCTTTGACGGTGCGCAGACCCTGGTGAAATGCCTGGAGGCACAGGGCATCGAATATATGTTCGGTATTCCGGGCGGGGCGACGATTCCGATCTTCGACGCGCTGGTGACGACGGGGACGAAGATCAAGTTTGTGCTCACGCGCCACGAGCAGTCGGCGACGCACATGGCCGATGGCTATGCGCGGGCGACGGGCCGGCCGGCGGCGGTGCTGGTCACCAGCGGACCGGGGGCCACCAACACGGTCACGGGCATCATGACGGCGCACATCGACTCGGTCCCGATGATTGTGGTCTGCGGGCAGGCGGTGACGCACATGCTGGGCAAGGACGCCTTCCAGGAGGCCGACATCTACGGCATGACGATGCCGATCGTGAAGCACAGCTATCTGATCCGCGACACCAACCACATCCCGCGCATCGTGCGCGAGGCGGTGCACATCGCCACGACCGGCCGCCCGGGCCCGGTGCTGATCGATGTGCCCAAGGACATCAGCATGGCGCCCTTCCAGGGCGACCTGGAAGCGCCGATGGAACTGCCGGGCTACCACCCGGAAGCGGCCGCCCCCGATCCGGCGACGATCCGGGCGATCGGCGACGCGCTCCAGCGCGCGCACAAGCCGGTCATTCTCATCGGCCATGGCGTGATCATTTCCGATGCCTGCGCGGCGATCCGCGCGCTGGCGGAAAAGATCCACGCGCCGGTGACCAGCACGCTGCTGGGCAAGGGCGGCTTCCCCGAATCGCATGTGCTGTCGCTCGGCATGCTGGGCATGCACGGCACGGCCTACGCCAACAAGGCGGTTGTCGAGGCCGACCTCATCCTGAACTTCGGGTCGCGCTTCGACGACCGGATCCTGGGCGTGCCGGCGCGCTTCGGGCGCGATGCGGTGAAGATCCATGTGGACATCGATCCGGGCGAAATCGGCAAGATGGTCAAGCCGGAGATCGTCTGCCTCGGCGACGCGCGTCAGGTGGCGGAGGCGCTGCTCAAGGCCGTCGGCCGCCCCGACACGGCCGCGTGGATCAAGGAGATCAACGCCCTCAAGAAGGACTTTCCGCTGCACTACCGCCGCACCGGCGGCCTCAAGATGCAGCACATCATCGAGGAGCTCTACACGCTGACCGGCGGCAAGGCCGTGGTGGCGACGGACGTGGGGCAGCACCAGATGTGGACGGCGCAATATTGGAAGGTGGACCGGCGCAACGACTGGCTCAGTTCCGGTGGCGCGGGCACGATGGGCTTCGGCCTGCCCGCCGCGATCGGGGCGCAGTTCGGCCGGCCCAAGGACCTGGTCGTCTCGTTCTCCGGCGACGGCGGCTTCCAGATGACGATGCCCGACTTCGCCACCGCCTGCAATCACAAGCTGCCGATCAAGGCCATCGTGCTCAACAACAGCTACCTCGGCATGGTGCGCCAGTGGCAGGAGCTGTTCTACGCCGACCGCAAGAGCGGCGTGGACCTCGAGGGCAACCCCGATTTCGCCAAGATCGCCGAGGCCTACGGCGCGCTCGGCCTGCGCATCAAGCGCGCCGCCGACGTGCGCAAGGTGCTCACCCGGGCGCTGGAGTACGACCGCGGCCCGTGCATCATCGATGTCCAGGTGCACAAGGAACAGAATGTGTTCCCCATGGTCCCGGCCGGCAAGGCGCTGGAAGACATGATCCTCGAACCCCGTCCGCGCCGCGGGCGGCCGCCGGTCGCCGCGCAGAAAAAATGAGGGCCCGCCGCCCGAAAGGAAAGGCACTATGCAAAACAACTGCACGCACACGCTCAGCGTCGTCGTCGCCAACAAGCCCGGTGTGCTCGCGCGCATCGCCCATGTGTTCGCGCGGCGCGGCTTCAACATTGACTCGCTTGTCGTGTCCTCCTCGATGGAGGGCAACGTCTCGCGCATGACCATCACCGCGCTCGGCGATCCGTCGAACCTCGGCCAGATCATCGAGCAGGTGAAGAAGCTCGTGGACGTCATCCACTGCACCGACCACACCGGCGAGGACGTGGTCGTCAAGGAGATGGCGCTGGTCAAGGTCCACGCCGGCCCGGCGGCCCGGACCGAGGTGCTCCAGGTGGCCGACCACTTCGGCGCGGAGAGCGTGGACATGACCGAGACCTCGATGATCCTCATGGTCGTTGGGGACACCGACATGATCGAGGCCATGCTCAAGCTCCTGACGAAGTTCAAGATCGTCGAACTCTGCCGCACCGGCAAAGTCCTCATGGCGCGCGGCGAACTCCCGACCTGAGCCGTGGAACACTTCGCCTGCCAGGGTTGCGGCGCCTGTTGCCGGTGGAGCGGTCACGTCCTGCTGACCGCCGCCGACATCGCCGCGCTCGCCCGGCAGCTCGCGCTGACGGAGGACGAGTTCATCCAGCGGCACACCGCGCTGGCGGCCAATCGTGCGCAGCTGAGCCTGGCCGAGCAGCCCGGCGGCGCCTGCTGTTTTCTCGGCCCCGACAACGCCTGCCTGGTCTACGCGGCGCGCCCGCAGCAGTGCCGCGATTTCCCGCACACCTGGCGCGTCGCCGGCTGCCCGGCGCTGCCGCCTTGAGGGGCATTCGCAGCCTCTCCCTTCACTCCGGATCCTGCCCTTGGGGGGCCCCATCGCATAGTTGTACAACTGTGCGATGAAGGCGGGAAACCTGTGGGCTGTCGGGTGCCACGCTCTAACCAGCGGCCCGGTCATTTCACAGCACCAGGAGATGCTCGGCAGGTTACGGGTGGAAACAATTCGGAGCGGCGGCACTCCTGCCGCCGAAACTCAGCCGCACCATCATCACGGCCTACACCGCGCCTCCTGAGCAAGTCTCGTTTGTTTGAAAGCCGGGCTGCGGCGGCAGGAGTGCCGCCGCTCCGGATGAGGAGACGCGACCGGCTCGGCGTTTGCTAAAGAGGGATTGGTACACAGCCGCGCTTCTGGCGTGCGCCCTGCGTTGGGCCAGCCGTTTCAGGTGCGCGCGGAGACAAGGACGGCGGAGGAGCGATCGGTCAGGCGCAGGCGCCAGTCGCCGGTGTTGTAGAAGGGCGGGGGGGCTTCGGTGGAAAATTCGAGCTGCCACGGCGCGCCGGGCGGCTTGGGCAGATGGAATTCGACGCTGTGGCGGCCGGCGTTGAAAAGCAGGAGGACGTGATCGTCGTCGAACGCGGCCCCGGTCAGCTGGGCGTCACCGGACAGCAGGCAGCCGATGGCGCTGCCGTTCTGCCAGTCGGGGTCCTGGCCGTGGGGGCCGAGCCAGCGCACGTCGGCGGGCGCGTTGCGGTCGGCCTGCGGGCCGTGCAGGAACGACGGGCGGCGCAGCGACGGATGCGTCTGGCGGAACCGGATGAGCCGCTTGGCGAAGTCGTGCAGTTCGGCGTTGGCCTCGAGCAGCGACCAGTCGAGCCACGAGATGTCGTTGTCCTGCGCGTAGGCGTTGTTGTTGCCGCGCTGCGTGCGGCCGAACTCGTCGCCGGCGAGCAGCATCGGCACGCCGAGCGAGCAGAGCAGGGTGAGCAGGAGGTTTTTCTGCTGCCGGCGGCGCACGGCCTGGATGCCCGGTTGGTCGGTCGGGCCTTCGGCCCCGTGGTTGCAGGCGAGGTTGTAGTTCTCGCCGTCGCGGTTGTTTTCCCCGTTGGCCTCGTTGTGCTTCTGCTCGTAGCTGACGAGGTCGGCGAGCGTGAAGCCATCGTGGCAGGTGACGAAGTTGATGCTCTTGAGCGGCGAGTGGCCGTTCTGGTGGTAGAGGTCGGCGCTGCCGGAGAGGCGGGTGGTGAACGCGCCGAGTTGGCCGCCGTCGCCGCGCCAGAAACGGCGGACGTCGTCGCGGTACTTGCCGTTCCACTCCCACCAGCGGTCGCTGGGGAAGCTGCCCACCTGGTAGGCGCCGGCGGCGTCCCACGCCTCGGCGAACATCTTGCAGTCGCGCAGCGCGGGATCCTCGGCGATCTGCTCGACGATCGGCGGGTTGGGCAGGATTTTGCCGTCGGAGCCGCGCGTCAGGACGGCGGCGAGGTCGAAACGGAAGCCGTCCACGTGCATGTGCAGCACCCAGTAGCGCAGGCAATCCATGATGAAGTTGCGCACGATCGGGTGGTTGCTGTTGAGCGTGTTGCCGCAGCCGCTGAAATTGGAGTAGCGGCCGGTGCGCGGATCCATCAGGTAATAGATGTCGTTATCGATGCCGCGGAACGAGTAGGTCGGGCCGCCCTCGGCCTGTTCGGCGGTGTGGTTGAAGACGACGTCCAGGATGACCTCGATGCCGGCCTGGTGCAGCGCCCGCACCAGCTGCTTGAATTCGACGATCTGCTGGCCCGCGACGCCGCGGCGCGCGTACCGCCCGTTTGGCGCAAAGAAGGCCATCGTGCTGTAGCCCCAGAGATTGCGCAGGCCGCGGCGGTTGATGTTTTCCTGGTGCAGTTCCATCTCGTTGAATTCCTGCAGGGGCAGGAACTCGACCGCCGTCACCCCGAGGTCGAGCAGGTAGGGAATTTTTTCGGCGAACCCGGCATAGGTGCCCGGCCAGCGCACGGCGGAGTTGTCGCGCGCCGTGAACCCGCGCAGGTGCGCCTCGTAGATCACCGTCTGGCTCAAGGGCGTATGCGGGGTGCGGTCGCCGGTCCAGTCGAATTCGTCGCGCACAATGACGCATTTGGGGAAGCGGGCGCCGTTCTTGGGCAGCACCCCGGGCTGGGTCCACTCCGTGTCGCCCCACGTCGGCGCGCCGGCGATGGCGAGCGCGTAGGGGTCGAGCAGCCACTGTTGCGGGTCGAAAAAGCGGCCCGCCGGCCCGGCCTGGCCCTCCATCCGGTAGAGATAAAACTGCCCGGCCTTCGCTTCGCAGACGTGTTTGTGCCAGAGGTCGCCGATGCGGTGCTGCCCGGCGGTCAGTTCGAACTCCTCGCGGGGCTGGGCGTCGTCCGCGGCGTCGAACAGCATCAGCCAGACCCGCGTGGCGTGGCGGGAGAACACCGTGAACTGGACTCCATCGCGCACGATCTGCGCGCCGAGCGGCACGGGAAAGGGCACGGTCAAATGGCTGTGGCCGCGTGTGGTCATGTGGTGGGCGGCACTTTAGCCTCCGCCAGCACGCGCAGCAAGTCTGCCGATTGTTGCCGCGTCCGCTGCAGGTCGTCGAGCAGCGGGTGGTGGCGCAGCACGTCCTCCGCCCACGCGGCCTGGGTGCGCGCCTGCTCCTGGTGCGTCGCGTCGGCGCGCGCGAGGCGGCGCAGCTCCCGCGCCTGCCACCGGCAATAGCGGCGGAGCTGCCAGTAGGTCGGCGGCGCGTCGAGCGCGGGCGGTCCCGGGCTGAGCCAGCGTTGGAGCAGGGGGCGCATCGCCGGCGAGGCTAGCCGAGACCGGGGCGCGTGACAAGCGCCTGTCCCGGGCTTTGCGGTAACCGCCCCCTGGGCCGCCGGTCGGCCCCGCGCAGGCGGGGCTGAGGTTCAGCGGCCGGCGAGTTCGTCGGCGAGGATCTGGATGCCGGCGCGGACGATCGGTTCCGGCTGCGAGTAGGTCAGGCGCAGGCATTCGTGTTGGTGGCGCCAGTCCGGGTCATGCAGCCCGTAGAAAAAATGATGACCGGAGACGGCGAGCAGGTTGCGTTCCTTGAGGCGGCGATAGAGTTCCTGCGAGGTGCCCTGCAGGCCCGGCAGCCAGAGCCAGAGGAACAGCGCGCCCTCGGCGGCGTGCAGCCGGTAGTCCACCCGGCCATCGAGCGCCTCGTGCAGCCAGCCCATGGCCTGCCGGGCGCGCTGCTCGTAGAAGGGCCGGATGACCTCGCGGCCCAGGCGCAGCAGCTCGCCGTTCCGGAGCAGCGGCGCGACCAGCGCCTGACCGAGGTTGCCGTTGGCGAGGCTGACGACGGCGTTGATGGCGCCCAGGGTTTCGATCACATCCTCGCGCGCGATGACGATGCCGTTGCGCGTGCCGGGCAGGCCGAGCTTGGAGAGGCTCAGCGTCAGGATGATGTGCTCATCCCAGAAGGGTTCCACATCGCTGAAGATGATGTCCGGGAACGGTGCGCCATAGGCGCCATCCACGAGGAAGAAGAGGCCGCGCTCCTTGGCGAGCGCCGAGAGGTGTCGCATCTCGGCATCGGTCAGGACGTTGCCCGTCGGGTTGGTCGGGCGCGAGACGCAGATCGCGGCGAGGTCCTCGCCGAGCGGGAGCGCGTCGAAATCGATCCGGTACTTGAAGGTGCGCGCGTCCTGGTCCTCGATCAGCGGGCGGCAGGAGACGAAGAGGTCGTCGGCCAGGCCCTGCTCCGCGTAGCCGATGTATTCCGGCGAGAGCGGCAGCAGGATCTTGCGGTGGCGCGCCCCGGTGCGGCCGGCGAGCAGGTTGAACAGATAGAAGAAGGAATTCTGGCTGCCGTTGGTCACGCAGACATTCCGCGCCGTCAGGTGCCAGCCGAAGCGGCGGTTCAGGCACTGGACGAGCGCCGCGATGAAGTCCGGCGAGCCGCAGGGTTGGTCATAATGCGCGAGCATCCGCTCGAAGGCGTCGCCCTGGGCGAGCAGGTCGCTCATGCGCTGCCGCCAGACCGCCTCCATCGCGGGAATGCGGGCCGGATTGCCGCCGCCCATCATCAGCAGCTGCGGGTTGATGGCCAGCGCCGCGCCGAGGTCGTGCATCAACTCGCCGATGCCCGTGGGCCCGCCGAGCTTGCGCCCAAAATCCGAAAGCTCCAGTTTTGTGCGCGTGTGCATGGCGGCTTGATACTAGGCCATCGGCGTGCTCTGTGCAATGACCTGTGTATTCGGCTTGTCAGGCGTGCGGGCTTTCTTTACAATTCGCATACGTTTTTTTCACCAAGGGTAAAATGCCGCATAAGACCTTCAACCTGGACGAGGTGGCGCACTATCTGCACTTGACGGTGGCCGAAGTGCAGAAGTACGTGCGCGAGCGGGTCATTCCCCACGAGGAGCGGGGCGGGCGGCTCAGCTTCATGCGCAGCGAGATCGATTCCTGGGCCTCGCGGCGCATCCTCGGCGCCACGGAGAAGCGGCTCTCGAACTACCACCGGCAAAGCTCGGAGCGCATGTTGGACCTTTCCAAGGAACACGCGATCATGCCCGACCTGCTGCGCTCGGAGTTCATCGCGCCCGCGCTGACCTCCCGGACGAAGGCCTCGGTGATCCGCGACATGGCCGCCCTGGCCGACCGCACCGAGTTGATCAGCGACGCGGCGGACCTGGTCCGCAGCCTCGAGGAGCGGGAGCGGCTGTGTACCACGGCGCTGCCCGGCGGCGTCGCGCTGCTGCACCCGCTGACGCACGACGCCTACCGCTTCAGCGAGTCGTTCCTCGTGCTGGGCCGTGCCGTGCAGGCGCTCCCGTTCGGCTCGCCCGACGGTTCGACGACCGACCTGTTTTTCCTCGTCTGCTGCCAGAACGACCGGCTGCACCTGCACGTGCTGGCGCGCATCTGCATGATGTGCCACCACACCGACCTGCTGCTGAAACTGCGCGAGACGGCCGACGGGCTCGGGATGTTTGCCGCCCTGGTCGCCGCCGAGCAGGAAGTCATCCGCCAGTTGTGAGCCGCGCGTCCGGCCGGCGCGCCGGAGCGGCGGTTTCTTCCCGGCCTTGGAAAATAGGCTCGCAAACTGTTCCAAACCTTGGAAACTCTGCGTCGCGCACCCGATGCTCAACCAATGGCACAAACTGTACGGCCGGCTCCGTCAACACGAGGGCTATCATTTTGCCTTTGACTCGCTCGTGGTCTTTGCCGGGACCGGGCTGATCAGCCTGCTGTTTGTGCTCTTCCACGCCGTGGTAAGCCGTCTGATGGGCACGGCGGAGTACGCCAAGCTGGTCGGGCTGATCGCGCTGCTGAATGTGCTCAACGTGCCCTCGGCGGTGATCGCGACGACAATGGCCCGCTACGTGGCCGAGTTTGTCCATCGCAACGACACGGACACCTGGCGCCTGCTGGTGCGGCGCGGCCTCAAGCTGACCACGCCCATTGCGCTGCTGGTGCTGGTGGTCTGGTGCCTGGCGGCGCCCTGGCTCCGGGCGGAGCTGAAGGCGCCCTCCGTGGCGGCCGTGATCATGGTCGGTCTGTGCGCGTTCATCGGCCTGTTCTGCCCGATCCTCGGTGGCGCGCTGCAAGGCAGCCGGCGCTTCGGCTGGGGGGCCGCGTCCGGCATCAGCACGGCCGCGTTCCGGCTGGTCGCGGGCGCGGTGCTGGCCGCGCTGGGCCTGGGCATCGCCTGGCTGCTGGGCGGCGTCGCCGCCAGCATCCTGCTGGGCCTGCTGATCGCGTGGTGGCCGCTGCGTCGCGCCTGGCAGGCCGGCGCTTCCGACGATGCGACCGCGCTGCCCTCCGCGCGTGCCGTGCAGGGCTATTTCTGGAACGTGCTGATCGCGCAGACCGCGCTCTTCCTGCTGGTCAATGCCGACATGATCCTGATGGCCCGTTTCCTGGATGCCGGCACGCTGGGGGCCTACGGCAAGGCGGCGCAGCTTTCGCGCATCGTCTTCTACCTGCCGATGCCGCTGGCGGCCGCCATGTTTCCGCGCGCCGTCACCTCGGCCAACCCGCGCCTGATTCTCGGCCCCGTGCTCTTCACCCTGGCCATCTGCCTCGGGGCGGCAGGCTTTCTGACCCTCTTTCCGACCCTGGCGTTGCGCCTGATCTTTGGCGCAGCGGCCACCGGGCCGCTCTACATCGAACTGACCCGCTGGTATGCCTGGGCGGCGATTCCGCTGGCGCTGATCAATCTGCTGGCGCCGTACCTCTGGGCCCGTCACGAGACCGTGCGCGTGCTCTGGCTGGTGCCCGCCTGCCTGGCCTATCTCGTGGCGCTGTTCCTTTTCCACCAGACCCCGCAACAGATCATCCTCTGCGTGCTGGCGGGCGGCACGCTCGCGCTGGTCATGTTGGGCTGGTTGACGTGGCACCTGCTGCGCGCCGACGCGCGCACCGCGGCCGGACAACCGGGCGCCTGAACGGACGATGCGATGCTTTTCCGACTGCATGTTTTGAACGGGCCGCTGCGCGGGCAGCAGGTCACGGTGGGCCCCGAGCCGCTGACGGTCGGCCGGGGCAGCGATTGCGACCTGGAGATCCCCGACCCGGAAGTCGCGCTGCACCATGCCGTCTTCGAGCATCGCGAGCACGGGCTGTTCGTGCGCGATCTCGGCGCGATGGGCCGGGTGCTGGTCAACCGCCGCGAACAGCGCGAGGCCCGGCTCAAGCATGGCGACATGGTCGAACTGGCCCGTACCCGCCTGCTGGTGCAGGCCGTGGTGCAGAGCGAAACGCCCGTCCCGCTGCAGCTCAAGCGCCAGCTCCAGATTGCGCGTTGGCTGGCCCTGCTGACCTTGCTGTGTGTGGTGGCTGTGGCGGCGTTCCTGCTCCCGCGGCGCTTCCCGGCGACCCGCCCGCCGCCCGGGGCCGCCCTGCCGCCGGTGACGAACACGGTGCGGGTGGCGACCGCAGTCCCGGTGACGAATACGGTGCCCGTGCTGATGGTGGTGACTTCGCCCCCGCCGACCGCGGAGCTGCGCAAGATGCGCGAGGAACTGGAGATCGTCCGTGAGGCCATGCGGTTGCTGGCGGCGCAGACCGCGTCGCCGCCGGTCGTCGTCACGGTGACGGCCGCACCGCCGGTGGCGGCGGTCCCCGCGGTTGCCGTGCCGGCGCCGGTCGTGGCATCTCCGGCCGCGCCGGTGCGGGAAAAAGTCGTCGAACATCCGCTCGTGCGGATCCTGTCCGTGGAGCAGCAGCGGTTGCCGGCGCCGGATGCGTTTTCAGATCTGCGCCTGCTGCATATCACCCTGGCGCCGGTGGCGGGCGTCGTGCCGCCGTCCGCCAACCTCACGGTGAAGACCGACTTCTATGACGAGGATGAATATTCCGGGCACATCGCGCCCACGGAAGCGCTCACGCCGCGCACCGAGTTGCATCCGGAAGCGTGGCCCGGCGCGGCGCCCATCACCCTGACTGCCAGTTACGCCGTCCCGGCCGGCCTGCGCGACCGGCAGTTGGGCGCCGGCCGCAAGGTGCGCTATGCGGGCTATCGGGTCCGCGTCTATGCCGGCGGCGTGCTGCAAGCCGAGGACCTCCATCCGCGCTGGTTGTTGGAAGGGAGCCCCTGAAGTCATGCCGCCTGAGAAAATTTCCGCCTGTGTGATCACCTTCAACGAGGAGCGCAAGATCGGGCGTTGCCTCCGGAGCCTGACCTGGTGCGACGAGCTCATTGTCGTGGACAGCTTCAGCACCGACCGCACGGCCGACATCTGTCGCGAGTTCACCAGCCGCGTCTATCAGCGCGAGTGGCTCGGCTATGTGGGCCAGCGCAACACGGTCCGCGAAATGGCACAGCATCCGTGGATCCTGTTCCTCGATGCCGACGAGGAGGTCTCGCCGGGCCTGCGCGAGGAAATCCGCGCCGAGTTCGCGCGCGGCCACGGCGGCACGGTCGGCTATGAATTTCCCCGGCAGGTGTATTACCTCGGCCGCTGGATCCGGCACGGCGAGTGGTATCCCGACCTCAAGCTGCGGCTCTTCCGGAAGGACTGCGGCCGCACGGAGGGCCAGGAGCCGCATGACAAGGTCGTCGTCTCCGGCGGCCGCATCCAGCGGCTCAAGAACGCCATCTGGCACTACACCTATGACGATCTGCGCGACCATTTCGAGACGCTCAACCGCTTTTCGACCATCACCGCGCAGCAGAAATTCGTGCAGGGCAGCCGGTTCCAATGGCGCGACCTGCTCTGCCGCCCGCCGCTGCGGTTCCTGCGCGGCTATTTTCTGCGCGCGGGTTTTCTCGACGGCGCCCACGGCTTCGTCATCGCCCTCGCCAGCGCCTATGGCGCCTATATGAAATACGCCAAACTGTGGGAGCTGACGCAGCGCGAGCGCAAGCCCTATCGCGACCTGCCGGAGGGCTGATGCAGGGCCGGCGCGAACAACGTCTTGCCTTATGAGGGGGCTTTGCGGTAGATTCGCGCCCGTTTTTTGAAAGGAACGGAGAACATTCATGCGCAAACGGATCGTGGCTGGTAATTGGAAAATGAACAAGACGCGCGCGGAGGCGCTGGCGTTGGTCGCGGGCATCAAGGCCGAGGTGGCCGCCCTGGGTGCGGCGGAGATCGTCGTGGGCGTGCCCTTCACCGACCTCGATGTCGTCGGGCAGGCGCTCAAGGGGTCGGCGGTGCAGCTGGCCGCCCAGAATGTCCATTGGGCCGAGAAGGGCGCCTTCACGGGTGAAATTTCTGCGGCGATGCTCAAGGAACTCGGCGTCACCTATGTTATTATCGGCCACAGCGAACGGCGGCAGTATTTCGGCGAGACCGATGAGACGGTCAACAAGCGCACGAAGGCGGCGTTGGCCGCGGGGCTCAAGCCGATCGTGTGCGTCGGCGAAACCCTGGCGGAGCGCGAGGGCGGGCAGATGACCGCGGTCGTCGAGCGGCAGGTGCGCGCGGGCCTCGCGGGCCTGCAGGGTGCGGATTGGGACCAGCTGGTGATCGCCTATGAGCCGGTCTGGGCCATCGGCACCGGCAAGACGGCGACGACGGCGCAGGCGCAGGAAGTCCATGCGTTCATCCGCCAGTTGCTGGGCGTGCTGGCCGGCGCGGCGGCGGCGGCCACCATCCGGATTCAATACGGCGGCAGCATGAAGCCGGACAATGCGAAGGATTTGATGAGCCAGCCGGATATTGACGGCGGCTTGATTGGCGGCGCGAGTCTCGAAGCGAAGTCATTTGCGGACATCGTGCGCGGCGCGCTGTAACAAGAAATGGTGGTGGGTGCAGGGTGCGGGAGGCTGGCGGGCACGTGCCTGACCTCCGCCCGCTGCCCGGCGCCCGCAACCATGAAAGGAAGAACATGGCGGTGTTTCTAAGATACGCGATGATTATCATCGAGGTGCTCTGCGGCGCTCTGCTGGTGGGTGTGATCCTGCTCCAGCGGACGAAAAGCCAGGGCCTGGGCGGCATGGCGTTCGGCGCGAGCATCGGCGAGTCGGTCTTCGGCTCGCGCGCGGGTAACGTGCTGACCAAGGCGACGGTCATTCTGGGGTGCATCTTCCTGGCGAATACGTTGTTCCTGGCCATCAGCTACACGCATGCCTCGGCGGGTGCGGTCGGCCGGCCGAAGAGCGTGATGGAGACGCGCGCAGCGATGCCGCAACCCAGCCGCGTGACGCCGACCCCGGCCACCGTTCCGAGCGCGCCGGCTGCGGCGCCCGTAGCGGCACCCGTGGCCGCGCCCGCGAAATAGTGCGCCGGCGGCGGCGCCGACGGCGTAGAGTAAAAATGAACCGCCAAGCCGCCCAGCTTGCCAGAAGGATCGGAAGCCTCGTTCCGGTCCCGGCATGCGGGGTGGTCGGGCGGTTCGTTTTTCTTTTGCTCCTGCTTGCGGGTGGTGGCTCCGGCTGCGGCCGGGGCCGGCTCGATGCCGGCGAACGGCCGGGCGAGCAGGTGATGTACCGCCAGATCTATCGCATCCGCACGCTCGATCCCGCCCTCGCCAGCGACGTCTATGCCGCGCTCGAGGTCGCCAAGACCTACGAAACGCTGCTGCAATACAATTACCTCGACCGGCCCTACCACGTCGATCCCCTGCTCGCGACGGCCCTGCCGGAGGTCTCGCCCGACGGCCTAACCTACACGTTCCATGTGCGGCCCGGCCTCTATTTCCAGGATGACCCGTGCTTCAAGGCAACGGGCGGGAAGGGCCGCGAAGTGGTGGCCGGCGATTTCGCCTACTCCCTGCGGCGGGTCATGGACATCAAGAACGCCTCGAACGGCTCGTGGTGCTTTTCGCAGGTCGTGGGCATGGAGGAGTGGCGCGCGACGACCGGCGGCGAGCAGGCGAGCGACTATGCCGCGCCCATCGCCGGGCTGCAGACGCCCGACGCCCACACGCTGGTCGTCCGCCTGAAGCAGCCGCAGCCGCAGCTGGTGTGGATCTTCGCCATGCACTATTCCGCGGCCGTGGCGCGCGAGGCGGTCGAGTGTTACGGCAAGGAGTTCGGCCACCACCCGGTCGGCACCGGTCCCTTTGTGCTCCAGAGCTGCCGCCCCAACTACCGCTATGAATTCGTGCGCAATCCGAAGTGGCGGGAGACCGGCCGCGTGGAACGCTTCCCCGTCTCCCACGATCCGCGCGATCCCCCCGACGTGCGTGCCGCCGCCGGCCAGCCGGTGCCGTTCCTCGACCGCATCGTGGAATACGTGATGGAGGACCAGGCGACGGCGTGGCTGATGTTCCTGACCGGCCAGGTCGAATCCTCGCCCGTGGCGCGCGACAACTTCACCGCCGTCTTCGGCCCGGGCCGCGTCCTGAGTCCCGACCTCGCCCGCGAGGGCATCCAGCTGACCTCCGCGCCGACGATGGACGTCTTCTACATCGGCTTCAACTTCGACGATCCCATCGTGGGCAAGAACAAGAAACTGCGGCAGGCGCTCTGCTACGCCTTCAACGAAACCCAGTTCAACAATTTCTTCAACGGCCGCATCACGCGGCCGACCGGTCCGCTGCCGCCGGGCGTCGTCGGCTACGTCCCGCGCGCGCAGCCCTATCCGCTCGATCTCGAGCGCGCCCGGAAGTTGCTGGCCGAGGCCGGCTATCCCGGCGGCAACGATCCCAAGACCGGCCGCCGGCTGCAGCTCGCGATGGAACTCGGCTCGGCCGACGACGCCGAATACCGGCAGTCCATCGAGCTGTTCTGCGGCTTCATGGAACAGATCGGCGTCAAGATCGCGCCCAACTTCCACAACTGGCCCGCGTTCCAGGAGAAGTTGGAGCGGCGCCAGGCCCAGATGTTCCAGCTCGCCTGGTGCGCGGACTATCCCGACGCCGAAAATTATCTCCAGCTGTTCTACAGCCCCAACAGCTCGCCCGGCCCGAATCACTGCAACTACGTCAACCCGGCGTTCGACAAGCTCTATGAGCAGGCGCGCGTGCTGCCCGACGGACCCGGACGCACCGCGCTGTATACGAAGATGGCCGACCTCGTCATCGAGGATTGCCCGTGGATGATGACCATGCAGCCCTCGGACTTCACCATGCGCCACGGCTGGATGGGCCACTACAAGTATCACGACTTCCCCTACGGCATGATCAAGTATTACAGCGTGGACGCCGCCGCCCGCCGCGCGTGGAAACAGCAGCACGGGCGCTGAGCCGGCGCCGCAGCGCGGCAGCTTCCAAGGCTTGGAATTTGGCGCGTGTGTCCTCCGATCAGTCCGATCGGTCCTATCTGACCGATCAGTTTTCCTCAGAGATGCCCGCCTCCGCCCGCTCAGATCAGCTTCGCGTCGTGGAGCATCAGCAGCGCGGTGCCGGTGATCGAGCAGAGGGCCATCGCGGTGGCCTCGCCGGCGATGAAACCGGAGGCGAGCGGCACGGCGAAGCGGTCGGCGCTGGCGGCCCGGTAGCGCGCCCAGAGCCACATCAGCACCGCGCCGGCGGCGAACGAGAAGGCGTTCTGGAAGCTGTTGGGCAGCACGAAGGCAAGGCCGAAGCCGATGGCGGAGGGCAGGTAGGGCCGCCACTTGGGCCGGAAACTCTCCAGCAGCGGCAGCAGGATGCCGATGAATGAGCCGCAGATCATCGCGACGATTGCGCTGTCGGCCAGCATCCGCTTGGGCGCCGTCAGCAGCACGGCGACGGTCTTCCACATCGTGGCGGTCGGCGGGTTGTAGGTCTCCAGCGTCTTGACGTCGGGCACGAGCAGATACCAGACCGGGACGACGATGCAGGTGCCGATGAAGATGCCGATGATCTGCCCGCAGAACTGCTGCCGCGGGCTCTGGCCCAGCAGGTAGCCGCTCTTCATGTCGGACAGCAGGTCGCCGCACGCGCCGCCGGCCGACGAGGTGACGCCGGCGCTGAGCAGGTTGATGCCGCCGTGGCCCGGCGCCAGTCCGGCGTAGAGCAACTGCGTGACCTTGCCCATGGCACCGATGGGGTTCATGTCGGCCTCGCCGCAGGAGCGTGCGCAGATGAAGCCGATGGCGAAGGACAGGATGACCGCGACCAGGCCCAGCCACGGCGCGAGGTTGAACGCCAGCCAGAGGGTGAGGATGACCCCCAGCGCCACCGGCACGAGGCCGATCACGAACCAGCGCATCGGCACTTCGACGTCGGCGAGCACATCCTGCGCGGCGGCCTGCCCGCCGCGCGCGAAGATGCCCGAGAACGCGCGGCCGAGCGTGCGCCATTGCAGCGCGACCACCGTCAGGCTGCTCATCACCATGATCGAGGTGCCGCACCAGATGCCCCAGTTGCTGACCGGGTTCCAGAGCGGGTGCCCGTCCACCATCACGCGCTTCATCGTCTTGATCCACTGCGGATCCAGCGCGTGGGCCTGGTCCTGCAGGATCAGCCAGGGCGCGATGACGAAGCACAGCAGCAACGAGCCCGCGAGCATCGAGAGCGCGACGCGCAGGCCCATGATCATGCCCGCGCCGATGAACAGCACGCCTGGCTCCAGCGAGACGCCCACGAGCCGGCCCTCGATGCCGTGCCAGGTGAGCGGATTCAGGGGGCCGCGCAGCCAGTATTCGCCCTGCGGCGTCACCACGTTGGAGAGCGAGGCCAGCCACTCCTGCGGCCGGCCGATCGCCTTGAAGTTGTCGGCGAGCGAGCCCAGGTTCCGGCAGAGGCTCAGCAGCGCGGCCGCGCCCATGGCGGTGAGCAGCATCCAGGCGCGGCGCGTGGCTTCCGCGCCCGACGAGTAGAGGCTGCGCAGCGTTTCGGCGGAGGCGATGGAGGAGGGGAACCGGAGCTGCTGGTCGTTGATGATGCTCCGTTTCAGCGGGATCGCGACCAGCGTGCCCATCAGCGCCGCGAAGAAGACCATCGGTGCCATGTGGTACCACGGCACCGTGTTGCCCGTCAGCAGCATCAGCCCGCCGAACGCGCCGACCACGGTGTTGCCCGTCGTCGAGCCCGCGACGGTGGCCACCGACGACATGGCCGCGTTCTCCAGCAGGCCCAGCGTGCGGATCCGTCCGCCCGACAGCCGCCGCAGCCCGTTGAAGGCGACGAAAGAAACCATGCACACCGTCAGGCCCAGCCCGAACACCCAGCCCAGCTTGAGGCAGGAATAGAGGCTGGCCGCGCAGGAGAGCACGCCGATGACGCCGCCCACCAGCACCGCGCGGACGGTCAGCTGCGGCTCGCGGTCGGCGCGGTAGAGGTGCGCGCGCCACCACGCATCGCGCTCGGCGACCGGCGCCTCCGGCGGCGGCGCGGCGGGCGGGATGCCGCTGGACGCACCCGCGGCGGCCGCGCCCGGCGGGTCCGCGAGCGCCTCGGCCTCCTCGCGCACGGCCAGATGTTCCGGCCCCGGCGGCTGACTGCGCTGGTTTGGCTGACGCATGGGTTCAAGGTAAAGAAATGCCGCCCGTAACGCAAGCCGACCGGAGCGACTACACCTTCGCCTGCGCCCGGGAGCAGGACAGGCTGGCGCGCAGGTGGCCGACGATATCGTTGATGTGCACGGCGCTGCCGTCGGGCAGTTGGGCCGGGCCGGCGCCGGGCGCCAGGCCGCCCGCCTTGTCGTAGACCAGACAAGGGACATACTCCGCGTGTGCGTCGCGGGCCGGCTCAAAGTCGTCGTAGTGGATGTCGAGGGTGTGGTCGCCGTAGAGCACCAGCAAGGTGTCCTCCGGCAACTGGGCGATGAAGCGCTCCAGGGCGCGGTCGAGGACCCGCAGGCTGTTGAAGTAATTTTCTTCGAGACGGTGGCTGCCGGGGAACAGTTCCTTCTCGGCGTCCTCGATCTGCGTGCAGGGCGTATGCGTATCCAGCGTGATGATGAATTGAAACGTGGGCTGCGCGCCGCCCTGCAAACGTCCGAGGGCCACGTGGAACACTTCCGCATCGCGCACGCACCAGCCGAAGGGGGACATGGTGCCCTTCGGCTGGTAGCGACGCAGCTCTTCCCGGAAGAGCAGGTCGTCGAAACCCATCCGCGCGAAATTCGTCTGGCGAGCGTAGAAGTCGCCGCCGTTGCCGTGCAAGACTTCGGTCCGGTAGCCGTGCTGGTGCAACGCCTGAGGCAGCGCCTGACCATAGTCGAGGCCGGGGATCGAGTAGCCCAGTTTGTCGTCGCAGGGCGCGATGCCGGTCAGCAGGGCGAAGTCCATGTCGGCCGTGCCCAGCATATGATAGGCGGGCAGCCGCCAGCTGAGGCTGCGGTCGGCCAGCGCAAAGAGGCCGGGCATGACGCGCTCGCCGCGGATGCTGTGGCGCATGGCGTTCCAGCCGACGCTTTCGAGCTGAAGCACGACGAGGTGCTGGCGCGCCGGCCAGGGCGGCAGGCCGGGCAGCAACGTCGCCGCCGGCCGCCGCAGGGCGTCGTTCAACGCATGTTGCATGGCGCTGCGCGCCGGCAGATGCCACCACTCGACGAGATTCTGGAGCAGGAACCCGTAGGCGAAGGCCAGCCGGCCGGCGGGGAACAGCGCACGGTAGCGCACGGCAAACGACGACAGGGGATGCTGGAGCAGCCACAGCAGGCCCAGCCAGCCCGCGAACGGCACCGCGCTCCCCAGCGGGGTATTCACTGCACCCAGGTGCAACATGCTGAAGGCCAGCCCGACCTTGAACAGCAATCCGGTTGTCAGGGCGAGGCCCCAGGTAAGCGGGAGGCTTTTGACGATGATGGGCAGCAGGGCACAACCCATCCGCTCGCGGCTCAGCAGCCAGTAGAAGGAGGGCGGCCTCCGGAAATGCGCGGCATGGGCCAGCAGCAGCCCCGAGTAGATGAAGTCCAGCACCAGCGCCAGCGTCAGCAACGCCGGCGGCAGGAGCAGCGCCAGCGCCGCACAGAAGAGCAGATCCAGCAGAAAGCGAAAACCCTGGTAGAGGCTGGTGAATTTGGCCACAGGCGCCAAGGGGAATGCCGTCGCCTGCACCAGGTAGCTTTCCACCGCCCACAGGCCGGCGATCAGCAAATCGGTCCAGACTCCTGCGGCAGAAGACGATGAAAAAATGGCACTGGTCATGGCTGTCATGCGCACCCGCGCACTCACGGGCAACGTAACAAAGCGTTGCGCGTGGTGGCCAGTTTTTTCGGCGACCGGGCAGGCTGCGCGCGGCTTGCCGTCAGCCATACGGTCCGCCGGTGCTGCTAGCAGCGCGGCGTTGCCTCACCCTGCGCGGGGCGGTGCCCTTGACCCGCAGGCCGCAGGGTTGCGCTCCTCGCGGATGCGCTGTCGCCTGGCGGGGTGGGGCGCAGGCCCCGGCCGCTGCGTCAAGGCTTCCGGAGTTGCTCTTGAATGACTTGATAGGCGGGTTTCTTGGCGAACCCGGAGGTGACGATGCCCCATTTATCGGGGAAGTCCTCGACGTCGTTCAGTTCGTAGAAAAACACCTTGGAAATCCAGGTCCGGGAGGCGATCCCGTCCAAGAACTTGCGGTAATTTCCGGCCTGCTGCTGTTCGGCGCCACGATTGCTCTTCCAGCCGATCTCCGTGAGCCAGAGCGGTTTGTCGGCGACGCCGGCCTCGCGGAGGGTCGTAAGGAGATTTTTCCCTTCCAGAAAGGGGAAGACGAAGCCATCGAGTCTTCGCCACAGCTCCCAGGCCGTCGGCTCTTTATAGATGTGGTGGGTGATGATATCCAGTCGCTGGCCTTGCTGGGCGAGGATGGTGTTCATCCAGCGGTACCAGAACGTCGCGTCCCGCGTGTCGCCGGCATGGGACAGGTCGGGGCCTGCCACCTTGGCGCCGCTGTCCGCCGCATGGACGGCATCTGCGCCGGGTGCCAGGATCTTGGCGAGATAGTCCTCGAGGGTGCCGGTGTAGAACGCGGGCAGATTGGGCTCGTTCCAGATGCCCCAGTACGCAATCTTGCCTTGATACCTTTTCACCACCTGGGTGACGAAGGCGGCGAAATCGCTGCCGTTCAAGGGTGCCGCCGTGCGCGGCTTATGGCCGTTGGCCCAGCCGGGCGAATAGGCGATCGTGGCGAAGATATTGAGGCTCACCGCCAACAATTTCTGAACGGCGTCATCCAGGTCCGCCCAGTGATACTGGCCGCGCGCGGGTTCGATGCCGTTCCAGTTTACGTCCAGCCGGGCCCAGCCGATGCCCAGTTCCTGGCACAGGCCGATCTGGCGCGGGTCGTTCGGGATGTGCACGTTCAAACCGATCCGGTCTTTATTCATCAGCGTCTCCTTGCGGTTAACCACTCCTTGACGAGCGTGCGTATTTTTGGCGCTTCCCCGCCGCTTGTCAACCGGGAAAAGCGGTCCGGGAAAAGCGGTGTGGATCTGGCTGCGGCCTCGCGCTCGCGCCTTCTGGTTGCTGCGGTCGTGCGGCGCCCTGCACTGCCGGCCGTAATCCGCGGTGCCACGCTGGCCGAAACGCCTGAGGGCATGGTGCGGAAGAATCGTGCAGCCCTGAGAGGGTGGCATTCGTTCCGGACCACCTGGATCCCGTTGGCGCTCAACGCCGGGATTTTACATCCTGGCAACGGGTACGCCGCAGTCGATGGGATAGCTCAAAGCCGCCAGGCACTGATACCTGAGCGCATGCACCCCACGTGGAGGCCTGAAACAAATACGGTGGCTTACTCAGTCTGTCGGAGTGGACCGTCAGGTTGGCGGGAGCGGTTTCGCTGTGCGGAATGAATCCACTGTGGCGGTGGGAACTTTCAGCGCGGACCTGATCAAGGCGGCCGAGGCTTCACTCATGGTTCCGTCGGGGTTCAGTCGCGGTTGGATGGCGATCCCGTTCGGCAACCTGATCCGACGTGGTACGAACGGCACTTCCGAGGGTTTGGTCGGCTGGTTCATGGCTGGCTTCATACTCCCGGCCCCTCCGGTCGTCAAATGTCTTCTCGCCCGGGCTGGACGTATTCCAGTGATATCGGAAAGTGGTGGGCGATACAGGATTTGAACCTGCACACTTTTCCCCGCAAACATTGGCTCAAACGCGGGCACTGTCACCCCGGCTGTCACCCGATAAAGACTTTGCCACCTTAGAAGCTGCTTGGCCACGGCTTTCACGGGAACTCAAGTCAGCGATCTTGGCCATCGCTAAGAGCGGGCTGGGGAAGGGGGAAGCGTGAACGCTGCCCCGATACCGGCCGTGTGGGCATTGCTTGAGGCTCGAAAAGCGGCCATGGAGGAGACCCTGGTG
>CAITZM010000151.1 GCA_903896925.1 uncultured Lentisphaerota bacterium | reverse complement strand
GCACTGGAGGTGCTCAAGGCGAGCGGCCAGGATCTGCCCTTCATCATCGTTTCCGGCACGATGGGCGAGGAGCAGGTCGTCATCGCCATGCGGGCGGGCGTGCACGACTACTTCATCAAAGGCCGTCTGGCGCACCTCATCCCCGCCGTGGAGCGCGAGCTGGGCAACGCCAAAGTACGACGCGAACAGCGGCGCACCGTTGCGGTGCTACGGGAGAGCGAGCAGCAGTTGCAGACCTACATCGATAATGCCGGCGACGCGATCTATGTGCTGGAGCAGGCGACCGGACGGATCCGGAACTGCAATGCGCGGGCGTGCCACGACCTGGGTTACAGCCGGGCTGAACTCCTGCAACTGTCCACGCAGGATCTTGAGGCCAGACTGCCTGCGAGCGCGGTCGCTGCGGTTCATCAGCAGCTCAAGCCGGAGGCGGTGCAGACCGTGAACGGCACGCACCGGCGCAAGGATGGCACCCTGTTCCCGGTCGAAATCCGGCTCAGCTCCCTGGCACCGGCACATCCGGAACTCGTCATTGCCATCGTGCGGGACAGCTCCGCGCGGCTTCGGGCGGAGGAGGCGCAGCGGGACGAGGCCACTCGCTGGCGCGTTCTTTTCGAGCAGTCCACGGATGGCATCGTGGTCATGGATCAAGACGGCAAGGTGTGGGGTGCCAACCACCGCTTTGCCGAAATGCTCGGTTATGCCCGCGACGAGGTACGCCAACTCCACATATGGGATTGGGACGCACACTGGACGCGTGAGCAACTGCTGAGCAAGCTCCGGTCAGTTGACGCCACCGGCACATTCATTGAGACGCGTCACCGTCGCAAGGACGGCTCTATCTATGACGTCGAACTCAACTCGAACGCGGCCAGCGTTGGCGGAGAGAAACTCATTTTCTGCGTCTGCCGGGATGTTACCGAGCGCAAGCGAATGGAGCTCCATCTGCGCCAGACCGCGAAGATGGAGGCGGTGGGCCAGCTGGCCGGCGGCGTGGCCCACGACTTTAACAACCAGCTCCAGATCATCGTGCTCACCCTCGGGGTGCTGCTGAAAAATTTGCCGCCGGAGCATCCGCACCGTGACAATCTGCTGATAATCCAGGAAACGACGCAACGCTCCGCCGCCCTGACGCGGCAGTTGCTGGCCTTCTCGCGGCAGGAGGCGGTCACCCCCGTGGTGCTGGACCTGAACAGGGCCATTGCCGGCAGCCTGAAGATGCTCGGCCGCCTGCTCGGCGAAGATATCCAACTGCGCTTCGTGCAACTCACCGGCCTGTGGTCCGTATTCATGGATCCCAACCAGCTGGATCAAATCCTGGCCAATTTTTCCGTCAACGCGCGCGACGCCATCGCCGGCGCAGGCACGATTTCCGTCGAGGTCGCCAACCACACGCTTGGGGCAGCGGATTGCCAGGACAAGCCCGATTTCGTCCCGCCCGGCGATTATGTGAGTTTGACGTTCAGCGACGATGGGCAGGGCATGCCGTCGGAGGTTCAGGCGCGCCTCTTCGAGCCCTTCTTCACCACCAAGGAGGTGGGCAAAGGCACCGGCCTGGGTTTGGCGACGGTCTATGGCATCGTCAGGCAGAACCACGGGGCCATCACCGTCGCCAGCACGCCGGGCCGGGGCACCACCTTCACCATCTATCTGCCCCGTTCAAAAAAGGCCGCGCCGGTCGCCGTACAACAGACCGCGGAGCGGGCCCCCACCGGCACGGAGACGGTGCTGCTGGTGGAGGATGATCAGCGTGTCCAGGAACTGGTCCTGAAGACCATGAACCTGCAAGGCTACCACATGCTGTCGGCGCCCACGCCGGCCGAGGCCTTGCAGCTCTGCGCCAGCCACCCGGAGCCGATCCACCTGCTCCTGACCGATGTGATCATGCCCGGCATGAGCGGCCTGAAGCTGGCGGATTACATCCAGAAGCTCCGGCCCGGCATACGCACCCTCTACATATCCGGCTACACCGCGGACAGCATACGGCAACACGGCTACCAGCCGGAAGGCCTCCGGATCTTGCCCAAGCCCTTCACCGCGGCAGTCCTCGCGCAGCACGTCCGCGCTGCGCTGGCTGCTGCCGCGCCGACCCTTGCGGAGGCGCCATGAGCTCTTCGTGGATTCCCCCATCTCACCGCGCAGGGCATCCGCCACCAGGCCCGGATCGCCAACCGGGCCTCTATGGGCTGTTGCGCAACGAACCCCCACCGCAGGTGCTCCCATGAACATGCCGCGCCAATCGCTTCAGTGTCTCCTGATCGAGGATTCCGCGGACGACGCGGAACTGCTGCTGCGCGAACTGCGCACCGGCGGCTTCGACGTGACGTGGGAACGCGTGGAAACGGCCGACGCGATGCACGCCGCGCTGGACCGCCGGCCGTGGGAACTGATCATCGCCGATTACAGCCTGCCGCAGTTCAGCGGGCTGGCCGCAC
The DNA here is from genome assembly GCA_903896925.1 of uncultured Lentisphaerota bacterium. Lineage (GTDB taxonomy): Bacteria > Verrucomicrobiota > Kiritimatiellia > CAIQIC01 > CAIQIC01 > DP16D-bin41. Next base: position 137 of record CAITZM010000151.1, on the reverse strand, counting down.
TGGAGGTGCTCAAGGCGAGCGGCCAGGATCTGCCCTTCATCATCGTTTCCGGCACGATGGGCGAGGAGCAGGTCGTCATCGCCATGCGGGCGGGCGTGCACGACTACTTCATCAAAGGCCGTCTGGCGCACCTCATC
>CAITZM010000150.1 GCA_903896925.1 uncultured Lentisphaerota bacterium | reverse complement strand
TCAAGCGCCACCTTGGCCTTGAAACTGGCCGAGAATGTCCTGCGTTTTCGTTCCATCTGCATCCGTCCCTTCCTACCATTTTCGGGACGCAGATTCTACTTAAGCCAGTGGTCCTAAAATCGGGGTTAAGCGCAGGGTTCGCGGGGCTGGAAGCCCCACCCACAAAGCGCCTGGTTTATGGGGTTGGGCAGGCGCTGCTCTACGGTCCGCGCTTGCACTCCCGCCGGTGCCGCCCTAGCATCACCGCCGTCATGCAAACAACGCCGCCACCATGGCGAACGGAAGAAACGGATTCATGAAATATTTCAAACGCCCGTGGGATGAGTTGCGCGGCGACGAGTTCGACGACTGGGGCACCGCGGTCTATTACTTCGAGGTCGCAGCCGACGGTTCGCCGGTCAGGCATATGGAGCTCTACGAGAACGGGAACTCCCTGCTTTATGACCAGAGCCATGCGGAGGATGACTACGGCATGATGGCGGACCAACCGCTCGACCTGGAAGAGTTCGCCGAGTTTGAAATCACCGGAACGGAATTCAAACGGGTGCTGAAGGGGTTGGCGCCACTCAACCGGCCGACCCAACCGCCCGCCTGAGCACCTGCGCCCGATGACGGGCGGAAGAGCAGCCGTAATGCCGGGATCCAAAAGGAGAGCAGCATGAACGAGCATCCGCTGGTGACTACGCTCCGCAAAAAGTTGGCCGACAGCAGCCGGCCGTTCATCATCATGGCCGAACTGGACGCCCAGCCCGGCCGCGGGGATGACGTCGCGGCGGCGGTGGCCGGCACCCAGGTCATCCGCCTCACGCGCCTGGAGAACGGCTGCGTATCCTACGACCTATACCGGGACCTCGATGCGCCCGACCGCTTCGTGATCTATGAGTGTTGGCGCAATCTGGCCGTACTGGCGGAGCACCTGGCCACCGCTCACTTCAGCGCCGCCGGTGCGGCCCTCGCCGGGTTGCTGGTGAAGACACCGGTCTTTCGCGTGCTGACGCCGGCCGGCGAGCAGCCGTGATCGCCGCCCAGGTTCCCGTGCGGCTGGGGTCGCGGGGCTGGAAAGCCCCGCCCACAGGAGGGACAAGCCCTGAAAAGCGTCAGCGCAAAGCTGGCACAGCGGGCCTCGCGCTCCGCCTTAGGCGGACAAGTCCGCGTGAAGCCCTGCAGCCGCGCTACAACGGCTTTCGTTTTCCGGCTGACCGCTGACTTCTGATCTCTGGCTGCTTCGTTGCCTTCGTTAGCTTCTGTTCAATTCACTTCCCCGCGGCTTCGATGCGGTAGAGGTGCGTCTTGGTGCGCAGGTAGAGCGACTTGCCATCCACGGCGGGCGAGGCCATGCAGCCGATGTCGAGGGTGTTGGTCGCGATGGGCGCAAAAGTGCGGCCGGGTTTGAGCACGGTCGTCTTGCCCTGCTGGTTCGGGAGGTAGATGCGGCCGTCGGCGACGATCGGCGACCCGGCGAAGTTGCCGCCGATGCGTTCGCGCCATACGAGCTGGCCCGTGGCCACTTCAAGGCACGTCACGGTGCTGTCGTCGTTCACCATGTAGAGCAGGTCATCCACGATCACCGGCGACGCGGTCTTCGCGGCGCTCTTCTCGTATTTCCACGCCACGTGCGTATCGGTCACGTCACCCTGCCCGCCGAGGCGCACGCCCCACAATTCCGTCTTGCCCGCGCCGGTGAGGATCAGCGCCAGGCCTTGGCTGACGAGCGGCCGCGCCGCCGCCGACCAGCAGCTGTAGCGCACCTGCCACAGCTCGCGGCCGGTGCGCGGGTCGTAGGCGTAGGCCGCCTTCGCGCCGGCGCTGATCATCTGCGGCTCACCCTTCACGTTGGTGATGAACGGCGTGCTGTGGGCCTTGCGCAGGTCGCCGTCCTTGGCGAATTTCTGGAAACCTTCCGCGTCGTTGAACTTCACCGAGCGGTTGGTCTTCCAGAGGGTCTTGCCGGTCTGCTTGTCGAGCGCGACGAGGTACTGCAGGTCCGCTCCGTCGAGCGTCAGGATCACCGTGTTCTCGAACAGGACCACGGACGAAGAAGGCCCGCGGTAGTGGCGGCACGGCAGGTCGGTGCGCTGCCAGAGCACCTTGAACGTGCCCGTGTCGAGGCACGCGGTGCCATAGCAACCGAAGTGGACGTAGACGCGTCCCGCCTCGATCGCGGGCGAGCACGAGCCGTAGCCGTTGACCGCGTTGCCCAGCGGCTCGGGATTATCGGAGTGGAAAAGCTTTTCGTTGCACAGGACCTTGCCCGTCGCCGCGTCGAGGCACATCGCGTAGTAGTCGTGACCGTCGAGCGTCGCGGTCGTCAGCCAGACCTGGCCGCCGAGGACGACCGGCGTGGACCAGCCGCGGAACGGGATCTCGGTCTTCCACTTCACGTTTTCCTGCTCGCTCCACGTCAGCGGCAGACCGGCGGCGCCCGCCTGCCCGTCGCCCGCCGGCCCGCGGAACTCCGGCCAGTCGGCCCGCGCCGCGCCCGCCAGCAACACACCGCCCAACAAGACCACGCCCGATATTTTCATGAGGTTCTCCGCTTTTTTTGGAGCCGCGAGTGTAGCGGAGACCATCCGTTTTCCAAAGCTTGGAATTCTGCCAAGACCGGGGAGCTCATCTAACGCCGGCTTGAGTTACGGCAGAGATGGCACTCACCCAGAGGCTGGAGTGCGGGCAGCGCCCTCACCCCGACCCTCTCCCCCGAGGGGAGAGGGAGAAGAGCCTCGCCAATAAATCCCGGGGCTTGAGGACTGGACGAGCTCTCTCCCCTCGTGTGTCTTTCGACTTCAGTGCTGCGTAGGCCGTCTTCCCTTCCTCTCCCCTCGGGGGAGAGGACCGAGGTGAGGGGCACAAACGACAGCCAGCCAGCCTACTATCTGCCGCACATCCGCGACGGCAAAATCATGACGCTTGCCCTGCAGTTGCTGGCTTGCCCCGGCGAAGCGCCTGGACGAGCCGGGGAAGCCGCGGCCCCAAGCAGAAAATTCGCTCAGGCTTGAAGGGCTATAGCACTCCGTCGGCGACCACGAGTCGCCGCTTCAGAGAAACCACTCCTGAAGAATCAGGAAGCAGGCTTCAGGTCTTCATAGAACTTGGCGAGGCTGGTCTGGATGTAGGGCATGAGCCAGATGAAGCCGATGCCGCAGGTCAGGATGCAGAGCAGCGCCCACCAGAAGAAGCGCCAGGTGAGACAGAACAGTTTCGCCTTGTTGCCCCGCATCATGGCCTTGCTGCGCCGGATGGCTTCCAGCGCATCCATCTGGGGATAGTCGGCCAGGATAAAGAAGGTCATGGCATACCGGAAGGAGGCGATGATCCCAGGGATGATGAACAACAGCAGCCACAGCAGGATGAAAATGTTCATGAGCAGATAGGCCGCCAGGGCATTGCCAAAGCGGTTGAAACCGGCGAACACCAGTCCGACGTCGGCATTCTGCGCCCGTGCCACCGCGAGGAAGAATAGGGCCAACCCCAACAGCAGTGGGCCTTCAATGAGCAGCGCACCGATGCTGGCCAGGCAACCGACAAACGGAATGGCGGAGAGGAGCTGGATGACCAGGCTGATGCCGATATAAATCAGCACCGCGCCCACCGCGACACCCCAGCGGCCGCCCAAGGCCGCACGGGCGGCGGTCATCAGGTCGCGATTGGGGGTGCGGCTGAAGAACGGCCCCGGCGAGAGCGGCTGCGGCGCAGCACCCAGCGCCGCGACAACACCGACCGGCTGCAAGGCCGCGAGGCTGGCCGCCGGCACCCAACCCGCCAGCCCTTCGCTCCAGACCAGCGTGGCGCCGGAAAGTTGGCCCGCGGCCAGCAAGCGCTTGAGCTCGCTTTCCGCGACCGGGCCGTTGCGCTCCCGCCCGTCCGCGGAATAAAACCAGTTCTTCCCGGTCTCCGACGGCGGCACGGGCGGAGGATTCGACTGCAGTTCCTTCACGGCCTGCGCCGGAGTCCACTGGGCCATGCCCTCGCTCCAAACCAGCGCGCTGGCAGGCAGCTGACCGGCGTCGAGCAGCCGCTTCAATTCGCTTTCCGGCACAGGCCCTTTGCGTTCCTGTCCGTTTTCAGCGTAGTACCAATTCTTTTCCATGGCAGTCTCCTGGTTGCGCTCGCGTGGAAACTAACCAATGAGCCCGCACGCCGCAAGCCTGTCTTGCATGCCCGCGCCGCCGCCGCGGACGCGACGGAGCGCGGCCGTCTCAGCGCAGTCACGACGGGTGATGATCACCATCGGCGACCACAGGTCGCCGCTACAGAAGAAAGGCGCTTGCGCGCGGGACCACCCGGCCCGCGAAACAAGCCCGACACGAACTGAAAGCGGAGGACACGAGACATGGAACCCGAGACGCGCGACGGTAGACGCGAGACGCGCACCACAAGGTGTCAATGCAAGGTTGTCGCGCGCGCCGGCACCCGCTATCTTCCGCGCATGTTTCATTACGGCAAAATCCTGCTGCTCTCCTGCGGCGCGGCGCTGCTGGCGCAGGGCGCGGAGCAGCGCGTCTATCGCGACCGCCTTCAGACACACTGGCTGCCGGGCAACACGCAGTTCTGGTACCGCGTCCAGACGGGGCCGAAAACCCGTGAATATGTTTTTGTGGACGCGGTCGCCGGCCGGCGCAGCCTGACCAACGCCGCGGTCGCGGCGGGCGCGACGAATCTGCACGCACTGGCCATCGCCGATGCGCCGCGCGCCAGCACGCACACCGGCGGCGAGACCTCCCTGCACTTCGTCAACCGCACGACCGGGCCGGTCGAATTGTTCTGGCTCGATTTCAGCGGCAAGCGCCGCAGCTACGGCAAGATCGCCGCCGGCCAAGCGCGCGACATGAGCACGTTTGCGGGCCATGTCTGGCTGATCACCAACGCGGCGGGCAAGTCGCTCGAGGTCTTCGAGGCGGGCGAAGAAGCCGCCGAGGCGGAGATCCGCGCCGAGGCGCCGGCCGATAAACCGAAAGCCTCCGCCCAGCGGCTCAAGCCGCGTGCGCCCGGCGGCGACGGCAAGTCGCCCGACGGCCGCTGGCAGGCGTCCATCCGCGACCACAATGTCTGGCTGCGCGACCTGCAGAGCGGCATCGAGAAACCCCTGAGCACTGACGGCCAGACCAACGACGCCTACGGCGGACGCATCTATTGGGCGCCGGATGCGCGCAAGCTGGTCGTCGTGCGCACGCAGCCGGCGGAGGAGCACACCGTCACCGTGGTCGAGTCTTCGCCGGGCGACCAGGTCCAGCCGAAGGTGCAAACCTTCAATTACCCCAAGCCCGGCGACCGCATCGCGGTCTCCAAACCGCAGTTGTTCGAGGCCGCCAGCGGCCGGCACATCGCGATCAGCAACGCGCTCTTCCCGAATCCGTGGAGCCTCAACGATCTCCGCTGGGCGCCGGACTCCAGCCGCTTTACTTTCGTCTACAACCAGCGCGGCCACCAGGCCCTGCGCGTCGTGGCGGTGGACGCGGCGACCGGCGCGGCGCGCGCGGTCGTGGATGAGCAAACCAAAACCTTCATCTGCTATTCCGGAAAATATTTCTACGAGCCGCTCGACAAGACCGGCGAAATCATCTGGATGAGCGAGCGCGACGGCTGGAACCATCTCTGGCTCTATGACGCGCAGACCGGGCGCGTGAAGAATCAGATCACGCGCGGGCCATGGGTCGTGCGCGGCGTCGAACGCGTGGACGCGGAGCAGCGCCAGATCTGGTTCCGGTGCAGCGGCATGGTGCCGGCGCAGGACCCCTATTACATCCACCTGGCGCGCGTAAACTTCGACGGCACCGGCCTGACGCTGTTGACCGAGGGCGACGGCACGCACACGTTCGAATTCTCGCCCGACCGCCGCTTCCTCGTGGACGCCTGGTCGCGCGCAGACCAACCGCCGGTCCACACGCTGCGCCGCACGAGCGATGGCCAGCTCGCCTGCGAACTCGAGCGCGCCGACGACCGCGCGCTGCTCGCCTCCGGCTGGAAGCCGCCGCAGCGCTTCACCGCCAAGGGCCGCGATGGCGTGACGGACATCTACGGCCTCATCCACTGGCCGGCCAACTTTGACGCGCGCAAAAAATATCCGGTACTCGAACACATCTATGCCGGTCCGCAGGATTCGTTCGTCCCGAAAGCGTTCCGCATCAACGGCGGCTTTGAGCAGCTCTGCGCCAAGGGGTTCGTCGTCGTGCAGAGCGACGGCATGGGCACCTCGAACCGCTCGAAGAAATTCCACGACGTCTGCTGGCAGAACCTCGGCGACTCCGGTTTCCCCGACCGCATCCTGTGGCTGCAGGCCGCCGCGCAAAAACATCCGGCGCTCGACCTGGCGCGCGTCGGCATCTACGGCGGCAGCGCCGGCGGCCAGAGCGCGCTGCGCGCGGTGCTCGCGTTCGGCGCCTTCTACAAGGCCGCCGCCGCCGACTGCGGCTGTCACGACAACCGCATGGACAAGATCTGGTGGAACGAGCAGTGGATGGGCTGGCCGGTCGGCCCGCACTACGCCGAGCAGTCGAACGTGACACAGGCGCACAAGCTGCAAGGCAAGCTGCTGCTGATGGTCGGCGAACTCGACCACAACGTGGACCCGGCGAGCACGATGCAGGTGGTCAATGCGCTCATCAAGACCGACAAGGATTTCGAACTGATCGTCTTCCCCGGCGGTGGTCACGGCTCCGGCGGCAGTGCCTACGGCCGGCGCCGCATGCAGGATTTCTTCATGCGCTGCTTCAACCCGCCCGCGCCTTGAGCCGCGGCCAGGTGCTGCGGATGGGCCCAACAGCAACGCGGCGTTCCGGGTGCGGGAGCCATGGCGACGGGTAGCGCGCGGCCACGGCCGCTCAAGGTGCCGGATACAGCCACACCGCGTAAATATTGACGCCCGAGGACTGGCCGGCTTCCCGGGCCACAACCAAGGTTTGATCGTTGCCGCCGGTCAATTCCAGCGGTCCGCCGAAATAGGAACTGACGACGCCCCAATCGCCGCTGGGTGGCGCCAACCGGAGAGGAAGCGTCTGCTGGCCGGTTTTGAGCTGGATGGTGGTCGCGGTCGGGCCGGCGGCCTTGAGGATGACCATAAATTTACCCTTCGCCTTGACGGGCCAGGAAAAGGTATCCGTGGCCGTGTTCCAGAAACCGATGCAGGAGGTCCCGTTTCTCTCCTGTAATTTCAACCCGCCGGAGAGCGCCGCGGCATCCGCAGCCAATTTCACGGTGCGGGGATTTTCCTCGGCGCAGCGGAAGCTTTCCATGTTACGGCTGAACTCTTCCACGGGCACTCCGTTGATCGTGTCCAGCGACTTGAGCGAGCGCAGCAGGAAGGCATGCTTGTCGGGCTCGAAGTGGCACTGGAGTTCCTTGAGGCCCATGCCTTTCAGGGGCGCCAGATCGCAGGCGATCCCGCTTACGTCCAGCTTGGTCAAAGGCAGTTGCTTGAGCGGCTCCAAGCTTTGCACGCCCCTGGCGTTGGAGAGATACAGCGACTCCAGCTTCAGGGCCTGGAGGGGCGTGAGATCCTTCAGGCTCGGGTCGAAACGCGCGCACAGCGTCTTGAGCGGGCAGTCGACGAGCGGGGCCAGATCTGCAACCTTCGTGCCGTCCACTTTCAGATAGGTCAGCGGCATACCCTGCAAGCCGGCAATGTTGGTCAGCGTCCCCATCTGGCCTGCATCGAGCCTGGCCAGCTTCATCCCGCGCAAGGCGTCCAGGTCGCCCAACAGGTTGCCGTCCACGTTGAGCGACTGGAGCGGCAGCTTGGCCAGCGGCGTAAGGTCGGCGATGGAGGCGTAGCTGCAATTGAGTTTGACCAGCGGCAGGTTGCTCAGCGGAGCGAGGTCCGCCAGTCGGCCGCGGCCGGCGACGGGCTTGCCGTCCTTCGAGGGTGTGGCGCAGTGGAGCTCTTCCAGTGCCGGGAACAGGCGGATGGGCGAGAGGTCCTTCACGCTGACCGACGAAAACCGCAGCTTCACGACCTTGCTCCCCACCGTGTCATAACTCACCACGCTGTCGAAGTCCGGGTTCAGGGCTTTCATTTCCTCCGTGAAACGGCGGATTTGCTCCTTGGGTGAGATGGCGGGTGTCCCGGACGGCCCCGCGGTGGTGCCGGCGGCTTTCGTATCCGGCGGGAGCAGCAGGCCGGTTTCGTCACCCGGCAGGGCCGGACCGAGGCGCATGTCGCAGACATCCACTTCCTGCTTGGAAACGCTCGCCGTGAGCTGAATTTTCTTGAGCTCGACGGACTCCGCTTCAAAAACGAGCAGGGCTTTCACCCAGATCTTTTCCGGGAGTTCCTGCAAGCCCAAGCGGACCGATGGAGGGCTGCTCGCATCCGTCGAGAAGAACTGCAGCACTTCCCGTGAGGTCAGCTTCATGGGCACGCGCACGTAGCAGGAAAGCTTATAGCGCTTGCCCGGCTCCAAGGGGAACGAATCCTCCCATTTGATCCAACGATGACCGTCGCCGTGATACCTGAAAAAGTATTTTTCGCATTTTTCCCGGAAGGTGATTTCTTTGCCCGCGGGATCCTTGGGAGCACGCTCTTTATAGTCGAACGGAATCTTCGAGACGTAATCGCCCGAATAGACGGAGTAGTTCACATGGCCGGGGCTTTTCTCGCGGATGAGCGGACGCGCGTTCTCCGCCTTGGCGACAGGTATCTGGCCGGCCATCCGCAGCCAGAAACTGACGACCGGGCTGTCGTTGATCGTCGTCAGGGTGTGCAACCCGCGCAGCAGGCTGGCCTGTTGCAGGGCAAGGGAGGCGTCGCAGCGGAGGCTCTGCAGCGGCATGTTCTTGAGCGGGGTGAGATCCTCCACCTCGGTGCCGGCGCAGCCGAGCGTGAGCAGCCCCATGCCTTCCAGCGGGCCCAGGTCGCGGATCGAGGTGTTGTTACAGCAGAGCGCCACGAGTTTCATGCCGGTCAACGGCGCGAGATCGTAGAGAGGTGTGCCATCGCAGACCAGCACGGTCAGCGGTACGCCCTTGAGGGGTGCGAGGTCTGCGACGGCGGTGTTGCTCACGCAGAGCGCCGTCAACGGCAGGCCGGCCAGCGGCGTCAGGCTGGCCAACGCGCCCCGTTTGCCGGCAACGGACCCGCCGCAGGTCAAACGGCGCAGGGCTTTCAGCCCGCCGAGCGGTGTGAGGTCCGTGAGGGCGTCAGCCGCAAGCGCCAACTCGGTCACCTGCCCGGCCTCGATCTTGTGCGTTGCCCGTCCGTCGAAGCCCGCATTGAGCGCCTTCAGCTCGGCCAGCACGCGCCGCAGTTGTTCCTCCGGCGGCAGCGCGCTCAAGGCACGGGACTGCAGCTCCTGCTGCGCACCTGCGATCTTGCCCTGGAGCAGGCTGGCGATGGCGCCGGTGCCCTTGAACTGCTCTGCGGCCCGCTCTGGCTGGCGGGCCTTGAGGCAGGCCAGGCCGGCCCAGAGCGCGAGCGCCGCGGGCTCGAGCCGCCCGGTCAGCCGCGCCTGCTTCTCCTCCAGCGGCAGTTGCGCGAGGGTGAACTCGCCGCCGATCCAACCGATGCCTTTCGGATACTCGACCTGGATGCGCTCGCCGCGTAGACCCACGACGCGCAGCCGCGTCTTCACGCCATCGAGCGGCAGGTCCAGCAGTTTGTCCTTCTGCGCGGCGAACGAGGCGAGCAGGATCTTGTCCACGCCGACCACCTGTTCCAGCCAGCCGGCCAGCTGCTGGAAGGCCGATTTATCCCCGGCCAGCGTCGCATCGCCGACGGTGGTCAGGCACAAGCTGCGCGCCTGCGCCAGTTCGCCCGCCATGATGGCCTCGGCCACGCCCTGCAGCGCATGCTCCCAGCGCTCGCGCTGCTCGCGTTCGGCCTGCGTCAACTTGGCGGCGGCCGCCTCCGCCAGTTTGCGGTATTTCTTCTCCGGCCCGCTGCGCAGCCCCTTGAGTTCGGCCGCAAAGCTGCCCCGGTAGTTCGCGAGCACATCCGCCGCCCCGCTAAAATCCTGCCGGCCGGCCAGCGCCTGCGCGCGGTCGGTCAGCTCGGCAAAGGCCCTGGTCATCGCGTCGTTCTTGGCGCCGTTGAGCCGGACGATTTCGTTCCTGGCCATCAGCTCGTATTTCGTCCCGGCCAGGCGCTGCTCGGCCTCGGTGAAATTGCCGATGGCCTGGTCGAAGGCCTGCGGATGGGCCTGGGCAAAGTCCATGGCCACCTGCCAGAAATCCGCCTGGCTTTTTTCGCGCTGCGCCTGGGCCGCTTGCGCCTGGGCCTGAGCTTGAGCCTGCGCCACCTGGCAGGCGGCCCGCTGCCGGGCGGCGCGCCCGGCCTCCGCGCGCTGGTTGTTCACCAGCACCACCGCCACGATGACGCAGCTGAGGAGGCCCACACCAAGCACGCTCGCGCCGAGCCAACGGCTGGCTTTGCTCGGGATCGGGGCGGGGCCCGGCGGAGTCACGCCGGGCGCAGCCAGCGGTTTGGACAAGAGCGGGCCGGTTTGCGACAGAACAAGTTTCTTCCCGGGCTGCGCCCCATGCCCACGCCGCACCAGCACGGAATGGCCGGCGGCGGGGACTTTCGTGGCAGGCGGCCGGTTGTGCAGCACCGCGTCAAGGTCGGCGATCAGCGCCGGCCAGTCGGCGTGCCGCTCCTCGCGCTGCTTCGCCAGCATGATCTGGAGGAGGCTGACGCAATGGTCCGAGAGGGCCGGGTGATAGCTGCGCGGGTCGGGCAGCTCGGCGATGGCCTGCTTGCGCAACACCTCGAGGATGCTGCTGCCGGCGAAGGGCATGTGGCCGGTCAGGATGTGGTAGAGCGTCGCACCCAGCGAGTACATGTCGGCGCGATAGTCCACATCGCTGCGCCCCTCGATCTGTTCCGGGCTCATGTAGTTGGGCGTGCCCATCACCTCGCCGGACAGCGTCAACGCCTCCTCCTCTTCCACGCTCTTGGACAAGCCCATGTCCGCGAGCTTCGGCACGCCCTCCTCGTCGAGCAGGATGTTCGCCGGCTTGATGTCGCGATGGATGATCCTGTGATGCTGCCAGGCGTAGTTCAGGGCGCCGGCCATCTTCCGGGTCAGCTGTAGGGCGGCCTTCTCCAGGAACGTGCCCTTCTGGTGGAGCTGTTCCTCGAGCGACTGCCCGCGGATATAGCTCATGGCCATGTAATAGAGGCCCTCGTCCTCGCCGGCATCGAACGCGGTGACGATGTTGGGGTGCTCCAGCTTGGCGGCCATCAGGACTTCCTTGAGGAAGCGCGGCACCGCGCCCTCGGCGGAGGCAAATTCGGCGGAGAGCACCTTGAGCGCGACCTCGCGGCTCATGGAAAGCTGCTTGGCGAGGTAGACCGCGCCCATGCCGCCGTCACCCAGCTTGCGGATGATTTCAAAGCCGGCGATCTGCGTGCCGGCGGCGAAATCGCTGTTGGGCACTGTAAACACGGTCTGACAGGTCGGGCAGGTAACCTTGGAACCCATGGCCGCGCCTGTGCTTTCGAGATCGGTCCCACACGATACGCACTTGAACAACAACTTCATAACGAACTCCCTACGCTTCCCATAGGACTTTTCCCGCCCACTGTCAAGCCGCTGTTTACCGGCGCGGCCGCGAGCAAAATAAATATCCCTGCGCGCCGTTTTCAGCTATGGCTTGCGGATGCGAGCCGCGGGTTGGAAACAGACATGCCGAAGTTTCCAAACACCGGGTGCAGCAGCGAAATTTTCCAAGCCCTGGAATACAGGTGGGGTTGCGGTCCAAGGCTTGGAATGAGAATGCGATTATGAAAGCCAGCCCAGTCCTGATCCTCGTGCTCTGTGCCAGCTTTGTGCTGTGCGCCGCAGAGCCGCCGGCGGCGGCCGGCGGCGACCGGATCCTGCTGGTCAAGCGCCGGCCCGCTGGCCCGGCGAAGAACAACGCGGGGCTGGAGATCGGGCTGCCCTCGAACCACGAGTGCAACGCGTCGCTGAAGCGCACGGGCTACGACAACGAGCTCTGCATCCTTGAGCCCGACGGCCGGCTGCGCACGCTGTACCGCCCGCCCGACGGCGGCTACGTGGGCGAAATGGATCTGCACTGGGACGGCGACCGGATCCTCTTCACGAAATCCGATGCGACCAACTGGAAGATTTTCGAGATCCGCACCGACGGCACCGGCCTGCGGCAGGTTTCGCAAATGCCCGACGACGTGGATTGCTTCGATGCCTGCTATCTGCCGGACGGCAAGATTGTCTTCGGTTCGACGGCGTCCTACCAGTCGGTGCCGTGCTGGCACGGGCAGAAGCGCGTCAGCAATCTCTACCTGATGAACGCCGACGGCTCCGGCGTGCGCCAGCTCTGCTTCGATCAGGACCACAACTTCCACCCCACCGTGCTGCCGAACGGGCAGATCCTCTATCACCGCTGGGACTACACCGGCATCAACCACGTCTTCCTGCGCCAGCTCATGGTGATGAATCCCGACGGCACGAGCCAGCGCGCGATCTACGGCTCCAATTCGTGGTATCCGAACGCGCTCTATTTCGCGCGGCCGCTGCCGGGCTCGTCGCAGCGCATCGCCTGCATCCTCTCCGGCTACCACGGCGTCCACCGCATGGGCCAGCTCGTCCTCCTCGACACCGCGCGCGGCTGGCACGAGGCCGAGGGCCTGACGCAGCGCATTTCCGGGCGCGGCGCTCCGATCAACCCGGTCATCCGCGACAATCTCGTGGATGACGACTGGCCAAAATTCCTCCACCCGTTCCCGCTCAGCGCGGCGCAGCTGCTCGTCTCCATGTGGCCCAAGCCCGGCGCGAACTGGGCGCTCTACCAGGCGGACACCTCCGACAAGCTGACGCTGCTGCGCGAGGAACCGGGCTGGGCGCTGCTGGAGCCGGTGCCGCTGAAAAAGAGCCTACGGCCGCCGATCATCCCCGACCGCGTGGACACTGCGCGCCGCGACGGCGTCGTTTATCTGCATGATGTCTACGCCGGGCCCGGCCTCGCCGGCGTGCCGCGCGGCACGGTCAAGGGCCTGCGCGTGCTCGCCTATGACTTCGGCTACCGCGGCCTCGCGGGCCCGGACAAGATCGGTCTCGGCGGGCCCTGGGAAGTGATGCGCATCCTCGGCACCGTACCGCTCGAAGCCGATGGCTCCGCGCTGTTCCGCGTCCCGGCCAACACGCCCGTCGCCGTCCAGCCGCTCGACGTCGAGGGCAAGGCCGTGCAACTGATGCGCAGCTGGTTCACCGTCATGCCCGGCGAAACCGCCTCGTGCATCGGTTGTCACGAATCGCCCGGCGATGTCCCCACCCCTGTGCCGGCCTTGGCGGCGCGCCAGCCGGTGCGCGAACTCACGCCCTGGCGCGGCCCGGCGCGCGGCTTCGCCTTTGCGCGCGAAGTGCAGCCGGTGCTCGATGCCTGCTGTGTCCGCTGTCATAACGATTCAACGACAAACCGTCCCGATCTGCGCGCAAAGGTGCCCGGCTACCGCGGTCATCGCGTCAGCCAGATGGAGATCGACCGGCTCCAGCTCCAGATGCGCGCCGACACACAGGGCGTCCTGATGTACACGCCCGCCTACGAAGCGCTGTTGCCCTACATCCGCCGCGTCGGGGTCGAGGATGACGTGAGTCTGCTCACACCGGGCGAATATCACGCCGACACCAGCCCGCTGATCCAGATGCTGCGGCGCGGCCATCACGGCGTGGCGCTCGACGCCGAGGCGTGGGACCGGCTCGTCACGTGGATCGACCTCAACGCGCCGTGCCACGGCACTTGGCATGAGGTCTATCCGATTCCCGACGGCGCGCACGAGCGGCGCATGGCGCTGCGTCAAGAATGCGGCGGCCCCGTGGCCGACCCTGAAATTATTCCCGCTCTCCCGCGTCCCACAATTGTCGCGGCTGCGCCTAGCGTGGCTACTGCCGTTGCCATCACAGCACCCGCGCCCCTTGCGCCGCCGCAGGATCGGACGTTCGACCTCGGAGGCGGCGTCACGCTGCGGCTCGTGCGCGTCGCAGCGGAGAAACCCTTCTGGATGGGCGCGTGCGAGGTGAGCAACGGGCAGTTCCGCCAATTCAATCCGCAGCACAACAGCCGCTATTACCAGAAGCGCTATCCGCCGCTCTCGAACAACGCGGCCAAGCATATCGGCCCCGACGCGTTGCCGCTGACGTTGAACGACGACCGCCAGCCGGCGGTGCGCGTCTCGTGGGAGCAGGCGCTGGCGTTCTGCCGCTGGCTCGCCGAAAAGACCGGCCGGAAAATTTCGTTACCGAGCGAGGAACAGTGGCTGTGCTGCGCCGGGAAACTCGCTGAAGATTTTGCGCGCGACGCCAACCTCGCCGACGCCGCCTTCAGCAAAGGCCTCGGGCCCGACGGCAAACAAATGACCGGCGGCCTCGAACATCTCGTCCTCGAAGGCGCGGCGCTCGCGGACTCTGCCCACAACGACGGCCACATCGTCACCGCGCCCATCGGCACGTTCCGGGCGAATGCGTGGGGTTTGTGCGACATGTTCGGCAACGCCGCCGAGTGGACGAGCACGCCGGCCGGCACGGGCCGCTACATCGTGCGCGGCGGCTCCTTCTTCGACGCACCCCGCTTCGCCACCGCGCGCTCCGACTACCCGGCCTGGCAGCGCGTCTTCAACGTCGGCTTCCGCGTCGTAATGGAAGACGAGGTTACTGCGCAGCGTTGAGCGCAGGTTTCTCCAAGGCTTGGGAATTTGGCGCGAGTTTCCCCTGACCTTGGAAAACGGCTCGCGAGGACGCTCGCCCTCCCGCTGGATTCGTAGCCGCGTTCGTGAGAACGCAAATCACAAAAACGAGCCATCGCCAACACAGGTCTCAGCCTCCGTTTTCGCGGGGTTGGGCTCGCCGCACTCTCACGAGTGCGGCTACAGGACAAAAAGCGAGGGCACATCAGGCCAAGCGCCCGGATTGCGCGAAAAACGAACATCCCGGACTACGTGAAGTCCGGGATGTTAACCACGAGGGGGAAACCCCTCCGAGCATTCGTTTTGATCAGAACGCGAGCGTACCCGTGCCGCCGATCAGGTCGGTGTAGCTGTAGGGCGGATAGGATTGGCTCTGGCCGGTCCAGTTGGCTTCCGGCACGGAACCCGAAACCACGCCGCCGGCCTGCACGGCGATCGCCGCGCCCGCGGCGGGCACCTGGTCCACGCGCACCTGCCAGGATACGGTTTGCGTCGCGCCGGCGACCAGGTTCCCGAGCGACTTGTTCGGACTGCCGAGCAACGTCAGTCCTGCGGGCAGCGCGATGCTCGCACTCGCGTCGCTCGCCGGGAATTGCATGGGGCTGAACGGGGCCGGGCACGGGTAGGTCACGGTGGCCGTCACGGTGAGGGTGGCGCCGACCTTCAGTTTCCCTTTGGACTGCACGCCCACTTTCCAAGGCATGATCGCCACGCCATAAAACGGCTGCGGCGTGCCGTAGGCTACATAATTCCAGCCAACCGCCACCTCGGCGTAGGTCCACGCGATGACGCCGGTCAGCCCGGGCAGATACTTCAGGTCGCGGCCCCACGGATCGCTGAAGTAGATCACGCCCTGCGCATCGTCATAGCCGATGGCGACGCGATAGTGGCCGCCGCTGGTGCTGTCCGCGTCGTAATGCATCAGCAGGATCACGGGGATGTCCGCCGCGAGCAGCGCCTTCAACTCATTGAGCCAGATGGTCGGCGCGGCGTGCCCGAAGGAGGCGTAGCCGAGCGGCCGCTCCGGGAAACCCGCGGTCGGAGCCTCGGCGGGATAGAACTTGCCTTGGGCGGCGCTCAAGAGGCTGAAGTGACCCGCACGCTGGACATCGTAGCACCAGGTGCCGATGGAGGAACTGCGCGCCACGTCGGCGATGGCCTTCTGGTTCAGGTCCGGGCCCCAGTAATCGAACACGATGTTCAGGGAGCCCGCCCCGCAAAGCAGGCCGTTAATCTGCGTGTGCCAGGGCACGTTCGCGATATAGTGACTCGGGGGCAGGGGCGCAGACTGCGCGCCGGTGATGGCCAACAAACAACCCGCTACGACCGTGAGAGCGATGTGTTTTTTCATGCCCGAAGTGTAGCAGGCGCATTCCCGGGCTGGCAACGCATCTGTGGTTCGGTCTGGCCTCACCTGCTGCCGGGGGCGGGCCGCACGCTCACGCGTGCGGCTACAGGCACACGCGCGCGCCGGCCGTGTAGCCGCGTTTGTCAGAACGCGGCCCACCCAACCTGCGCCCAACCCTGAAAACAGAGTCAGGCGAAGGACCCACGCCTAACCAGGACACACAATCAACTGCACTTTCCCGAGATGTGGAAAATTTGGCGTGTATTTTTCCGCGCCCTGGAAAAGACTTCACCAGTTTTTCCCATGCTTGGGAAAACCGATGAACGAGGTACACGATGAAATTAAGCTGGAGCCTTTTGTTAAGCATGGCGGCGGTCGGCGTGCACGCCGCGCCGTGGACGCCCACCGAAGCGACAGCGCTCCGGCTCGGTCAGGATGCCCACGCCGCGTCCCAGCCGCGCGCGCTCTCGCTTGCGCCGGCGAAATGGATCTGGCTGCCGTCGCAGCGCACGCTGCCGAATACGTTCGTGTTGTTCCGCAAGGAGGTCGAACTCTCCGCCACCCCGGCCAGCGCGTTCGGCTGGATCAGCGCCGACAGCCGCTACCTCGTCACCGTCAACGGGCAGCGCGTCCAGTGGGGCCCCGCGCCGTGCGACCCGCGCAACCTCGACGCCGACCCGCTCGACCTCAAACCGTTTCTGAAAGCCGGCAAGAACGTGATCGGCGTGGAAGTGCTTTTCTACGGCTTCGGCGAAGGCACCTGGCCGGGCGGCAAGCCGGGACTGCTCTTCAACCTCGATATCGAAACAGCGGGCGCGCACCAGCAGGTCGTCAGCGATAATACCTGGCAGGCGCTGCTCGACCGCGCACACCAGCCGGGCCACTACAAGCGCTGGTTCCTGCGGTCCCTGCAGGAGGAATGCGATGCCCGCCTCTGGCCGTTCGGCTGGGACACGACCAACTTCCAACCGGACGCGCGCTGGATTGCGGCGCAGGAAATCAAGTGCCCGCCGGATAAAGGTTCATCGTGCGGCGGCGGCGGCTGGTCAAACGACAGCGTGGACCACACCGCACCAGAGGTCTCGTCGCTGCGCATGCGGCAGATTCCGCCGGTGCGCGAGTCCATAATCGCCGCGCAGGCACTGGCGCATTCCGGCCGCGTCCACTGGAACCGCGACCCGGCCGACTGGTTCGACGTGCAGATGAAGGATGCCTTCGTGGTCGATACCGCGCCGGTCGCCGTAGCTCGCGGCGCGGACGCGTGGGAACTGCCGGCGACGGCCAAGCCGGACGAGGGCGTCGAGGCCACGTTCGTGTTCGCCGAGCAGATGGTCGGCTTCCCGCGCTTTGCCATCGAGGCGCCGGCCGGCACGATCGTCGAACTGATCCCGCAGGAAGGCCACGACCCCCGGAAGACGCGCTGGCTCGACAGCAACCACTTCTCGTGGTCGCGCTTTGTCTGCCGCGAAGGCCTCAATGAATTCGAGACGTTCGACTTCGAATCGTTCCGCTGGCTCCAGCTCCACGTCCGCAACGCGTCGCGCCCGGTGACCGTGCGCGGTGTCGGCCTGCGCCGACGGCAATATGACTGGCCGCACACGCCGGTGCTCCGCACCTCCGAGGCGCCGCTGCAGCGGCTCTTCGACGCCTCGATCAACACGCTGCGCAATTCCGCCATCGAGTCCATCGTGGACGGCATGGGCCGCGAGCGGCAGCAGTACAGCGGGGACGGCGGCCACCAGATGCACGCGATCCGCTACGCGTTCGGCGAGCAGCGCATCGTCGCGCGCTACCTCCGCACCTTCAGCGAGGGCCTGACCAAGAGCGGCTTCTTCCTCGACTGCTACCCCGCCTACGACCGCCTCGCGCGCCTGCCGCAGCGCGAACTCGACGCCGCCTACTGGGGCCCCCTGCTTGACCACGGCGTCGGCTTCGTCTTCGACAACTGGAACCACTACCTCGAGACCGGCGACCTCGATGCCGGGCGCGAGCCGTTCCCGCGGCTGCTGCGCTTCGGCGATTATCTCTGGGCGCTGCGCGACAAGCACGGGCTGCTGCCCGTCGAGGACCTCGGCATCCCGAACGTCTGGATCGATCACATCGCCTACCGCAACCAGCGCAACCGCCAATGCGCCTTCAACCTCTACACCGCCGCGATGTTCACCCATGCGCTCGCACCGCTGGCCGCGGCCATGGGCGATGCCGCGCGTGCCACCGAGGCCCGGGCGCGCGGCGCCGAACTCTTGCGCGCGACAACCGCGAAATTCTGGAGCCAGGAAGAGCGCGTCTTCCTCGATAATTTGCCGTGGCTCGCCGAGGATAAGGCCCCGCGTATGAGCGACCGCGCACTCGCGACCTCCATCCTGTTCGATCAGTGCCCCGGCAACGACACCGCCGCCGCGCTGAAGGCCTTGGTGGAAGTGCCGAAGAACATGGGCTTCTCCTATCCGTGCAACGCGGGCTGGCGCTACTGGGCGCTCGGCAAACTCGGCCGCACCGACGTGATCTTGCGCGACTTCCGCACGCGCTGGGCCACGATGCGCTCGGTGATCGAGAACAACACCTTGCAGGAAGACTGGACCGCGCCCACCGATGCGAGCGCGCAATGGAGCCACTGTCCGCTCGCTCCGGTGTTCGTGGTGCATCAGGAGCTCGTCGGCCTGCGTCCGCTCGCGCCCGGCTTTGCCAGGCTGCAACTGCGCCCGCAGCTCGGCGACCTGCCCGACCTCGAAACGGTCAGCCACACGCCGCGCGGACCGGTCGAGTTCAAGGCCCACCGCGACGGCGCGGTGCACCGCATCTCCGTCAAGCTGCCGCCCGGTTGCGAAGCCGAGCTGGTGCTGCCCGCAGGCGTCGGTGTGCCCTTCACCTGCCTCGACTGCGCCACACCACCCGGCGCCCCGCACCGCTACCGCCTCCCCGCCGGCGGCGCAGACTTCACGATGCCGGTGGTAAGCCCATGACACTGGAAATGCGGGCATGATTTGAGGTGCGCCGGGTCGGTGACCCAGCCTTCAGCGCGAACGGCTATCCCGAACTCTATCGCTACCAGGAACCGTTCCAGCCGAACTTCCCGCGGATGCATCCGCATGCCGCGCCGCCGTGAGCGGCGGGCGTGCAGCACTGCTCCCTGCCGTTCGCGCCGGGCCGCCAGCGTTTGGTGCTGACACGCGGCGGGGCGACGCTCATCGACAAGCCCGGCGAACAGGAAGTTTCAGCCACGGACGCCCGGGGCAACTTCAACATCTTTGCAGGTGGGATTCGCGGGGTTGGCTCGCACCGGCGTAGTGCTGCATGAAGCCGTGGAAACCCCGCCCACAAAAACCAGGTTGTTTTGATGATAAGGCGCTTGTTGGTTTGGGCTGAAAGGTCGTCGCGCTTGGCCCTCAAACAGTGCCCATGCAACTCAGAAGCGGCTTTCGTGGGGGGCTTCCAGCCCCGCGAGCTATACGCCGCAGAACCACAGGGTCAAAAAACCCCACCCACAAAGACGGGTTGTCGCTATGGCAAAGCGGTTGTTGGACAACAATATCGCCGCAGCGGGCACGTTATCGGTCTGCTGTGGTAGCGGGGCCGGGCGCTGGCCTGCGCCCGCCAAAGGCGGGCAAGGTCAGGATGTTTAGATGTGTTTATAATTGCTGTACAACAACATAGATATATTTATAATCGCCGTATCGGTGACCCGGCCTACAACGAAAGCGCAGTGTTTGATTGTGACGTTGTAGGCCGCGTAACCCTCCAGAGGCGGGCAAGCCTCACGCGGCGGCTGGTGTGACGGACCTTGATGCCGTCATGGTTTGGGGAATTTTGCCGGTTGATTATTAGAGAGAAAAAGGGCTGAGGATGCACAAGACAAGAATTTGCCTGAGCGGTTGTGTGTTGGTGATGCTGGCCATCGCGGTCAGCGCGGCACCCAAGAAGGCCGATGCGCCCAAGCCCGCCCAGGCGGAGAGGAAGGCCAAGGCGGTCCAGCGGCAGAACACTTCGCCGGCGGCGCTGGCGAACGCAGCCGAGGCCCGCGACCTGGTCAGCGGCATCAACTCCAACGCCTTCGTCGCGCTGCGGCTGGCGATCGAGGACCTGGCCAAGTCTTTCCCTGAAAAATATCCGCACGGCGCAGACTACCTGCAGCAGCTCGCCAAGCTCGAGCAGAAGTTCGCGGCGGGCGCACCGGCGGAGGAGCTGCGCACGCCGCTCCTCGCGCTGCGGCAGCAGGCGCTTCTGGCCAACCCGCTCCTGGATTTTGAGAAGTTGATGCTGGTGAAACGCGCCGACCCGGCCAACTCGCAGGGCGGCGGCCTCGGCCTGCCGCAGAACTGGCAGGGCGACGATGTCCTGCGCGGGAAGTTCGACAACGAGATCGCCGTGCTCTCGCCGGTGAGGCCGGATGGCAAGCTGACGACGCTGTTCCGTCCGCAGGAGAGCGTGTTCGTGGGCGATGTGGATCTGAACTTCGACGCCGACAAACTGATGTTTACCATGCCGGCGCGGAAAACGAACACCATCGAGCAGGCAGACAAAAAGCAGAAGAAAGTCAGCGCAGAGCAGTGGCATATCTGGGAGGTCAAGGCCGATGGCTCCGGGCTGCGGCAGGTGACGCCGGACGAGGTGGATATCGACCACTATGACTCCTGCTATCTGCCGGACGGCCGCATCGTGTTCGACTCGACCGCGGGCTTCCAAGGCGTGCCGTGCGTCGGCGGCGGCAACTACGTGGGCAACCTCTACCTGATGGAGACGAACGGGCAGACGCGTATGCTCTGCTATGACCAGGAACACAACTGGTGCCCGACGGTGCTCAACGACGGCCGCCTCCTCTATTCGCGCTGGGAATACACCGACACGCCGCACTACTTCACGCGCCTGCTGTTCGCGATGAACCCCGACGGCACCGGGCAGGCCTCGATCTATGGCAGCAATTCGCACTGGCCGAACGGCGTCTTTTTCGCGCGCCCGGTACCGGGCCACCCCTCGCTGCTCGTCGGCATTGTTTCCGGCCATCACGGCGTACCGCGGATGGGCGAGCTGATTCTCTTCGACATGGGCAAGGGCCGTTTCGAGGCCGAGGGCGCCGTGCAGCGCATCCCCGGCCGCGGCAAGAAGGTCGCGCCGGTGATCCAGGATGGCCTCGTCAACTCGAGCTGGCCGCGGTTCCTGCACCCGTTCCCGCTGAACGAAAAGTATTTCCTCGTGTCGTGCAAGCCGACGCCGCAGTCACCGTGGGGTCTCTATCTCGCCGATGTGTTCGACAACCTCGTGCCGATCCTCGAGCAGCCGGGCACGGCGTTGTTTGAGCCGGTGCCGCTCCGCGCGACGCCGCGCCCGCCGATCATCCCCGACCGCGTCAAGCTGGGCGAGCGCGAGGCCACGGTCTATCTCGCCGACGTTTACGCCGGCCGCGGGCTCGCCGGCGTGCCGCCCGGCACGGTCAAGAGCCTGCGCGTCTTCGAGTATCACTTTGCCTACCGCCACATGGGCGGCCACATCAACATCGGCGTGGATGGCCCGTGGGACGCGCGCCGCGTCGTGGGCACGGTGCCGGTGAACGCCGACGGCTCCGCGTTCTTCAAAGTGCCGGCCAACACGCCGCTCGCCGTGCAGCCGCTCGACGGGCAAGGGCGGGCGCTCCAGATCATGCGGAGCTGGTTCAGCGCGCAGCCGGGCGAGCGCCTCTCGTGCGTCGGCTGTCATGAGAAGACCGTCGAGGTTCCTGCCTCGCGTATTACCATGGCCGCACGTTCGGCGCCGGTGGACATCACGCCGTGGCGCGGCCCACGTCGCGGCTTCAGCTTCCCACGCGAGGTCCAGCCGGTGCTCGATAAATATTGCGCCGGCTGCCACAACGGCGCGGCGCGGCCCGATGGCAAGATCCTCCCGAACTTCTCGCCCGGCCGGGAAGAAGTTGAGCTCGGCGGCAAGAAGAAGCGCGTGCTGCCGTTCGATGTCGCCTACCTCGCGCTCCATCCCTACATCTACCGGCCCGGCCCGGAAAGCAGCTACTACATGCAGATGCCGTGCGAATATTTCGCCGAGACGTCGGAGCTGGTCCAGATGCTGCGCAAGGGCCACCATGGCGTGCAGCTCGACGCCGAGGCATGGGACCGGCTGATCACGTGGATCGACCTCAACGTGCCCGACCACGGCACCTGGGGCGAGCACCGCCAGATCTCGAACGACTATCACGCCAAGCGCATGGCCGCGCGCAAGCTCTACGCCTACGACGATCTTGATCCCGAGGTCTACCCCACCCCTCCGCCCGCG
>CAITZM010000149.1 GCA_903896925.1 uncultured Lentisphaerota bacterium | reverse complement strand
CGCCGCCGCTCGATGCTCATCGTCTCGGGCATCAGCAGGGTCAGCTTGTAGCCGCGCGCCGCCGCGACGAACGCGAGCGCGATGCCCGTGTTGCCGCTGGTGGGCTCGACGATCTCGATGCCGGGCTTGAGCACCCCGCGCTGCTCGGCGTCCCAGATCAGGTTGGCGCCGATGCGGCATTTGACCGAGTAGGACGGGTTGCGCCCCTCGACCTTGACCAGCACCACGGCCTTGGCGCCCTCGACCACCCGGTTGAGGCGCACCAGCGGCGTGTTGCCGATGGACTGCGAATTGTCGGTATAGACATGACTCATATGCTGTTCCTCTTGGTTAGATTTCGTTCTTACGTTGCGTCTCCGTCAGCGGCCACCACCTCGATCTCCAGCCGCGCGCCCTTCGGCAGCGCCGCGACCTGGAAGCACGACCGCGCCGGCGGCTGCGCGCCGAAGTAGCGCGCGTAGGCCTCGTTCATCGCCGCAAAGTCGCGGATGTCCGCGAGCAGCACGGTCGCCTTCACCACGTGCTGGAGGTCCAGCCCCGCGGCGCGCAGGACCGCGCGCACGTTCTCGATGGCCTGCACCGTGGCCGCGCCGATCTCCGTGGCCAGCTCGCCGTCCCACTTCACCGGCAGCTGGCCGGAGACGAACACCAGGCCGCCCGCGCGCCGGAAATGCGCGTAGGGTCCTGCGGGCGGCGGCAACTTGACGGGTTCCTGATTCATGGTTTTTCCCCGGTTGGAAAAATTTCCCTGCGTTTCTTCCACGGCCCGGACACGGCCGGCGGCCGTCCTTCCAAGGTTGGGAAGCAACGCCGTCGCGCTTTTCCAGGCCTTGGAAAACGCGCTCACGCCACCGCTTTCGCCAGGGCCTGGTCGATGTCGGCCTTGATGTCCTCGATATTTTCGAGCCCGACGGAGAGCCGGATGTAATCCTGCGTCACGCCGGTCGCGGCCTGCTCCTCGGCCGTAAGCTGCTGGTGCGTCGTCGAGGCCGGGTGGATCACGAGGCTCTTCGCGTCGCCGATATTGGCCAGGTGCGACAGCAGCTGCACCGAGTTGATGAACTTCTTGCCGGCCTCGAGGCCGCCCTTGATGCCAAAGCCCACCAGCCCGCCAAAGCCCTTCTTGAGATACTTCGCGGCATTCGGGTGATCGGGGTTGTCCTCCAGGCCGGGGTAGACCACCCAGCTGACGAGCGGGTGCTGCTTGAGCCAGCGCGCCAGCGCCAGCGCGTTCTCGGAATGGCGCGCCTGCCGCAGCGGCAGCGTTTCCAGTCCGAGCAAAAACTCGCGGGCGTTGAACGGGCTCAACGCGGCGCCGAGATCGCGCAGCAGCGTCAAGCGCACCTTGAAAATGAACGCCACGTTGCCCATGCCGGGCACGTTCGAGAGCGCGTCCCAGTACTGGATGCCGTGATAGCTCGGATCCGGCTCGGTGAATTCGGGGAACTTGCCGTTGTTCCACTGGAACTTGCCGCTGTCCACGATCACGCCGCCGATCGAGGTGCCGTGGCCGCCGATGTACTTGGTCGCCGATGTCGTCAGGATGTCCGCGCCATGCTCGATCGGGCGGACGAGGCCGACGCCGACGGTGTTGTCCACCACCAGCGGAAGGCCGGCCTCGTGGGCGATCTTGGCGAGCGCCGCGAAATCGGGCACGTCGAGCTTCGGGTTGCCGATGGTCTCGGCGTAGATCGCGCGGGTCTTCGGCGTGATCGCCGCCTTGAACGCCGCGGGGTCGCGCGAGTTCACGAACTTGACCGTGCGGCCCAGCTTCGGGAACGTGTAGTGGAACAGCTGGTAGGTGCCGCCGTAGAGGTTGTTGGCCGCGACGATCTCGTCGCCGAGCCGCGTGATCGCGAGCAGCGCGTAGCTGATCGCCGACTGGCCGGAGGCGACGCCGAGCGCGCCGGTGCCGCCCTCGATGGCGGCGACGCGCTGCTCGAAGACGTCGGTCGTCGGGTTCATCAGCCGCGTGTAGATGTTGCCGAATTCCTTCAGCGCGAACAGGTTTGCGGCGTGCTCCGCGCTTTTGAACACGTAGGACGCGGTCTGATAGAGCGGCACGGCGCGCGCGCCGGTCGTCGGGTCGGGCTTCTGCCCCGCATGCAACGCGAGGGTTTCCAGTTTTTGGGTAGCCATGATGTCTGCTTTCCTTTTGTTGATGTTTCGGTTGTTCAAATCACGTAGTTCAGTTCCGCCGACTGCGCCTCATACTGCTCCAGGAGACCGCGCAGCGTCAGCGACTGCAACTTCTGCCGCAGCGCCGCCTCGATCTCGCGCCAGGCCAGGCCCGCCGGGCCGCCGCTGAGTTCGGCCACCGGCACCAGCTGGCAAGGCCCCTCGAGCGCCTCGACGATCGCCAGCAAGGTGATCTCCTCCGGCGGAAGCGCCAGCCGGTAGCCGCCATGCGCGCCGCGCTCGGCGAGGATCAGTTCCGCGGAGTTCAGCAGCCGCGCCACATGCCAGAGATATTTTTCCGAGATCAGCAGCAGGCGCGACAGCGCGCCCAAGGTGAAGGCCTCGGCGCCCGGACGCTGGGCCAAGGCGATCATGAAGCGCAACCCGTAACGGCCCTTGGTCGTCACGCCCAGCCCGCTGCCGAATTTCCGGTCCGCGACCGCCGGCTTGGCGGCCCCGCCCCGCACCGCCCGCTTCGTCTGTGTTTTTTTCTGCATAAAGTTACTCAATATAGTCCATCGCCGTGATTGAGTATATGTCACCACCAAATGATGTCAACAATTTATCTGAAATTTTGGCGCCGCATCCTTCAGGACGGACGGAGGGCCGAACCGGGCCCCCGCCCCACCGGGCGCCCGATGGCGGCCAGGCGGTAGCGACAGCACGGCGCGCCATCTTCGCGGTGCAGGTCTGGCGGAGCCAGCTATCGCAGAACGCGCGCCACGTCAGCGGCCCCTCGCCCGACCCGAAACAGATTGCCGCCATCCCAAGAATGAGGTAGAATCGTGGTATGAAAGTAAAGACATCTATCACACTGGAAAGTGACGTGGTCAGCGCCATCGACCGGCAGGTCGCCGGGGATGGCAGTCGTTCCGAGTTCCTCGAGGTCGCCGCGCGCCAACTGCTCGCGCGGCTCGCCAAGGGCGAACAGGAGCGGCGCGATTTCGCCATCATCAACCGGCGCGCCGCGGCCCTCAACCGCGAAGCGGCGGACGTGCTGGACTACCAGGTCGGGTTATGAGGCGTGGCGAGCTGTATCGAGTGATGCACCCTTCCGCGGATGATCCCAAACGTCAGCGGGTCTTTGTCATCGTCAGCCGGCAGGTGCTCATTGACTCGCAGTTTTCCACGGTCGTCTGCGCCCCGGTGTACACCGCCCACGACGGCCTGTCCTCGCAGGTGCCCGTCGGCCCCGAAGCCGGGCTGAAACACGCCAGCGGCATCCATTGCGACGGACTCATCAGCCTCCCCAAAGCCCGCCTGACCCATTACATCGGCACCCTGTCCCCCGCCCAAGTACGCCTGCTCAACGCAGCCTTGAAAGTCGCCCTGAACCTTGAGGAGTGAGAGGCCTCGCGCTACACGCGGCTCCCGTTTAACGCCTTCCCTGCAACAGCTCTACTCAGCCCGGTTGGGCACAACCCGCGCCGACCCGGGCCCCCGCCCCACCGGGCGCCCGATGGCGGCCAGGCGGCCGCGGAGGCAGAAGCTGCACTGGGCGCCATCCTCGCGGATGCACGCCTTGCCGGGATAGATTTCGTAGAGCGCGCGGTACTTCAGCGGCGTGACGTTGGGCATGACGATGTTCGCGCCGCGTTGCAGGCCGAGTTCGCGGCCCTGCGCCAGGTTGAGCGTCGCCAGCGCCGTCGTGCTGGGAATGTTCGCCCGCGGGCACATCAGGCGCGTCAGCGCGACCATCTTCAGCGTCATCAACTCATCGGCGGGAGGCTGCTCCGGCCCCGCGCTGGCCGCTGTTTTCCCGAGCGGCGTGTCGGGATGCGGAATGAACGGCCCGACGCCGATCATGTCGAGATCCAGCTCGCGGAACGTTTCCAGGTCGCGCGCGAGGTCCGCATAGGTCTGACCGGGGATGCCGATCATCACGCCGCTGCCGATTTCATAGCCGAGGGCGCGCAGCTCGCGCAGCATCGCCAGCCGGTCGGAACGTTTTCCGTCCGGGCCGGCGGGATGGATCAGATCGTAAAGCGCACGGTTGGACGTTTCGAAGCGCAGGAGATAGCGGTCGGCGCCAGCCGCGCGCCAGAGCCGCCACTCGTCCGGAGAGCGCTCGCCGAGGCTCAGCGTGACCGCCAGCGCGGTCTCGCTCTTGATGCGGCGCACGACATCGGCCAGGTCCCCGGCGCGCCAGCCGGGATCTTCGCCGGCCTGCAGGACCACCGTGCCGTAGCCGAACTTGAGCGCATCGCGCGCGGAGCCGAGCACCTCGTCCGGCGTCATGCGGTAGCGCACCAGGTCGCCGCGCTCGACGCGCAGCCCGCAGTAGGCGCAGCGGCGCACGCAGTAGTTGGAAATTTCGATCAGGCCGCGCAGATGCACCGCCTCGCCAACGTTTTCGCGGCGGACGCGGTCGGCTTCGGCCCAGAGCTGCTCCAGGCGGAGCTCGTCCGTCTCGGTCAGCCAGGAAAGTAATTCGGCAGTATTCATGCGTGCCAAGGATGCAGCGGGTCGGGCGGATATCAAACGCGGACTTTGATGACCACCTTGTGCAGTGCCCCCACCCCGGCCAGCGGCGCGTGCAAATCTTCCGGGAAGAACACCGCGATACTGCGCGCGGGCCCGGGCAGCCAGACGGCCGGCGCCCCCTGGAAAAAGCCCAGGTCTTTCTGCAGGTTGAACTCGCCGTCCGCCGGCGGCGCGTCATGGAGCGAGCGCCAGCCATATTCCTCGTGGCCGGAAATCACATATTGGATGTCGGCATACTTCCGGTGCGCCTCCAGGCGCGCGCCGGCGCGGCCGCGCCCTTCCGGCCGCTGCACGAGGGCGAACAGCCGGTCGCCATCCAGCTCGATGCGTCCGTCCGGCAGCGTCGCCAGATCCTGCCTGCGCAGGAAGTCGAAGGCCGCCGCAAAGGCCGGATGGGTGCCCCGGTAGCGTTCCGCATTATCCAACAAGTCCAGAATCATGTTATCGTCTCCGCGTGACGGCCCTTGTTCTAGCAACTTTCTCGGCGCGCTACCAGCACGTGGCGTTCGGCCTGCGTTATTTGCAGGCCAACCTGGGCGCGCTGCAGGCGGACTCCGCCCTGCTGGAGTTCGATCTCCAGAAGGCGCCCGCCGAGGCGGCCGCGGACATCCTCGCACACGGACCCCGCCTCGTCGGGCTGGGCGCCTACATCTGGAACGTTCCCCAGACCGCGGCGCTGCTGGCGGAGCTGCGTCGCGCCGCGCCCGGCCTCGTGCTCGTCCTCGGCGGGCCGGAAGTGAGCTTTGAAACGGAGACGCACCCGCTCACGCCGCTCGCCGACTTCGTCATCTGCGGCGAGGCCGACCTCGCCTTCGCCGCGCTCTGCCGCGCCGTGCTCTCCGGCGCGCCGCCGCGCGAAAAAATCCTCCGCGCGCCGCCGCCCGCGCCCGCACAGCTCGCGCTGCCCTACTCGCTGTACTCCGACAAGGATCTCGCGACGCGGTTCACCTACCTCGAGGCCTCGCGCGGCTGTCCGTTCGGCTGCGAGTACTGCGTCTCCGCCATCGAGCGCGGCGTGCGCCGGTTTCCGACGGAACAAATTCTGCCGGAGTTCGCGCGGCTGCTGGCGCGGGGCATGCGGCGCATCAAGTTCGTGGACCGCACCTTCAACCTCGACGCCGGGTTCGGCCGGGAAATTCTGGAATTTTTCTATGCGCACGCTCACGCATCAACATCGGAGCCGGATACACAACCACCTGTAGCGGCGACCTGCGGTCGCCGCCGGCGGTCACAGACCGCCGCTACAGAAGAGGCCTTGCAGGTGCATCTGGAGATCGCACCGGCCTGCCTCACCCCGGCGTGGCGCGAACTGCTCCGCCGCGCGCCGCCCGGGCTGCTCCACCTGGAGGTGGGCGTCCAAACGTTCGACGAGCAGCTCAACGCCCGGATCGGCCGGCAGCAAACCGCGGCGGCGGCCGAGGACGCGCTCCGCTTCCTGCGCACGGAGACCGGCGCGCAGATCCACGCCGACCTGATCGCCGGACTTCCGGGCCAGACGCTGGAGGTGTTCGCCGCGGACTTCGACCGGATGGTCCGCCTCCAGCCCCACGAGTTGCAGGTGGGCATCCTCAAGCGCCTGCGAGGCACGGCGATCGCACGCCACGACGCCGAATGGGCCGTCCGCTGGAATCCCGAGCCGCCCTACGACCTCGTGGCGAACCGGCTGCTCTCCGCCGCGACCGTGGAACGGCTCAAGCGCTTTGCGCGCTACTGGGAGCTGCTCGGCAACCGCGGCCGCTTCGAGCACACCCTGCCGCTGCTCTGGAGCCGGACGGACGACTCGCCTTTTTCAAGAATTTGGAAACTCAGCGACCACCTTTTTTCAAGGTTTGGAAAAACCCACAGCATCCCCTTGTTCGATCTGGCCCACGCGCTGTCCGCATATCTCGTTGCCGGCCTCGGCCTGGACCAAGCGCGCGTTGCCACCGCCCTGCGCGCCGATTTGGCGCGCAGTGGCGCGCTGCATCTGCCAAACTGGACCCACACACCATGAAAAACACCGCCCGACCGATCGTCGTCAGCCTCGTCAGCCTCGGCTGCGCCAAAAACACCGTGGACTCCGAACGCATCCTCGGCCGCCTCGTCGAGTCCGGCTTCCTGCTTTCGGAGGACCCGGCGCAGGCGGATATCTGCCTGGTGAACACCTGCGGCTTCATCCACGACGCGCGCGAGGAATCGGCCGCGACGCTGCGCGAACTGGCCAAGCTGCGCCAGCGCGGCCAGCTCAAGGCGCTCGTCGCGCTCGGCTGCCTCGCCGAGCGCGCGCTCGACGTGCCGGAGGTCGCCGCCACGCTCGCGCCCGCCGACGCCACCGTCCGCTTCTGCGACTACCCGCGCCTCGCGGAGATCTGCCGCGAACTCGTCGACCGGCACGAGACAGATGACGAGGTAGGGCGGCCACGCCGTGGCCGCCGCGGCGCTCGCGGCGCGAGCGCCCTACCGGAAGGCGACGACTATCATCAAACGTTCCAGCACTTCCCACGCCTGCGCATCGGCGCGGCGCACACCGCCTATCTCAAGATTTCGGAGGGCTGCTCGAACCCGTGCCGCTTCTGCGCCATCCCGCGCATCCGCGGCAAACAGGTCAGCCGGCCCATCGCCGACCTCGTCCGCGAGGCGCACGAGCTGATCGCCCTCGACGCGCAGGAGCTGTGCCTGATCGCGCAGGACACGACCAGCTACGGCCGCGACCTCGGCGGCCGGCTCCTGCTGCCGGAACTGCTCGCCACGCTGCGCGACGAGATCGCCGATCCCGTCTGGTTCCGCCTGATGTACGCCTATCCGCTGCACCTGACCGACGCCGTGCTGGCCGTGCTCGCGAGCGACCCGCGCTTCTGCCGCTACCTCGACCTGCCGCTCCAGCACATCTCCGACGCCATGCTCGCGGGGATGGGCCGCGGCATGACCAAGGCCGCGACCCTCGCGCTGCTCGACCGCCTGCCGCAGCAACTGCCCGGCCTCGCGCTGCGCACCTCGTTCATCGTCGGCTATCCCGGCGAGACCGAGCAGGACTTCGAGGAACTGCTCGCCTTCGTCCGCGAAGGCCGCTTCACGCACGCCGGTGTCTTCCTCTACTCGCACGAGGCCAAGACTCCCGCCGCCAAGCTGGACGACGACCTGCCGCTGGAGGTCAAACAAGCCCGGCGCGACGCGCTGATGGCCGCGCAGCTGGAAGTCTCGCGCCGCCACCAGGCCGCACGCGTGGGCAAAAAACTTCAGGTGCTGGTGGATGAACCTGTCGAGCGCGGCGCCAAGG
This sequence comes from uncultured Lentisphaerota bacterium, assembly GCA_903896925.1. Classification (GTDB taxonomy): domain Bacteria; phylum Verrucomicrobiota; class Kiritimatiellia; order CAIQIC01; family CAIQIC01; genus DP16D-bin41. Next base: position 7,438 of record CAITZM010000149.1, on the reverse strand, counting down.
CGCCCAAGGGCGTTCGCGCCATCGCCCGCAGCCAGTACGAGGCCCCGGAAGTGGACGGCGTGGTCATGCTCCGCGGCGCCGCCGCCGCCCGCCTCCAGCTCGGCGCCTTCGCCACCGCCCGCGTCGTCGAGAGCCTCGACTACGACGTGATCGCGGAGCTCACCTAGCAACAACCCGTCCAGCACCTGCACGTCAGTCGTGACGCCGGGCGATGGATTTCGGCGGATGTGCTGCGTGGCCTGAGCACTACGGCAAGGCGCAACCTTTACACTCCCTTTACAAATACCCGCTTGCGGCGACATCAAAGCTTAACGGGATGGCGTCATAATGCGCGCGTGAACAACAGCACGCACAAGCCCAAAACAGCCAGCGCGGCCAGGGCGGATCAACGCTCCAGAGGAGGCAACAACCTATGATGCGCAGAGCAACACTTTTCCGCCTGGCTTGTTTGGTTTCCGGCGCCACGCAGGGCTGGCACGCTGAAGCGGCTACGACCAACACGGTGGTGTTCCTGGAAACGATGGCGACCGCTACAGTCAAACCGTGGTCGGGCGCCTACTGCAACAACCCCTGGACGGTCCTCTATGGCGGCAGTTCCAATCCTTTCGAACAAAACCGCAACGCCAACTACGGCAGCGGCAACACCAACGGCCTGGCGTTCATCCGCGGCACGACCAACCTGAACGACAGTGTTATCACTACCACGCAAGGGCTGGATGCGCGGGGCAACAGCGGCACGCTCGGTTTCTACGTCAATACCAGTGGCCTGACCAACGGCGTCGGCTGGGCCCTGCAACTCAACCCGGGCAGCGGCTTCACCACGCGCCTGACCGAGACAAACGGTTCCAACCACGCCTGGCAGTCCTACAGTTACAGTTTGCAGGCGGGCGACCTGGTCAGCAACCTGACCCTGCGGTTCCAGTTCAGCGGCAGCTCCACCAACAGCCGGATCTGGCTGGACCAGATTTCCCTCACCATCAACATCGGCACGAACGCCACCACCAGCAACCTGCCCGACACCGGACAGACCACGGGCTACACGACCACCTTTGGAGAGGATGCCGATCTCACCATCCACCCGCCGGCCTTTGCCGATAACGGCGATGGCACCATCAGCGACAAGGTCACCGGCCTGATGTGGCAGCAGACCGACGGCGGCGAAATGCTCTTCGGTAATGCGACCAATTATCCCGCCACGGTCACACTCGGCGGCTTCAGCGACTGGCGCCTGCCGACCAGTCATGAACTGTTTGGTCTCGCCAACCACGGGGCCTTCTCCCCGGCCCTCAACACCAACTTCTTCACCGTCACCGCCGCCGATTACTGGTGGACCGGTACTGCGCAGGCGAATAATGCCAGCAACGTCTGGAGCGTCAGCGCCGCCGGCAGCCTCGGTCTCCAGCCCCAGTCGGCGACGCTCAGCGCCGGCGGCAGCAAGCGGTTCCACGTCCGTTGCGTGCGCGGCACCTCCCCGCTCAAGACCACCAGCCCCATCCATCACTTCACCAGCAATGGCAACGGCACGATCACCGACGCGGATACCGGGCTGACGTGGCAGCAAGCCGACGTCACGGCGACCAACTGGGAAGGCGCGTTGCAATACGCCACCGCGCTCTCGCTCGGCGGCAGCACCGACTGGCGCGTGCCGAACATCAAGGAGCTGCGTTCCCTCAGCGACGAAACCCTGACGGCCCCCTCCGTGGAAACCGCCTACTTCACCAACGCCACGGCCGCGCCCTACTGGTCCTCCACCACCCTCAACGGGGCCAGCAACCTCGCCTGGTGTGTGGATTTCCAGTATGGCAGCGCGACCAGCGCCGCCAAGGCCGGCAATCTGCTCCTGCGCTGCGTCCGCGGCGGCACGACGAACATCACCAGTGCGTTCGCGGGACAATACGTCCGCATCGAAGGCGGCAGCTACAGCATGGGCGATCAGTTCAGCTACGTGGACCTGAAGCACTACACCGACGAAATCCCGATCCATAACGTCTACATCTCATCGCTCTACATGGCCACCACGCTCGCCACGATGGGCGAGTATTGCGCATTTCTCAACGCCGCGTTCTATCAGGGCCTGATCGAGGTGCGTTCGAACATTGTCTATGCGGCGGGCGGCACCAACGCCTATTTCTATACCGCCGACGCCTCCTTCTGCAGCTTCATCCAGTGGACCAACAGCTCCTTTGTGGTCCGCGACAACCGCGAGCTGCGCCCCGTCACGAGCGTGCGCTGGTTCGGCGCCATCGCCTATTGCAACTGGCTCAGCCAGCGCGGCGACTTCAAGCCGTGCTACAACCTCGACACGGGCGATGTGGATTTCTCGAAGAACGGTTTCCGGCTGCCGACCGAGGCCGAGTGGGAGTATTGCGCGCACGGCGGCCTGACCAATCCCTATTGCATGTTCCCGTGGGGCACCAATGCCAATCTCGACGGCACCTATGCCAACTGGCAAAACTCCGGGGATCCGTTTGAATCCACCAACAACTATCCGTGCACGACGCCGGTTGGTTTCTACAGCGGTGCGCTCCGCAACAAGTCCGACTACAACTGGCCCGGCAGCCAGACCTCCTACCAGACCAGCGACGGCTCCAACCCCTACGGACTCTACGACATGTGCGGCAACGTCTGGGAATGGTGCAACGATTGGTACATGAACACCTATTACGCCTACTGCACCAACAACCTCATCGTCACCAACCCGCCGGGGCCCACCCTCGGGCAAGCCGACCTGTTTCCGAGCAACAGCGCTCCCAACGCCGCGACCTACCGGTGCCTCCGCGGCGGCACCTGGTGGAACGGCGGCAACGGCGCGATCGACGCCGACTACGGCCACGCCCGCGTCTCCAACCGCGATCCGTCTTACTTCCTGGGCGGCGGACCCGCCGGCGATCCCTATGCCGAGTGGAGCCAGACCGGGTTCCGGCCCATGCGCTCCGAAAAGCTCACGCAGACGGTAGGCTTGTTCAGCAACACCACCAACGCCTGCCCCGGCTACACGCTGATGTCGCCGATGCAGGGCAAAACCGCCTACCTCCTCAACAACGCCGGCCAGTATGTCCACACGTGGAACAGCGGCTACAACCCCGGTCGTGGCGATTACCTGATGGAGAATGGCCACTACATGCGCATGTGTTCCGTCGGACAGCAGGCCCTGCTCAACTCCGGCGGCGGTGAAGGTGGCCATCACGAGGAATACGACTGGGCCGGCAACCTGGTCTGGTCCTTCGACTACAACTACACCAACAAGATGACCCACCACGATTTCAAGGTGCTCCCCAACGGCAACCTCATCATCATCATGATGGAAGTGAAGACCACCGCCGAGGTGTTGGCCGCCGGATTCAACCCCGCGCAGCTCTCTTCGTCCATCTCCACCAACGGCGGCTTCATGCTCCCGGACGCGGTCATTGAAGTCCAGCCGATCAAGCCCTACGGCGGCAACGTCGTCTGGGAGTGGCACGTCTGGGATCACCTTGTCCAGGATTACGACGCCGGCAAGAACAACTACGGCGTGGTCAGCAACCACTACGAACTGATCAACGCCAACCCGCCCGCCGGGGGTTTTGTCCAGCAGTTCTTCAACCACTTCAACGGCCTCGACTACAATGCCCAGTATGACCAGATCATGCTCAGCGCCCGCAACCAGAGCGAGATCTGGATCATCGACCATTCCACCACCACCGCCCAAGCCGCCGGGCACACCGGCGGCAAATCCGGCAAGGGTGGCGACCTGATTTACCGCTGGGGCAATCCGCTCTGGAACAAACTCGGGACGGTGACCAACGAGATGCTGTTCCAGCAACACTGCTGCTCCTGGATCCCCACCAACTACCCCGGCGGCGGCCACATCCTGATCCATAACAACGGCATCAACCGAACCCCCGCCCAATACACGTCCATTGACGAAATCGTCCCCCCGGCCATGGACGGCAATAACAACTACTACCGCGCCCCCAACGCCGCGTTCGGCCCGACCAACCTGTATTGGACCTACACCAATAGCATCGCGACCAACTTCTTCGGAGCCGATATCGGCGGCGCCGAGCGCCTGCCCAACGGCAACACCCTGATCACCTTTGGCATTCGCGGCACCCTCTTTGAGGTCACCCCCGCCCGACAGACCGTCTGGCAGTACTTCAACCCGGTCACCCAGTCCGCGCTCGCCCAAGGCACCGTCGTGCCGTTCGATCCGAACAGCAATATAAAATTCCCCTTGCAGACGCTCAACGAGGTTTTCAAAGCGCACCGTTACCCGACCAACTTCACCGGCTTTGTGGGCAAGGATCTCACGCCGCGCGGCACTGTCGAAACCTATACCGGCGCCGCCACCGACACCGTCGGCCTCGGCCTGCCCGACCTCTGGACCCGCGCCAACTTCGGCAGCCTCTCCGCCGTCACCGCCACCAGCGACCACGATGGCGATGGCTTGAGCGACATCCTCGAATATCAATACGGCACCAACCCGCTCCTCTGGACCGACACCAACACCTGGAACTCCTCCACCCTTTCCTCCAACGCGACGCTCATCGCGCTGGCGAACCCGATCGACGGCGGCTCGGTTTCCGGCGGCGGCTCCTATGTCGTCGGCAGCCATGCGCTGCTCTCCGCCACGGCCTCCAACCTCTGGCAGTTCATCAACTGGAACGACGGCGACACCAACGCTACGCGCACGGTCGTGGTGTCCTCCGGCGGCGCGACCTACACCGCGAACTTCGCCGCGCTGGGTGGGGTCACCACGTCCGCCAATCCGACAAACGGAGGCAGCACCAGCGGCAATGGCTTCTACCTGCTCGGCTCCAACGCGACCGTGACCGCCACGGCATCGAACAGCTGGCTGTTCCTCAACTGGAACGGAACCGTTACGAACAATCCCTGGACCTTTTCGGTCGTCAGCAATGGCCTGGCTTGCACGGCGAACTTTGCCCAGGTCAGCACTATCACGGTTTCAGCCAACACCAACGCTGGCGGCTCCGTCACCGGCGGCGGCAACTTCATCCTCGGCAGCAACACGCTCTTGACGGCGGCCGCCTCGAACGGCTGGGTCTTCCTCGGTTGGAGCGATGGCAGCACAAATAATCCACGCAACATCGTGGTCGCATCCAGCACGACCTACACGGCGCTCTTCGCGCCGACGGCGGCGATCACGGTCCAAGCAAACCCGGTGAATGGTGGCAGCGTGACCGGCGACGGCACCTATGTGGTCGGCAGCAACGCCCTGATCTCGGCAACGGCGTCCAATCTCTGGCAGTTCACCGGCTGGAACGATGGCGCCACCAATACGCCGCGCACCGTGGCCGTGCCCTCCGGCGGCGCGACCTACACCGCGAATTTCGCCGCGCTGGGTGCGGTCGCCACGCTCGCCAATCCGACGAACGGCGGCAGCACCAGCGGCAATGGCTTCTACCTGCTGGGATCCAACGCGACCGTGACTGCCACGGCCTCGAACAACTGGCTGTTCCTGGACTGGAACGGAACGACGACGAACAATCCGTGGACCTTCCCGGTCGTCAGCAATAACATGGCTTGCACGGCGAACTTTGCCCAGGTCAGCACCCTCACCGTGCGGGCCAATCCGACCAACGCGGGCAACGCCACCGGCGGCGGGCTGTATTTCTCCGGCAGCAATGTCCTGCTTGCGGCGTCGGCTTCCAATGGCTGGCTGTTCACTCAATGGAACGATGGCGAAACGAACAGCTCGCGTTCCGTGGTGGCACCGCTGACGAACCGCACCTATATCGCGAATTTCGCGGCGGCGGCGACGCTCACGGTGGGCGCCAACACCAACGGCGGCGGCAGCGTCTTCGGCAGTGGCATTTTCTTCGTCAGCAGCAACGCGCTGCTGACAGCGTCTGCATCGAACGGCTGGCGGTTCATCAGTTGGTCCGATGGCGATACCAACGCCACGCGCAGCGTCCTCGTTGCGTCGAACACGAGCTACACTGCCGTCTTCGCGCCAACCGCCGAACTCACCGTACAAGGCAATCCCGCATCGGGCGGCAGCGTCACGGGGAGCGGCACCTATGTGGTGGGCAGCAACGCGCTGCTCTCCGCGACGGCCTCGAACCTGTGGCACTTTGTCGGTTGGAATGACACGGTGACCAACAATCCACGGACCGTGGTGGTGCCGCAGGGCGGCACGACCTACACGGCGAACTTTATCCCGCTGGGCTCGGTCATCGTGCTCGCGAGCCCGGGCAGCGGCGGGCGGGCGACCGGCGGCGGACTCTACCCGACGGGTTCCAACATCACGCTGACGGCGACGGCTTCGAACAGCTGGCAGTTCCTGAACTGGAACGGCACGGTTACCAACAATCCCTTGGCGTACACGGTGCCAGCCGGCACAGCGGTGTGGACGGCAATTTTCGCGCGCGTCAGCACTGTGACGCTGCTGGCCAGCCCGACCAACGGCGGCAGCGTGGCGGGCGGCGGGGTGCAGTTCGTCGGAAGCAACGCGACGCTGACGGCCACCCCCGCGGGCAACTGGGACTTCGGCCGCTGGAACGATGGCAACACCAACGCCAGCCGCACAATCACGGTGCCCGTGACCAACAGCACTTACACCGCCACGTTCCTGCCGCCGGTGACCGTCACCGTGAAAGCCAATCCGGCCCTCCGCGGCAGTGTCGCCGGCGGGGGCGTTTTCGCCGTTGGCAGCAACGTGACCCTCACCGCCACGCCGGCGGCGGGCTGGGTGCTCTCCAGTTGGAACGACGGGAACACCAGCCCCAGCCGGGCGATCACGGCGCCCCTCACGAACGTCACTTACACGGCCAACTTTGCGATGGGCATCGGCGCGGCGGTGGACGCGACCAACCTGAACTGGACTACGGGCGGCAGCGCCAACTGGACCGTGCAAACCACGACGACCCACGACGGCGTCGCCGCGCTCCAGAGCGGCGCGCTCGGCGCGGGTCAGCAGACGTGGTTCCAGACGACGACCAACGGTCCGGGCTCACTGATGTTCTGGTGGAAGGCGTCCACGGCCGCGGCCAACACGCTTCAGTTCTACATCAACACCCAACTCGTCAGCCAGATCGCCGGCAACGCAGGGTGGAACCAGTACGTCGGCTATATCGGCACCTCAAACCAGGTGACGCTCAAGTGGGTCTACACGAACAGCACCGGTGCCTCCTCAGGCAGTAACGCCGGCTGGGTGGACCAGGTCAACTGGATGCCGTGCCCCTACGCGGAACATGTGCCGCTGATCTTCTATCAGGATCCGACGGGCCTGATCGCCAGCTGGGTGGTCGGCACCAACGCCAGCTTCCAGTTCGCGCGCATCCTCGCCAACACCGGCGGCTGGGCGCTCAAGTGCGCCGGCGACGTCGATGGCGACACCATCAGCGACCTGCTCTTCCAGAACGCGGCCGGCGACGCCGCGGGCTGGTTCATGAACGCCGACGGCTCCGTGCGCAGCGCCCGGTACTGGTTCAACCTG
>CAITZM010000148.1 GCA_903896925.1 uncultured Lentisphaerota bacterium | reverse complement strand
TCGTGTCCGAGGTGCATTTGTATTTTGCGGCGGGAGCGCTACAGGTCGAGCCTCAAGTTACGGCCTACAAGTCCACAATTTTCCCCGACGATGTGCCGACGAACCTGAACTAGTCCGCCAGGCGATGGTGCGCGGGCACCAGATCGTGCCGCAGTACGGCCGCCGCGTCACCGACGTGCTGAAGGGTATGCTGCGGCCGGCGCTGATCCCGGCGCCCGGCAAGTCGTTCGTGGTCGCCGATTGGTCGTCCATCGAGGCCCGCGTGACCCCGTGGTGCAGCGGTGCGGGCGATGACAAGCTAACACTTTTCCGTGATGGCGCCGACGTCTACAAGGTCAACGCGGCCGCCACCTTCCGGTGCCGCGTCGAGGACGTCACCAAGGACCAGCGCCAGGTCGGCAAGGTGCAGGAGTTGGCCTGCGGCTTCGCCGGCGGCGTGGGTGCCTTCGCGGCCATGGGCCGTGTCTACGGCCTGTCCCTGCCCGAGAGCGAGGCCCGCAAGATGGTGGACGCATGGAGGAGGGCGAACCCGTGGTCGGTGCCCTATTGGCAGGAACTTGAGATTGCGTACACGCGAGCAATTCGGAACCCGAAAACCAAGATGAAAGCGGGCCGCGTGACGTATTACTTCGACGGGCTCCACTTGTGGTACGCATTGCCGTCGGGCCGTGTTCTCTGTTATCCTTTCGCTCGGATCGAGGATGAAGGCGTCACATATGCCAAGGCGTCATGGAAGCCCGCAGCGGATGCGAAGGAGTGGCCCCGCGCCAGGTTGTGGAAGGGGCTGGCCTGCGAGAACATCACGCAAGCGACCGCCGCCGACATCCTGCGCAACGCCCTGCGCCAGCTACCCGACGTGGTGCTGCACGTCCACGACGAGATCGTCGTCGAGACGGACCAGCCCGAGGCGGCGCTGGCCGAGATGCAGCGAGTGATGGCGACGCCGCCAGCATGGGCCGAGGGCCTGCCGCTGGGCGCCGAGGCGTCGGTGATGGCGAGGTACGGTAAGTAATTCCGGCAATCCGCCGGTATCCGGCGTCGCAGCGGTCCTGCGGTATCCATAAGGTTGCAAGCATACAGACATTCTGATTTCAGGCTCTTCAAACTAACGCGCGCAGGTATCCCTCAGCCCTTTACCTGCGCGCAATCAACTGGATGGGAAACATGGAATTACTTGACTACTTGGTCAAGCTGGCACCAGCCGGCGAGACAGCACTGATTGTTCGGCAGACACCACGCCACTCGGGCGGTGAGATAAAGTACCACGCGGATGGTGCGCCGGTCGCCACCTTCCCGGCCTTCCTGCCGACGCACAAGCGCAAGGATGGCGAGGCCTGGTACATCAACACGGGCTCGTTCGTCATTGACCGCCTCACGGCGGGCAAGCCATCGGCCAAGAGCGAAAACATCGAGTATGTCCTGTTCATGATGCTGGACGACGTCGGCACCAAGTCCAAGGTTCCGCCGCTTGACCCGACATGGATCATGGAGACGTCGCCCGGATCGTTCCAGTGGGGCTTTGCCTTCAGCGAACAACCGACCAAGGGCGAATTCACGGCGGCCATCACCGCCATCGCGGAGGCCGGCTACACGGACCCCGGCGCCACCAATGCCGTGCGCAACTGCCGCCTGCCCGGTAGCGTCAACCTGAAGCGCGGGCGTGAAGGGTTCAAGGCGCGGCTGGTCGAGTTCCATCCCGGCCGCGAGTACACGTTGGAGGACATTTGCAAGACGCTTATTTCAAGTCGAAAACAGTCCATTTGAACTATTTTCAGATTTTTAAAGCCAGTGGTTTGGTTTTTACATAAAAATTC
>CAITZM010000147.1 GCA_903896925.1 uncultured Lentisphaerota bacterium | reverse complement strand
CTTGAAAAACCTTGTCATCGGGTGGAAAGTCACGCAACGTGGCTGCGTTCGCTACGTGCGGTTAGGCCCTGACGATGAAAATGTTTTTTCAGTTTGTTTTCTCGCTCGCGCTGTTGGTTTTGACCGGCTGCGCGACGGACCCGGTGACGGGCGGGCGAGCCTACAACTACTACACGCTTGACGACGACATCAAGCTGGGCACGCAGGCGATGGGGCAGAACGTCGCGGAGATGAAGAAGCGGCACTGCCCGATCAACGCCGACCCCGTCCGCGTCGCGCAGCTCAATACGATCATCCGCCGTATCGGCGCGGTGACGCATCTGCCGAACATGCCCTACACGGTCACGCTTTTCCACACCAGCACCGTCAACGCCGCCGCCTTCCCCGGCGGGCCGATGATGGTCTTCGAGGGGCTCTATGACCCGAAGAAAGGCCTCGTGCGCGACGAGGACGAGATGGCTGCCGTCATGGCCCACGAACTGGCGCACGTCAATTGTCGTCACACCACCAAACGGCTGAGCGTCGTCACGCCCTTTGTGCTCGCCGCCGAGGTCGGCGCGGCGGTGTTGGAGTCGCAGGACCAGCAGGAGTGGGCCCAGGTGCTGGCCGTGGGCTTTGCCGTCACCGGCGCGCTCGCGCTGCCCGCCTATTCGCGCAAGGACGAGGCGCAGGCCGATGCCGTGGGGCTGACCTACATGGCCAAGGCCGGCTACGATCCGCGCGCCGCCCCGCGCATCTGGCAGCGCGCGATGCAGCAGGGGCAGAAGGGTGGGGCGATGACCGGCAGCGGATTCAACATGTTTGCCGATCATCCCTCCGACAAAGCGCGCTACGAGGCGCTGGAAAAACTGCTGCCCGCCGCCATGGCCGAATACGCCAAGGTGCACGGCGGCTATCCGCCCGACTACACCCCGCCGCCCGGCGCGCCCGCGCCCATGACATTCCCCAAGGATTGATAACCGGTCGCGTCAGGGAGCGCCCGCCTGCGAACGGGCCAGCGCGGCCATTTCTGCGGCGGACAGGGCGCGGTTGCGAACCAGCAGATCGGTAAAATCGGCGGCGAGAAACTCCGGCGCGCCCGTGTAGAAGGGATTGCCGCCGAGCGCGCAGGTGCGGGATTGTGTGGAGACGATGGCGGGAACTGCGACGGTCGCGCGGGCAACGCCGTCTACGAAGAGCGTCAGTTTCGCGCCGGCCTTCACCGCGGCGACGTGCCGCCATGCGCCCGCGGCCAGCGCTACGCCGTCGGTGCCGTAACCGCGCCCGGCCTCGATGCGCGCGGACAGCTTGCCATGGCTCACCGTCAACCGCAGCGGATCATCCATGCTGCCGCACCACGCGCTGAAGACATGGCCGCTCTGGTTGGTCGGCGGCTGTTCACGGATACGCAGGCGCACGGCAACGGTGAAGTCGGTGCCGAAAATTTCCGGCAACCCATAGCGGAGCAGGCCGTTGCGACCATTGAGGCTGATGGCCTTGCCGTCGGCGGTGGCCACGCATCCGGTCGCGTTGAGCAGTTGTCCGAACTGCGGCTTGGGATCCCCTTTCAAATCGGCGGAGACCACCAGTGCATCCGGTCCGACGGGCGCGTCGTGACCGGCGACGCGCAGCCACGAGCGATAGCGCGTTCCGCTCGCGCCGGCGCCGGCGAAGTCGCGCAGGCGGAGCGGGCCTTTCGCCGTGGGCAGTTCGAGCAGGAGCCATGGCGCGTGCAGTGTGCCGGCAGGCTCGGACAGCGGTACTAGGCTGGCTTCTGCCAGGCGCTTCGGATCGAGGGCCGGGATGCCGACTTCGTCGAACGCGTTGTCACTCTGGTCGTAGGCGAGCAGCAGGGGGCCGCGGTAGAGGCTGACCTTGCCCGTTTGCTCGAGCTGGCCTTCGAGCGCGCGCAGCGGCAGCGGCAACTGCAATTCCACCGTGTCTGCTGCACGCCACGTGCGTTCGACTTCGAGGTAGGCGCCGGGCTGCACCGTCACGCCTGCGCCGGCGACGCGCGCGCTGGCGCCTGCGGCCCAGGCCGGGATGCGGAAGCGGACACGCAGCGGGCCGGCGCTGGTGATCCGCCACACGATGCGCCCTTCGAGCGGGTACGCGGTCTCGCAGCGCAGCGTCACCGCTCCGCCCCCGGCATCCATGGCGGTCATGTCCAGCGGGGCCAGCCAATTGACCACGAGACCGCGCTCGTCGCGCATCACGGCCCAATCGCAGAGCATACCGAGCGACCGCGGACCGTTCACCGAGCAGCAGTTCAACTCCGGCGAGCCGGCGCGCGCCTGGAACACGATGTCGTGCGCGCTGGCCTTGCGTTCGCCATCCATGGGCGTGTTGTAGGTCCACCAGCGCCCGCTGGGATGCTGCGCGCCCAGTGCGGCGTTGAAGGTGGAGAGTTCGAGTTCGTCGGCTACGCGCGGGTCGCCGGTCAACCGCAGCATGTCGCAGCTCAGCGCCATCCACGCGACGGTGCAGCAGGTCTCGATGGGCGACGGTGCGAACGCATTGCCGGTGGCCTTCTCGCCGCCGCTGAACGCACCGGTGTTGCGCCGGTCGAACGCCAGGATCGTCCGCCAGTGGCTCAGGAACGCGTCGCGGTAGCGCGCCTCGCCGGTGATGCGCCACAGTTCGGCGAGCGCCTGGAGATCGTGCAGGCTTTCCCAGCGCGGCCGCGGGGTCTGGTAGAACGGCATGCCGGCCATGCCGGTGCGCAGGTAATCGCCCGCGTGTTCCCAGTCCTTCACGATTTCGTTCGCCAGTGCGAGGTAGCGCGATTCGCCGGTACGACGATAAAGTTCGGCGAGGACGTGGGAGACCGCCATGTTCATCTCCGGCGAACCGGCGTCGGCCACCCGGCGCGTGCCGTCGAGATAGGTCCGGCAGATCAAATCCGCGGCGCGGCGCGCCGCCGCGAGCGCCGCCGCGTCGCCGCTGTAATCGTGCCAGAGCAGCAGCCCTTGCATGACGTGGTAGTGCCCCCACAAATCCCACGCACCACGCAGCCGCGCCTCTTTCGGGAACGGGCCGAGATAGCCGTCGTCGGCCT
>CAITZM010000146.1 GCA_903896925.1 uncultured Lentisphaerota bacterium | reverse complement strand
CGTCGTTCCCTTGTGTTCATTTCGATCCTCTCCATCGCGTCTGCCCGCCTTTCTGCGGGCGCCGGCTATGGGGACATTCTAAAAGAGTTTCAAGGGGACATTTTCAAAGTGGCGCGACAGTGCGGCACGCCCGTCACAGGCGCGCCCGTCACGATTGACACACCCGTGATGCACCCCTAAGCTCCGGCCATGCTTCCCCAGTGGCTCATCGAAAAGAAACGTGACGGACAGGCGCTGACGCCGGACGAAATCCGCGGGTTCATCGCCGGGTTCACGACCGGGACGATCCCCGACTACCAGATGGCTGCGCTCGCGATGGCCATCTTCTTCCGGGGGATGACCGCCGACGAGACCGCCGCGCTGACCGAGGCGATGATGCGCTCCGGCGACGTCGTGGACACCTCCGCGCTCACCGCGCCGAAGATCGACAAGCACTCCACCGGCGGCATCGGCGACAAGGTTTCGCTCGTGCTGGCGCCGCTGGTCGCCTGCTGCGGGATCGCCGTGCCGATGATCTCCGGGCGGGGCCTCGGCATCACCGGCGGCACGCTCGACAAGCTCGAAGCGATCCCCGGCTACCGCACCGATCTGGGCACGCGCGAATTCCTCGACGTGGTCGCGCGCTGCGGCTGCTCGATCATCGGCCAGACCGACCGGCTCGCGCCGGCGGACAAGAAACTCTACGCGCTGCGCGACGTCACCGGCACGGTGCCCTCGATTCCGCTGATCACGGCAAGCATCATGTCCAAGAAGCTGGCCGCCGGGCTGGACGGTCTCGTGCTGGATGTGAAGTGCGGGCGTGGCGCGTTCATGAAGGAGCGCACCGCCGCCACCGCCCTCGCGCAGAGCCTGGTGCGGGTCGGGCGCACGATGGGTAAGAAGATCTCGGCCGTCTTGACCGCGATGGACCAGCCGCTCGGCCGCACCGCCGGCAACGCGCTGGAAATCGTCGAAACCTGCGAGGCACTGCAAGGCCGCGGGCCGGCGGACCTGATGGAGGTCACGCTCAAGCTCGGCTCCAAGATGCTGCAACTGGCCGGGCTGGCCCATTCCTGCCAGTCAGCACATGCCCTGCTGGCTGAGCAACTGCACTCCGGCGCAGCCTGGCGCAAATGGCTGGAGATGGTCCGGCTGCAGGGCGGCGATGGGGCTGCGCTGGAAGACACCACCCGGCTGCCGCGCGCCCGCCTCATCGAACCGCTGCCCGCGCCACAGTCCGGCTGCGTAGCCCAGGCCGATGCCGAACTGATCGGCAGGGCGTGCCTGATGCTTGGCGCCGGCCGGACGAAGACGACCGACACGGTGGATCATGCCGTCGGCGTCAGCCACCTGGTGAAGATCGGCGAGCAGATCGAGCGCGGCCAGCCGTTGGCCCTGCTCCACGCCAACGACGCGGACCAACTGACCGAGGCGCGCGCCTTGATGCAGACCGCTTTCCGCATCACACAAGAAAACGTGGACGCGCCCGCCCTGATCCTGGAGGAATTAATGTAACCCGATGGAATTTGAGTATTCCGAATCCGGCTCATCCCTTATCCTGTGACCATGCTTATGGATCAACATCAACTCACCCAGGCCGCGGAGTTTGTCGCCCAACACTGGCCCGCGGCGCGGCCGCGCGCCGGGCTCATGCTCGGCTCCGGCTGGGATGCGGCCGCGGACTTCTTGCGCATCCGCGCGTCGCTCCCCTACTCGGACATCCCCGGCCTCGGCGCCTCGACCGTCGCCGGGCACAGCGGGCAGCTGCACTGGTGCGAGGCCTTCGGGGTCGAGACGTTCCTGTTCCAGGGCCGGCGTCATTTCTATGAGGGTGCGGGCTGGACGCCGGTGGCCGTGCCGGTCTACCTGCTCAAGCACTTCGGCGCGCAACTGCTCTTCCTGACCAACGCCGCCGGCGGCATCCGCGATGACCTGCGCGCCGGCGACCTGATGGTCTTGAGCGACCACCTCAACCTGATCGGCAGCAACCCGCTGATCGGCCCGCACGAGCCCTGCTGGGGGCCGCGCTTCCCCGACCTTTCGCGCCTCTATGTTCCCAGCCTGGGACACCGGCTGGCGCGGATTTTCCAAGCCTTGGACATTCCGTTCCGCAGCGGCGTGTACGCGGCCCTCCCGGGCCCGACCTACGAGACGCCGGCGGAAGTGCGGATGCTGCGCGCGCTCGGCGCCGACGCGGTCGGCATGTCCACCGTGCCGGAGGCGCTGCTCGCGCACGCCGCCGGCCTGAAAGTCGGGGCGCTCTCCTGCATCGCCAACGCCGCCGCGGGCCTGCAGGCGCAGACGCTCTCCCACCAGGATGTGATCGAGACCTCGCAGGCGGCGCTGCCGCGCCTGCGCGCCGTGTTGGAAAACCTATGGAAGGAGCTACCCGATGAACTCGTCTCAACGCAGCCGGTTGCTTGATGCGGCGGAGCGCGCCCTGCGCAACGCCCACGCGCCCTACTCGGTCTACCGTGTCGGCGCGGCGGTGCTGGCCGATGGCGGCAAGATTTTCGCGGGCTGCAACGTCGAAAACGCCTCCTATGGCCTGACGCTGTGCGCCGAGCGCGTCGCCGTGGGCGCGGCCGTGGCGGCCGGCAACAAGAACATCCGCGCCATCGCCATCATCAGCGACGGCCCCGAAGTACCCTGGCCCTGCGGCGCCTGCCGGCAGGTGCTGGTGGAATTCGCCAAGGACGACACGCCGGTGCTCGTCGCCATCCGCGGCCACCTGCGCGCCGCGGAGCACACCACCCTCGGCGCCCTCCTGCCGCACGCCTTCCGTCTGGAGACAAAAAGCTAAAGCATCCACAGATTACACAGATGGAAGCACGTAATGTATAAGCGCAGAACGTGGCCTCATCTAATGCCCCATGACAAATTACCTCCTCCACGCCTTGAGCAAGCTCAGTGCACGAGCGAAAGAATGACGTTACAAATGACCAGTGACAATTGACCACGGGCCTCTTCCAAATGACCTATGACAAATGTGATCTCCTCCACGCTTTGCACAAGTCCAGTGCAATGTCGGAGGAATGACGTTACAAATGACTAGTGACAACTGACCACTGACTTTTTCCACCACTGACCACGGACCTCTTCTGCCATGACTCATCCACACTTGCGCCGCTTCGATCTGCCGTTCCAGTGGCCGACGCCGTCCTTCCAGGTGGTGCTCGTCCGCCCGGAGATCCCGCCGAACACCGGCAACATCGCGCGGCTCTGCGCGGCCACCGGCACACCGCTGCACCTGGTGGGGCCGATGGGGTTCCGGCTGTCGGACAAAAGCGTGCGCCGCGCCGGACTGGACTATTGGGACGCGGTGGAACTGCATGCGCACGGCGACTGGGACGATTTTCGCCAGGCCCTGCCGCTCGCCGCCGACCGGGTGCACCTGTTCAGCACCTCGGGGACGCGCGGCCTGTTCGACGCGCGCTTCCAGTCCGGGGACGTCCTGATTTTCGGCAGCGAAAGCATCGGCCTCCCCGATCCGCTGCTGCGCGAATTTCCCGACCGCATCCTCGGCATCCCGATGCACTCCGACGACGTGCGCTCGCTCAACCTGTCCACCTCGGTCGGCATCGCCCTCTACGAGGCCCTGCGCCAGCAGCAGCGGTAGCGGAAGCTTTTCACAAAAGGCAACGAAGCAAACGAAGTCGCTTTGTCGCCTTCGTTGGCTTCGTGTGCAAAACCTGACGTTCCCGCTTTCCTTATTTCTTCATTCATCAAACCGCGGGGTGTGCCGGCCGCGTTCGCACGAACGCGGCTACGGCAAACAACCAGCCTTCGTGGGCGGGGCTTCCAGCCCCGCGAGCCCAATCCGCACCACGCGGGGAAATGAAACGCTGATTTTTCGGCGGCAGGAGTGCCGCCGCTCCGCCGGAACATGCAGTACAAAAAAACCACAGCCTTCGGCTCGTCGTGGGTGGGGTTTTCCCGTCTGGGCGCGGCGCTGCGCCGGGGCAAGCCAACCCCGCGAGCCCAAGCAGAGCGTCGCATGAGGCATGAGGCCACGCTCTCATGAACGCGGCTACGCGGACCAGCCGGGTATCTTTTGTAGCCGGGATCGGCGATCCCGGCCAACCGCACCCCCCACCGCAATCAACGCGTCGAGCTATCATCCACCCGGTAGAGGTGGACTTCGTAAGGCTCAAAGGTGTCCTGGAATTTTCCGCCGCGACTTTCCATCCCGCGGGCTTCGCCGAGCACCTCGACGTGCGTGCCGGCGCCTTTCAGCTCAAACGTGGCGCTGGTTTTCCCGGCGCGCATCGCGACGGCGAACAGCCAGGTCACACCGCCCTGGCGCTTGACCATGCAGGCGATCGGCACCTCGGCGTTCGAGGACGTCACGGCGACCGCGTCGGGCAGCGTCGGGCTGTTGAGCACCGGCGCGAGTGCGACAATCTGCTGGTTGATTGCGCTGACGGCGCGGGTCATCTCCGCATCGGCCAGCAGTCCGGCTTCAATGAAGCGCGGCTTGAACTGGTGGACAAAATAGATCAGGCCACGCGACCCGTGGATCAAGGACATCCAGACCTCGGCACGCACCTGGGCGGGCGTGGGCTTGATCCGGGTATTGCCGATGCGCGTGCATTCGATGCAGTTCCAAA
This sequence comes from uncultured Lentisphaerota bacterium, assembly GCA_903896925.1. Taxonomy (GTDB): domain Bacteria; phylum Verrucomicrobiota; class Kiritimatiellia; order CAIQIC01; family CAIQIC01; genus DP16D-bin41. Next base: position 44,846 of record CAITZM010000146.1, on the reverse strand, counting down.
CCGTTTTTTCGTCGCGCGACCACTGGCGCAGTCGCGTCACACCCTGCGGCACGAACCAGAGTTTTCCGGCGATGTCGGGATGCTCGTGGACAGCGGGATAGATATCGAACGAGACCATATCGCTGCCGCGGATATAGTCCGCATAATCTTCGGGATGGTTGGAGCGCACCCCACGACCATGGTACCGGTCCCAGGCAACGCCCTGTCCTAGATTGAGCAGGATCGGGCGTGATGGATCGGCCGCCTTCAGACGGGCGTAGTCGGCCACGATTTTCTGTGGCGCGATCGGGGGGCCGTAGCCTTTGCCGCCCGGGATTTCCTGCGCATTGTCGGGTTCGTCGCCGTGCATCCAGCCGACGATGAGCGGGTTGTCCTTGTGCCGCAGGCCGACGGCGTTCTGCTCGCAGATCACCGGCATCTGCGCGGCGGTGAGAGCGGCCAGTTGCGCCTCGGTCGGACCTTGCCACAGTCCGACGAACAGGTTGATGCCCACCGCCTTGAAGCGCGCTGCATTCACCGGGTTCTGCAGCCAGACGGCGATGGGGAAATAGTTCGAGGACCCGGCGGCCCCATGCTCCCACGCCGCGGCGGCCCGCAACTCCGGCAGGGCCAACACCAGCAGCAGTCCAAGGACGGCAAGGGAAACGCGCTTCATGGCGGCCCACCCACGGCCATCATTTCACGCGCGGGGCGTCGCTCCACAGCTCTTCGAGCGCGTAGTACTCACGGGTATGGGGCAGGAAGAGATGGACGATGATGTGGCCGCAGTCCACCACCAGCCAGCCGCTGTTGGCTTCGCCGCTGCGGCGGTTGCGGGTGAGGTGGGCGGTCTGCAGCTTATGGTGCAACTCCTCGCCGATGGCCTTGAGATGCGGCGCGCTGCTGCCGGTGGCGATCAGGTAGAAGTCGGCGACACTCGAAAGCCGCCGCACGTCGAGCACGACGGGGTCCACGGCTTTCTTGTCGATCAGGGCCTGACGTGCCAATTTGGCCAGCACGAGCGAGTCGGTTGTGTTCATGCGTGATAGAGTCCTTCGCGCGCAATGTACCCTGCGACGGCCTCGGGTACAAGATAACGAATACTGCGGCCGGCGGCGACGCGGCGACGGATATCGGTGGAGGAGATCTCGGCCGTGTGGCCGGGGAACAGATTCGCGAGCAGGCGGGCACCCCACGGCGGAGGCACATTCAACTGCTCCTCGGCGAGATGCTCCACCGGGAAACCCGGTCGCAACATGGTCACGAACTCGCACAGCCCGAGCAGTTCCTCGATCGACCGCCACTGATGCAGTTCCAGCAGGGAATCGGTGCCGATGATGAAGTGCAACGCGGCGTCCGGCCGGGTGGCGCGCAGCGCCTTGATCGTCTCGATCGTGAACGATGGGCCCTGCCGCTCCAGTTCGAGGGTGCTGACCTCGAAGCGCGGATCGCCGGCCACCGCGGCGCGGAGCATCGCCAGTCGCTGGGGCGCGGGCGCAAGCTGCTCGACGCTCTTGTGCGGTGGCTGGGCGCTCGGAATGAACAGCACGCGATCCAAGCCGAAATGCTCCAGCGCATCCTGCGCCAGGAGCAGATGGCCCAGATGCACCGGATTGAACGTCCCACCCAAGATGCCCAGCTTCTGTGTCATGCCCCGATGATAACCGCCCGCGGCGCAGCGTCCACCGTTTTTTCACCTGAAATAGGCGCTCCCCTGCCGACCGTCACGCGTCAGTAATATTTATTGCGGAAAAACACCACGTTGAGCTGCTGCTCGGGCGGCACTTGGAAGGCATACTGTTCCAACAGGTCCGCCAGGGTGCAGATCAGCCAGGGATGCAGGTCCGTGTCGCCGTTCTTGCTGAAGACAAATCCGTCGGCCAGAAAAACGGCCGAATGGATGATGGACCCGTCCGGCTTGGTGAGCAAAACCAGATCGCCATAACGCGTATCGCCGTGCACCGGGGTGAAATCATCATGGAGATGCCGGAACACAAACGAGGGATTGGCATAGCGCTCATCCGGGAGATCCCTGAAAAAATTGAAGGCCGTCCAATGGCAGTCCCGGATCAGGACCGGCCCCTTGAGCGGATTCTGCGAGAGCGGATAGGTGTACAGCAGCGAGGTCGGCAGGGGCGGCAGCAGTTCAATGACATCCAACCACGCGCCGCCGCGGACCGCCGCCAGCGATTCCAGGAAAGCCTGCGTATCCGAAGACCAGCAGGCTTTGCCCCAGTAGCGGGTCAGCGCGTTGATATCCGACTCCGGCGTGATGTGCAGGTGGAGCAAATAGGTGGCCTGCCGGCTCACGGCCTTCAGAAAATGAACTTTGTCTTCATAGGTGGGCAGACTCGAGAGGAGGCACGCGAGACCGAAATAGACCGTGTACCGGCCATAGGTGCAGCTCCATTTCCTGGCCAGATCCGCGGTCGCCGGCGACACCCCGGAACGGCGCAGCAACTCAGGCAGCTTGACGGAGGGGATATAGATGAAATCATCCCGGTTTTCGGGATACCGGGCCAGCCGCTTGTAAAGCTCCTGCCGGGCTGCCGGCTCGAGGGCCACCACGGTGTCCCGCGCCGGCCGGAGTTCCAGCCCCTGCGGCCGCACCGTGACGCAGGCTGGTTGCAGCAGCTGTTCGCTTTGCGCAGCGGACAGACCGACGGATGCGAAGAACGTGGACAGCTCGGCGGTTGTGGTGCTGCCCCAAAACCAGACGAGCGGCTTGGCTTCCATGGCCTGGAGCGGCAGCACCTCGTCGGGTGCGGCGATGGAAATCGGCGTGTAGCCGAGCTCGCCCCACGGGCCGGGTTGACCGCGCACCACACCTGCGGCAACCTGTGGGCCGGACTGCGCCGTGTCACCGCCCGGCAGCATGGGCCGCAGCCATAACCCGGCGCTGAAGGCGCAGACGCCCAGCAGCGCCACACCCGCCCACACCCAGCTATTTGCAGTTTTTTTCATGTCATCTACAGCGAGCGAAAACAGACACGGTCACTCTGACCGTAAGTAAACGAGGCGTCTTCGTGTGGCACTCAACAGAACGGTTGAGCGATGAGTGAAGGCTTGGCCAGCCGCACAGGAGGTTCGCGGGAGCAGACTACAGCGTGCAGGGATGGTGCGCAAGGTTTCCGCGCTAAAGGATTATTCTTACGGCAATTTCAGGCAACCGCGCGACCACAGCGCGCGAACAAACCCATCTCCACCGTAAGGCCGGGACCGAAGGCGAGGGCGCAGATCGTTTCGCCTGGCTGTGCGGGTGCTTCGTTCAGCATGCGATCCAGCACGAAACAGAGGGTGGCGCTGCTGAGGTTGCCGACGTCGCGGAGCACCCCGCGCGAAACCGCCAGGGCGTCTGCCGGCAACGCCAGGGCCAGGGCCGTCTTGTCGAGAATGGCGCGTCCGCCCGGATGGACGGCCCAGCGCCCCACGGCCGGCACGGTCAGCGCTTGCGTGGCGAGCCAGTCCGCGACGGCCGGCTGGATGTGCGCCTGGATGAGATCGGGCACATAACTGGACAGGGCGATATCGAAGCCGTCGTCGCCGATCGTCCAAGCCATGGCGGCGGCACTGTCCGGCAGCAGCACACCGCCCAAGGCACGGATCGTCAACGCCGGGCGGCCTGCTGGCGGCGTACGCGCACTGACCACCAGGGCGCCGGCGCCATCGCCGAACAGGCAGCCGCCCAGCATCGCGTCGTGCTCCGCCTTGAGCTGGATGTGCAGCGAGCACAACTCCACGCAGACCACGAGCACGACGGCGTCAGCGTCGGCGCGGCAGAAGGCCTCGGCCACCTTGAGCGCCGGGAACAGCGCGTAACAGCCCATGAAACCCACGTGCACCCGCTGCGTCCGGTCCGACAAGCCGAGTCCGCGCACGACGTGGAAGTCCGGGCCGGGATTGAAGAAGCCGGTGCACGAGACGGTGATCACATGCGTGACCTCCGCCGGCGCCCAGCCGCTCCGTGCCAGGGCGTCGCGCGCGACGCCGACAAAGAGCGCCGGCGCTGCGCGGGTGAACCGTGCATTACGCTGGCCGGTCGTGGGGGTGTGCCAGCGTTGATCGTCCGTGCGCGTGAAGAACGGCTCGGCCACCTCCCCGGCCAGATCCCCCAGCACGCTGTGCCGGAACTCGATGGCCGACTGGGCGTACAGGCGCCGGAGCAGCCGGCGCGAGCGCTCATCGCCGGGCAGCGCCTCCAGCATGAAGTCGCGGATGCGCCCCTGCGCGTAGCGCTGTGGCGGAACCGCGGTGGCTATGCTATGAATATGCGCGGGCACGATAGGGTATCCTGCGTGGGAGTCTACCGCAGGGGCCCCGCACTACAAGGTTCGAGATCATATGACACAACGTTTTGAGTTCGATCCGCAGGCGGACTTCGCCGACCCGGCGCGCAAGCAGGAGGTCACGCGCGATGTCTTTCAGCGCCTGGCCCCGGCGTATGACCGCTTCACGCCCGGCCTGTCGTTCTGGCGCGACCGGAGCTGGAAGCGCGACATGATCCAGGGCCTGCCCCCGACCTCGCAGCCGGCCTGCCTCGACCTCGCCTGCGGCACCGGCGATCTCTGCTTCTTGCTCGCCAAACGTTTCCCCACCGGCCGGATCGTCGGCACCGACATCACCGACGCCATGCTGGAGCTGGCGCGCTCCCGCAACCAGTATGCGAACGTCACCTTCGACAACGCCGACATGATGAACACCGGCCTGCCCGCCGCCAGCTTCGACCTCGTCACCGGCGGCTATGCGCTGCGCAACGCGCCCGACCTGGACCGCGCCCTGGCCGAGATCGCCCGGGTGCTCAAGCCCGGCGGCACGGCGGCCTTTCTGGATTTTTCAAATCCCCCGCAGCCGCCCTTGCGGAAGCTCTACAAGCTGCTGCTGCATTTGTGGGCGAGCGTCTGGGGCCTGGCGCTCTATGGCAACCCCAAGCTGTTCACCTACATCACCGCCAGCCTGCACGCCTTTCCCGACCGCGTGGAACTGCGCCGCCGGTTCGCCGCGCAGGGCCTGAGCCTGACCGCCTCGCACCTGCACATGTTCGGCATGCTGGAAACCGTCTACGTGCAGAAGACCGGCTGAGCCACCGCCCGCCACGCGCCCTAGCGCACAAGCAACGGCCTTTAGCCTGGGTGGTAGGGCGACGCCTCCGGCGGAGCCGCTACAGAAAACAACCCAGCCTCGCGAGCCCCATACGCACCAGGCGGGAACATGAACCGCCGATGTTCGGCGGCAGGAGTGCCGCCGCTCCCTGCCGGAGCACGCTGTAACAAAAACGCCACAGCGTCCGGCTCTTGGTGGGCGGACAGCAGGAAAAGCAGCACGCCCTGCCCGCTTTCGTTGGTTTCTTCATACATCCGAGCTTGGGATGCGCCAGCCGCATTCTCACGAACGCGCGGCTACGCCAAGAGGCTCCGCCGGGGCAAGCTTCGAACATCGAAGAGCAAGCAGCCGCGGGTAGCCGCATTCGTCAGCATACGGCGGTGGCGTGAGCACACGCACGGCCTGCTGCATCAGTCGCCGGGCTTGTTTTCGTCGAGGCTTTTGGCGGCGGATTTGGCGGTGCGGAAGAGGAGCGCGCCGAGCACGAGCAGCATCAGCCCGATCGCGCCGCCGAAGAGCCAGGAGCTGTTCAGCCACGCGCAAGGCGTGCCGGTCGGCTTGTAGGTTTTGTTTTCCACCGGCGCGCCGAGCCGCCCATCGAGGGGCTTGAGCCCGCGCCGCGCGAACGCGAGGACGCTGTCGAGGTCGTAGTTCGGCGCCGCGAGTTGCTCCGCGCCGTAGAGCAGGCGATAGCTGCGGCCCGGCTCGGCGAGCAGCAGCGCGCGCCAGACGGGACCGGAGCCCGTGACGGCTTTGACGGTCAGCGGCGGATTGTCCCCATCGTGCAGCACGAGCCGGACACGATCCACGCGCAGTTCGCTGAAATTGATGTCGAGCTCCCTCTTGGAAAAACCCGGCAGCGCGATATGCAGCAGGCGGGCGGTGGCCAGCGGATTCCAGGCGGCGACGCCGTTGCGGACCGTGGGCACCTGCAGCTCGACGGTGCGGCTGAAATTCTTCTCGGCCAGGTCCAGGCTCAGTCGGTTCAGCGGCAGCCGGCCGGTCTGGATGGTGACGAGCGTGGTGTGTTCCTTGGCGTCGCGCTCGATCGTAAACTCCTTCAGTGGCCAATCGCAGCGGGCCTCCTCGGCGGCGCCCTCCACGATTTCGTTGCGCCAGAAATTTATGCGTTCCACCCGGAAGGTCTGCTTCCTCAAATCCATCGAACGCTGCTCCAGGTTGCCCCCGCGTCCGCCGGTCTGCTGCATCAGATGCGTGAACGGCTGCGCCTGCTCGGCCGTGACGTTGCTGATGGTCAGCCTGAAACGCCGGAAGGCGTTCGGGGGCAGTTTGACGTCGAGCTGGCGCAGATCCATGTAGCGCGTGTAATCCAGCAGCGGGGCCTCCGCGACGAGCGTCGTCCACGCGACGCCGTCGCTGCTGCCCTCGACCTTGACGTTGTGCTGGAAGTCGCGCTGCACCGTCGCCACGCTGAAGCCGTCGGCGACGGCATTGGTCGCGCTCAGTTCGAACTCCGCCTCGATCCGGTTGTCCGGCAGCTCCTTGAGTGCGACCGGTTTGGCGGCGACCGCATGCTGGACCGTGTGCTGGCGCACGGCACGGAGCTTCTCCACGGCGCGCGGAATTTCCGCGCCGTTGTCGCCCAGCACGCGCAGGTCGCGCAAATCGTCGGCCGTGGCGGCGAAGACCGCCGCATCGAAGGGGACGGCGACGACCGTGGTCTGCGCCACCGTCTCAATCTCGACCGGACGCGACCAGTGGAACGCGTCCACCGTCAGCGCGGCGAGCGCGAGCGCCGGCGAGACCAGCGCCAAGGCCATGACCACCCGTAGGGGCGCAGACTGGCTGCGCCCGTTCGTTCCGCGTGCACCGCACATTGGGCGCAGCAAGCCTGCGCCCCTACGAAGCAGGTTCAATTTCATGACTGGTCTCCCTTCGGCGGCGGGGGCTGGAACCGCTGCCGGAACTTGAGGTAGATGAACGCCGCACCGAGCAGGATCAGCCCGAGCACGATGAAGGCGATGATGCGGTAGAACGGATCCAGGCTAGCCAGGTCGTGACCGAAGACCTTGAAGACCACCAGCCCGAACACGGCGAGGCCGATCAACCGCAGGCTGCGCACCGTGCGCTGCAGGCCGACGAGCAGCAGCGCGAGCGCGTAAGCCGCCCAGAGCAGCGTGATGGCGCCGGAGCGCGAGGCCGGCAGGAAGTGCGCGAGCGCGCTGTTGAGCTCGAGCGAGAGATAGAAGAACAGCAACGCGAGGCAGAGGTAGCCCGCGATGAGCCCGAGCGGGCGCGCGACGGTGTGGCTGCGCAGCTGCGCGAAGGCATACGCCAGCAGGCCGAGGCAGAGGGCGTAATCCATCAGGCGGATCAGCGCCGGACCCGCGCGATAGGTCGTGCCATAAATCCACGTGACCGAATTCAACTCCCAGCCTTGCATATCCACGATGAGCAACTTGAAGACGATGCCGAAGGCGACGATGCCCAGCAGCGTCAAAGCCCAGGTGGGGCTGCGCGTACGGACGAACGCGAGCAGGCACAGGCCGAGCCCGAACCACGCGATGGTCACAGAGGGGACGGCGAGCGCGGGATAGAAGAAGCCGCAGGTGTGATGCAGTTCGAACTGCGCGTAGACGAACAGCAGGCCGATCGCGATGATGGCGGCTATGGTGGTCGCGGTCGGCTGCCACGCTTCGCTGGCGAGATCGTTGGCGCGCTCGACGGCGAGCCCGCCCTTCTCCGGCGGCTGGCGCAGCAGCTTGAAGGCGCCGCCGAACGCGGCAATCGGCACGCCCATCTCGAACAGGCGGGTGCCGAGGATCTTCAGATAGTCGAGCCACGTCGTGTTCTCCGCGAGCGCGTGGGCGAACTGGTGGTGGAAATCGAGGACCATCAGGCGGCCCGCGGCGAGCAGGTAGGCGCCGCAGGCGAGCAGGCGCAGGAAGCGGCTGTCGAGCTTGCCGGCGAGCCAGAGCATAATCAGACCCTGCAGCGCCCAGCTCGCGGTGATCCATTGCTTCGAAATCGCGAGCGGCGGCGTCATCGCGAGGAACATCGCCGCAAGCGCCAGGAACATGCAGAGCAGGCCGCGGTCGTTCTGGCGGCGCGCGAGCATCCACCAGGCGCACAGCGTATTCACCGCGGCGAGCGCGAGGGTCAGCAGCGCGGCATATTTTTCCGGATGCGCCGCGGCGATGACGTGATAGCCCAGCGCAAAGAAGGCCATCGTGTTCACCAGGCTGCCGAGCAGTTCGAGCAGCGAAATCTTTTCACGCTCGACGAGGTTGCGCAGGATCATCACCGCCGCGTAGAGCACATAGAAGGCGACGAGGAAGGCAAGCACGAGCGGGCAGTCGGCGGGGGTGAAATACTTGTGTATCGAACCCGTGGCAAGGAAGTAGGTCAGCAGCATGCCGAGGTAATTCAGCAGCGGCCACGGGCGCAGCCGCGCGATGCCGAGGATGCCGACGCCGAGCAGCAGCATATAGCCGAACAGCCCGGGGAAGTTCACGGTGCCGGTGCTCAACATGACCGGCGTGCCATAGCCGCCGAGGATGCCGAGGATCGCGATCAGCATCGAATTGAACCGCACCGCCAGCACGCCCGCGGTCAGCGTGACCACCGCCATCAGCCCGAACGCCAGCAGCATGCCGATCAGGTGATAGAAATTGAACGCGGCAAACATGCTGAAGTAGAGCACCGCGAGACCGCCGCCGATCAGGCCCTGCCCGATCAGATGATAGGGCTTGCTCAGCAGGCGCACGCCGCCGCCAAGCATGACGACGCCGGTGGCGATGCTCAACGTGACGCGCGCCATCGGCCCGATCCAGCCATGCTCGATGGAATATTTGAGGAAGAAGCCGACGCCGATGACGGCGATGACGATGCCCAGGCGCAGCAGCCAGTTCGTCGCGACGGCGAACTCCCACGACATGCCGGGTGTCCGGAACTCCTCGCCGATGACAATCCAGTTCCAGATCCGATGCAGGACCTGCTGCGCCTTGGTCTGGAAGGCGGACGGCTCCGGCCGGGGCGGCGGAGGTGGCGGCGGCAGCGCCGCAGCCGACGCCGCGACCGGGGGCGTTTGGAGCGCGGGGAAAGGCGGGATTGTTTCCTGGGCAGCCGCCGTCAACACCGGTATGGGCGGCGGCATGGCCGGCGCCGGCTGGGCCACAGCGGCGACGACCGGCAGCGGTGCCGGTGGTGTCGCCGGCTCGGGCTGCGGAACCGCGGGCGCGCCCGATTCGCTGCGCGACAGCAGACGATCCAGCAGTTCCCGGAGGCTGCGCTGCTCGCCGCGCAATTTCACCACGAAGACCAAGGTCACGATCGGCAGGACCAGCAGCGCGAACGCCGCCATCAGAACCAACACAAAAATCATGGCTTCTTCCATAAGACCCTCGCTGGATGAACTGTCTATTTATACCCGCTCGACCACCTGTCGCACAAGCCTGTCGCCCCGCTCATTGCAAGTGCTGTGCCACCGCGACCTACCTGACATATCTATTGCAAGCGCATCACGTTGTCAATTTCATGAAAAACACACGCCCCGGCGCGCCGCAACATTCTTTGCTGGTGTTCGCGCCATTTTCTGCGCGACGCATCAAACGGACAGCGGAGATCAATGCGCGTGTAACCAGTGCCTGTAGCGGCGACCTGTGGTCGCCGTCCGGCAGTCACAGACCGCCGCTACAGAAGACCAGGCACGTCTTCTGAACTTCCACGGGAGCGCCCCCCGGCTCAGTTCGCCGTCGCTGGGCGAAAAATCATTACTATTTTACCGGCGGCGAGGGGCTGCAGGAGCTTCAGGCCGAGGCGCGTGAAGGGCGTGCAATCTTCGGCAATGGTTTCGCTCGTCAGCTCGAAGGCGCACGGCGCTTGAATTTCGGCGATGATGCGTTCGCGTCCGGCGGTCAGCTCGATCTGGTTGGCGGAAATTTGTTTCCACGTTGCGCGCGTCGTCAGCGCGAGCTCGAACGACGCAGCGCGCTGGAAGGCAACCTCGTCGCTGACGGTCAAGGTGCCTGTGCGCCGGTCGAAGACGAAGGAGCGGACCAGTTTCGTCAGTTCCGGCGCGTCGTAGGCGGAGGCTATGTCCATCACGAACTCGTCGCTGGCGTCGGTGAAAGTCGTTTTCAGAATTTTCGCGCGCGCCAGTTTACCGGGGATTTGTGCGCGACCGGCGACGACGGGCACGTCGTGACCGAACGAACTGAAAAGTTTGAACGCGGTGTAGCGTTCTTTGCCAAACGTGCGGCTGTTGTAGGCGTAGGGCCCGCCGCAATCGGCGACGAGCGCCTCCTTGCCGAACACGAGCGTGAAGGAGCCGATGTCGTTGTGGTTGTGCGGCTCGTCGTTGTGTCCGCCCTTGAGCACCGCGCCCATAGGCAGCGCCGCGCCGGGCGCACTGCGGCAGACGAGCACCCCGGCCTGCTCGAAGAAATAGCGCAGTCCCACGCCTGCGCGCGCGGCCGTCGCGGGCTTCGCGGTGCGCAGAGAATTCGAAAAGATGCCCATCGGACCGAAGGCGAGATCGCGCGGCGCCATGGGATTCCACGCATCCTCATAGCGGCGCAGGCCGAGGCCGAGCGCGCGGCTCAAATAGCCCAGGATGTCCGCGCCCGGCCCCGAGCCCCAGCGGCAATCGGCGATGGCCGGATAGACGCTGTTGACCATCTCGATGTTGACGCCGTAGAGCGCAGCGTTGCGGATTTTTTCGTCACCGAAAAGTTCCACCTTGCCGCCGGTCGCCTGCCAGAGCAGCTCGCGCAGGAGCAGATAATTCGACATGCCGTAATTCCAGTAGCCCATGCCCTCGCCGCAATAGCCATCGGGCGTGAAACCGGCGAGATAGTAGCGGCTGTAATGTTCGCCCGCGGCGACGAAGAGCGCGCGGTCATTGCGGTCGGGCAGCACCGCGAGCGCCGCGCCCACGCTGCCGGCGAGGCACACGGGATTCCAATTCATCTCCGCGTGCAACCAGCTGTTGCCCCTGCCCGTGCGGAACGATTCGCGCAGCGGCGCGAAGAGGCGCTGCTCCAGTTTCGCGAGCACCTGCGTCCGCGTGCCGGCGCTGACCTTGTCGCCGAGCAGCCAGAGGATCTGCGCCAGCTCGCAGGCGAACGCCGACGACGCGAGGTCCACGCTGTAGCCCGTGCCCTTGAAGTTTTTCAGGTCGCGGTCGTGCGCCGGCAGCGTCCATGAGGGATCTTTCGAATAGTCCAGCAGCAGCTTCTCGATGGCGGGCAGGAAGCGGCCTTTGTTTTCGAGGCATTCCGCCCAGACGAGCGGACGCAGTGGCGCGTGACGGTCACCGATCATTTTCTCGCCCGGCGGCCGCTTGCCGGTGCGCGAGAAATCCAGATAGAGCTCGTCGCTCCACGGCGGCACCTCCTTGCCGAGCAGCTTCGTCGCCGAGCCGATGACGTTCCTGAAATTCTTGTTCGTCACCACCGCGGCCCACGCCGCGCGGTCGCTGCACGGCGCGCCCAGCCCGCGCGGCTGCGCCGGCAGCAACACCGCCAGCTCCGCCATCCGCGCCGGCTGCAACTCCGCATACGGCTTGCTGCTTGGCGCCGCCGGCTTGGCCTTCGTCGGCGCGGCTGTGGCGACGGCGAAAGACAACGCCGCGACGAGACCGGCGATGACCAAGCGGCGCAACGTGCCACGCCCGTCGTTCCTTCCGCGTGCGACGCACATGGGGCGCAGCAAGACGGCGCCCCTACGAGTTGGCTTTACCATAGGATTCATAGACTGTTTATTTTTCACCGGTGACGATGCGGTCCCAGCCGGAATAATCTTTTTTCACGACAACGTTCGTGAAGCCGGCGGCGCACAGCAGTTCTGCGACGCGCGGGCCTTGGTCCTCGCCGATCTCCAGGGCAAGCCCGCCGCCGGGCGCGAGTTTTTCCGCGGCTTGCGCGATCAGCCGCCGGAGCACATCGAGCCCGTCGCTGCCGGCGTCGAGCGCGTTGCGCGGCTCAAAGTCACGGATCGGCCGCGGCAGGCTCCCCCACTCCGCCGTCGGCACGTAGGGCGGATTCGACACGATCAAAGCCAACTCGCCCGCGGCGAACGGCGCGAGCAGATCGGCTTGGATGAAAATCATTTTGTCGGCGACGCCGTACCGCCGGGCATTTTCCCGTGCCAGCGCCAGCGCGGGGGCGCTGATATCCACGGCGCAGACGTGCGCCTGCGGCTGCGCCAGCGCGAGCGAGATGGCGATGCAGCCGGTGCCGGCGCCCAGGTCGGCCACCTTGGGCCGGGGCTTTTTCCACACCTGCGAAAAACCGAGCGCGGCCTCGACGAGCAACTCGGTCTCCGGGCGCGGGATCAGCGCGCGGGCATCGCAGGCGAAGACGCGGCTGTAGAATTCGACCTCGCCGAGGACGTACTGCAGCGGCTCGCCGGCTTGCAACCGCCGCACCTGCGCGTCCAGCAACGCGAACTGCGCGGGCAAAAGCTCACGCCGGTCGTGGAGCGGGAGTTCCAGCCGCCGGCAACCGAGCGCGTGCGCGAGCAGCGACCCGGCTTCCGCCGCAGCCTCCTCGTGACCCGCCGCCTGCAAGAGTTCCGTCCACCGCTTTAACGCGCTGCGCACATCCATGCGCGCAACCTAAAGACTCGCCGCCGCCAGCGCAAGCGCAGAAGCGGTTGTGACCGAAACACGCGCCGCGCGCTGCCGCCCCAGCGCCCGCCGCGGACCGGAAAGCGCAGTGGAAACACGAAGATTGGACCGATCCGTCTGATCGGTCCGATACCCTCTACACAGAAATCCAAGGTTCGGAAAAGCGGCCGGGGTCGGTTCCAAGCCTTGGAAAACCGCATGCCGCCTGTGCTATAAGCGGCGCAGAAAGCGAGGCGGGCATGAAGCGTAGCGCACTTTTCCTGACGGTGTGGCTGGGGGCCCTGGGCTGCGGCGCGGCGGAAACGAACGCGGTGCCGAAGGGCGAGGTGACGAAGTACGCATTCGAGCACAGCAAAATTTTCCCCGGGACGACGCGCGACTACTTTGTCTATGTGCCGCGCCAATACGATCCGGCCAAGCCGGCCTGTCTCCACGTCAACCAGGACGGAATCCAGTTCAACGCCCCGGAGGTGTTCGACCGGCTGATTGCGAGCGGGGCGATGCCGGTGACCATCGGCGTGTTCGTCAAGCCGGGCGTGGTCAAGGCGCTGACGACGAACGCCCTCGACCGCTATAACCGCAGCTATGAATACGACGGGCTCGGCAACGGCTATGCGCGCTTCCTGCTGGAGGAGCTGTTGCCGGAGGTGGAAAAGAAAACCGCCGCCGACGGCCGGCCCCTCCGGTTCTCGCACGACGGCAACGACCGGTCCATCGCCGGCTCCAGCAGCGGCGCGATCTGCGCGTTCACGGCCGCATGGGAGCGGCCGGACGCCTTCCGGCGCGTCTTCAGCGCCATCGGCACCTATGTGGGCCTGCGCGGGGGCAACGTCTACCCGACCTTGATCCGCAAGACCGAACCGAAACCTCTGCGTATTTTCCTGCAGGACGGCAGCGCCGACCTGAACATCTACGGCGGCGACTGGTGGATGGCCAACCAGGAGATGGAACGCGCGCTGCGGTTCGCCGGCTACGCGGTCAACCATGTCTGGGGCGAGGGCGGGCACAGCGGCAAGCAGGCGACGGAGATCTACGCCGACGCGCTGCGCTGGCTCTGGCAGGACTGGCCGCAGCCCGTCACGGCCGGCATCACCAGCAATGCGATGCTCCACAGCCTGCTGATCCCCGGCGAAGACTGGCAGCTCGTCGGCGCAGGGTACAAGTTCACCGAGGGTCCGACCGCGAACGCTCGCGGCGAGGTGTTCTTCAACGACATCCCCGCGAGCACCACCTACAAGATCGGACTCGACGGCCAGGTGGTGCCGTGCAACGCCGCATCGAAAGAGGCCAACGGCATGGCGTACGGGCCCGACGGGCGGCGCTATGTGGTGGCAGGCGGCACGGACCAGATCCTGGCCTACGACGAACACGAGCACGCAACGGTCATCGCCGAGGGGTTCAAGGGCAATGATCTGGCGATGCGCCACGACGGGGGACTCTATGTGACCAACCCCGACAGCCAGGCGAACGTTCCGAGCAAGCTCTGGTTCATCTCCAAGACCGGCGCGAAGCAGGTGGTGGACACGGGCCTGAAGTTCGCCAACGGCCTCGCGCTTACACCAGACCAGGCGCTGCTGCTCGTGGCCGATTCGCGGACGCACTGGCTGTGGAGCTACCAGGTGCAGCCCGACGGCACGCTCGCCTGCAAGCAGCGCTACGGCTGGCTGCACGTGCCCGATACCTCCGAAGACAGCGGCGCCGACGGGATGCGCATGGATCGCGAGGGGCGCCTGTTCGTGGCCACCCGTCTCGGCGTTCAGGTCTGCGACCAGGCCGGTCGCGTCAACGCGATCCTCCCGACACCGAACGGGCGCATCGCCAACCTCTGCTTCGGCGGCCCGCGGTTCGACACGCTGTTTGCCACCTGCGGGGACAAGGTGTTCAAACGGCGCTTGAATACACGCGGAGTCAACGCCTTCGAACCGCCCTTCAAGCCCGCTCCGCCGCGCCTCTAAAGCCTGACCGACAACCAGCGATAAAGTTCACATTATTAATGGTTTTGGCCCGAAAACTGCTGCAATCAAGCATTGGACAGGTGGAAGAATTAACCATATTTTCACCTTAACTATTTGTATGATAATCAGTACCATAGGAGGCGGCCGGCTTGATCCGGCCGCGGAGGAGTTCGCACTGATTTGCGAAACACTGGTGCGCGAGATCTTGAAGGCCCGGACCCCGGCGACGGCTCTGGAGGCTGGCTTGGCCTTGGTTCGGATTCGGCATCAGACGGGGGCGCTGTCCATGCTCGCCGCCCCGGCCGCCACACCGCAGGCCGCTCCGACCGCAACGCCGGCCACGCCCGAACCCGGTTCCGACTCCGAGCAATGTTACCGGTTGTTATTCGACAGCATGATCGAAGGCTTTGCCCTCTTCGAGACGCTCCGCACCACGGCGGCGGCACCCGTGGCTTTCCGTTTTCTGGCGATCAACCCCGCGCTGGCACGGCTGCTCGGGCGCAAGCGCGAAGCGGTACAAGGCCGGTTGCTGCACGAGGTCCTGCCGCAGTTGGAGGCGAGTTGGATCGAACGCTTCCGCCAGGTGGCGGCCACCGGCGTAGCGGCCTTTTTCGAGGATCACTCACTGGCGCTGCAGCGCCATGCAAGCGTCTCGATCTTCTGTCCCGCCGCGGGCCAGGTCGCGGTGCTGATCGAGGATATCTCCGAGCGCAAGCGGATCGAGGAAGAGCGCCGCGCGAGCGAGGAACGCTTCCGCACGTTGACCGCGCTCGCGCCGGTGGGCGTCTTCCTCACCGACGCCGAGGGCCATTGCCAATACGTGAACGACAAGTGGCAGGAGATGGCCGGCGTGACGGCCTCCGAGGCCAGCGGCGCGAGCTGGCTCAACACCGTGCTGCCCGCCGACCGCGAGCGCGTGGAGGGGCAATGGAAGCAGCCGCCCACCGAACACGGCGCTACGGGCATGGAATATCGTCTGCAGAAAAAGCCCGACGGCTACCACACGTGGGTCTATGGCATCGCTGCACCGCTGCGCACCGCGGGCGGACAGATCACCGGCTATATCGGCATCCAGCTCGACATCACCACGCGCAAGGAGGCCGACCAGAAGCGGCTGACCTCCGAGACCCAAATCCAGCAGGCGCAGAAGCTGGAAAGCCTTGGCGCGCTCGCGGGCGGCATCGCCCACGATTTCAACAACCTGCTGATGGCCATCCTCGGCAACGTGGACCTTTCGCTGCGCGAGCTTTCACCGCAGACGCCGGTCCGCGCCTATCTCACCGACGCCGAAAAGGCCGCGCGCCGCGCCGCGGAATTGTGCAAACAGATGCTCGCCTATTCCGGCAAGGGACGCTTCGTGCTCGAGCGTGTCAACCTGACCGACCTGATCAACGGCATGGCCCGCATGCTGGAGGTCTCGATCTCCAAGAAGGTCGTGCTCCGCTACAATCTGGCCATCAATCTGCCGGCGGTGGAGGCCGATATCCTGCAGATGCAGCAGATCATCATGAACCTGGTGGCCAACGCTTCTGAATCCATCGACGGGAGCGGCGGCTTCGTCACCCTCACCACCGGCGCGATGGAATGCGATCACGACTTCCTCAACAGCACCTGGCTCCGGCAGGACCTGCCGGCGGGCACCTATGTCTTCATCGAGGTGCAGGACACCGGCTGC
The DNA here is from genome assembly GCA_903896925.1 of uncultured Lentisphaerota bacterium. Classification (GTDB taxonomy): domain Bacteria; phylum Verrucomicrobiota; class Kiritimatiellia; order CAIQIC01; family CAIQIC01; genus DP16D-bin41. Next base: position 28,546 of record CAITZM010000146.1, on the reverse strand, counting down.
GGCATGACCGCCGAGGTGCAGCAGCGCCTCTTCGACCCCTTCTTTTCCACCAAGTTCACCGGCCGCGGACTGGGCCTCGCCGCCGTCCTCGGCATTGTCCGCGGCCACAAGGGGTCCATCAAGGTGGAGAGCGTGCCGGCGCGCGGCAGCACCTTCCGGATTCTGTTCCCCGCCCTGCCCGCCGAGCGCGTCCCGCTGCAGATCAGGGATCCCGCCAAAAAACTCTGGCGCGGCAGCGGCACCATCCTCCTCGTGGACGACGAGGAAACGGTCCGCGCGCTGAGCCAGCAGATGCTCGCGCGCCTCGGCTTCACCTGCCTGACCGCCGCCAACGGGAGCGAAGCCGTACGGATCTTCCAGGGGAACTCCGAAAAGATTGCCGCCGTGCTGCTCGACTTGAGCATGCCCTCCATGGATGGCGAGCAGGCGTTCTACAAACTGCAACAGCTCAAGCCCGACGTGCGCGTCATCATGTCCAGCGGCTACAATCTCCGCAACATCGCCGAGCGCTTCCAGGGCAAGGGCCTGGCCGGTTTCATCCACAAGCCCTACGAACTCAGCACGCTTTCCGACACGCTCCGCGCCGTTCTTGCTGACAATACCCCGGCCCCTCTGCTAGAGTCGGCGTCCGGGAGTACGACCAGTGAGCTTGCAACGTAACCTGATGATGCGGGAAATACTTGCCTGCGGCCTGTTGTGGGCCGCCCTGGGTGTTGTCTGCCTGTGGTTCAGCAACTCAGCGCCGGCGGCGGCCGGCCAACCCCTGCGCTCCCCCGGTCTGCTCTGCCTCGGTTTTGCCCTGGCCGGCGGACTGGCCACGCTCTGGACCTGGCGGAGCGTCAACCGCCTGATCATCCAACGCCTGCAGCACCTCAAGGACGAAGTGGCGCAACTGCGTGGCAAGGGTGACTTCAGCGGCGCCGTCACGGAAGACCGGCACGACGAAATCACGGAACTGGCGCACGGCATTAACCTGCTGCTCCAGCACGTCGAGCGCGCGCAGTCCACGCGGGCCGGCATCGAAAAGCAATTCCAGGAGAGCGAGCAGCGCTACCGCATGCTCTTCACCGGCATGTCCGAGGGGTTTGCGCTTTTCGGCATCAGCCCGGACGCGACCGGCCAAGCAGCCGACTACCGCTTGCTGGTTGTGAATCCGGCCTACGAGCGCCTGACCGGGCTGAAAGGTGACGAGGTGCTCGGCCGTACGCTGCACGAAGCCTTGCCGGGCCTGGTTCGCGAGCAACTCGAGCGCTACCGCCAGGTGGCGCTGACCGGCACGCCCGCCTACTTCACGGACTTCGACGCACAGCGCAACCGCCACTACCGCGTCAGCGCCTACCGCCCCACCCCCGGCCAGGTCGCCGTCCTCATCGAGGACACCACGGACGAACTGCAGAAGGGTGCGGAACTGCGGGCCAGCGGCGCGCGTTTCCGCCAGCTGACCGCCCTCGCCCCGGTGGGCGTCTTCCTGACCGATCCCCGGGGCTGTTGCGAGTACGTCAACGATAAATGGCTCGCGATGACCGCGCTCTCCTTTTCCGAGGTGGTTGGCGACACGTGGCTCAAGACCGTCCACCCCGATGACCGCGACCGCGTCGAGGCCAACTGGAAGTTTCTCCTCCACGCGCGGGGCGGCAGCGGCATCGAATATCGCATCCTGCAACCGGAAGGCGCGGTGGTCTGGGTCTACGGGCTGGCCGCCCCGCTGCGCGACGCCGAGGGCCAGCTCACCGGCTGCATCGGCATCCTGCTCGACATCACCGCCCGCAAACAGGCCGAGCAGCGGCGCGTCGAACTCGACTCGCGACTCCAGCAGACCCAGAAGCTCGAAAGCCTCGGCGTGCTCGCCGGCGGCATCGCACACGACTTCAACAACATCCTGATGGCCATCCTCGGCAACGTGGATCTCGCGCTGCTCGACCTCCCGGAGGGGCACCCGGCACGCCTCTACCTCGGCGACGTCGAGAAGGCCACGCGGCGCGCCGCCGAACTCTGCCGCCAGATGCTCGCCTATTCCGGCAAGGGCCGCTTCATTGTCGAGCGCGTCAACCTCAACGATGTGATCGATGAGATGGCGCGCATGCTGGAAATCTCGATCTCCAAGAAAGCCAACCTGCGCTATGGCCTGGCGGCCAACCTGCCGCCGATCGAGGTGGATGTCTCGCAACTCCAGCAGATCATCATGAACCTCGTGATCAACGCGTCCGAGGCGATCGGCGATCGCAGCGGCACGATCTCGATTACCACCGGCGCGCTGGAGTGCGACCGCCAGTACCTGGGCAACACGTGGCTCAAGCAGGACCTGCCCGAGGGGCTCTACGTCTACCTCGAGGTGTCCGACAGCGGCTGCGGCATGAAGCCGGAGGTGCTGGAGCGGATGTTCGACCCGTTTTTCACGACCAAGTTCACGGGCCGCGGTCTGGGCCTCGCCGCCGTCCTCGGCATCGTGCGCGGGCACAAGGGCTCCCTCAAGGTCTACAGCGAAACCGGCCGCGGGACGACCTTCAAGGTGCTCTTCCCTCCCGCGCCCGGCGAGGCCGTGCTCCCGCCCGCGGCCAGCCCCGTCCAGAAGCCCTGGCAGGGCCACGGCACCCTCCTGCTCGTGGACGACGAGGAGACCGTGCGCGTGCTCGGCAAGCAGATGATCGAACGCCTCGGCTTCCGCTGCCTCACCGCCGACGATGGCGAGGAGGCGCTGGCCTGCTTCCGCCTGCACGGCGACGAGATTACCGTCGTCCTGCTCGACCTGACCATGCCGCACATGGACGGCGAAGAAACGTTCAGGGAACTGCGCCGGCTGAAGCCCGACGTGCGCGTGGTCCTGTCCAGCGGGTACAACCAACAGGATGTCACCCAGCGCTTTGCAGGCAAAGGCCTCGCCGGCTTCATCCAGAAACCCTACCGGCTCGCCCTGCTCACCGACGTGCTGCGCACCGCCTTGGAAGGCGACGGCACTGCTGCTGCTCCAGGGTAAGGGGCATCACGCCAGCTTTGCTCCACCCACAGCCGATCCTTGCAAGACAGAGCGGCCAAACAAACAGAGACACGGCTCGCGACCTGTCGGCGGTTTGAAAGCAGCCAGGCTCAGCGTGTCTTGCACGCGGCCCAGCGGAGGGCGCTGGGCAGCCAGCCTTCGAGACCGACCGTCCGTTCCGGATGGATGCAAAACCCGATGACGCGGCCCGATCCGAATTCACTCGTGACAATCGCCGGGGTGAACGCCAGCGGATTCTTTTTCCCCGTGCCGGCGCCGTTGGCTTCCCAGAACAGCCCGACCTGATCGAAGCGGCGCGCCTGCTTCGCCGCCTTCTTGTTCGGCTCGAGGACCGGGCCACCATCGAAGGTGGCCTCCACAAATCTCCGGTCGTCGCCGAGGATGGTCTGGGTCAGGCGGGTCATCTGCAACTTTACCGGCAGCGCCCCCTTCTTGAGGCCATAGATGTTGGCGGCCTTCAGCGGCAGCAGGCCGAGCCCCGTGCCGCTGTCGAGCGCGAGGACGCAACCGGCGCAGATACCCACAAACCCGCCGCCGCCGTGCACAAAATCCGTGAGCGCCTTGCGTTCAGCCCCGTCGAGGTTGAACGCCGCGGTATGACTGTCGGCATCGGCCACGACCACCACGTCGATATTCTGGAACTTGGAGGCGCGCAGGTCCTCGGGGCGCAAAGGGGTGACCCGGATGCCGGCGGCCAGCGCCCAGGGCTTGAGCAGCTCGGGCAGGACGGCGGCGGCGACGCCACTCGGCTGATAAACGCCGACGTTCAGTTCGGCCGCGCCGCAGACCGCGAGAGCGGCGCAACAGGCCAGACCGGCGCTCCGCAGGTTTTGCAGTGGTGTGTTCATAACGATGTGAAAGATAATGAGAGCCACGACGAATGCAATCTTTTCTGCTTCATCCATGCGCTTTTCACGGTTTGCGCGACCCGCCATCCGCAGGTGACAGGCCTTCACTGCCTAATGACCAGTGAAGCGGCCGTTTGGCGCGGCCTGAAGAGCGGTGAGGTTCGCCACGTCGGCAGCCTTGCCCTTCCGGGCCGTTTGAGGGACTGGGGTAATCAGCCAGGAAGGTCGACGGCTTTCAGGGCCACGGCTGCGCGTGCGCTTTGTGCAACCGTGAGCGGAGATTTTCGGGACTGATACCCCGGACTGGGAAAAGCCGCTCCATCGGGGCGCTATGCATTGAAAGGTTGACTCTTACATAACTATTTCGAGCTCGGACCTCCGCCTGGCTCCGCGTTGGAAAGCGAGCCCTCAAAACATTTTTTCAAGAAAGGGCTTTACACACGGAGTCCACATCCGTATGGTGCGCCGCGAACAAAACAAGAAACACGCAGAGAGAAACAGAAATAGGTCTGTTAAGGATATGGAAAACGCTACCAAGGCAAGCTTGAAACAGGAATATCAGTTGCACGACGGGGACACCGGTTCGGCCGAAGTGCAGGTGGCACTCCTGAGCAAGCGCATCAAGGACCTGACTCAGCATCTGCAGAGTCACCAGAAGGATCACAGCTCGCGCCGTGGTCTGATCATCATGGTGAGCAAGCGCCGTCGGCTGTTGGATTACCTCGGCCACAAAGACGAAGCGCGCTATCAGAAGCTGATCGAGCGCCTTGGCCTGCGTCGGTAACCCGCCCGCCCGGCCCCGCCGGGCGCACGTTCCCCAAGACGACCACAGCCCTCGCGGCTTAACTGCCGCGGGGGTGGTGCGTTCCTCCTGCACAGGAGAAAGACAAGAAAATGAGCAGTGAGATCCATTCCGTCGAAGTCGATGTCGGCGGCAAGAAGGTCAAGTTCGAATCCGGTCTTATGGCCCGCCAGGCCGAAGGCTCCCTCACGGTGCAGATGGGCGAGACGATCGTCTTCTCGGCCGTGACCACCACCAAGACTCCCCGCGTCGGCGTGGATTATTTCCCGCTGCAGGTGGAGTACCGCGAGAAGTTCTACGCGGCCGGCCGTTTCCCCGGCGGCTATTTCAAGCGCGAGACCCGGCCGAGCGAGCGCGAGATCCTCATCGCCCGCATGACCGACCGCCCGCTGCGCCCGCTGTTCCCCGACGGCTACCGCAATGACGTCCAGATCGTCAACCACATGCTCTGCACCGATCAGGAGCACGAATCCGACATCCTCAGCATCAACGCCGCCAGCGCGTCCGTGATGTTGACGGACATCCCGTACGCCGGCCCGATCGGCGCCGTGCGCGTCGGCCGCATCAACGGCAAGTTCATCCTGAATCCGACGATGAAGGAGATCGAACTCAGCGACCTCAACCTGATCTATGCCGGCACCAAAGAGCTGCCGCTGATGATCGAGGGCGCCGCCCATGAAATCACCGAAGCCGACATGCTCGCCGCGATGCGCCTGGCGCACGAGGCCATCCAGCCGTTGATCCAGGCCCAGCACGAGCTGCGCCGCCTCTTCGGAAAGCCGGCGAAGATCTTCGCCGACGTACCGGTCGACCAGACGCACCTCGCCAAGGCCCGCGAACTCGCCGGCAAGGACCTGGAAGCGGCCTTGATGATCAACGGCAAGCTGGAACGCCAGGACGCCGTCATCGCCGTCAAGGACGCCCTGAAGGTCAAGATCGTCGCGGCCTTCCCGGAGATGAGCACCGAGCAGTTCTTCCAGTTGTTCGACGCGCTCGAGATCGACGCCACCCGCGACATGGTCCTCACCAAGCACCACCGCATCGGCGGCCGTGGCATGGAAGACCTGCGCGAGTTGAGCGGCCGCGTCAGCCTGCTGCCCCGCACGCACGGCTCGTCGCTGTTCACCCGCGGCGAGACGCAGGCGATGGCCATCGTCACGCTCGGCACCTCGAAGGATGTCCAGGAGATGGATGCCCTCGCCGGCGGCCCCAGCGAGAAGAACTTCTTCCTGCATTACAACTTCCCGCCGTTCAGCGTCGGCGAAGTCGGCCGCCTCGGCTTCACCGGCCGGCGCGAAATCGGCCACGGCGCGCTCGCCGAGCGCTCCATCGCGCCGATGATGCCCAAGGACTTCCCCTACACCGTCCGCGTCGTCTCCGAGATCATGGAGTCCAACGGCTCCAGCTCGATGGCGACCGTCTGCGCCGGCACCCTGGCGTTGCTCGATGCGGGCGTCCCGATGATCAAGCCCGTCGCGGGCATCTCGGTCGGCCTGTTCACCAGCGCTGACGGCCAGCAGGCCCAGCTCGTCACCGACATCCTGGGCGCCGAAGATCATTGCGGCGACATGGACTTCAAGGTGGCCGGCACGCGCGATGGCATCACCGGTTTCCACGTGGACCTCAAGCTGCGCGGCCTGAAGTGGGAGCTCGTTGAGGGCGCCTTCGCCCAGGCCCGCGCCGCGCGCATCAAGCTGCTGGACTTCATCCAGTCCGTGATCGCCGAGGTCCGCCCGGATCTGTCGAAGCACGCGCCGCGGATCACGGTCATCCACATCAACCCCGAAAACATCGGCGCCTTGATCGGCCCGGGTGGCAAGAACATCCGCCGCATCACCGATGTCACCGGCACGCAGATCGACATCGAGGACGACGGCACCGTGCGCGTCTTCGCGACGAGCAAGGACGCGATGGAAGCGGCCGTGCGCGAGATCAACATGATCGCCGCCGAGGCGGAAGTCGGGAAGATCTACCGCGGCACCGTCACCGGCATCAAGGAATTCGGCGCCTTCGTCGAGATCCTGCCGGGCAAGGATGGCCTCGTGCACATCAGCGAGATGGCTGACCAACGCATCCGCAGCGTCACCGAAATCTGCAAGGTCGGCGACCAGATGTGGGTCAAGTGCATCGACGTGGACGAGACCGGCCGCGTCCGCCTGAGCCGCAAAGCGGCGATGGCCGAGATGGACGCCCAGGCCAAGGCGGGTGGCGACACCCCGGCGCTGCCCCAATAAGGCGGAGCCCTGAGTGAGTGGAAAGGCGCAAGGATAAAACCTTGCGCCTTTTCTTTTTTTCAGCCCGGCCGCGCGCCGGGCTGTGTCCTTGCGCGCCGGCGGCGCGCCCCCGCGTCAGTAAAAAATATCCACCGCACTCCATCATTCGCGACGCATTCACTTTTCAGCCCCGGCAGCAGGGAGACCTGTACTTACTGGTGCGGTTGGAAGGTCAGACCGGCACCTGGCAGCAGGGTGTCATCGGCCTCAGCGCTTTCGACCCGGTCCTGTTGCAAAAAAGCGAACCTCACCCTGCCGACGGCCGCGGACCTTCCAGCCCCCGGTGAAGAGCAGCGCCAGACGCCGCAGGCCAGGGCTGCGGGCGCATCCGTACACCGGCGCTCAAGTTGATTTATCTGCGGCTGCCGGCTCGACGCACACCCGGGCTTGCGCTATCTTCCGACCATGACGACGCTAACATGAAATCAAAAACAGAAACCCACGCCCAGCAGCGCGACCGCGCCGCCGAGATCCTCAAGCGGCTGCAGGTCGCCTATCCCGACGCCGGCTGCGAGCTGCAGCACTGGCAGACCCCGATGGAACTGGCCGTCGCGACCATCCTCTCCGCGCAGTGCACCGACAAGCGCGTCAACATGGTCACGCCCGTGCTCTTCAAGAAGTACCGCAGCGCCGCCGACTTCGCCGCGACGCCGCAGGAGACGCTGGAGGCCGAAGTCCGCTCGACCGGCTTCTACCGCAACAAGGCCAAGAGCATCCGCGCGCTCGCCGCGGTGGTCGTGGAAAAGTTCGGCGGCCAGCTGCCCGGCGACCTCGACACCCTCATCACCCTGCCCGGCATCGGCCGCAAGACGGCGAATCTGCTGATCGCGACGGTGTTCGGCCAGCCCGGCATCGTCGTGGACACGCACTTCAAACGCCTCTCGCAGCGCCTCGCCCTCACGAAGAACGAGGACCCCGACAAGATCGAGTTCGACCTCAAGGACATCCTGCCGGAAAAGGTGTGGACCGACTGGTCGCACTGCATGGTCTTCCACGGCCGCCGCTGCTGTTACGCCCGCAAGCCCGACTGCGCCCTCTGCCCCATCGCCACGCTCTGCCCGTCGTGCGGGAAGTGCTGAGCATAGCAGAAGGGTCGAGGGACGAATGACGCGGGTCGGGTGTGGTAACGCACACCCGATATCCGCTTGTGGGCGAAGTTTCCGGCACTCCGATCCTCACTCAGCGGAACAGGATCGCTGCTTTCAGCACTGCAAAAATCTATTCAGATTCATCCAGCACTTTCATGGCCGCATGGATGACTGCGAGGATGTCAATTTGGTCAGGTGTGATGTGGTAGATGATGCGATAGGAGCCTTCGATCACTTCCCTGACCTGAGGTAGATCGTATTCCGGCACGCGCCTACCGGATAGCGGAAACGCTGCCATCTGTTCGGACCGTCGCGTCAGGCGATCCACCAAGCGTCGGGCATAATCAGTGGAAGTTTGTGCGATGTAATCATGAATGGCGTCAAGATGCGCCTCGGCCGTAGCTGTCCAGTGCACCTTCATGCAGGCAAACCGTACTTCGCTCGCACTTCCCTGACGGATTTGGTACGACCTGCTTTGCTATCGGCCAAGCCGCACTCTATGGCCTTGCGGACATAGATCTCATGCATCAGATCGTCCCACGTCGCCTTGGCTGGCAGCCTGTCGATCAGGCGATGCGCTTCTTCTTTTTCCATGATAGTTGAGATGTTCATACGTCTGCTCGCAGAAAAGAATACGCGTCATCCAAAAGCAATGCAACCTCATGCCACAATCGCCATTGTCTGTGATGTGTGGCTCCAACGGCCGCCGCTGCTGCTACGCCCGCAAGCCCGACTGCGCCCTCTGCCCCATCGCCACGCTCTGCCCGTCGTGCGGGAAGTGCTGACGGAGAGGAAAGGGACGAGGGCCGGGTGTCGAGGGGCGAGCGGCGAGAAACGAGTGCGGAACAATCTTGGGCCAACCAACGCGCCGTTGCAGCCGATAACCTTCGATGTTCGACGTTGAATGTTCGGTGTTCGATGTTTGTTCACCCCAGCCTTGGAAAACCGGCGCGCGTCCGCTACCTTGCGCGCACATGAAACCCTTCCAGCTCATCAGCGCGGTGTGCGGGCTCGCGCTCGCCGCCTCCGCCGCGGCGCCGCAGATCAGCAATCGCAAGCCCAACCCTGACGAGGTCGGCTACCGGCCCGCCGATGGTTCGACCGTGCGGCTCAACCCGCCGTCGTTCATCTGGCTGCACGAAAAGGACGCGGCGACCTACACGGTGCAGTGGTCGCCGCGCGCGGATTTCGCGGCCGCTGCCGCGGCGAGCAACTTCGTCTGGAACACCTACACACACAACCAGCCGTTCGCGCCGGGGAAATATTTCTGGCGCTATCGCTACACGAGCACGAAGCACACCGTCTCCGGCTGGAGCGCGGTGCGCTCGGTGGTGGTGCCCGCCGCCGCCACGGCGTTCCCGATGCCGACGCGCGCCGAGCAGCGCGCGTCCGCACCGGCGGGACATCCGCGCCTGTTCCTGCGGCCCGACGATCTCCCGCGCCTGCGCGAGCTGGCCAAGGGCAAGGGCGACGCGGCCAAGCGCTTCGCCGAGATCCGGAAGGCCGCCGACCGCGCCATCGCCGCCGGCCCGACGCCGGAGCCGACGCACCGCGGCTCGGCCACGGACAAGGAGAATGACGACGCGGTGAAGTATTGGTGGCCGAACCGCGAGCAGACATCGAAGGCCTGCGCCGAGGCGGAGAACATCGCCTTCACCTGGCTGATCACCGGCGAAAAGAAATACGGCGAGGCCGCGCGCACGTGGGTGCTGCAGCTCGCGGCGTGGGATCCCGACGGCCCGACCAACTTCAAGCTGAACTGCGAGGCGGGCAAGGTCATGCTCTACCGGCCGGCCCGCGCCTACGACTGGGCGTGGGACACGCTCTCCGAGGCCGAACGCGCCAAGGTCCGCGCCGCCATGCAGCGCCGCATCGCCGACGCGTGGAAGAGCGGCGAGGTCGCCGGCGGCACCGGTCACCTGAGCCGTCCGTACAGCAGCCACGGCAACCGCGTCTGGCACAAGGTCGGCGAGGCCGGCCTCGCGTTCCTCGGCGAAGTCCCCGAGGCGGAGATGTGGCTCGACTACGCGGTGAACAAATTCTACGGCTGCTATCCCATCTGGGCCGATGACGACGGCGGCTGGCACGAGGGCGTCAGCTACTGGAACGGCTACATGGGCAAGGCCGTCTGGTGGCAGCAGTACGCGAAGAGCGCGCTGAACCTCGACGGGCTCAAGAAGCCGTTCTTCGCACAGATCGGCGACTACCCGCTGTACATCGCCCCACCCCACTCGCCCAACGCCGGCTTTGGCGATCTCTCCTTCCGCCCGCCCAGTTCCACCGCCATCGCCTTCCTGGAATATTACTGCCGCATGGGCGCCGCGACGCCCGGCGGCCACGCCGGCTACTGGCGCTGGTGGCTCCAGCAATACGGCTGCAAAGGCGAGACGGGCATCTTCGGTTTCCTCTACGCGGCGAACCTCCCCGCGCTCCCGCCCGCGCAGCCGCCGACCAACCTGCCACCCTCGAAAATCTTCCACGGCATCGGCGTCGCCAGCCTGCACACCACGCTGCTCGACAGCCGCGACGACGTCCACTTCCTGATGAAGTCCAGCCCGTTCGGCACGCAGAGCCACGGCCACAACGCGCACAATACTTTCCAGCTGAACGCCTATGGCGAGAGCCTCCTGCCCGCCTGTGTCTACCGTGACCTGCACGGCAGCAAATTCCACTACCAGTGGGTCCACAGCACCCGCGCGCAGAACGGCGTCCTCGTCAACGGCGAAGGGCAAATCCCCCACTCCGCGGCGCCGAACGGACGCATCAGCGAGGAGTTGCTCACGCCCGCCTATGACTATGTCTGCGGCGACGCGACCGAGGCCTACGGCGGCCGCCTCACCCGCGCGCGCCGCCTCGTCGTCTTCCTCAAGCCCGACGTGATCGTCCTCTGCGACGACCTCGCCGCGCGCGAGCCCGCAACCTTCCAGTTCATGCTCCACGCGCTCAGCCCGTTCACCCTCGACGCGCCCCGCGCTACGCTCAGCCTCGAACGTCCGCTGGCGGGGCTGACGGCCAGCTATCTCCCACCCGCCCCGCTCGCCTTCCGGCAGTGGGACGGGTTTGAGCCCAAGCCGAAAAAGGAATTCCCGAACATGTGGCACGTCGAGGCCGGCACGCAGGAGAAAAGCACGGAACTGGGCATGCTCACCGTGCTGCTGCCGCATCGCGCGGGACAGGCCCCCGCCTGGCAGGCGAAGCGCATCGAAAGCGCCCACGCGCTCGGCGTCGAACTCCGCAGCGCCGGCCGCACCATCCACATCGCCTTCCGCAAAACCACCGCCCCCGCCACCGCCACGTGGGCCGGCCACACCTTCACAGGCCCCGTCTTCGTGGAACGTTCAAAATAATTAACGGCCGGCCCTTTCATCCGCGGGAATCTGCAGTAAATTAGTTCGCTTTTGGCCACACGGTCCGCTGGGCTGTGCGGCGGCAACGCAGCTGAGCCAACGGAATATTGAATATGAATGACACCGCGACGGGCATAAGGGCCGAGTTGGATAGTTTCCTGTCGGGGTGTCACCCGCTGCTGGACCGGCCGGAGGGCTTCCGGCGCGACTTCGTGGACCAGCTGCACGACCTGGGCGCCTTCCGGGTCTTCATCCCCCCGGAGCACGGCGGCGTCTACCGGCGTTACAGCGAAAGCATGGCGCTGGTCTCCACGGCGGCCTATCACTCGCTCGAGCTCTCCCTGATGCTCGGCATCACGAGCAGCCTCTTCCTCATGCCGGTCGCGCGCTATGCGCCGGCCGAGACGCGCGGCCGCGTGCTGGCGGATTTTCTGGACCGGCGGCTGCTGGCCGGCATGATGATGACGGAGCCGGAGTATGGCACGAACATCATGGGCATCCAGACCAACTTCCGTCCGGAAGGCGCGGGCTACCATCTCCAGGGCGCGAAGCATTGGGCCGGCCTCAGCGGCGTGGGCGAATACTGGCTGGTGTCGGCGCGCAAGGCGCGCGACACGGGCGCGCTCGGCCGCGATGTGGATTTCTTCATTGTGCGGTCGGACCAGCCCGGCTTCCAGTTCGACCACTTCTACCCGGCGGCGGGGCTGACCTCCATCACCTACGGCCTGACGCGCTTTGACGTGCAGGTGCCCGCCGAAAACAAACTGTGCGGACCCCACACGAACATCCGCGTCATGTACGACATCCTCAACCGCAGCCGCATCAGCATCGCCTCGATTGCGGCCGGCGCCACGCGGCGCCTGGTGGACGAGGCCGCGCAGTGGTGCGCCGGGCGCGTGGTCTTCGGCAAGCCGCTCACCGCCTACGAGCAGGTGCAGCACCGGCTCGCGGCGATGCAGGCCGCCGGCACGGTCTGCCAGGCCGCCTGCACCTATGCCGGCGCGCTGCTCGACGCGCACCAGGGGCCGGAACTGTTCATCGAAATGCTGGCCGCCAACATCGTGAAGGTCACGGCGACCGATCTGCTCCAGATGGCCGCGCATGCCGGCGTGCAGCTGCGGGGCGGCCAGGGCTTCCGCCGGGACCACTACACGGGCAAGGCCTTCACCGACAGCCGCCCGTTCCAGATTTTCGAAGGCAGCAACGACGTGCTCTACGAGGCGATCGCCGCCCAGTTGATCGGCGAGGCGCGCAAGCTCGGCCTGGCCACGCTGGGCGAGACGCTGGCCCGCCACCCGACGCTGCCCGCGCCGGTGATGGCCGCCGACCACCTGCGCGACCTGCCCATGGCAACCGAAGACTCGCAGGTCGACCGCGTCCTGTTCGGCAAACTCATCTCGCGCTATGCCTGCATCGGTATCGTGCAGCAGGTCGCCGCCGCGGAGGCGCAGCCGCGCCCGGAGCTGGTGGCGAGCGCCATCGACTATCTGCGCGCCGAATGCGAAGGCTTCCAGAACGAGCGCACCACGCGCTTCCGCGCCCGCTACAGTGCCTGAGTTCAATCTTCCCTTCCACTTCCTGTCGATGCTTGCTTCCAGACCGGCAAGTATAGGAAACTGCTCCGCGTTTTTTTAACGGCGGCTGCCGCGCGCAGGAGAGGAACAGGACGATGCAACACGTACGAATTCTGGCCGGGCTGATGCTGGGCCTGGCCGCATGCACGGGCGCTGCGCTGCCGGCCCGGGCCGAAACCGGGCCGGCGGATGCGCCGTGCGTCCGGGTCACCCAGGTGAAATGGCAGACGATGAAGGGCACGGCGGCGGCCACGGCCGCCACGATCGCCGGCCGCCCGGCGCTGCGCCTGCCCTGCCGTTTCGCCGGCCACGTCATCGACCGCGCTTCCTGGGATGTGCCGGTGACACTCGACCTTTCCGACTCTCCCGGCCTCCGCTTCGACCTGTTCAGCAAGGACAGCTCGCCGGTTTCGCACTACACCCTGTACCTGCGCAGCGGGAAGGGCTGGTACCACGCGAACTTCTATCCCGAGGCGAGCAATGCGTGGTGCACCATCACCATCAACAAGGCCGAGGTCAGCCAGGAGGAGAAGCCGGCAGGCTGGGATAAAATCGACCTGTTGCGCATCTCGGCGTGGCGCGGCAAGGACGTGGACACGGAATTCTTTCTCGGCGACATCTGGCCGGTGGAGGAACCGGGAGGCAAGCCGCTCGTGGCGGTGCTGCGCGGCGACTCGGCGGTCAAGCGTGGGTCGGACAACGCCAAGGGGGTGCAGGAGTACACCGACGCCTGTGTCCAGGAATTGCACGCCATCGGCGTGTCCTGCCGCGTGCTGAGCGACCGCGACCTCAGCGCAAATAAGCTGGCGCCCTATCAACTCGTCGTGCTGCCCTTCAACCCGGTTCTGCCGGACAAAGCGGCCGACGAGCTGATCCGTTTTTCCGATCGGGGCGGCAAACTGCTGGCCTTTTACAACAGCTATCCACGGCTGTATCCGGTCCTCGGCATACAAGGCGGGAAGCACCTGAAGGCCCCCAAGCCGGGCGCTTTTTCAGCGCTGCGGTTTGCGCCCGCGGCGCTGCCGGGGGCGCCGGAGATCGTCCACCAGGATTCGTGGAACATCACCGTCTTCACACCGGTCCCCGGCGTGGGGCAGGTGCTGGCGGAATGGCTCGATGAGCAGGGCCAGCCGTCCGGTTATCCCGCCGTGCTGGGCTCGCCCAAGGCCATCGTGATGTCCCACATCCTCCTGCAGGATGACCTCGCTCAAAAAAGGCGCATGCTGCTGGCCATGGTCAACCACCTGGTCCCGGAAACCGGACGCCGTGTGGCGGCCGCAGCCATGGCGGACATCGGGAAGGATTTCGGGGGCCGGACCTTCGAGCAGGCCATCCAGGAAATCTTGCGCCGGGGGAAAGCCGACCCGCGCGTGGACACAGCGGTGACGGCGACCCGCACGGCACGCAACAACGTTGAGCAGGCGCTGGCCTCCGGTCGCTATAGCGATGTGCCCGAACTCGACACCGTGGCCGACCGGCTGCTGCTGGAGGCGTGGTGCCTCGCCCAGCCGGCGACCCCCGCGCGTTTCCGCGCCTTCTGGTGCCACGACGCGTTCGGCGTGACGGGCATCGAGTGGGACGAGGCCATCCGCCGTCTGGCCGCCAACGGCTTCACGGCGATTTTCCCCAACATGCTGTGGGGCGGCGCCGCCTTCTACGACAGCCAGGTGCTTCCCAAGGCCTCGAAGGCGGCCGCCGGTGGCGACCAGATCGCCGCCTGCCTCGCGGCCTGCCGGAAGCACGGTGTGCAGTTGCACGTCTGGAAGGTCAACTGGAACCTCGGCCACGCCGTGCCGGATTCCTTCGTCGCAGAATTACGGCGCGAACGGCGCCTCCAGGCCGGACTGAAGGGCGAGGAACTGCTGTGGCTCTGCCCCTCCCACCCCTCCAACCGGCAACTGGAAATCGACGCCATGGTCGAGGTGGCGCGCAAGTATCCCGTGGACGGAATCCACTTCGACTACATCCGCTATCCGGACAACCAGCATTGTTTCTGCGCCGGCTGCCGGGAGCGCTTTGAGCGCCACCAGGGCGCCGCAATCAAGAAATGGCCCAACGACGTGCGCACAGCGGGCCCGCTCGCGGAGCGCTGGCTGGACTGGCGGCGCAGCCATATCTCGGCGGTCGTGCAGGCGGTGAGCGAGCAGGCCCGCGCCGTCCGGCCCGGCCTCAAAATCTCCGCCGCCGTCTTCCGCAACTGGAATACGGACCGCGACATCGTCGGTCAGGACTGGAAACTCTGGTGCGACAAGGGGTGGCTCGATTTCGTGTGCCCGATGGACTACACCCCGAACAACCAGCGGTTCGAGGGCATGGTCGCCCAGCAGGTGGCGTGGGCGGGGCGGACGCCCGTCTATCCAGGCATCGGCGTCAGCGCGTCCTCCTCGCACTTCGGCGCCGCCCGGACGATCGAGCAGATCGACATCGCCGACCGGTTCCACACCGATGGTTTCATCATCTTCAACTACGGGGCCAAGGAGAGCCAGGAACTCCTCCCGCTCCTCGGCCTGGGCATCACCCGGCCCGCGCCGCCGCGCGCGCCGTAACAGCGACAAGGCAGGATTTGACGTACCCGCCCCCCATCGCGCCAGCCACCGCATCGGAGCTGCGGCCTATAGAATCACGCCGCGCCCCTGACCGTTTCTCCTGTAGGCCGGGTCACCGACCCGGCGAACCTGACCTCGGACGTGATCATCAAGAAATCAGCAACAGCCCACGCGCAAGCGGCTGATGTGTTGGTGCAGAACAGCAGCCTGAACCGCTGACCCCGGCAGCCGGCTTCACCGAAGCCGGCTACAAGTGCACCCAAACGCACTTGAGGTGACCAATGACCCACTAAGCGTTCGCCACACCCGGCGGGCTTAGAGCCGCTTGACGCAAAAGTTCCGGAAGGCGACCGGATCGCTGTGCCCGGCGAAGCCGATAAATCCGCTCTTGCGGTCGAGGCCCTTGGGCGGATGCGCGATCTGGCTGCGGTCGAAGGTGTCGATATCCACGTCGAGAATCTTCGTGCCGTTGAGGGTGACCTTGATCTTCTGGCCGCGCACCTCGATCTCCTCGTAATTCCACTGCCCCACCGGCCGCAGGTAGCCGTGCTTGGCGCCGACGCAGTGATACAGCGAACCGTGATACTGGTAGGGCAGCAGCGGGTTCTTGGGATGCGCGGCGTTGTAGCCGTCGCTGTCGAGCACCTGGATCTCCAACCCGTCGGAAGCGGAATGCCCGCCCATCGGCGTGCGCAGCGCGATGCCGTTGTTGCCCGCCGGCGGCAGCTTGAACTCAAAGCGCAGCACCATGTCCCCGTACTCTTCCTTCGTCAGGAGGTCGCCGCCCTTGCGGGGCTTGCAGACGATGCAACCGTCCTTGACCTCGTAGTTCGCCACCGCGCCCTGCCAGTTTTCCAGGTCCTTGCCGTTGTCGAGGCGGACGAAGCCCTCGTTGTCGCGCGCCGCCAGTTTCGCGTTCGCCTCCTCCGGCTTGATTTCGCGGATGAAGACATTGCGCCAGCGGATTTCGCTGCCGTGCGTCTGCAGCTGGATCGGGCCCTTGGGGAAAATCGGATCGCGCAGGAAGCCGTTGGGCACTTTCTCCTGTTTGGTTTCCTTGCCGGCCGCACCGGGTTTCGCGAAGGCCACGTAGCCCGCCTTCTTGTTGGCGAAATAATTTTCCAGCACGCAGTGGTCCACCACGGTCTCGCCGTTGAAGACCACCGTCACGCGCTCGCCGATCATGGTGATCTTGAAGCTGTTCCACTCGCCGAACGGCTTGTCCATTTTCTTGGACGGATCCTTGCCCGGCGCGCCCTTGCTGTTGTTCCACAAACCGCCGGACCCCTTGTCCTGCCCCAGGCCGCGCGGATCGCCCTTGGTCGCATCCCAGATCTGCACCTGCGGCACGCCGCGCAGATACACGCCGCTGTCGCCGTCCGGCAGCGCCTTGTATTCCAGCCACAGTTCGAAGTCGCCGTAGTCCTTGTCCGTGGTGAGGTACAAGCCCTTGCCATCGTTCACCAGTTCCCCGTCGGCCACCTTCCAGTGCGCCTGGATGTGGTCCGTCTGCGGCTTGCCCTTCTTGTCCGCCAGTCCGCCCTCGACCGACTTGCGCTTGTAGTCGGCGAGCTGCTCGGGCGTCATCGCCCACAGCGCGCTCGGATCTGATGTGCCCCAGCCGTACCAGCCGGAGAGGTTCTGCCCGTTGAAGAGCGCGGTGAACCCGGCGGGTGCTTCGTTCAGCCCGGCCTGGCAAAGGCCGGTGAGCAGGAGAACGGACGAGAGCATTACTATTTTTTTCATAGGCTGACCTGATCTGTTACTTTCCACACTTCATCGCGAACCGGTTCAAAGCGTCCAGCCCTTGCGATACTGGTGCTGGATAAATTCATCCGCCGCAGGACAGTTCCCCGCGCGCAGTTTCTTCGGGTCCCATTCCAGTTTCTGGCCCGCGCGGTAGGCGACGTTGCCCAGCAGCACGGCCTCGGTCAACGCGCCGGAATAATCGAAATTGCACGTCGTCGTGCCGCCCGTCTTGCAGGCCGTGATCCATTCCTGATGGTGCCCGACCGAATCGGGGATGGACGGTTTCGGCGCATCGAAACCCGCGAACTGCTGCTGCGGCAGCAGCACGTGCCGGCCGTAATCCGCCAGCAGCATGCCCTTCGTCCCGACAAACAGCACGCCGCTCTGCCAGGGCGTCTTCTGTTTGGCGCCCTGCTTGGCGGACGCCTTCTCTTCCGGCAGCACGGAGGCGAGCAGCTCCGGCTGCTTGCCTCCGTGATACCACATCAGCTTCACCGGCGGCTGCGCGCCGCGCGCGGGGTAGCCGTAGCGCAAGACCAGCCAGGGCGGCACCGTCTCGGGATGCAACGGCGGACCATCCACGACCTCCACGGAAGAGCAGTCGTGCAAGCCCAGGGCCCAATGCGGCAGGTCCATATAGTGACAGCCGAAATCGCCCAGCCCGCCGCCGCCGAACGCCCACCAGTTGCGCCACTTTGTGGGCAGATACTCGGGGTGATAAGGGCGTTCCGCCACCGGGCCCAGCCACAGGTCGTAGTGCAGTCCTGGCGGCACGGGCGGCGTCTCGGCGGGACGGTCCATGCCACCGTACTTGACGCTGGCCCAGACATGCACCTCGGCCACCGGGCCGATGACGCCGCCCTGGATCAGCTCCACCACGCGGCGGTAATTCGTCCCCGCATGGATCTGGGTCCCCATCTGCGTCACGAGCTTGCCGCGGCGCGCCGCCTCGCGCACGCGGCGGCATTCGGACACGGTGCGCGTCAGCGGCTTCTCGCAATAGAGGTGGCGGCCACCCTGCAACGCCAGCATGCTGACCACCGCGTGCGTGTGGTCGGCCGTCGAACAGACGACGGCGTCCAGGTCGGGCCGGTCGAGCATCCGGCGGAAGTCGTTGTAGGTTTGCGCCCGCGGGAATTTGGCGGCAGCGGCCTGCAAAAAATTGTCGTCCACATCGCACAGCGCCACGATGTTCTCGAGCGCCACGCCGCCCAGGTTGGAGCCGCCGCGGTGGGCGACGCCGACGACGCCGATGTTGAGCTTTTCGTTGGGCGAGAGGCGGCGCGCGTTCACCGCGGTCCGCTGGCAGCCGAGGAAGAAACCGGCGCCACCCAGGGTGGTCCAGTGGAGGAATTGGCGACGAGTGGCTGACGCTAGGTTCATAAGCAGATCTTTCAGGGCGTGCACCCGACGCCACACAGCGGCAGAGGCGCGCCGACAACCGTCACGAACGCTGACAAGTATAGTGAGGAGCGGTTTTTAAGCCAACTTTTATTGCCGGCTCAGTTTAATGCACAGATCGGAAACTACGGCACAGCACCCTGACCGATGCCGGCACGGCGTTGGGATCGGGAAGCGGAGCGGCATCGCCAACCTCAACGCGACCGTCCGTATTTCCTGATCGCCGCCTTCAGGAGGGAACCGTAGGGTTCTTTCTGAGCATCCCCGACTCCAAGGCCAGCATCTTGTCCTGGTCGGCGACAAAGACTACAGCCCCGGCGATGAGGCGCCTGTCCACCGAGGCTTGGAAACGCACGCGCATGGTTCTTCCCAACATTGTAAAGCCCAACCGTCTATTCAGTTTTCAGGAGCCTGCGTGGTGGATGCTGCGCATTTCGTGGAAAGCGGCGTCCCGCCGCTTGGCTTGCGCATTGTTGCTACGCGGCGGATGCGCAAGCTCTGTTGAGGCCGGACTCTTCGTGGAAGCGACGTCACGCCGCTTATCTCGTGCGTTGATGCTACGCGGCGGGCCGCCGCGTCCACGGTCTGCTGCGTCGGATTATTTTTCAAATTCGGAACCTTTCTCAGTCAGGTTCCGCAGGCGGCGACCTAGGGCGTTCCCCTAGTCTAAATTCAGCCTAGGGCCCGCTACCCATCGGGGGGCGGGAGCGGCACTATTGCCCCGGCTTTTAAAAGCACAGCCAGGCAGGCCGCTACGTGCGGCAACACGTGTTGGTCAGCTTGGACGCGCTTCAACAACAAATGTTCGCAAGCAGAAAAGGTCCGCATGAAAGCACAGCAGCCAGCAGAGCCCTCGCACGAAGCGATTGCGGTCCGTGCCTATCGTCTGTGGACGCAGGCGGGAGAGCCGGTGGGCGACGTCGTACGCCACTGGCTGCAGGCCGAGGCCGAACTGACCAGCGCCATGGGCGCCAAACCGGAAGCACCGGTCGGCCGCAGCGTGAAACGTGCGCCCGGCTCTTGTCCCTAGCAAACAGCACCCACTGGAAAGCAGCACGGTCGTGAACCAGGAAATGAGCGAACCAGGCCGCAGGAGAACAGCATGAAAAAGAAACCAGCGCTCAAGCAGATCGAATTTCGCGTGTCGGCGACACCCGGCAGCCAGGTGTCCGTCGCGGGCACGTTCAACCATTGGGATGCCCAGAAGAACCCGATGACGGACAACCCCGACAGCGGCCACTACAAGACCGTCGTCGCCGTTCCGCCGGGGAAACACGAGTACAAGTTCGTGATCAACGGCGAATGGTGCGTGGACCCGCACTGCGCGGAGAGCGCACCGAACGGCTGCGGCTCCTTGAACAGCGTGATCAACGTCCAGGACTGAGGCCGCAGCTATGGGCCCCCCCCTAGCCCACCCGTTGCCTAATAATGAACACGACGCCCCTGCTCCCCCTGCACGGCGGCTATCGCCAGCTGAAAACCTTTCAGCTCGGCCAGCTGATCTACGATGTCACCGTCCGGTTCTGCGACCACTACATCAATAAACACAGCCGTACACATGATCAAATGGTCCAGGCCGCGCGCTCCGGCGTGCAGAACATCGCCGAAGGCAGCAAGGCCTCCGGCACCTCGAAGAAAACGGAGCTCAAGCTGACCAACGTCGCCCGCGCCAGCCTCGAAGAGCTGCGCCTCGACTACGAGGATTTCCTGCGTCAGCGGGAACTGCCCCAATGGTCTCCGGAGCACCCCGCGCTGCTGCGCTTCAAGGCCAAGCGCTGCGCCACCCTCGCCGAGTTCCGCGTCTGGGTGGCGGAGGAACACGGACCAGCACCGACGCCCACAGCCGCCCACGGACAGCAGCCGGAACATGCCCCGTCCGTGTCCGTCCGTGAGGGTCCGTGTCCGTCCGTGTTGCCCCCAGTCCTGGCCGCCAACGGCGCGCTGTCTTTGCTCAACCTCTGCTGCTATCTGCTCGACCGCCAGCTCGCCGCGCTGGCCAGGTCCTTTGAGACCGAGGGCGGCTTCACCGAGCGCCTCTACCGCGTGCGCTCCGAACGCCGTCGCCAGCCCGCGTGACCCGAACAACACACTTCATTTCTGGCGCAAACGCGGCCCCGCAAGAACCGGAAGGATGTAACCACAGAGGTCACAGAGGCAAGAGGAGGTTCACAGAGGGGAATAGCCACGAGAGCACGCAAAGAATACAGAGCATCCTTTGCTGCCCTTGCAGCGCCAACCATCGGAAATTCGTTTTCTCCAGACGATTTACCAGGATTTCGACAGAATCATTGACGGCAGAATCATTAGGCGGCGAAAGGCAGATTGGGCTGCTTGGTCGCCAACGAGCGTAGTGCTCACACCTTCTTGAAATGGTTCTGCTATCAATGATTCTGTCGTCTCTTATGCTTCGGGCGGCGGCGTAGCCGCGCCAGGTACTTTTGTGGCAAAGATTTCTTCCTCCGCCTGACCTGTTGCCTTGCCTCTGCGTCCTCCTCCGACCTCTGTGCCCTCTGTGGTGAGATCTTCTCTTCTTGGCACCGTGCGCGTGAACGCGTGGGCACTGGCGTGACGCCCGCGCGCCTAGGCACGCTCAAAGAGCTTGCTTTCACGGTGCGCTGCGCAAAACTGTGCGCATGCATTTTCAGCTCCAACCTGCGGTCGAAACGCGGCGTTCCACCGGCGGACGCGCCCCATCCCTTTCTGGCTCGTTCCTCAATGCTGTGGCCGGAGGTGCCCTGACGCTGCTGGCCTCCGCCGTCGCCGGCTTCGGGGCGGACGCCCCCGTCCCCGCACCCGGCGCAGCACAGCAGGCGCTGGTCGCGGACGGTGCGCGCGGGGTTGATCCGCGGCTGCCCGGCCAGCGGGAGGCGGCCCCGCTCTGCCTGACCGCCCAGAACCTGTCGCTCGCAACAGGCCATCCTTCGCTCGTGCTCGTGTCGAGCGGCTCCGTGCAGGTCCCGGTGTGGTCCTTGTCAGGTTCCTCGGTCGGGCAGTCGGTCGCCGGACTCGTGGCCGGCCTCCCCGGCGGCTGCGCCGCCGTGAAAATCGAGATCGTCGTGACCACGACGGACGCGTCCACGAACACCAACTGTGAGGATGTGTACCGGGTCCACCTGTCGCAACTTGTGGAGCACGCCCCGTTCACGGCCCGTTACTATCAGGGGCACCCCGTGCGCACCGCCCTGCCCGCCGCCCCCTGCTGCGCCCGGACCATCGTCCTGGAGTCGTACTATGCCGTGGAACCCAATGCGCCCCTGTGGGTGCGCGTGCAGCGGGAGCCGGCCGATCCCGCCGACACCTTCACCCACCCCACGGGCCTGGCGCTGGTCAAGGTGACGCCCCTGGACGCCCCCGCGCAGCCCCGGGTCGTGCAGGCGGTGCCCGGCTACAACTCGTGGCCGATGCTGCAGGCCCTCGGGGACAAGCTGGTCTGCGTGTACAGCCGGGGCTCGGCGCACTCGATCGGCGAAGACGCCCGCGCCACGTACGCGCGCACCTCCACAGACGAGGGCCGGACCTGGACGCCGGAAACGGTGGTCGCCAACACGCCGGGCTACGGCGAGGTCCCCGTCGGCAAGGGGCTGGATGCCTCGGGAGCGATGCTCCTGTGGGTGCGCCGCGTCGGGAAGGACTGCCTCCACGACCTCTACCGCACCACCGACGGGGTGACCTTCACGCGCGTGGCGACGCCACAGCTCGCCGTGGTCCCCGTGCAGATCTCCGACGTCTTCGCGGTCCCCACGGTCGGGCTCATCGCCCTGTGGTTCGCGGGCAACTACGGCGATGACGGCCCCTGCCACTCGTGGGGCACGGTGACCAGCTCCGACAACGGCGTCACCTGGACCCAGACCGCCATCGAGTCCGGGCTGACCAAGACCCAGTGGCCGACGGAGCCCTCCGCGGTCTACCTCGGCGACGGCAAGCTGCTCGCCATCGCCCGGACGGAGCTGGGCGGCTCCTCCACGACGCGCGCCCAATTCCAGCTCGTCTCCTCGGACTACGGCAAGACGTGGACGTGCGCGCCGACCAACATCGGCGACGTCATGGCCTCCACGCCGAGCCTGCTCCTCGACCCCGCCACCGGCCTGCTGAGCAACTATTACTATCAGCGCGGCGCGGGCGGCGTCCTGCGGCGGCGCGTCGTGGCGCCCGACCGCGTGTTCGGCCAGCCGCTCCAGTGGCCGGCGTCCGAGGCGGTGGCCACCGGGAGCGCGTCCACGTTCGATGCGGGCAACGTGAACGCCACCATGCTCTCAGGCCAACACGCCCTCTCCTTCTACTCCGGCAAGGCCCCCGCCACGGCGGTCCTGGTCACCGTGCTCCCGGCGCCGACCGCCGCGCAAGCGCTGCCCGGTCAGCATTAACCACAGAGGTCGCAGAGGTAAGCCGAGGTTCTCAGAGCTTTAAATCCAGCCCCTCGTCAGCCCTCAGTGCCCTCATCTGACCTCCGTGTCCTCAGTGGTGAATTCTTCCTGTCCGCGGCGAAGAGCAGGAGTAACCACAGAGGTCGCAGAGGTAAGCGGAGGTTCTCAGAGGTTTCGGCTGAACTCTCGCTTCCCTCTGTGCCCTCATCTGACCTCTGTGTCCTCTGTGGTGAATTCTTCACATCCGGGGCCCCGTGCACGGGCACATGCGGGCACGACGGGCCGGCCGTGCAGTCAACCCACAACGCCACCAGCCGCGCCTTGAAAGTTCAGACCAGCAACCATCCCGGCAGAGTTCTTACTTTTCTGAGCCCCATACCCGCAGTTGTATGAAAGTATAGACCTGCTCAGTCGCGGGTGCTACGCTGTTCCTCTCGTTGCGATTGAAAATGAACGACGCAGGGCGGATTCATGCGAAGATGAAAGCTTTTATCGGCATAACTGACCGGGAATGGTTCAACCTGCTGAGCAGTCGTCCGCAGTTGGATGAAGTGAACTTTTGGCAACCCTCCGGTAACAGACTGTTCAGGGCGCTCAAGCCAGGTGAATTATTCCTCTTTAAACTCCATAGTCCGGAAGATTTTATCGTCGGTGGCGGGTTTTACGCCCACTCCAGCCTTCTGCCCATCAGTCTTGCTTGGGAATCCTTTGATCTGTCAAACGGAGCGAAAAATCTCACTGAGATGCGAACTCGCGTCGCCAAATATCGTCGACAGGCAGAGGTTCGCGGGGAGGACTACACGATTGGTTGCATCTTGCTTGAGCAGCCTTTCTTCCTACCTCGGCAATCATGGATTCCGGTTCCGTCGGACTGGAAGGCCAACATTGTACAGGGTCGCGGTTATGATCTCTCGGTTGAACCAGGCCTTTCACTTTGGAATCAACTGCACACATCGGTAGCAGCTACGCCTATGATGATCCGCGAAGAGACGCCACTATATGGAGAGCCTGTGCTCACTTATCCGCGCCTAGGCCAAGGTTCATTCCGCGTGCTGGTTACAGACGTGTACGAGCGGCGTTGTGCTGTTACAAGCGAACGCACGCTGCCAGCGCTGGAGGCGGCACACATCAAGCCTTATGCAGAGAGCGGCCTCCATCGCGTCAATAATGGCATCCTTTTCCGGCGCGATTTGCATGCCCTGTTTGACAAGGGCTACATCACCATCACGCCGACGATGCATGTTGAGGTCAGCAGCAGAATCAAGACAGAGTTCGAGAATGGGAAGGACTACTACCGCCATCATGGCAACCCCATTCGGCTTCCGGCCAAACCGGCGGACAGGCCATCGCCGGAGTTTCTTGAGTGGCACAACAATAATGTTTATAGGGGCTGAAGGGCTCAATCAGGCGCAGGTCAACACTCTCACACAATTTATCCCCCGAGCTAAAGCCCCTCCTCATGGAGTACATCTGTATGAAAAAGAAGGAAATATCTCGCACGGGAATGAAACCAACCTTGCCGCTTAAATTGCCACAAACCAATGATTGGCCTCGCGGGATGCGGCTATATGTATACGACGACCACCTGCTTTTGATCGAAGAGTCCAAAGACCGGAAGTACGACCTCCATGATAATATTTTTCAAGCTTGGCCGGAGGACCGCCGAAGGATTTACATCGGGTTCGAGGTTAAAAGTGCAAACTGGCCCGTCTGGAATGAGAAGGCCCTGCGATGGTTTGAGGAGAGAATTGAATATGACTTCGCCTTCGACGGAGATGACATAAAACTTCGTCGCCATACTCGAAAAACACGAAGGCCATGCTCTGAGGAGTTCATCTGGCGGGTAGATATTCAATGAAAATTCTGACTACCGGATGAATCGAAGTCAACAAGCAAGCCTGACGGACTTGGGTTCGCGGAAAGCGGGGTCTACACTTTGACACATTTGACTACCTCGCGCAAAAGGAGGGCGGAGGGGTTAGGTCTACACTTTGATACAAGTCGTTAGGGTCAGACCCACATCTTTTACCGATTGTTTTTTTATCGCAAGAATTTCAATTGATACGCTTGATTGGCTTCCACCCGAGACAAGGTGATGCACACCCCACCCTGTTGCGGCTCGGTGGTGTAGTCGGTCGCCAGCGGGATGTGCGCGGCGGTCAGGGGCGTGTCGAGGTTGGTCGCGGGCAGGACACGCACCTGCAGCTTGGCGTCGGACGGCAGGCCCTGCTCCTGGCCGAAGTCGATCGTCAACGTGCGCGCGGCCTCCGCCGCGCAGAAACCCGACGGCACAGCCAGAGCCGCCCATAAAACGGCCGCACCGATCTGTCCTGTTTTAGCGCAGAATCTCATCGACCTCGGTGCGGGCGTAAGGCGCTTCCGTCTGCCATTTCCCCATACTCCATGGATCCATCAACCATGGCTCTTCAGGGCTGCGACCAGTAATCCAGGACGCAGACCTTTTCGACGTGGCCCTTGAGGGACGCGCCGAACGCCTTGTGCGCGGGATGCGGCAGGTAGGCGTCGCGGTCGGCCAGCGAGGCGAAGGTCAGGAAGAAGCAGTGCGTCAGGCCCTGGTTCTTGTTCTCGGGGCTGATGTTGGTGCCCCACTCGAAGCCGGTGATGCCGGGGATCTTGGTGGGCAGCGCACGGAAGCCC
Source organism: uncultured Lentisphaerota bacterium (assembly GCA_903896925.1). GTDB lineage: Bacteria > Verrucomicrobiota > Kiritimatiellia > CAIQIC01 > CAIQIC01 > DP16D-bin41. The sequence continues at coordinate 2,901 of CAITZM010000146.1, read as the reverse complement.
GCCTCGATGTCCTTGACCTGTTCGGGCGTGGTGTTGGCGGTGAACTGGAACATCACCACGTGGCGCAGCACGGGACCGGACGCCGTGGCTTTATTGTAGCGAGCCATGGGACAGGCGCAACCGAACGACAGACCGACGACCAACGCGAGGCAGAGCAGCTTGATTTTGTTCATAGGTTTCTCCGTTGGCGCAACCCTAGCAGGCCGCGCCGGACCGTGCAACCCTGCGGCGCAACGGGAGCAGAAAGTTCATCCACAGATTTAAGGCGCATGAACCGCCAAGACGCCAAGGTCGCCAAGGTGGAGAGGTCGGAAAAGAAAAGAGGCCGCGAAACTGCCCGACACCGCTTGGAGCTTCGCCGTGGCAAGCACGGATGACCACGGAGAAGAAAAATCATCCACAATTTTAAGGCGAATTAACCGCCCCTTCGACATGCTCAGGGCAGGCATGACGCCAAGGTCGCCAAGGTCAGAGAAGAGAATAAGGGGGGTCGCGAAACAAAGATATTCCGAGGGCATCGCAGGCCGCCGCTCCGTGTAGCCGCGTTCGTGAGAACGCGGACACTGTTGGTCCGTGGCTAACGCTTCTTGGCGAACTTGGCGCCTTGCCTGCCCTGAGCATGCCTGCCTCGAGCTCTGTCGAGAGGTCGAAGGGGCGGTTGAACTCTTCTGCTGCCTTTCCGTCGTCCGCTTGGCTTGCCCGTCTAATCTGTGGAATCTGCGAAATCTGTGAATGAAGTTCTTCTGCTTTGTAATCCGCGGCTTCACATCCGCGGCTTCACATCCGCGGCTACCCGGCCGGTGTTTCGGTTGCGCTTCCTGCAAATCCGTGTTGATCCGTGGCTAATATTTCCGCCTCTTCTTTGCGCCTTGGCGTGCTTGGCGCGAAAAAGATCGAAGCCCCTCGCGCAAAGGACGCAGAGAACGCAAAGTGGGCGTGCGTGGCGTTCCGGCACTCGTAAAAATCCGTGGCTATCTCTTTCCTGACGAACTTGGCGTCTTGCCAGCCCTGAGCATGCCTGCCTCGAGCTCTGTCGAGAGGTCGAAGGGGCGGTTGATCTCTTCTGCTGCCTTTCCGTCGTCCGCTTGGCTTGTCCGCCGAATCTGTGAAATCTGCGAAATCTGTGGATGAGTTTCTTCTCCTTGCTTTGTAATCCGCGGATTCACATCCGCGGCTACACGGCTGGGGTTTCGATTGCTCTCCATGCAAATCCGTGTTGATCCGTGGCTAATATTTCCGCCTCTTCTTTGCGCCTTGGCGCGCTTGGCGCGGAAAAGATCGGAGTCTCTCGCGCAAAGGACGCAGAGCACGCAAAGTGGGCGTATGTGGCGTTCCAGTCTTCCGTGAAAGTCCGTGTTGATCCGTGGCTAAATTTCCGCCTCTGCCTTTGTGCCGTCCGTTTTGCTTGTCCGCCGAATCTGTGGCATCTGTGAAATCTGTGGATAAACAGCTTTCTCTTCCCGCCTCATCGGGCCCGCTTCAGGACCAGCATCCAGCCTGTGCATCCGGCCGCGTTGGTCCGGACCATCGACCTGCGAAACAGGCTGCAGAGGGAGCCGTTTTCCGGCGGCTTTTCCGGCTTGAATCCGCCGCCTCCGTTGCTATTCTGTCAGGTGGTTTTCGTTGAAGCAGCGGGAGGAAACAACCAACAAGGAGAGCAACATGGCGATGGATAAATCAGCGCTCAGCGCGCTCAAGGTGGGCGAGAATCAGGCCAGTGTGGTGTTGGAAGCGCGCCGCAAGGCGTTGCGGCGGCGGCAGCAGGTGCTCAAGACACACCGGAACCCGATGGTCTTGCATAACAAAGCCTTCCTGCTCGCCGGCGAGGAACCGCCCGACGCGCTGGTATCGCGGACCGCGGGCGTGCTGGTGGCGGAAGGCGATTCGTGGTTCGACTATCCGCTGCATGATGTCCTGAAGGCGTTGGATGACGAGCATGGCTATAGCGTCGAGTCGGTCTCCCACGCCGGCGATGCCATCGAGCAGATGGCCTACGAGAATGGCCAACTCGATGACTTCACGCGGCGCATCGAAAAAGTCCTCGCGGCTGGCGCGGCGCCCAAAGCCATTCTGCTGTCCGGCGGCGGGAACGATCTGGCCGGCACCGAGTTCGGCATGCTGCTCAACCACAGCCAATCCGCCGCGCGAGGCCTCAACGAGTCGGTGGTCAAGGGCGTGATCGATGAGCGCATCCGTTCCGCCTATGTGACCATCCTCAACGCGATCACGGCCGTCTGCAAGAGCCAGGCGGGGCACGCGGTGCCCATCCTGCTGCACGGCTATGACTACCCGGTCCCGGACGGCCGGGGCTTCCTGGGTGGGTGGGGCCTGCTGCCCGGTCCGTGGATGGAGCCGGGTTTCCGGCAGAAGGGCTTCGACCAGCTGTCCGAGCGGATCGCGATCGCGAAGGCGCTGATCGACCGGCTGAACGCCATGATCAAGGGCGTGGCCGCGCTGGCGCCCTTCGCGCACGTCCGCTATGTGGACCTCCGCAAAACGCTGTCCAACGATACGACCAACAACCAGTACAAGGACTCGTGGGCGAACGAAATGCATCCGACCCCGGACGGCTTTGTGAAGGTGGCCGACCGCTTCGCCAAGGTGCTGCGTTCCCTGGCGTGAGCTGCGCAGGGGCCCGGCCAGGGCGCAACGGGGTCAGGACATAACAGGCCGGCAAACAAGGAACCGGCCGGCTACCCGCCGACGGCGGTCGACGGCGGCCACAGGCCGCCGCTACAGAAGAGTGTTCTTCTGTGGGCGGGGTTTTCCAACCCCGCGAACCCCATAGTGCGAACACACCACAAGCAGGCGCTCATCGCACCACGCGCCGTGGCAAACGCCGCTTCCGGATAGGGCGGCCACGCCGTGGCCGCCGCTCATCAGCCCTCGGCTTGATTTGAT
>CAITZM010000145.1 GCA_903896925.1 uncultured Lentisphaerota bacterium | reverse complement strand
CTTGCCCATTTCATCCTCCGGGAGGACCAGGATCTCCACTACCAATTCCGCAGGCAACTCGCCGCCAGCGGAGCAACACAGACCTGCGAGGTGAGGATGGGCAAAACCGCGGGCACCGCATTCTGGGCCCACCTATCCGCCACCGCAGTGCCGGACCCCGACGATGCCCCCGCCTGCCGAGTGGTGCTGAGCAACATCAGCGAGCGCAAGCGGTCGGAGGAATTGCTTAGGATCAATCAGGAAAACCTGCTCCTTGCCACAGAGGGCGCCAGACTGGGCGTCTGGAATTGGAATATCGTCACCGGCGAATTGATCTTCTCTGCCAGGTGCAAGGCGCTGTTTGGCATACGACCTGATGAGGCGCTGAGCTATCAGCGCTACCTTGACGCCCTCCATCCCGATGATCGCGAGAAGACAGGCCTGGTGGTTAAAGAGGCGCTCGACGATCACAAGGATTACGACATCGAGTATCGCAGCCTTTGGCCGGATGGCAGCCTCCACTGGCTTGCGGCAAAAGGGCGCGGTTATTACGATGCCACAGGCAAAGCCATCCGCATGGAGGGCGTGGCGTTGGACATCACCGGGCGCAAACAGGCGGAGGACCAGTTGCGCGAGAGCGAAAGCGCCCTCCTGGAAGCGCAGAGCATCGCGGGCGTGGGCAGTTACGTACTGGATATCCCGGCCGGATCCTGGACCAGTTCCGCCACGCTGGATCGGATTTTCGGCATCGACGCGGGCTGTGATCGCACGGTGACCGGTTGGATGAACCTGGTCCACCCCGACGATCGCACCCTGATGGCGGACTATCTCCACAACATCGTGCTGGGCCAGCACCAAGCGTTCGACAAGACCTATCGCATCCTCCGTCACGACGACCAGCGCGTGGGCTGGGTGCATGGCCTGGGCCGCCTGGACTACGACGCGCAAGGCCGGTGCTTGCGCTTGAGCGGCACAATTCAGGACATCACCGCGCGCAAGCAGGCCGAGGCGGAGCGGGCGCAGCTCGAAGCCCAAACCTGGCAATTGCAGAAAGCCGAGAGCTTGGGCCGCATGGCCGGCGCCATCGCCCATCATTTCAACAACCAGCTTCAGGTGGTGGCCGGGAATTTGGAACTGATCGGCATCCCGCAGGATGCCAGCGTCGCCGAGTGCCTGCACGAAGCCATGCAGGCCACGCGGCAGGCGAGCAAGATCAGCCGGCTGATGTTGACCTATCTGGGCCGGACCACCGACAAGCAAAGCCCGGTGGATGCAGCCGAACTGTGCCGACAGGGCCTGTCCTTGTTCCAAAGCTCCACCCGCGTGGTGGTGCAAACCGACCTGCCCGAGCCGGGCCCGGTCATTCTGGCGAGCGCCCCGCAATTCCAGCAAATGCTGACCAACCTGCTCACCAATGCCGCCGAGTCCGGCAGGTTGGATCCGGGTGCCATCCGCCTGTTTGTCAAAACGGTTTCCGCACGGGAGCTCCCGGCCGCGCATCGGTTCCCCCTCGACTGGCAGCCGCAGGCGCAGGACTATGTCTGCCTCGGCGTGGCCGATGCCGGCTGCGGCATCAGCCCGGAGAATCTGGATAAGATTTTTGACCCGTTTTTCTCCAGCAAGTTCACGGGCCGGGGCTTGGGCCTGTCGGTCGTGCTCGGCCTGGTGCGGGCCCACCACGGTTGCATCACGGTGGAGAGCGCACCCGGCCAGGGCAGCACCTTCCAGCTCTTCTTCCCGGCGCTCAGCCGCGCCGCACTGCCTCCCCCCCAGCCCTGTCCGGCCCCGCAGTTTACAGCGGGTGGCACCGTGCTGCTGGTGGACGACGATCAGCCGGTGCTCAAGCTGGCCGAGGCCATGCTGGTGCGCCTGGGTTTTACCGTGCTCACGGCCGCGAATGGCAGCGAGGCGGTGGACCTGTTCCGGCAGCATCAGGCCGGGATCCGTTGCGTACTGACGGACCTGTCCATGCCGGGCCTGGACGGTTGGGCCACGCTGGCCGCGCTCCGCGCGCTGCGCGCGGAACTGCCGGTGATCCTGTCGAGCGGCCACGATGAAGCGCTTGTGCGGGCGAGTGTGCATGCGGAACAGCCGGCCGGCACCCCTGCGCCGGAACAGGCGGGACAGCCGATCCCGCCGGAAGGTGCCCCTTGAACACACCGCCCGCCAAACCCGATGAGCCGGCTGACCTCCGCAAGCGCGCGGAGGCACAGGCCAGCGCGGCCAAGCCCCCGGCCAAGTTGACGCCCGCCCAGGCGCGCCAGCTCAAGCATGAGCTGCAGGTGCACCAGATTGAGCTCGAGCTGCAGAATGAGGAACTGCGCCGGGTGCAGGCGGCCTTGGAAAGATTGCAGACGCGCTATTTCGACCTCTTCGACCTGGCCCCGGTTGGCTATGTCACGCTCAATGAACAAGGATTGATCTTGGAGGCCAATCTCACCGCCGCCAACCTGCTCGGCGTCACCCGCACGCAACTCGTCCAGCGGCCGTTGGGCAGCTTGGTCTGCAAAGAAGACCAGGACGACTACTACCGGTATCGCCAGCAACTCGACAGCCCCCTGGTCCCCACAGCGGCCAGCGCGGCCCTGCTCTGCGAACTGCGCATGAAGCGGGCGGGTGGCACCCTGTGGGTCCGGCTGGACGCCGCCAAGGCGCAGGATGACAGCGGCGCACCCTTGATCCGCGTGACCCTGAGCGACATCACCGAGCGCAAGCAGCTCGAGGATGTGCAGGCCTTTCTGTCCCAGCGTGAGGGTGCGGTGGTGGGGGCGAGCTTCTTTGAGGCTTTGGCGAGCTACCTGGCCCGGACCCTCGCCATGGACTTCGTCTGCATTGACCGGCTGGAGGGCGACGGGTTGACCGCGCAAACCGTGGCCGTCTGGTGCGACGGCAAGTTCGAGGACAACACGGCCTACGCCCTGAAGGATACGCCCTGCGGCGACGTAGTCGGCCAGACGGTGTGCTGCTTCCCCGCCAGCGTCTGCCAGCACTTCCCGCGGGATACGGTGCTCAAGGACCTGCGGGCGGAGAGTTACCTCGGGGTGACGCTCTGGGGCCATGCCGGACAGCCCATCGGGCTGATCGCCGTCATCAGCCGGAAACCGCTCGCCAACCGCCCGCTGGCGGAGGCCATCCTGAAAACCGTGGCCGTGCGCGCCGGCGCCGAAATGGAGCGCCTGGCGGTCGAAACCACGTTGCGCGCGAGCGAGGAAAAATATCGCGGCATTTTCGATGAGTCCGTGGCGACGATCTACACCTTCGATACGCAGAAGCATTTTATCGGCAGCAACCAGGCGGGCTTGGAGCTGCTGGGGTATACGCGGGAGGAACTCCTGCACTTGAGCCTCGCCGACGTGGACGCCAACCCCGTCGAGGTGTTGCTGGCCCACCGGCACTTGCTGGCCGGCGGCCGGTTGACCAATTTCGAGCACCAGCTCCGGCGCAAGGACGGCCGGGTGATCACGGTGCTGAACAACTCACGGCCTTTAACGGACGCCCGAGGGCAGGTCGTGGGCTTGCTGAGCACCCTGCTGGACATCACGGACCGCAAGCAGGCGGAAGAGGCGTTGCATCGGAACGAAGCCCAGCTCCGCATCACGCTGAACACCACCATCGACGGCATTCTTGCCGTGGACCGGCAGGGAAAGATCATCCAGGTCAATCACCGTTTTGCCGAGCTGTGGCAGATCCCGCCGGCCCTCCTGGAGAGCCACGATGATCAGCGCCTGCTGGCCTTTGTGCTGGACCAGCTGGTCGAACCGGAGGCGTTCCTGCTCAAGGTGCAGGCCTTGTACGTTTCCGATGAGGAGGAGGAGGACCTGCTCACGTTCAAGGACGGCCGCATTTTCGAGCGGTATTCCTCCCCGATGTTGGAGGCGGGTGTCGTCACGGGCCGGGTCTGGTCCTTCCGCGACATCACCGAACGCCAGCGCGCCGCGGTGGCGCTCCAGGCAAGCGAGCAAAAATTCCGGCTCCTCGTCGAGCACATCCAGGATGTTTTTTGGATCAGCACACCCTCCCTGGATCGGATCCTCTACGTCAGCCCCTCCTACGAGCAGTGCTGGGGGCGCACCTGCGCGAGCCTCTACGCCCGTCCGGCCTCCTTTGTGGAAGCCATCCACCCCGCCGACCAGGAACGGGTCGGCGCGGCGTTCGCCGGCCACGCCCGGGGCGAGTGGCATGTCGAATACCGCATCCTCCGGCCGGACGGTGAGGTGCGCTGGATGCTGGACCGGGGTTCCCCCGTGCGCGACGAGAACGGCGCGATGCTCTACATGTGCGGTGTCGTCACGGATGTCACCGCCCGCAAGCAGACCGACGAGCTGCTGCGCCAGAGCGAAACCCGCCTGCGGGCGATCACCGACTCGGCGCAGGATGCGATTGTGATGATGGACCCGGACGACCGCATCTCCTTCTGGAACCCGGCCGCCACGCAAATCTTCGGCTACACGAGCGCGGAAGCCCTCGGCCAGCCGCTGCACGCCTTCCTCGTGCCCCCGCGTTACCACGCGGCCCACCAGTCCGCCTTCCCGGCCTTCCGGCAGACCGGCCAAGGCGCCAACGTGGGGCGCACCCTCGACCTGGAGGCCTGGCGCAAAGACGGCCGGGAAATCTCCGTGCAGCTGTCGCTTTCCGCCGTCGAACTCGAAGGCCGCTGGCATGCGGTGGGGCTGATCCGCGACATCACCGCGCGCAAGCAGGCCGAGGCGGCGCTGCAGGCCGCCGAAACCCTCGCCCGCAAAAAGACCGCCTTGCTCAAGTCGATCATGGAAAGCCCGCGAGGAATGATCATCTTCGCCTTGGATCGCTCCTACTGCTATACCGAGTTTACGACCACGCACAAGAAGGTCATGTACCAGCTCTGGGGCGTGGAGATCACCGTGGGCATGAACATGCTGGACTGCATCAGCGACCCCGCCGACCGCGCCAAGGCCCGGGATCACTTTGACCGCGCCCTGCAGGGCGAGGCGCAAGTGCAGGAGGAAGCTTACGGCGACAGCGCCCTCACCCGCAACTATTACGAAAACCGCTACGGCCCCATCTTCGACGGCAGCGGTGCGGTGACGGGCTTGACCGTGTTCGTGATCGATATCTCCGAGCGCCGGCGCGCGCAGGCGGCGCTGCAAGCCAGCGAGGCGCGCTACCGGCTCGTCTCGGAAAACGGCGGCGACGTGATCTGGCTGTTCGACCTGGCCACCAACCGGTTCGCCTTCCTCAGCCCCTCGGTGGAGAAACTGTTCGGCTACACGCTCGCGGAAAGCCAAGGTCGCAGCATGCTGGACACCTTGACCCCGGAAGACCGCCAGTTGGTCGCCGAGCGCCTGCCGCAGCGGCTCGCAGCGTTTGCGGGCGGCGACAATACGGTGCGGTCCCAGTGCCACGAACTGGAGCAGATCCGCAAGGACGGCTCCCGCGTGTGGACGGAGGTCGTGACCACGTTGATCGCCGATGAGCGGCGGCAGGTGACCCATCTCCAAGGCATCACCCGCGACATCTCCGGACGCAAACAGGCGGAAGCCGCGCTGCAGGCACGCGAGTTGAAATATCGCCGTATTTTCGAAAACATTCAGGATGTGTTCTACGAAGTCAGACTGGACGGCACCATCGAGGAGGTCAGCCCCTCCATTGCCGCGATCTCCAGGGGCCAATACGCACGCGAGGATCTGCTCGGGAAATCCATGTATGGCTTTTACGCCGACCCCCAGACCCGCGACGACCTGCTCCGGATCCTGCGTGAAAAGGGCAGCTTGTCGGATCACACCGTCTGGCTGAAAAACCGCGACGGCTCGCTGATCCCGTGCTCCCTGTCGGCCAAGCTGCTGACCGATGCCACCGGCCAACCCGACCGGATCACCGGCACCTTGCGGGACATCACCGAACGCAAGCAGGCCGAGGACCTGCTGCTCTTGCAGGGCGCCGCGCTCGCGGCCGCCGCCAATGCCATCGTCATCACCGACGCCCAGGGTGTGGTCGAGTGGGCCAATCCCGCCTTCAGCACCCTGACCGGCTACGGACTGGAGGAAGCCTGCGGCCGGAACACACGCGACCTCCTCAAGTCCGGCCAACAGGCCGCGGCCTTCTATGCGGAACTCTGGGACACGATCAGCGCCGGCCACGTCTGGCACGGCGAACTGGTCAACCGGCGCAAAGACGGCACCCTCTATACGGAAGACATGACCATCACGCCCCTGCACGGGGCCCGGGGCGAGATCCAGCGCTTCATCGCGATCAAACAGGACATCACCGGGCGCAAGGCCCTTGAGTCGCAACTCTTGCGCAGCCAGCGGATGGAAAGCATCGGCCGGCTCGCCGGCGGCATCGCCCACGACCTCAACAACATCCTCGCCCCGGTGCTGCTGGCGCCCCCGCTGCTGCGCGCGGCCATCCACGATCCCGACACCCGCGAACTGGTGGACCTGGTCGAAGCTTCCACCCAGCGCGGCGCCGAAATCATCCGGCAATTGCTGACCTTCAGCCGCGGCCTCAAGGGCGAACGCATCCCGCTGCACCTCGCCCTGCTGGTGCGCGAGATGTACGCGATCATGCGCGAGACCTTCCCGAAAAATATCACGCTCCACCTCGACCTGCCCGCCGGAATCCCGCCCGTCACGGGCGACACGACGCAACTGCACCAGGTGCTGATGAACCTCTGCGTCAACGCGCGCGACGCCCTGCCCGACGGCGGCGAGCTGACGCTCAGCCTCGAAGCGGTCACCTTGGATCCGGCGGACGCGGCGACGATCCCCGACGGGCGCCCCGGCCGCTTCGTCGTCCTCGGCGTCGGCGACACCGGCACCGGCATCGAGCCGAAAATCCTGGACCGGATTTTCGACCCGTTCTTCACCACCAAGCCCGTCGGCAAAGGTAGCGGCCTCGGCCTGTCCACCTCGCTCGGCATCGTCCGCAGTCATGCCGGCTTCATCCAGGTGCGGAGCGCGCCCGGCCAGGGCACCCTGTTCCGGATCTTCCTGCCGATCTCCGTCACATTGACGGCACCGGCCGACAACGTCCTTCTGGCGGCGCCCCAGCTGCCGCAAGGCCATGGCGAGCAGGTGCTGGTCGTGGATGATGAAGCGCACCTGCGCCACATGGCCCGGAAGATTTTGGAGGGCAACGGCTATCGCGTGCTCGAGGCGCAGGACGGCGCCGAGGCCCTGCGCCTGCTGGAGAGCAGCCGCGAGCCGCCGCAGGTGGTGCTGACCGACCTGCTCATGCCGCACATGGATGGCCCGACGCTGATCCGCCAGCTGCGCCAGCTGCCGGCGCCCCCGAGGATCGTCGCCATGGGCGGCCTCCCGCCGCCGCCGGAAGACCTGCGGGAGCTGGGCCTGACGGCAGGGCGCTTCCTGCACAAACCGTTCGACACCCCCGCCCTGCTCAACGCCCTGCACGCGCTCCTCGCCGAAAAATAACGGCCGTTTTTCTCCCTTACAACCGGCTTGCCCAAGTCCGATGTGTACTCTATAATGAGCGTATGAAAACTCTAACCATCACCGAAGGCCGGGGCCGGCTCGGCTTCTGGCTGAAGCAGGCCCTGCAAGGGGCGGACATCGGCTTCATGTTCGAGGGGAAAGTGGTGGCCCTGCGACCGGTGGAGGTTTATTCCTCGGATTATGCGCTGCAGGAATACGGCTTGAGCGCGCACGAAATGGCCAAGGCTGAAAAACGGATCGGCGCCGACATCAAGGCCGCGCGCGCACGCGGGGAAACCACGCCCTTCACCGGGGGCGGGCATGATTTCCATTGAACTGACCAGCCGGTTCAAGAAAAGAGTCCGGGACGCCGGCCGCGAAGCCGAAGTTTCGGCCGCGCTGCAGCTCGTACGGGATGGCTTCGGGCAACCCCATCTGCATGCTGGAATCTCCATCCGTAAACTGGGCAGGAGCCTGTACGAATGCCGGACAGGTTTGGCGTGGCGGCTGATCTTCGTCGCACAAAAAGGGGTCCTCACCTTCGATTTCGCCGGGGACCACGGCGAGGTGCAAAACTATCTGCGTGGCCGGCGCTAACGCGACCAACGACCTCGCGCTCACGCCTTCATGACAGGGCTCTGCTGTCCATGATGCTGTCGCCCCCTCTGGTTCCATCCCGCCGGACCCGGCGCCGTGGATATACTCTATCGCGAGTAAAAGAGGCGTTTGACGAAGTCGTGACAAGGCAGCTATGTATGCTTTCATATGGACTAGAAAAACCGCAGGGACCTCGCGTGCCGGAGCATGTTCCCCGACCCCTTCGGCAGGCTGCTGGCCGTGGTGGCCTGCTGCATGGCCGGCAGCGCTTCGGCCGGTTTGGATGAGACCGCCGGGCAGTGCCAAGTGCGCTACGGAGCGCCGCTGGAGCAGAGCGCCGACCCCTTCCAGGCACAACCCATCCTCGCCGGCGCCGTGACCCGCACCTATCCTCACCACCCGTGGTGGATTCGCGCGGCCTTCGTGGCGGGCCGCACCGTGCGGCTGACCTACACCAAGGCGGACGGCCAGGGCCACGCCGCGATACAACCGGACGAGCTTCAGGCCCTCTTGGCCAGCGAAGCCGGCACAGGCCCGTGGCGCGAGCAAGCCGCTGTGGACTGGTCGGGCCAGCGGCTCGCACCTTGTCCCTTGCAACGGCAGACGTTCCTCAACACCCACGGCTGGCAGGCAAGCCTGGAAATCGGCCATACAGTCGTCGTGCTCGAAACGGCGGGGGCCGCAAGGGCCGAGACCCGCGCAATGGACCAACTCCGCCAGGCCAAGGCCCAGCGCCGCCATGGTGCAGCGTGCGCGGCGCCCCAGCCTACAGCGCTACCTCTCCGATGAACCCGCCAACGCACATTTTCTGGAAACGCGGCAGCCTCGCCCTGACAGGCGTCAACATTCTCTTGGTGCTGGCCACGCTGCGGTATCTGAAAGTGATCGGCCTGCATGGCCGGACAAGTCTGGGCGCCACGGCCGACCGGGGCCAAGCCTGCCTCCTGGGTGTGCTGTCGCTGCCACCCGCCGTTTTCGCCTTGCTGCTGGTGCTCGTGCTGGTCCTCTTGATCGGCAAGGACAGGCTCCACCCGCCCCAGGGTGCCGTGGCCTTGAATATCCTCTGGTTGGTCGCCAACAGCCTCCTGCTGCGCCAGTTGCTCACCCTGTCGCGGTGAGGTCCGCGCCGCCGGGGCTGAGCCGCGCCGGCACGGGCAGCCTGCCCGTGCCCGGACATGGGCGGAACGCCCTGCCACGCTGCGGACGGATTTCGACAGAACCATGACCGGCAGAATCATGCGGAGTCGGAGAGCAACTCCAGCTGCTTGGCCGCCGCCGGGCGCAGCGCTCACGCCTTCTTGAAATGATTCTGTCCACCATGATTCTGTCGTCTCCTCTCTTTCTTGGCCACCGCCTGCGGCGCCGGGGCTGAGCCGCGTGGCACGGGCAGCCTGCCCGTGCCCGGACATGGGCGGGACGCCCGCCTTCGGCG
>CAITZM010000144.1 GCA_903896925.1 uncultured Lentisphaerota bacterium | reverse complement strand
GCCGGCGCGCGCGGCCTCGAGCCCGACGAGCTGTTCCGGACCCTGGTCCGGGCGGGCCAGCCCTTTGCCCAACCGTGGCAGGGCGCCTTCGTCCTGCACACCAGCGACGACCTGCGCAGCCGGATGCGCGACTGGCAGTTCAGCGCGGCGCGCGACGAGCTGGCCGCGCTGGGCGCGCCGGCGCTCGTCACCAACGCGCCGCCCGCCGCCGGCGCCGCCGTGCTCGGCTTCATGACCGGCGCCGCCTGGCCGGCGCCGCCGCAAGGCGCGTTCGCGCCCGGCGCCTACGCGGACCACTGCACCAGCTTCGCCGCGCACTTCGACGGCAGCGACCAGGCCAAGCTCACGCTCTGGCTGCGCGCAGGCGCGGCGTGCAGCGCCGGCACGGTCGTCGAGCCGTATTCCATCTGGATGAAATTCCCCAACGCGCGCTTCTTCGCCCACCAGGTCCGCGGCTGTGCCGCGCTCGAATGCTTCGCGCAAAGCGTACGCTGCCCGCTACAGCTGCTGCCGGTCGGCGATCCGCTCGCGGCGCCCGGCGCGACGCCCTTCTCCACGCAGCTCGCCCTGCGCTCCGAAGGCCCGCGTTTCAGCGCCCTGCTCCAGCTGTCCGGAGTGCCCACCAACACGGCGGCACGTTACTCCTTTTTTCTCGACGGCCGCGAGATCGTGCACAACGCCGAGCGGTCCGGCGTCACCTTCGATGCCGCCCGGCTCTCCGAGGGGCACCACCGCCTGGTGGGCGTCGCCACCTGCGGCGACACGCTCCGCAACTGCGCGCAGGCCGGCACCGGCTTCGTCTGGAATGCAAACGGGAAGATGCCCGTCCTGTATGGCATCACCGCCGGCGCGCGGGTCGATGCCGCGGCGCCACTACAACTGCAAATCACCGCGCCCATCGCCGCGGGCGATGTCGGCCTCGTGCAGGGCGCCCGGCTGCTGGCGCGCGGCCCGGCGCGGACGATCACGCTCGACCCCGCCCGGCTGGGCGCCGGCCCGGTCGAGCTGCAACCCATCGCGTGGTTTCTGGACGGGACGACCAGCCGCGGCGTACCGGTCGCGTTCGACAGCGTGCCCGCCGCACCGCCGCCGGAGCCGGCCGGTTTCCAGGCCGTGGAAGAATTTTCCGCCGCTTTTCCAACCCTTGGAAAACTGGAGAAACAAACCGCGGGGGCGCTGGCCTTCAGCACCACCAATGCCTGCGCGATCGCGGCCGCACCCGCCGCCGCCGTGCGGGAACTCGCCGTCACCCTGACGCCGGCCGGGTCCTCGCTGTCCTCCGGCGCGCGCGCCGGCCTGGCTTTCAACATCCGCGACGAAAAGAACTTCGACTTCTTCGGCCTGGGCGGCGAGACCAGCGGCTGGACGCTGGCCCAGGTACGCGGCGGAACTTTCGCCATCGTCGCCGAACGCGGGCGGCCGATCCGCGCCGGACAAGGCTATCGTCTGGGCGTCCGCGCCGGCACCAACGGCATCGAGTGCCTCGTGAACCGCGAGCCCCTTTTCAGCCACGCCCGGGTGCAGCTGGAAAAAGCCCCGTTCGGCCTGGGCGTCAGCGGCGCGGGCGCCTCGTTCGGCGGCTTGCGCTTCTGGCCGTAAGACCCGAACTTGGCGGAACCGATGTCCCGCCGCAAGATAAGCGGCGGGACGCCGCTTCCACGTGCCGCGCATACCGCCGGTTGCAAGAACGCGAATGGTTTCCCCGTCTGGAAGGCCGCCGCGCCCGCCGGCCCACTCCGGGCGCAACGCGCGGGATGTTGCCCCAAGGCTTGGGAAACCGCACGCAGACCGCGGTCAGCCAGCGCCACCCGTCCCCTCCCCGGCCAACCGCGCTCCGTATTTTTGGGGCAGCGGCACATGAAATGCTCGTATAGTGCCGGGCAGCGGCCCAGGTTTGCAATGCGCAGCGATGACGATATATTCGCGCGGGAAACAACCCATGAATATGGATTTGAACAATGTGACGCGGGATTGGGACTATGAGCCCCAGCGGGTGACCGCACGTTGGGTCCAGACAGATACCGGACGCATGGCGCTGCAGTTGCGCGTCGATTTGGGCGTGTTCCAGATGGAACTCTCCGGACGGCCCGACGGGCAGGCACCCCACGGGGCGCCGACCTTGCTGCAGCACTATCTGGCCCTGGAGAAGGCGCTGCCGGCCGGCGACCCGGCCATGCGCCTCGACGAGAAGGCCTGTGGCGCGCTCCAGCAGGAGGCCATGCAGTTCTATTATCGGTACATCGCCTTCTTCGCGCTGAGCGAGTTCGACGGGGTCATCCGCGACACCCTGCACAACCTGAAGATCATCCAGTACGTCATCCGGCACGCGCCGGAGGAGCTGCGGCGCGCGTTTCTGCCGTTCTTCCCCTATGTGCGGATGATGAACGCCCGGGCGCGGGCCGAAAAAGCGACGGCGGCCAAGCATTATGACGAGGCGCTGGCGGCGCTGGAGGCCGCGCGGGCCGAGATCGAGGCGTTCTGCACGGAGCATGAGTTGGGCGATCTGCCCGTGGCCGCGCCCGCGCTGGCGACGCTACGCGAACTGGCCGAGCAGGTGCTCCGCCAGAAGCCGCGCAGTCCGGCCGAGCGGCTGCGCGAGGAACTCGAGCGCGCGATCGCGGTGGAGAACTATGAACGCGCCGCCGCGCTGCGCGACGAACTGCACAAGCTGAGCGCCCAGCCTGCCCAGCAGGTGTGAGACGCCGGCAGGGGCGACGGGGATCCGGCGCGGGGGCCGGCCAAGCGACGTCTCCGTCGAGCCCCACCCCAAAATTTAGTCATTGGCAGCAGGCGGTGCCGGAGCCTATAGTTCGCGCCGAAGTCAGACGTCAAATGCCGAGGACATGCAATATGAAAAGACAACAAACCAGTCGCGTGAGCCGGGCGTTCACGCTGGTTGAGCTGCTGGTGGTGGTGGCGATCATCTCCATCCTCGTCGGCCTGCTGCTGCCGGCCGTGAACGGCGCCAAGCAGAAGGCCAACGCCGTCGCCTGCGGCAACAATGCCGGCCAGATCGCCAAGCTGATCCTGATGACGACCATGGAAACCCGGCAATTCCCGGGCCAAGACACCTCTCGCCCGTCCATCGCATGGAACCGTTTATTTAGCATCTCTGGCTTCAGCGACAACACAAAGGACTACAAGTTCATGGAGTGCCCCAGCGACAAGGGCATTTCCGGCTGGCCGCCCTCCCCCGTCGCAGGCAAACCCGAGTGTTTTTCGGAAAACAAGACGAATTCCCTAGCCAGCTATATGTACGCGTACCAGACCCGGGACCAGTCCGGCATCTTCGGCGTGGGCCCCAACCAGAAATATGTGCGGCTGACCTCCGTGCCGTCCCCGAGCCAAAAAGCCCTTATTTTTGAGCCCACACTCGACACCGCCAATCCGATCAGCAAACCGCAGAACCGCTGGCATTATTCCAAATGGAATCATGGCACCATCGGGTTTGTGGATGGACACGCCAGCCTGATCCAGACCAATTGCACCTCCGCGAACGAAAACAACCTTTACTACTAAACCCTCTCCCTGCGCCTGACTATGAATGTCCCGCTCCTCGATCTCAAGGCGCAGTACCGCGCCCTCCAGCCCGAAATCGAAGCCGCTGTCGCCGAGGTGTTCGCCGCGCAGGCGTTCATCCTGGGCCCCAAGGTGCAGGCGTTCGAGCAGGCGTGCGCCGCCTACTGCGGCGCCCCGCACGCGGTCGGCGTCTCCTCGGGTACCGATGCGCTGCTGATGGCTCTTATGGCGGAGGACATCGGCCCCGGCGACGAGGTCATCACCTCGCCGTACACGTTTTTCGCCACCGCCGGTTGCATCGCGCGGCTCGGCGCGAAGCCGGTGTTCGTGGATATCGAGCCGCGCTCGTTCAATATCGATCCGCAGCAGATCGCCGCCAAAATCACGAAACGCACCAAGGCGATCATGCCGGTGCACCTCTACGGCCGCATGGCGGAGATGGACGCAATCAACGCGCTTGCCCGGGAGCACCACCTCGTCGTCATCGAAGATGCCTGCCAGGCGATCGGCTCGGAGTTTCACGGCCGGCGCACGGGCGCGTGCGGCGACTACGGCTGCTTCTCATTCTTCCCCACGAAGAACCTCGGCGGCGCGGGCGATGGCGGGTTGATCACGACCGGGGACGCGGCGCGCGCCGCCAAGCTCCTCGCGCTGCGCAACCACGGCATGGAGCCGAAGTACTTTCACAAGCTCATCGGCGGCAACTTCCGGCTCGACGCGCTGCAGGCGGCCGTCTTGCAGGTCAAACTGGGACACCTCGACGCGTGGACGGCCGCGCGCCGCCGCAATGCCACGCGCTACGCCAGGCTGTTCGGCGAGGCCGGCCTCGCGCCGCAGACCGTCACCCTGCCGACCACGCCCTGCGCCGAAGCCGGCTTGGCCGATGACGACCGGTGTCACTGCCACGTCTTCAACCAGTACATCGTCCGCGTGCCGCGGCGCGACGAGCTGCGCGCCTTCCTGACCGCGCGCGGCATCGGCAGCGAGGTCTATTACCCCCTGCCGCTGCACCTGCAGGAATGTTTCCGCTACCTCGGCCATCAGGCCGGCGACTTCCCCGAGAGCGAGCGCGCCGCCGCCGGGACGCTCGCGCTGCCGATCTACCCCGAATTGTCCGATGCGCAGGCCGCCTGTGTCGTCGAGACCATCGCGGAATTCCTGCGGCACTGAACAGCACAGGCTTTAAGCAAACAGGCGTTCTTCCCATGAAGAACGCCTGTTTGCTTAAAGCCAGCGGCGGACGCCGGACACGGACCGCGGGCTAGTTGCCGATGGTGGCGGTGCCGTTGACACTGCTGTTCAGCCCCGGCTCAATCCAGAGCCCGGTCATCGTCGCCGTCGTCGTGCTGGTCGAATGCAGGGTACCGTTGATCGTGACCGTCTGGCCCGCCGTGGTCACCCCATTGAGCGTGAAGGTGGCGCTCGCGTTGCTTGAGTTGGTGCTGCCCCCGAACGACCCCAGGATGTCGCCGAGCGTGCCCTTGAAGAGGATGCCGTTGTTATCCAGCGCCTGCAACTGGTTGCCGGACTGGTTGAGGGTGAGGGTCGTGACCGGGCTGCCGCTGTTGTTGGCGACGAGCGCGTTGTTGGTCGTGCCGGCATAGCGGCCGGAGAAATCGCCGTTGGCCAGCGCTGTCACGTTGTTCGGACTGCCCACCTCGCAGCCTGGCAGCACTCCGACGGCCAGCAGGCCCAGCATCAGCACCATCATCAAACCAGTTTTTTCCTTCATAATTTCTCTCTCGCTCCAACGCGCCGTACTCTAGTCTTCCGCCCACACCGCCGCAAGCTGCCTTTCCAACCCGTGGAAAAACAAACCGTCATAGCCCTCACGTCAAGGCTGGTTGATGATAGCGGTGGCCGATTTGCCTGCGCTATCCGTCACCGTCAGGGAATTGTCGCCGGTAACCGTGCGGGTATACGTGACCGTGGCCCCCGTGGTGACGTCCAGCGTGCCGTTGCTGTTGAGTAGCGTCCACGTGTACGACGCCGTGCCGCCGCTAGCTGTAAAAATCTGCGTGTTGCCGTTGACACTCAACGTTTTCTGGACCGGCGTCACGGACACGCCGACGTTGATGGGCGTAATCCCCGCGACACCATAGATGCTGCAGTTCCGGTCCGGCTCCAACCAGAAGCCGGTCATGGTCGCCGTCGCCCCGCTGCCCTTGAGCTTGCCATTGATGGAGACGGTCGCGCCCGCCGTCGTGGCGCCGTTGAGGGTGAAGGTGGCGCTCGCGTTGCTGCTGCTGCCGCTCGAAGGCAGGATGTCGCCCAGCGTGCCCTTGAAGAGGATGCCGTTGTTATCCACCGCCTGCAACTGGTTGCCGGACTGGCTGAGGGTGAGGGAAGAAACAGCTGCGCCGCTGTTACCCGCCACCAGCAGGCCGTTTTCGGCCCCGACATAGCTGCCGGAATAATTGCCGTTCGCCCCCGTGAGCGTGTCGTTCGAGCTGCCCACTTCGCACCCCGGCAACCAGCTGACCGCCAGCAGGCCAAGCAGCAGCACCGGCGCCCACCTTAGATCAGTTTTTGCCTTCATAGTTGCCCCTTTGCACGAACCGGGCGGCACTCTAGCCCGCCACCCGCACGGCCGCAAGCCGCCTTTTCCTGCCCTTGGAGAGCCGGCCCGGCCGTTCATCCAAGCCTTGAGAAACTCGCGCCCGCCATTCCCAACCGCAGCAACACAACGGACGACCGGCGCGAAAATTGCCGAACCGTGGCGTGCGCCGTGCCCCTTGCTTAGGCCGCGCCGATTTTCAAGCGGCAGGTCGCCATCCGGCATGGTGCGGCAGGCACCCCGGCGGCCTCAACCCTTCCCCGCATCCATCCACCATCTTCCCTGCACCATCTCCCCTCCGCCCTCTTCCTCACGGCACATAGCCGAGCCGCTTCAAGACCCAGAAGTTTTTCTGCCAGTGTTTCTCGACGCGGATCCAGAGCTCGAGCTTCACCGGCACGCCGTACATCTCCGCCAGGTCCCGCTCCGCCGCGGCGACGACGCGCTTGAACAGCCGGCCCTTCGCCCCGAGCAGGATCGGCTTCTGCGACGACTTCTCGACCAGGATCGCGCCCTTCACCAGCCAGCCTTCGGGCTTTTCCTCGACCGTCTCGACCTCCACCGCCAGCGTGTGCGGCAGTTCGTCGCGCAGCTCGTAAAAATATTTCTCGCGGACCACGTCGCCCATCGCCAGCTTGCGCGGGTAGTCGCTGAGCACGTCGTCGGGGAACAGCTGCTCGCCCACCGGCACGAGGGCGAACAGCTTGTTGACGAGCTCCTCCAGCCCTTCGCCGGTGGCGGCGGAGGCGCGCAGCCAGTCGGCCTGCTTCGGCGCCGACTTTTCCTCCGCGACGCGCGCCCAGCGTTGCCGGTAGGCGACGACCTGGTCCGTCCCCTGGTCGCACTTGTTCAGCAGGGCGACGATCGGCGCCTCGTGGAACAGCAGCCGGCGCATCCAGCCCTCGTCCTCGTCGCGCGGCGGCGTCGAGCCGTCGAGCACCAGCAGCACGACATCCACGCCCTCGACGGCGGCGCGCGCGGTGCGGTTCATCACATGGCCGAGGTCATAGCTGGCCTGATGCACGCCGGGCGTGTCGAGGAAGACGAGCTGGCCGCGCGGGTCGTTCAGCATGCCGCGCACCATGCGGCGGGTCGTCTGCGCAACGGGGCTGACGATGCTGACCTTCTCGCCCAGCAGGCGGTTGAGCAGCGTGGACTTGCCGACGTTCGCGCGGCCGACGATCGCGATCATGCCGGCGCGCGCGCCAGAGGCCGCAACCCCGTGCGGCGGCGGGACCGGGACGCGGGCGGCGGCGGGCGGGTGGCGCGGCGGCGTGGGCGCCGCTCCGCGGTTCCCTGGCGCGGCGGGCGGCGTGACAGCGGGAGCCCGCCGGGGATTCTTGCGCGGCTTGGTTTTTTCTTTATTCACAACTCCACCACCTCTCCAGTCTTCGGTTCCAGCACCGGCGCGGTTTGCTCCGCGCGCAGCGTTTGCGCCAGCGCGGCGCGGATGTCCGGTTCGCCGTGGACCAGCGCGATCCGGCGCGGCCGGACCTTCCGGACGTAGGCAAGCAAATCGTTGCGGTCGGCATGCGCGCTGAAGGCGTGGAGCGTGAGCACCTCGGCGCGGCACATAAATTCGTCGCCGAAAATCTTCACGCGCGGCGCGCCCTCGACCAGCCGCCGCCCCAGCGTGTTCCCGGCCTGGAAGCCGACGATCAGGACCGTGTTCGCCGGGTTCCCGATGCCGTGCTTGAGATGGTGGAGGATCCGGCCGTGTTCGCACATGCCGTTGGGGGCGATGACAATGCCCGGCTCGTCGCGGGCGGTGATTTTTTTCGAATCCTCGACCGTGGAGACCAATTGCACCCAGCCGGGCTGGAGAATCCCACCCAGCTGCCCCAGCAGCGCCTGCGTTTCGGCATCGAAGCAGTCGCGGTGCCGGCCGAAGATGTGCGTCAGCTCGACCGCCATCGGGCTGTCCAGATAGACCGGCACCTTGCGCACGCGGCCGCTGCGGAAGAGGTTGGCCAGATGGTAGAGGATCTCCTGTGCGCGCTCCAGCGCGAACGAAGGAATCAACACCTTGCCGCCGCGTGCCAGCGTGCGGTTGATCGCGGTGCCGAGCTCCTCCTCGGCGCTCGCCACGTCGTCGTGGAGCCGGTCGCCGTAGGTGCTCTCCAGCACGAGCAGGTCGAGGTCGCTCATGAACTCCGGGTCGCGGATGATCGGCAGGTCCTTGCGGCCGAGATCCACCGCAAAGCCGACGCGCGCCTGCCGTCCGTTCTCGGCCAGCGTGAACACGTTGACCGCCGAGCCGAGGATGTGGCCCGCGTCCTGGAACAGGACGCGGATGCCGGGCGCCGCCTCGAGCGTGTCGCCGTAGCGGTGGCCCTGGAAAAGTTTGAGCGCCGCCTCGGCGTCGGCCGCCGTGTACAGCGGCGTGACCGCGGGCAGCCCCTGCCGGTTGGTCTTCTGGTTCAAATAGGCCGCATCCTGCTCCTGGATGCGCGCGGCGTCGCGCAGCATCACCCCGGCCAGCTCCACGGTGGCATGGGTGGCATGGATCGGCCCGGCGTACCCGGCGCGCGCGAGCGACGGCAGGTTGCCGCAATGGTCAATGTGCGCGTGCGACAGGACCACCGCGTCGAGCGTGGCCGACGGGCACCGCAGCTGCGTGTTGATGGCCCGCGCCTCGTCGCGCTTGCCCTGGAACAGCCCGCAGTCGCGCAACACGCGCCGCCCGCCCGCCTCGACGAGATGCTGCGAACCGGTCACCGTTTCCACGCCGCCCAGAAATTGGATATGCACGACCAAAGCCTACAGGTAAACGGGAGAAAGTGAAAGAACAGACGCGCGCGCGCAACGGGCGCCGCCCCCCTGTCTGCATGGCCGGATGCGCTACCGGCAACCGTCAGTTTCGACGGGCCGTGGGCCCGACCTGCACCGTACCGCCGTGGCTCGCTGTGCTTTTGCGGGGCGCGTGCCCGCGCGTGGCGCCTGCTGCGCCCTGGGCCGGCGTCATCAAAGCCGGGGCGCGAACGATCGCCGCCCGCCCGTGCATTTTCGCAGCCCTATTTCGAATTTTTCCAACGCCCAGCCACCGGTAAATTTCTTTGCCATCCAAAGCGCACCGACATCCAAAAATAAATGATGCAGTTTCGCCGCTAAAATCAGGGCAAACCACAACATCTAGTGGCGGGCGCTTGACAGGACCACCGGATGTTGGTTGTATCGCGCCCGTGGCGAAAAGTTCAGAGGAGTTGAGGATCAGGTTAATTTTCGGCGAGGAATATCATGGAAAGTGCAGTTGAAAAAAACGGCGTGACTGCGGTGCAGACGCGGCTGGATGGCTTCCGTAAACGCGACGGCCTGATCGTGCCGTTCCAGCGCGAGAAAATCGCCGGCGCGATCCGCAAGGCGTCGGAGAATGTGACGCGTCACGGCGGCGTGGCCATCCCGGCGGACATGCCGGAGCAGGTGACCGACCGCGTGCTGGAGCAGCTGAGCCAGCCGCAGAGCGAATATTGCGTTTCGGCGGACGCCCAGGGGCAGCGCATCGCGCACCTCGAGGACGTGCAGGATCTCGTCGAGGTCGTGCTCGCCGAGATGGGCCACGCGGCGGTGGTCGCGGCCTACAAGCGCTACCGCAAGCTGCGCGAGCTGGCGCGCGAGCATATCCGCGTCCGCGATGCGCAGCACGGCGGGAGCAAGGACGTGACCGACGCGAGCCTGCTGCTCGTCGAGTCGGTCTCGGCCGACGAAACGCTGCCGTGGGACCGCGCGCGCATCATCAAGCAGCTGACGGAGAAGATCCGGCTGCCGGCCGCGGTGGCGGCCAGCCTCTCGAAGGCGGTCGAAAACCAGGTGATCGCCGGCGGGCTGAAGACCGTCAGCACCAAGCTGATCCGCGAGCTGGTGAACAACGAGCTGGCCGCGCGCGGCTACCGCGCCGAGCTCGAGGACCTCTCCCTGTACAGCATACCGCGCGACTACATCGACCGGCTGATGTTCACGAAGAGCGTCGAGAACAGCAACATCGTCAACAACAACCCCGAGGCCGTGAACCTCGGCATCGCCGAGCTGATCCTGAAGCAGTGGGCGATGGACACGATCTTCTCGCCCGAGGTGAAGCACGCGCACAACACCGGCGCGGTCCACCTGCACGACCTGGGCTACCCGCACCGCGTCTACTGCTCGTCGCACTCGGTCGAGTACGTGAAGAAGTACGGCCTGACGGGGCTGAGCAACCTGAACACGGAGAGCAAGCCGGCGCGCAGCGCGTCGGTGCTGACCGGCCACCTGAACACGTTCCTTGCCTCGATGCAGTCGAACTACGCCGGCGCGCTCGGGCTGGCCTACCTGAACATCCTCTACGCGCCCTACCTCGAGGGCATGACCGCCAAGCACCTCAAACAGGTGGCGCAGGAGCTGATCTTCAACGGCTCGCAGAACGCCTTCTCGCGCGGCGGCCAGACGCTGTTCCTGGATTTCAACATCCACTCGGGCGTGCCCAGCTATCTCAAGCCCGTGCCCGCGGTCGGCCCCGGCGGGACCTATATGCTGCGCCGGGCCGATGGCACCAAGGTCCGGCTCGAGGAAGTACGGCGCGAGGAGCTGACCCCGGGCGGCTGGCAGTTGATGGATCTGTTCCTCGTGGAGGACGGCCAGCGCCGGCTCGTGCTGCGCGAGATCGTGGATGCGGCGACGGGCGTGGGCTACGACAAGGACGTCGCGGCGGCGCTGGCCGAGCGCGGCGAGCACATCGTGACCTACGGCGACTACACCGAGATCGCGCAGAACTTCTCGCGCGCGCTGCTCGAGGTCTGGGAGGATGGCGACAAGAACGGCCGCGTCTTCGAGTTTCCCAAGTGCGACTTCCACATCAGCGAGGAGACCTTCTCCGACCCTGCGCAATACGCGATCTTCCTGCGCGCCTGCGAGGTCGCCAGCCGCAACGGTTCGACCTACTTCATCTTCGACCGCGACGCCGTCACGCTCAGCGCCTGCTGCCGGCTGCGCACGACGATCCAGGACAACTACCTGCTGCGCCACCCCGAAAGCCTGCGCTTCTGCGGCTTCCAGAACGTCACGATCAACATCCCGCAGTGCGCCTACAGCGCCGCGCGCAAGGGCCACAAGGACCTCGGCGGGCTGCTCGCGGAAGTCGACCGCCTGCTGGGCCTCGCCGTGCAGGCCCACCTGCAGAAGAAGGCGACGATCGCCGAGATGCTCTCCGGGCCGGGCCGTCCGCTGTGGCAGATCGGCAAGCCGGCGTGCGACGGCAAGCCCTATGTCGAGCTCGACAAGTGCACCTACATCATCGGCCTGATCGGCGTGAACGACGCCGTGCAGTTCCTGATCGGCCGGCAGCTCCACGAGGATCCCGCCGCCATGGACATGGCGCTCAAGATCGTCGCGCACATGTTCCTGCGCGTCCGCGAGTTCACGGCGCAGCACGGCCTCAAGTTCAGCCTCGAGGAGTCGCCCGCCGAGAGCGCGGCGCGGCGGCTGGCCAAGGCCGACCTCGTCTTCTTCCCGGACGAGGCGCGCGGCATCGTCAAGGGCGACAGCGAGGACGTGGCCTACTACACCAACAGCATCCACCTGGCCCCGGAGGCGGAGGTCGGCCTCGTCGAGCGCATCCGCGAGCAGAGCCAGTTCCACAGCCTGATCGAATCCGGCGCGATCATCCACGCCTTCGTCGGCGAGGAGCAGCCGTCGCCGGAATCCATCGCCCGCCTCGTGCGCGAGACCTTCTTCCGCACGCAGTCGGCCCAGCTCACCATCTCGCCGGAGTTCACCTACTGCAACGACTGCGGCCACAACATGCGCGGCCTGCACGAGCGCTGCACCCGGTGCCACACCGCCAACGTCGAGCAGGAGACGCGCGTCGTGGGCTACTTCAGCAAGATCAAGAACTGGAACAAGTCCAAGCGCTACGGCGAACTGCTCGCCCGCCAGCGCGGCCGCTACCGCGTCGAGACGGCGGACAATCCGCCCCAAAGTTGAACCACCGCAAATCGGCAATCTTCAATCGTAAATCATAAATTCTTCCGGGGGTCTTATGGCCAAACATTACCGCATCCTCGTCTTCGGCAAAAAAGACTGCGCCAAGTGCAAGCAGCTCAACCAGCGGATCGACGACCTGCTGGGCGAGCCCGACTGGACCGAGTTCGAAAAGTGCTACTATGAACTCGGCAGCATCGAAGGCCTCGTCGCCTTTTGCAAGGCCGAGTGCATCAACCCGCAACGGATCCCGGCCTTTGTCGTCACGCGCTTCAACGAAGGCACGGGCGCGTACGACTTTGTGCCGAACCCCGCGCCCGGCACGGCCGACCCCGTCTGCAAGACCGCCAAGCTTTACCAGCACCTCGGCCTGCAGACCGACTACACCGAAGCCGGCAAGGGCGTCCTGCCGCCCAAGATGATCGAAGCCGTCCTGCAGCAAGCCCGCGCCTGATCTCATCCCGCACGCCGATGCTGCGACTGCCGAGAGCTCATGCTGAATATTTTCTTTGCTCGCGGAGAAAATCCGAAACCCGAATTTCGAAACCCGAAACAAACCCGAAGTTCACAGGCAGAAATTCAAAACGGGCGGACGGCTGGCCTGGGTTGCTTTGCCTTTGGAATTTTGGGCTTGGAGTTTGTTTCGGATTTCGGGTTTTGGATTTCGAGTTTGGCCGCGGCCATGAACCGCGGTGAAGGCCCTGAATCTGGACGTGGGTTGCCATGCGCCGCCAACCGCTAGCCTGGGGCGATATCGCCGTCGTCGAGCCCGGCCCGACGCTGGTCTTCCCGTCGCCGCGCGCGCCGCACGACGCCCGGAACACCATCCACCATCCACCCTCCTCCATCTCCCTGTCCCCCGTGGCCGCCTACCTGAAGCAGCCGACGCTGGTGGACTTCCCCGGCCGCCTGGCCGCGATCTTTTTCCTCAGTGGCTGCAACTTCCGCTGCGGCTACTGCCACAACGCGGCGCTGCTCGCCGCACACCGCGCGGGCATGACATGGGACCGCGTCGAGCAGGCCTGCGTCAACTTCCGCAAGCACTGGGCCGATGGCGTCGTCATCACCGGCGGCGAGCCGACCCTCTCCCCCGAGCTGCCGGAGCTCATCGGCCGCCTCAAGCGCCACGGCTTTGCGATCAAGCTCGACACCAACGGCTCGCGGCCCGAGGTGCTCGCCGCGGTCCTGGCAGACGTGGACTACGTCGCCCTCGACATCAAGTGCAGCCTCGCCGCCTATCCGCGCCTGACCGGCTTCGCCGACGCCCGGCCCGTCGCCCGGAGCCTCGACCTGCTCCGCTCCCAGGCCTGCGCCTACGAACTGCGCACAACGTTGCTGGAGGAGTTCCATACCGATGCTGAGTTGAGCGAGGTCGGCCGCTGGATCGATGGCGCCAACCGTCTCGTACTGCAGCCCTTCCTGCCGCGCGAGGATCTGCCTGACCCCGAGTTGCGTAAACGCCCACGTACCCCCCCCGACCGCCTGCGCGCCGCCGCCGACCTGCTCCGCCCCCACGTCCGCGAAATCCTCTGCCGCGACTGACCGCAGGGGAGGCTGACAGGACGACACCTGACCGCGTTCTGCACCCATAGCACGCTTTCCCCTGCTTCGAGGCCACCCGTGGTTCGGCAGACGCCGGACCAAAGAAGCGGCCTGCGAAAACCCCGGGACCCACAGTCACCGCGCCCAGCCTGCAACACCGCGCAAAGTTCCCAAAAACACCCCAAAACTACACTGCATATTGGTTGTTTCTTGCCCTAATTTTAAGTCAATCTACACGTTGGTGCGGCTGGCGCAGGCTTCTGCTTTGAATAAAACGCTAGTCTGCCGTGGAGCGCACAAATGCTGAAGGGCTTGGTGCGGGGAGAAGCATGCAAGGGCAAATGTTCATGCGGGTATCGGCGGGGCTGAGGCCCAACCGGCCCGTTCTTGCTCAGCTCCGACGAAAGCTGCCCGGGGACACGGACTTTCGCGGCGCGCCGGTGGCCGGGTTGCAGCCCCCTGCCAGCCACCCGGCTCATGATCGTGGACGATCACGGGGCGGTGAGCGTGGCGTGCCAGAGCCAGGGCGTGGTGGCGCGCTGGTCGTCGGCGGGCAACTGGAAGCTGGCGCTGTTTTTCTCCATTATCACGGGCAGCGCGCCGACACCCTCCAGGCTCAGCGTGGCTGCGCCGTCACGCGGGAGTTGGAACATTCCAGGTAGTTCGACGGCGACCGCGCTGCCGGCTGTCGCAAATACCCAGAGGTCCATTTTCTTCGCATCGCCTTCGACGACGAACGAGACGCCCCCCTCACCGAAGTCACGGCCCCCAACCGTCTTCAGACGCGCGGCGACCAGGCCTGGCGCGGTGGCGCGGAAGCCGTGGCCGGCGAGCGCGCCGCGTGGCTGCGCGCCGAGGTTGGCGGCGATCTCGACCTCGCCGAAGGTGGCGCGCAGCAAGCCGTCGTCAGCGAGCGTCGGCGGCGTGGGGCGTTCGTGCGCGAAGGCCACGAGCGGCGCGCCGGTGTAGCGCGCACAGACGCTCTTCTGGAGGCGGTCTAGCCAGCGCAGCCACTCGCGCGGCCGGGGCTCGTCCAGCGCCTTGGCCGCAACGCGGTAGCTCATGCCGAAACCGAGGCCGAGTGTCCAGGCCACCAGCTCGGGGTTGGTGACGAACTGGCCGAGGTCGTGATAGAGCAGCGCCGCCTTGTCATGGGCAATGCGTTGCGCCAGCGGATAGATGTCCCAGGTGTACGACGGATAGACGTGTTTGAGCAGTTGCACGTAATCGGGCGCGTGCTCGGTGGGCACGAGCTGGAAGCTCAAGCCGCAGAGTTGCGCCTCGTAGTTGGCCGTGCGGTCCCAGCCGGCCTCGGTGGAGAGCGGCTTGCGTGCGGCATCTTCCATCACCTGCGAGAGCAGCCCCTCGGTGTAGGCGGCCGGTGTGGGCGACGCGGGATTGAGATCATAGCGCCAGCCGCGCGCGCCGTTCTGGTCCTGGAAGAGCACGTCCACGGGGTAGTCCTCGCTGAACTGGCGTACCACTTCGCGGTTCGCCTGCTGCACGGCCGGATGCCAGTGGCAGACCGTGTAGCCGTCGTTGATGTGATAGCGCTCGTACCTCAGGCTGCCATCCAGGTTGCGCAGCAGCGGCGCTTCGCCCTCGCGCAGGAACGTCGGGCCGCGCGGATGGTCGCACCACCAGGTCGGGTTGGTGTAGGGCATCACGAGCAGGCCGCGCGCGTGGCAGGCGTCGATGAACTGGCGGAACTCCTGCGGCGAACCGTTGCCGGCGCGCGGCGGCAGATGGTCGGGATATTCCTTGTCGAACCCGCCCTTGAGGTAGTCGGCAAAATGCACCAGCGTCGAAACGGGCAACTGGTCGAGGTGGGCTGTTTTTTCCGCGCAGGTGCCGCTGTAATACACCAGTACCGACTGTTTGAACCTGGCCAGCAGGGCGGGCGGCAGCTTCTCGTCGAGCCGGCGGGTGATGCGATTGTCGGCGCAGTAGGTTTGCAGGTCGCGCTCGACCGTCTGGCCCAACGTCAGCCGCACGGCGGGCGCGCGCCACGTGACGCCCGGCTTGACGAAGGCATGAAAGCCATGGTCCGCATAGCCGCCGCGCTCATCGCCGCCGCAGCCGAGCGTGCCGGGGACGAAGATGGATTCCAGATTGTTCGCCGCCGCCCACGCGGCATTCGTCAGCCGCTGCACGCCGAACAGCGATGCCGCGCCCGCGGCCGTTTCGAGATGCATGAAATCCGCGAACGCCGGCGGATAGGTGACGCTGTACTTGAAGTAGCGCACCGGGCGCAGCGCGGCGTGGAACGAATAGCCGCCCACCTCGAACCAGTTGCCACCGCTGCGGACGTAGCGGCCGATGGCGGACACCGTGTCGTCCGTGCCGTGGCCCTGCGCGGCGGGCAGGCTCTCGCCGTACGGATTCAGGATCGCCAAAAAATCACCGGCGGCGAGGGCCGCGGCCAGCGCCTGGGGCGAGGTCAGCTCGACCAGCGTCAGCTTGCGGTCCTGCACGGCGCGGAGTTTGCGGAACTGTTCCAGCCACGCGCTGACGCGGGTCGCGTTGCCGTTGCCGATGGCGGGCCCCTGGGCCAGCGCCAGCACGGCGACCTTCGTGCGCGGCGCGGCGGCGGTCCGCGCCAGCCGGCTGAGCGTGGCCGAAATCAGCCGCGTCGTATAGCCCGACTGCACGGCGTCGACGAAGCCGCTGACGCGCCAGAGCTGGCCCGTGCCGCCCAGCCGGCTCGCGTAGTACCAGGGGCCGTGCTCGGTCTCCACCAGCACGAGGTCGGCCTGCTTGGGACCGGGCGGCCGGTTGCAGACCGCCACCGCACCTTGCAGGCGCTTGGCTATATCCGGACCCAACCAGTCGCGACCCGCGGCCGTCAGCGTGAGCGGCACGGGCGGATCGTTCATCGGCCGCATGACCAGATGGCCGCCGAGCAGTTGAGCATAGGCCTGGCCGCCCACCGGCTGCGACCGCCACACCGCGGGCTGGTCAGCGGATTGGCGCTCGAAGAACGCGCGGCGCAACGCCAGGCCGACGCCAAAGTTGCCGTCGACCGGGAAGACGCATTGCTTGAGCTGCGCGGGATCGAAGCGCAACCGCGCCGGCAACGCGAAGTCCAGCAACGGCTGCGCGCCGCCGGGCTGCACCTCCGCAGTGAACTCGATGCCATCGGCGCGCGCGGTCGCCAACACGGTGACGTTGAGCGCGGCGCTGCGGTAGAGCAGGCGCAGGGACTGGCCGTCGGCGGCCGGTTCGCAGGTATACGAGTTCGACGGCGCGCCGGCGGCGAACTGGTTCGCGTTGATGTCGCGGCCGTCCTGAAATTTCGCGGACCACAAGCCCAGTTCCCCGGAGTTCAGCACGGAGGCGCCCTGACCGGTCGCGCAAACGGCCAGCAACGCGCCGTTCGTGGCGCTGAAGCGGAAGGCACCGGCCGTGGTTCGCAAGACGGGCTCGGCGCGCGCAAGAGTGGCGGCGAGCAGCAGCATCGTCAGAAGAAATGTTTTTTGCATGGTCCGGCTTTCGGTTGGTCGCGCGAAAGTGAACCACGCGCCGCGGCGCAAAGCAATCTTCCGGCGGGCGGGGCTGTGATCGGGTGATTGCCTGTAGCCGGGGTCGTTGACCCCGGCTTGGTTGGGCGTGGGTGGGCCGGGATCGCCGATCCCGGCTACAGCGCGGCAGCGATAGCTCATGCGTGCAACGCGGCCGCACACCAGCCACCACCACTCTTCGTGGGCGGGGCTTCCAGCCCCGCGAAACCCACCTCCGCTGCAAAACGAGTCCGGAAAACACCGCGCCCATAAGCCACGTCTTTGGAGGGCGGCGTGCCTGCGGTGAGCTTGTCGAACAGTCACGCCGCCGGGTGCCTACGACTGCATGCAGCGCGGTCCGCCGCGGCGGAGAGAGAAGTTGAGCCACAGATTTCACCGCTTTCACGGATTAGAAGACGGGAAGGGAACGAAGCTCTTGGTTCCCTTCGTTATCTTCGTGTTCAAAGTCTGCCGTTCCCGCTTTCCTGATTCCCTCATTAAGCATTCTGCCGGGTACGCCGGCCGCGTTCTCACAAACGCGGCTACGAAGCGAAACAGCACACCGCAGAACAACGCCCGCCGGTGACCTCCGCGTTTTGACGAACTCGGCCATGGCAAAGCATCCCGTTTTGCGGGCAGGGCTGGTGGTAGGGCGACGCCTCCGGCGGAGCCGAAAGCAGCCCGGCGCAACGATAACGTATCCTATTTTTCGCACTTTCCAGATGGCCGCTCTCCCGGTAGTTGGTGGTTAGGGAAACAACCAAACCACAGGAGAGACGGCCATGGCGAAGACGGTAGCGGAAAAGCAGACG
>CAITZM010000143.1 GCA_903896925.1 uncultured Lentisphaerota bacterium | reverse complement strand
GAGGGTACGCGTGGACAGCTCGATGGCGTGACTGATGCTGCGCAGCGGGGCCGTCGCGGTGTACCCTGAGTTCGTGTCGAATCCGCCGGGGGAGACATACCAGGTAGAGGCGGATAGCGCAGCCAGCGGCGCGAGCAGCAGGGCAGTGATGAGGATGAAGGTGTCTTTCATCTTTTTGATTTGGGTGTTCATCGCACGTGCACGGATTTCAGGTCGAGTTCGAAGCTGCCCGCCGAGGGGTAGGCAATCGGGGCGGTGTAGAAGCCGCCGAAGTTGATCTTGCGCATGAGCCTGCCGGGCATCGTGACTTGTTTCTGGTCGTTCACGCGGACTGTGTAGTCCGTGTCCGACATGCTGACGCCGAAGCGGATGGTCTCATGCAGGCCGACCTCGGCGAGCTTCACCCATGTGTCGCCGTTGAGCACTTCGATGTGATAGGGCGGCAGCGGACGGGTGGCACGGATTTGCGTGTTGTGATGATCGACCGCGCCGATGGTCAGGAGCGTCATGCCGTTGACGGCTTCATCCTTGGACTGGCCGGGGTAGAAGCTCGGCACGGTCAGCAGTTTCACCGCGAACTCAAGGGCCAGTTGCTTCTGCTCCGTCAATTCCTTGGTGAGCACCAATCCGAGGCTGCTGAAGGTCTCGGGGAAATAGGCGACGTGGGCTTTGTCGTTGATGACGACGGCGGGCCGGCTTTCCCGGCGCAGGAAGCAGGGGGTCTTGAAATCGGGAAGGCCGGTGACACGGCTCGCATAGATCGCGCGCGGCTTCACGCCGTAACTGTAGGAGATGATCATCTCGCCGTTGTTGATTTCGCCGTTGGGATAGTGACCGGTGGTGCCGCGCTGTTGGATGACGGGACCGGGAATCAGCAAATCGGGATCGCATACGGGACTGAAGTAAGCCGAGAGAAAATGGCGGTCGCGCAACGTGCGGGAATAGCCCGGCAGCCAGTCATTGGCGACGAGCATGAGATCGGATGGCGACCGCGCCATGCTGAAGCTCTGATGCCGGCTGGAGATGGTCTCGATGTCCACGGTCCGCGGAGTCGAGAAGTTCACGCCACCATCGCTGCTCTCGGCGTAGAGGATCATCTGGTCCGCGGTGAAGCCGTCTTCGGCATTCTTCCCCACGCGAATCAGCAGGCCGATCTTCCCGTCGGGATGCTCGAAGAGGTGCGGTTCCCACACATGGACTTGCTCCGGTGTTTCCAGCTTCTTCGCCGATGGTTTCAAAAACTTCGCCACGGGGAGCACGGGCGTGAACTCGCCCCAGTGCCATGACTTGCCCTCATCCTTGCTGATCAACGCGCAGACCTGGAGCGGCTTGCCCTTGGGCAGCGCGGACGGCGCCAGGCAGATCGGGAAAAGCATCGCACCAGACTTGGTCAGCAGGCCGTGATTGGAGGGGAATGGCGTCGCGTTCGGCGAGGCTTCGCGAGCATAGCTCTTCGGCAACGGCTCCGTGATGCGGATGTTCTCCCAGTGCAGTCCATCGGATGACTTCGACACATAAGTGGCCGCCTCCGGCCCTGTGACGCACCAAGCGCAGAGGAGCGTATGGTTGCGCAGATTGATGAAGTTCGGCTGCCACTGGAACGACATGCCCGTCGAGTCCACCGGGTTGGTCGCACCGCCCTTCGAGGTAAAGGCCGCCACCGGCACGGACCACTTTTGAAAGTCATCACTGACCGCGAGGTAGTTGAGCTGCCCCGGCCGCGACTCATCCGGAATCTCCGGGTTGGCATTCCATGTCGCCACGTAGCGCCCCTTGAACAACGTGATGTCCGAATCGTGGTTATAGCCCATCTTCGGCGACCACTCCGGGTAGACCTCATTAATTACGGCGTGCTCGATGGAAAACTTCGCCAACGGGTAAGGCGCGTTATCGGCGGCGTGCAGCGCCGCCAGCGGCACGAGCAGCAGGGCGGTGAGGAGGGTGAGGGTGGGTTTCATGGCTTCCTCCGGTAAACGCGCACCCAGTCAACGTCCATGCTCTTGCCGTCGAGCGTGTCGCTGATCGGGCCGGCCCACGGCAGGACGGCCGTCGCGAAGATCACCGGCGCGTCGAGGTGCGCTTTTGTGTTCGGGACGCGGTGGATCACTTCGCCGTCGAAATAGTAGACCACTTCCTTGTCATTCCACTCGGCGGCGTAGACGTGGAAGTCGGCGGCGAGGTCATACTTCGCAAGATAACGCTGCGACTTGGACTCGAGACCGGTCTGGTGCAACGTCGCGTTGACCTCGTTGGCGAAATGGCCCTCGTTCACGTCGATCTCGAACCCCTGCGACTTGTCCTTCGGGAACGGGTTCATCCAGAACGCCTGGTTCAGGCCGGTGGCGGCGGCGTAGCGGTAGCGCGACTCCCAGTAGCCGTACTTCTGCCGGAAGGCGCGCGTCGAAATCATCGCACTGGTCCACTGTTTGCCACCGCGATTCTCCTTGCGGGTGACGAGCCGCAACAGCCCGTTCGTCACCACCGCGTTCTCCGGAAACCGCGCCGACTGCAACGCGCCCCACGACTCGCCGCGCGCGCTCCGCCAGACGTTGGTGTTGAGGCGGTCGCCGTTGAAGTCGTCGCTGAATGTCAGTTCCCACTTCGCTGGTTCCGGTGGACCGGTGCGAATCGCCGTCGACGCTGTCTTTGCCAACACGCCGGGATCGTACGGCACCAGATCATCAAACAGCAGCGTCTGCCAGACCGTATCGGCTTTCGCGTCGAGGATCTCGACCTTGAGCGCGCTCAAGCGGATGTTGCCGCCCTGCTTGCCGCGCCGCACCCGCACGAACTCGGCACCGCACCCGGCAAAATCAAACTTGCCCAACACCAACCACCGCGACTCGCCATCGGCCATATTGACGCTGACGGTATCGGTTTTGCCGTTGTGCACGATCTCAACCTGCACCTCCGGGCTGTTGCCCTTGTGCGTCACCAGCCACAACGACAACCGCGCCGGCGCGACGCTGCGAATCTGCGGGTTCCACGTGGCCGTCGCGTCGCGATCATTGGACCAGATGGACGCTTTACCAGGTTCATGTCCGACCAGTGTGCTGTAAGCCCACGTCCCCGTCGTCGTGAATCCCGGTCGCGGCTCCGTATTTTCCGCACCGATCACGACCAGCGGTGTCAGCAGCAGGGCGGTGAGAAGTGTGAGGGTGGGTTTCATTTGGAGAAAGGAGTGCATCGGTTCACTTCGTCGCGGCAGCAGGTGAGTTTTCGGGATGGCGATATCTCCCGACGGCTTCCGAGGTTCTCAGATATCGGTCATAAATAAGTAGTCGCTTCATCTTAAGCTTGCCGGAGGTGGCAACCTGCATTTCCGCCGCGCCATTGACGTTCAGCAGTTCCCTT
>CAITZM010000142.1 GCA_903896925.1 uncultured Lentisphaerota bacterium | reverse complement strand
CGTGGTCAACCCGACGGGCTTTGACGGCTGGACCAACGGCACATGGTCGGTGGCGCAAGCCGGCAACAGCCTGCTGGTCTCCTACGTGGCGATTCCCGAGCCCGTGTCCGCGGCGCTGGTGTTCCTGCTGGGCGGCGCGCTCGTCAGCTGGCGCCGCATGCGCCGCTGGGGTTGAGCTGCCGAAGGCACCAAACTGGCCGCCCTGAGCGTAGGTAGAAATGACGCATGGCCATCACCTATAACCCCATCACCCGGGACTATCGGAAGAGGAGGCACCCTGCGGAGCAGTCGTTGCCTGCCATTCAGGCCGAGCTTCCCGCAGCACCTGTGGCCGAGCCTCTCCCGGAAGCCGTGCGCCGGCCAAGACGACGGAGGCATCGTCGGCGGCAAGGCTGGCTGTTTACGGTCCTGCTGAACCTGTTGATTGTCCTCCTCCCGGCGATCATGGGCTGGGCCTGGTGGCCTGTTGGCCCTCTCGCCCAGAGGTGGCTGCCTCGTATGCGATTGCTGATCGTCGGGCCGGGACTTTGCTTATAGCTTCCTTCAGATTCCGGGTCGCCCCAGACACCCTTGCGGTTCGGCTAACGGTTCCCACTATCAGGGTCCGCAAGGGGCTTCCACCCTCAAGTTGCCAAGCGGCCACCACAACCGATTGGATGGCGCCCACGCGCCACGCGCCATGCCTGGCGTGCAAGCGCAAAGGGCGACTCCTGCGAGCCGCCCTTTGTGGTTAGGAATTATTTTCGGATTACAGCCGACACCGTGTGCGCCGCCAGCAGGCCAGGCAGCCAAGGCCTCCCGCCAGCAAGGCGATTGAGGAAGGCTCGGGCACATCGTTCACCGAAAGGTTGTCGATTGCTCCGTAGAAATTACCATCCGGACCGCCTCCGGATTGGATCATGAAGCGGACACCGCCGTTCCCATTGCCAGTGTATTGGAGCGTGCCAATATTTCCGGCGCTGAAGTTGATATTACTTGTCTCGTCCCACAGGCCGGGCGTGTAGAGGCCGGTGCTGAGGATCGTGCTGGTGGCGTCGAGAACCTTGAAGCGTATGCTGTTTGCGGCAGTCGTCGCACTAGTACCATGATAGTCCGCTGTGCCGTAATTAAAGGTCACCTGATACAAAGCGGAGGCGGAGTTTGCCGCAAGCCCCGTGGTCAGAAGTAACGTGTTATCGGCGATGAGCATGATGCCTACGTTGTCCCCTGGCGCAAAGGCGCCCCCCGAGAGATCCACGGCGTGGACGGCATTGCCGCCGGCGCTTGTCCATCCGGGCACATTTCCGCCAAAAGCTTGCCTGAAACCCGTTCCCGGCTGAGTGGAATTTATGTTCCCCGGCGAGACTGTGTAGGAATTGAAATTCTCCGTGTAGATCAACGATGCGAACGCTGACGACGCAAGCGCCACAACCATGGGCACAACCGTAGTCATAATAATCTTATTGATTTTCATTTCTTGATCCTTTCTTTTATTTGATTATCGGATAAGAAATTATCGGTCGCGCCCACCGGGGGAGCGCCGCTTTTCGACCGATTATGACAATGTAAATCATGCGCGCATTCTTACGCGCAGCACCGCCAAGTCAAGTGCAACCTTACGCACACTGGGAATCTCCACCGTGCAATGGCTAAGAAGAAAAGCCGCCATGCCGGCGGCCTGCCTTCAAGCCTGCGGTGCATGGCCGCAGACGCTGCGCTCGGGCGCGGCCCGTACGGAGCCACGCAGCCAATGGGATCGGACGCTGCGTCCTCCCTGGTGCCATAGCCAAGCTCGAGCGCACCTGCAGTACGAGTCCAACGGCGAACGGTTCGCAGTTGCCGGTGCGTGCAGGCGCTCGCCACTGAGCCTGGACTGGTATGGGCGCTGAGCCACGACGCTGTTGAATACCTGCCGGAAGGTGAACAAGCCGTTCGGCAAGCACGAGGTCAGCTTGGGCACGGGACTGTTCCTGGGGCAGCACCGGCAGACCGGGCGCGACCTCCGACCGGGGCGCAAGACCCACCTGCTTGGGGCGAGACGGAGCGCCAGCACCTGAAGATCCCACGCTGGGGCAGCACGGCTTGAGCGGACGGCACGTAGACGCCGCACCGCGGGCGGAGGAGCGGATCTACCTCCCAGACCAGCTTGATCAGTTCCCTCCACATCGCAGACGCCACTGCTGCGGGTCGGGCAAAATAATTAGGAAATGCGTTGACCTCCCAGTCGAGCAGGCGTATTTTTTTCCATACACCGTGGTCAGACAAAGGAAATATTATGCAGGAAAATAAAAAGCGGCAACCGAGCCATGCGGAGCATGTGGCGCGTCGGGCGTTCATCAAGAAAGCCGCCGCGGGCGCGGCCCTGGCCGTACCGGTCATTGAATCGTTCACCGCGTCCAGTATGCTGGCGAAAGCGGCCACGGCCTCCTCGGGCCTCACCTGGACGATCACCACCACCTTTGAGGAGAGCAAGTAACATGAGCATGGCCAACTTCCCCCTCTGCAACCAGCCGTCTCCGCTCACGGTCGCCAACGGCTCCACCCCCACATTTGTTTTCACCTCGAATGGTAGCCAGATTCAGTCCATAACGGCGAACGGACAGCAGCTTCAGCTGACCGACAATTACAACGGCACCTTCTCCTGTACGCTCCCACCTGTGACCCAGAACGTTACCCTTAAGTGCGTTTTCATTTCAACAGTTTGATCACGGGCCAAACAAACGGGCAGATGCACGTAACCCTGCCGGGAGCGAGGGGCTCGGGTCTGCAGTTTACGACTGTGAAGTTCCCCCGCGCGCCAGTCGTCGCTGGAGGGCCAACCAACACAGGCGGGCCGGGCGCACCACGGCATAGAGACCGACGCACACGGGCGGCAAGGGACAGGCCGTCCAATCGTCGCGACAGGGCTCGACAGCCACTCCCCAGATAAAGCGGAGTCGATCCCGCAGGCGCGGCAGCGTCCGATACATGAAGCGCAGGTGTTCTGTCTCGGCCGGCGCGGACAAGCTGCCGCCGCACACATGCGCGGCCATTGCGCGCGCCAACGGTTCGACCCGCGGATCCGCCGTCAGCTGCGCCGCCACCGCGGCGGGCACGGGTGCCGCCAACAGGTGGTACGCCAGCCAGAGGCCTACGTGGAGAAAGCGCGTGCTGCGGCTCTGCGCAGCCAAAGTTTGGACGCGCACCCAGTCCAGCGCCGGCGTCGACCGGATGAGCTCGGCGATATCTGCCAGCCACGCCAGACGCACCCACTGGTGCTTGGTGCCATGCAGGCTCAAGAAAAACAACAACTCCTCCATGGGTAAACTGGGCACCGGTCGGCCGTCCAGCAGCACCGTCTCGCGCCGGTCCCAGAAAGCACGGATGTCCACCGGCATGGCGACGAAACGCGGCCAAGCCCCCCAGTGCACTTCGACGAAGCAGTCCAGAGCGGAGTGATGGAACGAATACTCATGGCGGGCGCGTTCGTACCATGCTTCCCAGCCCGGCGGCGCACCCAGGGACGGCTGAAAGCCCAGAGCTCGCAGGCAGGCGCCGGTTGGTCGCGCCTCCTCCCTCCGTACCAGCCAGTCTAGATCGCTGAACTGGCGCATGGCGGGATCGCCAAAGAGCCGCGCGCCCAACACCGGCCCCTTGTAGGGCGTCAAGTCCAACCCCGCCGCACGAAAGGCATCCAGCAACTGGTGCAGTATCCCGACGTGTTTTTTTACATGGTCGGCATGGCCGCGCATTACTTCCCGCAGGGTCTCCCGCACCGCGGCAGGGAAACTGTCGGCGGGCAGCGCCTCCAGATGCCGGTGCAGCAGCGGCCACACCCCGTGGCGCACAGCAGCCTGCAGCAAATAGTTCCAGTCGAGGCCGGCTTGGAGCAGGCCGGCCAGCTCCGCGCTGTCGGCCGGGGTCAGCCGGGCCCGCGCGACACAAAACAGCGCGCGCAGTTCCGGGCGGGCTTGCGCCGGATCCGCGCGTGCAGGGTCGCTGTCGGAAGGGGTCATGCCAGGGTCTTTTTCAGTAGAGCGGCGGTTGCGTCCAGCCCGCCGACCCGCAGGGAGTAACACTTGCAGCTTGCCACCAACCGGCACACTTGGGCCACGTGCCGGCCCAGGTCGCCGGTCAGCTGGAGGGTTTGCATCATAAGCTGCTTGGCCATCTCCACCTTGGCGCATGGCTTGATCAACGGCGCCTGGTCGAACGCCGGTGTCAGATGAAACACGGCCCACGGCCGGCCGGCCCGGCTACGCCACGGCAGGCCAAAGTCGGTCGGGTCCGCAAAGTAGAGCTGCTTGCCATAGAAACCGGGATACGCATGCTTCGCCGCGCAGACGGCGGCGACGCGTGGCAAGCAGGCCAGGGTGCCGGTCTTGATGTAAAACTTGCGGGGGAACGTTTGCAGCAGGCCGTCGCGCAACAGCACGGTTTCGTCGCAGTGCATCTCCGCACCGTCCAGCATCAGCTTCAGCAGCAACGTGGTCTTGCCCGCGCCCCGATCGCCGGTGACCATGAAAAACCGGCCGGCCCAGGTGCCGGCGGCGGCGTGGAGTTTCAGGGCCTCGGACTGGGGCTCCAGCACCAACTGGTTGATCAGCAGATGCAGCATCCGGATGGCTGCGTCCAGGTCGGTCTCTTGGGCGAGGATCCGCCCCTCATGCAGGATGCACAGGAAGCCGTCCGCCTGCACCACGCGCAGGGCGAGCGTGCGATCAGAGGACAACGCATCATCGGCCCGCACGGCAATGTCGTCCAAGCGCTCCCCCACCTCCGGCTGGTCTGTTTCGACGACCACCTGCTGGCCCAAAATGGAGAAGGTGCGGTTCATTTCATGTAATTCCAGGCGCAGCTGTGCCAAAAAAGAGGAGCGTTCAAACCTTTTTCACCGGCCGCTTGCGCCCGCCAACGGTCACACCCGGCGGTTCCGCTGCGACCATGATAAGCCCCTCCGCAAGGAACCGTTGCAGGATGTCGCACGACACCTTGCGGGCGGTCGCGTGCGGGCCCAAGTGCTCCGCGACCTGCGCTGCGATGGCCAGGCCGTCATGGTGACCATCGCACAGTTCCAGCACTATGGCCGCGGTCTGGTTGAGGAAATGCACGCGATCTTGTTCGGGCTGATAGATCACGCAGCCGTCCTCAAGGCGGTTGATTTGCAACGTCGCCGGCCGGCTGAGGCGCTGAGTTGGGGCTAGGTTTCTGGCGTCAGCCTTGGTCGCTGTCATGCTCGTGTTCCCGATTATTTTCGGACCGTGCCCCGGCTCCAGTCCACTGCAACCACATAACGCGGTGTAGTGTAGCCGGTCAAACAGGCCGGCGTCCAGTTTGATTGCGCCCGTCGCCGTGTGCCGCGCATGCCCGGCGGCCGCTGAAGCGTGGGGCGTGGCAGGTTGTGCTGAGGCCACCGGTTGCATCCTTTCGGCTGTTGCCGGGCGGGGTTGGGCTCTGGCTGCTTGGCCTCGCCTTGGCATGGCAAGCCGCGGAAGTGCAGCGGAGGACCCGGGGCGTTGGCGCCGACGAGCCGCAGAGCGTGACGAAAGGGCTCCGCATGCGGCTTCACTCCGTGAAGGCTCCTTCGTGACCAAAGGCGCACTGGAGCACCTCCAGGGTCCGTTCGCGCATCTCTTGGGCAAAGGCAAACGCGAGATCATCCGGGGCGGTCAACATCCGCTGACCAGCGCGCTGCCGCAGCTCCCGGGTGATGGTGCGGAAGCGCCCGATGGATTCGTCCTGGCTGCCGCCGATGGTGCGGGTCGCGCGGGCCAGCAGCGTGGCCTTCTCATCCTTTTTGTCCTCCCGGCTGTCGATCAGGGCCTGGACCTGCGCGATGAGCGCACGGGCCGCCGCGGGGGTACGTTCGCCGAGCTGGAGGTGGTCATACACGCCGTTGAACTTATTCACGATGCCATCCAGCTCATCCACCAGCGCACCGAGCTGGGGCTTGGCCGCCTTTGCCTGTGCGCAGAAAGCATGGGTTTTCTGCGCCCACGCCAGATATTCATCAATGCGGCTGCGGATGCCGATACAAAACTGATCCATCGAGCCGAGCCGCTGGAGGAGCTCCGCCTTCTTCGCCTGCTCCGCCTTGTCGGCAAAGATTTTCTCGTACTCCACGGTCACTACGCAGGTGGCCGGGTATTGGTCGCGCGGCACGCGCTTGACCTGGAGGTCGTCCAACTGCGCCGCCTCCGGCGTGTTCTGGAGCGCATCGGTCAGCACATCGAACACGCCGCCCGCCGTCTCCGGGCTGCCGCTGATGCGGCGGAAAGGATAGACGACGACGTGGCCGGCGGGGTCGTATTTTGCCTCGCGCAGCCCGTCGAACCTCGTGTTGCGCAGGCACAGGCTCTCTCCGTCCACACACACCGGGTAGGCGAACGTGCCGCGCGTGGCCGTCCAGACCGCCCGCGACTTCTTCTTCGTCGAGACGCCAAAGCCCTCGTACTCGGTATCGGATTTCTTGATGATGGCCTTCCAGGAATCGATCTGCCCATCGGTGCGCTGGAAGTCCGCCCGCCAGAGCGCACGGAAGGGGACGGTCCACAGCGGCTTCAGGTCTTTGACGGGATCGAGCGCCGCGATGGGCTGCTGATACCAGATGGCCGGAGCGGACAGGACCGCGACCC
Organism: uncultured Lentisphaerota bacterium; assembly: GCA_903896925.1. GTDB lineage: Bacteria > Verrucomicrobiota > Kiritimatiellia > CAIQIC01 > CAIQIC01 > DP16D-bin41. The sequence continues at coordinate 43,271 of CAITZM010000142.1, read as the reverse complement.
ACAGACCCAGTCCGTATGCCGGGTCGCACTGGATCTCGGTCGATGTAAGCAGTTTGTCCGCGCCGATGCCGGTCACCCCTAGTTGCACCCCCTGCCTTGCCGAACGCCACGCGCAGACGACCATCGCGTTTCCGCCGTCGAGCAGCTGCGCCACGATCCGTTCGCTGGGACAGCGCAGCCGGCCCGCCGGGGTTTGCGCGGCGCTGATGAGCAGGTCGCCGCCGAAAATATCAGGGACCACCGCATAGCGGCCCGGTGCCGCGACCACGCAGCTGGCCATGCCGACGCCGGGCTGCACTTCCACCTGCGCCTGCTGACGCCGGACGCAATAGCGCGTGGTCAGAGCGCGGCCGCCGGCCGTGGTCGAGCTGACTTCCACCGTGGCCCTCGCCGGCGTGAGTTCGACCAGGCGCAGCGTGTCCGTTTTTTGCGCGGGCTCCCCGCCGGCGGCGGCCGGCGTCAACTCCGGCCCCGGCACCCAGTTTGCGCCCAGCCGGTAGTAGCAGGCGGCGCCCGGCGCGCATTTCCGGACCACCACGGCGAGTTGGCTGTTCACCACGCAGAGATCGCCGCCGCAGACCCCGCCCGGCGCGATGTCTTTCCAATGGGTCCGCTGGCCGAGGACGTCGGGCGTCAGCGCCACGGCTGACTTGGTGCCCGTGTCGAACACCTGGATGCTCGCGGCCTCTTCCCGGTGCTGCGGGGTGTCCTGATACGGCACGTAGGCGCCTTCATAGAGGCGGAACATATCGGCGCGGTAGGCGCAATCGGACTGCGCGCAGCTGATGTAGGCGAACCAGCCCTCCGGGCAGTCCTTTTGGACGGTGAAGGTAACATGGACCTCGGTCCATTTGTCCTGCGTGAGCGTGACCGGCTCGGAGGCGGCGGCCGGGTCATAGGGTTTGGCACGCCGTTCGATCTGGAGCCAGATGGGTACCGGGGCCTGCACGGCCCTGGCCAGCACGGCAAAGGTGTAGGTCTTGCCCTTCTGGCCCGCAGCCACCGGTTGCCCGAACTGGGTGCCCCACTCCGCCACATGGCCGATCGTCACGCAGGCGCTCCGGTCGCCCGCCGCCGAGTCCACGTTGTTGACCAGGTACCTGGCCTCGGTCGTGCCCGCTTTATCCAGATGCCAGTCGGTGGCATCCATCGCGCGCAATTCGAAGCTGGGGTCGGTGAAAAGGTTTGCGGGCTGCGGCTGGGCATCGGCCGCGGCGGCACCCGCGCCCAAGGCGGACACGCCGCCCAGCGCGAACATCCAAAACGCCATCCATCGGTATCCGTTCGACACGATTGCACCCCTCGGCTTGAGTTGCCTTTACGATCACACCAGTGACCACAGCAGCGGACGCAGGTGTGTAGCTTATCTTGGGTCAGTCTCCAACGTCAAAGACAAGCCAGCGTCATGGCACCCTGCACGGCCAGCGCCTCGACGCCTTGCACGATGCGCCAGCGTCACTTCTCTGACGAACCGGGCAGGGTGACCAGTCGACCTGCCTTCATCGACAACGCCCTACGGTCTTCAGCAGCATGGCGCTCAGGTTGGCCTGCGACAAGGGCGTTGGTTCTCAACCATGCCAGGGCAATAAGGTGCCTCCGCCGGCACTACGCCTACATTTAGGGCCATCGATCCGACCTCGATGGGCACATCGTGCCGATGCCCATCTGGCGCGCCATCGGCTCCAGGTCCGTCCATGCGTAAGCCACGGACATCCGCCGCGATCTGGCGGCGTGGCAAGTTGGGCACGGGACTGTTCCTGGGGCAGCACCGGCAGACCGGGCGCGACCTCCAGCCGGGGCGCAAGACCAACCCGCTCGCGGGCGAGACGGTGCGGCAGCACCTGAAGATTCCGCGGGTGGCGCGGGCATCCTGCCCGCGTTTCCGTGACACCGGACATGGGCGGGACGCCCATGCCACGCGGCGGACAAGCCCGCCTGCGGCGGCCGGGAAACAAGAGAAAGCCTCGCTGCGCGGGCAGCCTGCGGCGGTGCGGACTACTCATTTACGAGTAAAATGAACTTTTGCGCCGGGCGGGCGGCTCCTGTAAACATAATCCGTTTTTGACCCGAGAGCAGGCAAGGGACCGTTTTCGACGGCCACAGCGCCGCCGGGTGGCGGAGCTGCTTGGAAGCGGATCCGCGGTAGTTTTTCGGGCATGGATAGGGGCAGGGTCTTACCTGCCCAACAGCAACTGGAGAAGGGGTTGAGATTATGTCGAAACATGGTTTGCGCCGATGGATGGGCTTGCTGTTGGTCGTGGGCTTGAGGTGTCCGGCTTTCGCAATAGTGGTGGGTGCCCCAACCATTACGGGCGTCAGTCCAGCTTCGGGACCCATAGAGGGCGGCACGGTGGTGACGATCACAGGCACTCTTTTAACCAGCGCACAGCACGTGAGCTTCGGTGCGACCGAGGCAACCTCCTTCAGGGTCATCTCGGCCTCGGAAATCACCGCCACCAGCCCGGCGCATGCTGGGGGGCTGGTAGATATAACGGTGGCCACTGCATCCCTCGGATCCTCGGCATCAGCGGCCGATCAGTTCACTTATACGGCGCCAACCGCGACCATCACGGTCAACGTCAATACCAACGTCGGCGGCACGGCCACCGGCGGAGGGACATTGACGGTGGGCAGCACGAACCAGATCGCGGCGGTGTCATCGAACGGCTGGGTCTTTACCGGATGGAGCGATGGCAGCAAGGCCAATCCGCGGCAGGTGGTGGTGCCCACGACGAACTGCACCTATACCGCCCACTTTGCGCCGGGGACGATCATTGTCTACGTGTCGAATCTGGGCGCCAACACAGTTGAGAAGTACGACGCGAGCGGCAGCAATCTGGGTGTGTTCGCCAGCACTTCCCTAAGCTCGCCTTATGGTCTGGCCTTCGACGGCACCGGCAACCTCTACGTGGCGAATAGTGCCAACAACACGGTGACGCGGTACAGCGCGAGCGGGGACGATCTAGGCGTGTTCGCTAGCACCGCAGAGTACACCCTGCCTTACGGCCTGGCCTTTGACGGCAGCGGCAATCTCTACGTGGCGAATAGTGGCTACAGCACGGTGACGAGGTACAGCGCGAGCGGCAGCGATCTGGGCGTGTTCGCCAGCACCGGCTTGAGCAAGCCCCAAGGCCTGGCCTTCGATGGCAGCGGCAACCTCTACGTGGCGAATGCCCAAGACAACACGGTGACGAGGTACAGCGCGAGCGGCAGCAATCTGGGCGTGTTCGCCAGCACCGGCTTGAACAAGCCTCAAGGCCTGGCCTTCGATGGCAGCGGCAACCTCCACGTGGCGAATGCCCTCGACAACACGGTGACGCGGTACAGCGCGAGTGGGGACAATCTGGGCGTGTTTGCCAACACGGGCATGAGCAGACCCAGTGGTCTGGCCTTTGACGGTAGCGGCAACCTCTACGTGGCGAATCTTTCCGGCAACAAGGTGACACGGTACAGCGCGAGCGGGAGTAATCTGGGCGTGTTCGCCAGCACCGCCTTGAATGCACCTATTTCCATCGCAATCCAGACGGTGCTCTACAGTGCCGTAAGCGCGGTGGCCAATCCGCTGAACGGCGGCAGTTTGGCCGGCGGCGGGGACTATGCCCGCGGCGGAACGGCCACGCTGACCGCAGCGGCCTCGAACAATTGGCTGTTCACGGGCTGGAACGACGGCGCCACCAACAATCCCTACACCATCACCGTGCCGGTCACGGACATCACCTATACGGCCAACTTCGCTGCGGCGGCGACGATCACCGTGGAGGCGAACACCAATGCCGGCGGCAGCGTGACCGGCGGCGGGATCTACTTCGTCGGCAGCAACGCCACGCTGACCGCGGCGGCCTCGAACGGGTGGGCGTTCACGGGCTGGAGTAACGGCACCCTCACGAACCAATACACGATCACGGTGCCGGCGACCAGCATCACCTATATCGCGAACTTCGCGCCGACGGCCATCCTCACGGTGGGGGGTAGCACGAACATCGGCGGCTCGGTCACCGGTGGCGGAACGTTCCTGGTGGGCAGCACGAACCAGCTCGCGGCGGTCTCGTCGAACGGCTGGGTCTTCACGGGCTGGAGCGATGGCAGCCAGGCCAATCCGCGGCAGGTGGTAGTGCCCACGACGAACAGCACCTACACCGCGGACTTTGCGCTGGGGACGATTTACGTTTATGTGGCGAATGCGAGCGAAAACACGATTGAGAAGTACGACGCGGGCGGCAGCCATCTGGGCGTGTTCGCCAGCGCCGGCCTAAGCTCGCCGTATGGTCTGGCCTTCGACGGCAGCGGCAACCTCTACGTGGCGAATGCGGTCAGTAACACGGTGACGAGGTACAGCGCGAGCGGGAGCGATCTGGGCGTGTTCGCCAGCACCGGCGAGGGCAGCCGGCCTTGCGGCTTGGCCTTTGACGGCAGCGGCAATCTCTACGTGGCGAATAGTGGCAGCAACACGGTGACGTGGTTCAGCGCCAGCGGGAGCAATCTGGGTGTGTTCGCCAGCACCGGCTTGATCAAGCCTACGGGTCTGGCCTTTGATGGTGGCGGCAACCTCTACGTGGCAAATAATGTCAGTAACACGGTGACGCGGTATAGCGCGAGCGGCAGCCATCTGGGCGTGTTCACCAGCACCGACGAGGGCAGCGGGCCTGCGGGTCTGGCCTTTGACGGCAGCGGCAACCTCTACGTGGCGAATTATGACAGCAACATGGTTACGCGGTACAATGCGAGTGGCAGCAATCTGGGCGTATTCGCCAGCACCGGCGAGGGCAGCCTGCCTGCGGGTCTGGCCTTCGACGGCAGCGGCAACCTCTACGTGGCGAATGCGGGCAGCAACACGGTGACGTGGTACAGCGCGAGCGGGAGCAATCTGGGCGTGTTCGCCAGCACCGGCTTGAACGTACCTACTTTCATCGTGATCCAGACGGTGCTCCAGAGCCCGGCGAGCGCGGCGGCGGCGCAGCTCTTCTTCCAGGAAGGCGGAGGCCTGGTGGCCAGCTGGCAGCTGACCACCAACGGGAGCTTCCAGTCCGCGCGTATGTTGGGCTCGGCGGGAGCGTGGCAGTTGATGACGGCCGGCGATGTGGATGGCGATGGGGTCAGCGATCTGCTCTTCCAGGATGCCGCCGGCAACACCGCCGGCTGGTTGCTCGACGGCAGGGGCACCGTCCGCAGCGTCATCAACTGGGGTAATGCCGGTGCTTGGGCAGTGCGCGCCTGCGCCGACTACCTGGGTGAAGGTCACGACCAAATCTTCTTCCAATTACCGGATGGCCTCACGGCCCTCTGGCACATCGACACCAACGGCACCTTCCAAAGTGCGGAAATGGTCCAGACCAATGCCAGCGACTGGCGGCTGAGTGCGGCCAGCCCACATGTCATTGGCGGTCGCGCCGATCTCTACTGGCAGAACGCCGCAGGGTTGGTCGTCGTCTGGCGGCAGCAACCCGGCGGCGTGCTCGCGCAGGTTGTCGGCAACGCCGACGCCTGGGCCCTCTGCGGTGCGGCGGATGTGGACGGCGATGGCGTCGGCGATCTGCTCTGGCAGACCCCCGACGGCAACACGGCCGGCTGGTTCATGAGCAGCACCAACACGGCGCGCGACTTCCTTTCCTGGGGGTACACGGGCGCTTGGCAGCTCAAAGCCGGCGGACGGGGCACACGCGCGTTCGATTAGGCTTGGCTCGGCCATAGCATCGGTCAGGGTGCCGTCGCCAAGGGCGCACCCTGCACCCAGTGTCCCACTGCGCACCGTTCGCAGTCGGCGATCCATGCACGGGCTCGCCACTGGGGCTGAGCCGCGCCGGCCCGGCGCGTGTGCGGTTGGTTTTTGGGGCCGGGCGCGCCGGCTCAGAGAGCCGGCCTACAACAAGAAGAAGGTTGGTCCAGTGCTGTTTTGCAGGCCGCGCGACGCTGCGGCCGCCGGAGCCCGGCGGCGGAGGCGGCTCACGCGGCGCACCCCCGCCCCACCTCTGCACGCACGGCTCAGCCGCCACACCAACCGCCCAACCAAAAAGAATGATTCTGCCCTCCATGATTCTGTCGATTTCAGACTTTCCCTCTATCGGCGGGCTCGGTATAAGCCTTCAGCGCCATGACCACGCGACCTCCCATTTTCATTTCGGCTGTCAGCAAGGAGCTGCGGAGCAGCCGGCAACTGGTGGCCAACACGCTGCAGTTCCTCGGCTACGAGCCGGTCTGGCAGGATATCTTTGGCACCGAAGAAGGCGACCTGCGCGCCATGTTGCGCAAGAAGGTGGATGACTGCCAAGGCGTCGTGCAACTCGTCGGCCAATGCTACGGGGCCGAGCCCCCCGCGCCGGACGAGCAGTTCGGCCGGGTGAGCTACACGCAGTTCGAGGCGCTCTATGCCCGCCAGCGGGGCAAGAAGGTCTGGGTGCTGATTCTGGGCGAAACCTTCCCTGCCGATCCGCATCCTGCGGAAGCGGAGGACCGGCGCCAGCTCCAAGCGGCCTATCACCAACGCGTCCAAACCGACCAGCATCTGTTCCATCCCCTCGGCACCCGCGACGCGCTTGAGGCGAATGTGCTCAAGATGAAGGACGAGCTGGCCCGGTTGCGCCGCAACTCCAAGCTGGTGGTGGCCACGATGACCGCCTTGCTGGTCGCCATCCTCGCGCTCGTGGTCTGGGTGCTGATCACCGTCAAACAGCCGGCGGTGGACACCCTGACCGCCGAACGGGCCAATGCCGCCTTCGTCGCCAGAAACTACTCCGCCGCGTTCGACGCCTACGCGCGGCTGTCGGATGCCGCCCCGGCCAACCTCGGCTATCACCGGCGCATCGAGGAATGCGCCCGACTGGGACGCTTGCAGAAACCTTTTCTCGACCGCTACCTCGCGCTGGTGCAGCGGCAGCCGGACAACGCCCTCTTCCACAACTACCTCGGCAACGCCTGCCTCCTGCTGGATCCGCGCGGCGCGGACGGCCAGGCGCAGGCACACTACGAAACCGCGCTCCGGCTCGATCCGAAACTGAACCTGCCGTTGGCGAACCTCGGCATTCTGGCCTACCGCTCCGGCCAGACCAACGAGGCCCAGGCCCTCTTTCAACGCTACCTGGCCGCCTATCCCGACGACGCCCAAGGCTGGGTCAACCTGGGCCTGCTCTGCACCGCCAAAGCGGACGCGAACCCCCATGACGCCCAACTTGTTCAGGATGCGGAGCAGGCCTTCCGCCGGGCCTTGCGGGCGGAACCGGGCCTGGCGTCCGCTTACAAAGGTTGGGGGCGCGTCTGTGCGGCCAGCGGACGCAAGCCCGACGCACTCAATGCCTATCAGCGCTCCCTCGCGCTTAACTACGACCAGCCGGATGTGCGCCAGCAAATCGAGCTGCTGGCGTGGGACACCGCCGGCGCTCACCCATCCCCACCCCAGTCGGATGACTTCAAAACCAGGGCGATCAAAGGCGACGCGACGCCAGCGCCACTTGTCGTCGCGGCGGTGCGCCTGCTTGATCAACAGCGATTTCAAGAGGCCAGGCAAGTCTGCCGGGAGTGGATCAAACGTGAGCCGGACAATCCGCTCGCCAGCCAACTGCTCGCGCGCGCTTGCGACGGCACAGGCCAGCCGGAGGCCGCCCAAAAGGCCCGCGCGGACGCTGAGCGGCTGTTGACCAAACAGATACACGCGCCATGAGCCTTCCGACGCTACAGCGCCGGGCTTGCAACTGGTCAGCCAGCCCTTCATGTCACCGTGCGCCGTGCCGGCGCTCTCCAATTAAGCTCCTCCTGCTCGCAGCCTGCTCGTGGCTGCTGCTCTGCCCGGCGGTCACCTTCGCCCAACAAGACCTCGACACGGCCCGCGCCCACTACAACCGTGCGCTCGAGGCGGTGCAGCACCGGAACTACCAGGCAGCGGCGGACGGCTGGGCGGAGGCTTTGAAGCTCTTCCTGAACGTCCAGGGCACCGAACGTCAGCAGGCGGACGCGCACAAGAATCTCGGCACGGTGCTGCCACAGCTCGGCAGAGGCGCGGAGGCGATGGCACAGATGCAGCAGGCCTTGCAGCTCTACCAGTCGCTCCCCGACACCGCCCGCCAGCAGGTGCGCTGTCACCAGGCCCTCGGCGAGGCGTTGGCGGGCCTAAACAAAGACGAAGAGGCGTTGGTACACCAGCAGCAGGCCCTGAAACTTTACCGGACCCTCCCGGGCACGGAACGCGAACAAGCGGCGTGTCATGGCACCCTCGGCTTGGAGTTGAAGAAGCTGGGCAAATTCGATGAGGCCCTGCGGCAACAGCAGCAGGCCTTGAAGCTCTTTCAGGCCCTCCCCGGCACGGCAGGAGCGCAGGCGGATTGCCATAACAACCTCGGCGGGGCGCTGTATGGTCTCAACCAACACGCAGAGGCGCTGCTGGAATTTCAGCAGGCCTTGAAGCTCTACCAGTCCTTCCCCGGCACCGCACGCGACCAGGCGCGTTGCCAACAGAATATCGGCGAGGTCTTGCGAAATCTGGGCCAGGTTGAAGAGTCCCTCGGACAACAGCAACAGGCCTTGAAACTGCTACAGGACCTCCCGGACGCCGAACGCGACCGGGCGGATTGTCACCAGAACCTCGGCGTGGCACTCAGCAGTCTCGGCCAACACGCAGCGGCGCTGGCCCACCACCAACAGGCCTTGCAGTACTACCAGACACTCCCGGACGCCGGGCGCGATCAGGCGGATTGTCAGCAGAACCTCGGCGTGGCGCTCAGCAGTCTCGGCCAAAACGAGGCCGCGCTGACGCACCACCAGCAAGCCTTGCAGCGCTACCAGACACTCCCGGGCACCACCCGCAAACAGGCGCGGTGTCACCAGAATCTTGGCGTGGACCTCGAGGGCCTCGACAAGCACGCCGAGGCGCTGGCACAGCAGCACCTGGCGTTGCAGCTCTTCCAGACCGTTCCCGATACCGCCCGCGATCAGGCGGATTGCCACAACAACCTCGGCACGGCGCTGAGGAGCATGGGCCGCTATGAAGAGGCGCTGGCACAGATGCGGCAGGCGTTGCAACTCTATCAAACCTTGCCGGGCACCGAACGCCAGCAAGCGGGCTGTTCCGGCAATCTCGGCACGCTGCTCAGGGACCTCGGCCAATACGAAGAGGCGCTCGGCCAGTTGCAGCAGACCTTGCAACTCTTCCGGCGCCTCCCGGCCACGGAAGGCGAACAGGCGGGCTGTTACCAGAACCTCGGCGGGGTCCTGTACAGTCTCGGCAACCATGCAGAGGCCTTGGAGCAAACACGGCGGGCCCTGGCGCTCTACCAGGCCCTCCCCGGCACCGCCCGCGAACAGGCACGCTGTCACCAGAACCTCGGCAGGACGCTGGACAGCTTGGGCCAGCATGCAGCGGCGATGGCCCAACACGAACGGGCCTTGAAGCTCTTCCAAACCCTCCCCGGCACAGCACGCGACCAACTCGCTTGCCGGGGAAACATCGGCCACTGCCTGCTCGGCATGGACCGGTGCTCCGAAGCCGTGGCCATGTTCCAGCAAGCGGGCCAGACCATCGAAGCCTCGCTGGGTTTGAGCCAAGCCTACCGCCGCCGCGGCCAGCCCGGCGACCGCGCGCAAGCCCTCAAGGAGTTGCTGCGCGCCGGTGAACTGGCGGAGACCGCGCGGGTGGAAATGCTGGCGCGGGAACACCGCGAGGGCATCTTCGAACAGGTGGCCGGGGTATTCCCGGAGTTGACCAGCTTGCTGGCTGAACTGGGAAGCCAGCGCGTGCTTCTCGAGGAAGCCGCGGCGGCCCGCTGGGCGCGCGACCCCCGGTCGGCTTCCGCCGCACTGGAAGCGGCCTTCCACTTTGCCGATCAAGGCAAAGGCCGGTCGCTGAATGACACGTTGCGGGAACGGTCCACACTGCAAGCCGCGCGGGCCGGCACGCGGCTGCTGGCGGAAGACCAGTCCCTGTCGCAGCAGCTCAGCCAACGCACCGCCCAGCGGGAGCAACTGCCCGAGGCGCAGGGTGAACGGAAAAAGACGCTGACGCGGGACATCGCAGAGTTGCAGCAGCAGCGGAACCTGCTCGAGGTGGAACTGAAGCGCACGGCGCTCGGCCGCTACGTGGCGCCGGCGTTCCGCAAACCGCTGGATACGGCGGCAGCCTTGGCCCCCGACACCGCCGTGCTCCAATACTCCGTGGGCGAAAAGGAAAGCTGGCTGCTGCTGCTGACGCGCGCGGGGGTGACCGCGCACAAGCTCGCTGGCGCAACACCGGCACTGCCTGAGTTGCGACCCCGCCAACCAGCGACCATCGGCCAACTGGTCGCAGCCTGGCAGCAACGTCCCGACCAGATCGGGTTGGATGGCCTTGTCCATCTGGCCCGCGCACGGGCCGAAGACCTGGGCCGGGATATGAAACAGAATCTGTTGGACGCAACCCAGGAACAGGCGATCCTCCAACGGCTCGGCAACAACGTTCTGCCCGCTTCGGCGCTGGTTGAATTACGCCAGCAGAAGCTGCATCACCTGCTGGTCATCCCCGACGGCCCGTTGCACTACGTGCCCTTCGCCATGCTCCGCATCCCGGCCGAGGACGGCGTCACGCCGCGCTACCTGCTGGAAGAATTCAGCGTGAGCTACACGCCGGCGCTGACGACGCTGGAGACCATCCGCCAGCAAAAGCAGGAGCGCGAGCAGCAGCGGAAGGTGGAGCGGCAGCCTCTGCTGGCCTTCGCCAACCCGGCCTACGGCCTCGCAGGCGCGCCCGCACAGCCCGGCAAGCGGGCCGACGACGACATGCTCACGCGCGTGCGCGGCATCCGCCACGACTACTACGCCGGCAGCGGCCTGCGCCTCCGCGCCCTGCCCGAGACCGAGCAGGAAGCCCTGCGTGTGGCCGCGCTCTTCGGCCCGCCCAGCGAAGCCAGCGACGCGACCGGCGTTGAGCCCGGCGCGCGGTGCCTGGTGCTCAAGGCCCAGGCCGCCAGCGAAGAGCAGGCGAAACGGCTGCTTGGCTCCCGGCCCGGTGCACCCGGCGCCCGCTGGAAGTATGTGCTCTTCAGCACGCATGGTCTGGCGGATCCGCAGAACGGCATGCTCTCCTGCATAGCTCTTTCCGCGCCGACCGCCGACTCCACGGAAGACGGCTACTTGCAAGCGCAAGAAGTGGTGGATTTGGAAATGGACACCGACCTGGTGATGCTCTCGGCCTGTCAGACCGGTTTGGGCCGCTGGCGTGGCGGCGAAGGCCTGGTGGGCTTGAGCGGCGCTTTCTTCGTCGCCGGCGCCGAGAGCATCAGCGCCAGCCTCTGGGATGTGCCGAGCGGTCCGACCGGCCAGCTGGTGACCGGATTCTTCCAGCAGCTGAAGGCGGGCAACGTGGACCGCGCCGAAGCGTTGCGACAGGCGCAGCTGACCGTGCTGCGTCACGGCCGGACGGCCGACGGCAAACCCGCAGACTACTCCAGCCCGTTCTGCTGGGCGGCGTTTGTCTTGCTGGGCGAGTACCAGTCGTCGGGAGCCAGACGCTGAAGCCGGCCGAGTACAAGCATTTCGAGCAGGACTCAGCGCCGGCTCAGTAGAGCTGGCCGGCGGGCTGCTACCATACGCGATCGGCCGTCTGGGCTTCCACCCGCTGCTCCACGTCCTTGGGCAGTTCAGAAAAGAAATTCAAACCGGTTTCCTTTTCGATTTCAGCCACGCTGGTCAAGAACTGCTGCGGCACCTCGTCGCCGTTCACGGTCTGCGGCATGATAAAGGCCAGAATGCGCGGCTGCTTGTTTTCCTCGACGGCCAGAATCTTGAAACACGCATCCGGCACGGACACTCCGCCACCCAGCTTTTTAGGACTCCCCCGAAAGATCGGTCCATCCACCGCCCACAGCTGCTTGAACCGCTGGGCATACGTCTTGATCTCGGCCTGTTCCAGTTGCTCCCACACCCTGCGGTTCAAATTCGGACTCTGCGGGATGATATTGGACATCAGGAAGGTTTCCTGCTGGGCATGCGCCCCATAGCAGAGCGCAACCCCGTAGTTGGGCGCCATGTGGCCCCGGTCATAACCCGAGTTGGTATAATTGGTGGAGGCGACTTTGGCCCGGGTGCGCGCATCCACAACGAATTGCTTGGGACGGGGCGGGGCCTTGAAGCTGGCGACCTCGGAAAGCCGGTAGCAGACCCAGACCGGATCCTTGCGGGCCTCGCAATAACCAACGACATACCCCTCGTTGGTGAGCACATGGATAACCGAGGTGGAGGAGGCGCCGGCCTTGGGCATACCGCCATAATAATACCTGTCACCCCATGGGTGTATCCGCTCGGATCCTGCGGGCTGGGCAGAGGGCGTGGACGGGTCTTGGGCGCGCGAGCAATAACCCAGAGCAAGCAGGATGATACTGGCAAGGCACACTATGTGGACGGCCACAAGGCTGGGCAGTTGCTTGGTCACGGCGTCAGGATATATGCATGGCCCTAAGATGCCCATCCTAAAAAACAGGGTCTGGCGGCCCGACTGGCGCGATGGCTTGGCGAAGTGCGCGGTGCCCAAGCGTGCTGCTGACAAGGCTTGACTTGGCCGGACGGCGGGTAAAAATGAGGCATGATTTTTTCGCCTCAGGGACCCGTCAAAAAGCAGCGCTGCCCCGCTGCGCGCGCCCTGGTAATGCTTATGCCTATCATTAACCGCTTTCTCATGCTCGGCCTGTGCCTGGCCGTGTTGGCCCCCGCCCGCGCCGAAGTCGTGCGCGTGGAGGTCACCGAACGCTCCAACATGGACGCCACGGGTTACGAACAGATCGCCGGGAGACTGCATTTCGAGATCGATCCGACCCATCCGCGCAACCGGATCATTGCCGATGTCGAACTGGCGCCGACCAATGCGGCGGGGCGGGTGGCCTTCTCCTCCGATTTCCGCATGCTGAAACCCAAAGCGGCCGGGCACGGCAACGGTGCCGCCTGGGTGGAGATCCCCAACCGGGGCGGCAAGAGCGGGCTGAGCCCTTTCATCATCCAGCACGGCTTCACGGTCCTGCAAGTCGGCTGGGAGTTCGATGTGCCGGCCCAAGCCGGCAAGCTGCGCATCGCGGCGCCGGTGGCGCGGGAAAAAGATGGCCGACCGGTACGCGGCGTGGTGCGTGCCACCTTCACGTCGGACAAGCGCGCGGAACAGTTCACCGTGGGCGACCTGGCGGCTTATCCACCCGTGGATGCCGCCGGACCGGACAGCCGGTTGAGCGTACGGACGGCCTCGGCTTTTCCCGCCGGCCAGGAACTGCCGCGCAGCCGGTGGAAGCTGGAAGGACAACGCGTGAGCCTGGCTGGCGGCTTCGAGCCGGGCAAAACCTATGAGCTGGCCTACCTGGCGGAAAATCCGCCGGTGGCGGGCTTGGGCCTTGCGGCCATCCGCGATGCGGTGGCATGGCTGAAGCACGGCGACGGCACACTGGCACCCGTGCAGCAGGCCTACGCCTTTGGCTCCTCGCAATGCGGCCGGCTCCTGCGCGAATTCGTCTATCTGGGCTTCAACACCGATGAGCAGGGCCGGCTGGCCTTGGACGGCGTGTTGGCGCACATCGCCGGCGCAGGCCGGCTGGACATCAACCGGCGCTGGTCGGTGCCGCGCGGGGTGGCGGCCTTCCAGACCGCGTCCTATCCTTTCACCGACACGGCCCAGACTGACCCGGTCAGCGGGATCTCCGAAGGCGTGCAGGAAAACCCGCGCGTGACACAGAAGCCGAAGATCTTTTACATGAACACGGGGTCGGAATACTGGGGCGCCGGCCGCGTGGCGGGCCTGTCGCACACCAGCGCCGACGGCACCCGGGATATCCCGTTGCCGGACAATGTCCGTTCCTATTTCTTTGCCGGCACCCAGCATGGACCGGCGGCTTTCCCGCCCAAGGCGTTGTCCAAGGATGCCCCGCCCGCCAATCCCGTCAGCGCCGGCCCCGTGGCGCTCGCCTTGCGCCTGGCGATGCATCGCTGGGTCACCGCCGGCACGCTGCCGCCGCCAAGCGCCTATCCCAAGCTGAGCGACGGCACCCTGGTGCCCGTGGCGCAGGTGCGCTTCCCGACCTTGCCGGGGATCGCGTCACCACGGAGCGTGACAGCCGGAGTGCGTCTGTGGAATCCGCTCTGGCCGCATGGCGCAGGCGGCGGCACGGAGTTGCCGCTGCTGGTGCCGCAAGTGGATGCCGACGGCAATGACCTGGCGGGCATCCGTATGCCGGATGTCAGCGTGCCGCTGGCCACCTGCACCGGCTGGCTGTTCCGTCCCGTGTCGATGGGCGAGCCCAAGGAGCTGGTCCCGTTGCAGGGCGCCTGGATTCCCTTCGCCGCCACACGTGGGCAGCGGGAGCAACGCGGCGATCCGCGCCCGGCGCTCGACGAGCGTTACGCCGGCAAAGAAGCTTACCTGGCGCGCGTAAGCGAGGCCCTGCAGCAGCTCATCCAACAGGGCTACCTCCAGGCCGCAGACCTCGATCCGCTGCGGAAGCAGGCCGGTGTGCGCTGGGACTGGGTCGTGAGCCGCAAGCCCTAGCGAGCTTCTGAACAGCGCGCACACACCGGCCTGCGGCCCTTTTCTGTCTTCTTGTGGTTCTGTCGGCCTGCTTTCCTCCTGCCCTTGTCCAGTTCGTTTCGCGGGGCTGGAAGCCCCGCCCACACGACTTGAGCTTGATTGTTGATTGGTATATCTGGCGGCTCGGCCTGACGGTTCGACCCTTCGACAAGCTCAGGGCAGGCCCTTCGACAGGCTGGTTCGACAAGGCTCACCACAGGTCAGGGCAGGCATGCTCACCGCAGGGGCCTCGCCCTACCGCCCCTTTGTTGCCTTCGTTGCCTTCTGTGCCTATTCTCCGGCCTGCCTGCTGCCCCACTCTGGCCATCTGTGTAATCCGTGGCTGCTTTCTCTTCTGTCTCCGACTTCGTCGCTTTGTCCGTTCCTGGTTTCCTGAGCGGCGGCCTGTGGTCGCCGCCGGCGCTCAACTTGTCCCGGCGCAGTGCTGCACGAAGCCGGAAGAGCGCCGCTACAGGAGTCTTGTGGGCGGGAGCTCCGGCTCCCGCGGGCCCTAGCTTGCCTTCATTTCGCGGGAGCGGGAGCTCCCGCCCACAGTAAAAACGGCAGGTCCGGCCCGCTCGCAGGTTTGCCAACGCCCGTGCTGGCGAGTAGGATTTGCGGCTTGCGAAACAAAACGCAACCGGGCAGACGACAGGTGGCACTATGATGGAAACAGATGACAGACAACCCCGCGCGATCCTGCAAAACATTGCCCGCCGCGCCATGCTGGCGCGCGGCCTGGTGCCGGATTTCCCGCCCGCCGCTCTCGCCGAACTCGTCGGCATCCACGGGCCGGCAACCCGCACCGAGGTGCCGACCCGCGATCTCAGGCAGCTGGCTTGGTGCTCCATCGACAACGATGATTCGCGTGACCTGGACCAGCTGACCGTGGCCGAGGCCCTGCCCAACGGCACCACCAAGATCCTGGTCGCCATCGCCGATGTGGACGCGCTCGTCAAGCAGCGCTCGGCGCTGGACGATTTCGCGCGGCAGAATACCACCTCGGTCTACACCGTGGCCGCGACGTTTCCCATGCTGCCCGAGAAACTCTCCACCGATCTCACCTCCCTCAATCCGGGCACGGACCGTCAGGCCATCGTCGTCGAGCTGATCATCGCCGAAGATGGCTCGCTGCAGGGTTCCGACCTGTATGCGGCGACGGTACGCAACCAGGCGCAACTGACCTACAACAGCGTGGGCGCCTGGCTGGAGCACAACGGGCCGTTGCCCGCCGGCATCAGCGCGGTCAGCGGCCTCGAGGCGAACCTGCGCCTCCAAGACGACGTGGCGCGCAAATTGAAAGCCCTCCGGCATCTGCGCGGCGCGCTGGACCTGGAAACCATCGAAGCCCGGCCGGTCTTCTCCGGTAACGAGCTCAAAGCTTTGGAAGCCGAAAAGCGGAACCGGGCCAAAGACCTCATTGAGGACTTTATGATCGCCGCCAACGGCGTGACGGCGCGCTACCTCGCGGCCAAGCAGTTTTCGTCGCTGCGGCGCGTGGTGCGCACGCCCAAGCGCTGGGACCGGATCGTCGAGCTGGCTGCGGAGCAGGGCGCCACCCTGCCCCAGGCCGCGGACGCCAAAGCTCTGGACCAATTCCTGGTGGCGGCGCAAAAGGCCGACCCCCTCCGCTTTCCCGATCTTTCGCTCAGCGTGATCAAGCTCTTGGGCGCGGGCGAATACGTGGTCGAGCTCCCGGGCCGCGACAGCGCCGGACACTTCGGGCTGGCGGTCAAAGACTATGCCCACTCCACGGCCCCGAACCGCCGCTATCCCGACCTGATCACCCAGCGGCTGCTGAAGGCGGCCCTGGCCGGACGGGCCGGGCCGTACACGGATGAGGAATTGGCCGCGCTCGCCCAACACTGCACCGTCGAGGAAGACGCCGCGAAAAAAGTGGAACGGCAGGTGGTAAAATCCGCCGCCGCCATGCTGCTGGCGCCGAGGATCGGCGAGCAGTTCGACGCCATCGTCACCGGCGCAGCGGACAAGGGCACGTGGGTCCGGCTGCTACAGCCGCCCATCGAAGGCCGGCTGGCCAGCGGGTTTGAAGGGCTGGACGTCGGGCAAGGGGTCCGCGTGCAACTGGTCCGCACGGACGTGGAACGCGGCTATATAGACTTCACGCGGGTGGTATAAGCAGTTCCAGGGCGGCGCATCCAGCGACGGGAGCCTCAAAAGGAAAGCGCCGATCCCAACCATCGTGGGCATCGGCGCTTTCAACCAAGCTGCATCGCTCAACCAGTTCAAATCGGCTTGCTGTTGAACTCGGCCTGGACTGCCTGGTAAACCGTCGCTACATCACCGCAACCAATAAGCTGTCAAACTGCGACCCGCACCGCGCGTGGCCAAAAACCGGCAAGATCCCTTCAGCGGTTTGTACAGAACCCGTTACATCTCGGCGCACCTCAAGTTCGGACGACCGCTCTTGAGCGACGGATGCTGCCCTTCATTTCCCCAGCAATTTTGCTATGAAGAAAATGAGCACGGCCCCGCCAATGCCGCCCCCGAAAAGAAGATACAATACCGAGTAACCGGCGGCGGCAATCACGGGTTGCACGATCAGTGAAATCATAAGCATGGTTTAATCCCTTCCGTATTTTTTGCTCTCCTAGCGAGCTTGGCCTTTCACGTACTCCACTCTAACCGAGAAGCGTGACAGAAAACATGGGGTGTTACCCTACCCGGTCGCTATACAGCCCAAGGTCGGATTTGGCGGATGACCATCGGACACGCCCCTCGCCGGGCGCCGGCGCGGTACCGCCGCGGAGGAGTCATGGATTTTGAGGAACCGCTGGCGGCAGCCCGGGGCGTCCCGACGACAGAGCACCACCGCAAGCTGTGCGGACGGACCGGTGTTGGATTGTATCCACGGATATTTTTGGCCATAATTTCCGGCATGCATAACGCCTTCAACAGCCTCCGTTCGTTCGTCTGGCTCGGCCTGCTCGCGGGAGCCGGCTGGGCCGGTGCCGCCGCCCCGGCGGGTTACCAACTGGTCTGGGCCGATGAATTCGACGGGGCCCAGGTCAACGAACAGGAGTGGACCTATCGCGTGGGCAAGGCCCACTTTTCCCGATGCGAGGCAGAGCACGTGTCGCTGACCAACGGCTGCATGAAAATTCTCGCCGCGCGCGGGCCGCAGCACTTCAGCGGCGGCGGCCTGATCACCAAGCGCACGTTTCTCGAGGGCTATTACGAGGCCCGGATCAGAATCGACGGCGGACGCGGCTGGCACGATGCCTTCTGGACCACCTGGCTCGGCAGCATGACCGGCCGTTCCCCAGAGCTGAAGACAAAGCCGCGCATCGAGATCGACGCCCTGGAACATTACCCGACCTTCGACGCGCACAAGTTTTCCTACGGCATCATCGAGTGGTATCCGGTGCAGGGCAACCTCAGCCGCGACGCCTTCACCACCCTGACCGACCTCGGCGCGGACTTCCACCTCTTCGGCTTCGAGGTCACCACCAACTACTGCAACTTCTTCTTCGACGACCAGCTCATCCACACCACCGACCTGCGCGGCATCGAGCAGACGGTTTTCCACCTGTGGCTCACGGCGATCGCCACCGCCTCCAACGCGGAGCCCAAGAATGGCGGCACCCTGTTCGATTACCTCCGCTGCTACCGGGCCGACCCCGCGGCCTACGCGCGCCGCCAGCAGGAGTGCCTCCCGATATTGGACCGGGAGACCGGCCCCGGCAAATCTCGCGGCGTGGACCTGTGGATGGTGGCCGCAGACTTTCCGCAACTGGGCGGCTGGAAGGCGGCACGCGATCAAGGCGCTTTGGTGGTGCGCGGCCACGACAAGGCGGACAAGTCGCGGTTGCCCGAGCAGCTCGTGGCCCGCACGCGCGTCGGAGTGACCGCGGCGGGCACCTATCGGCTCTGGGTGCGCGGCCGCGATTATGCCTCGGAGCAACCCGGGCGGCGCTCCTTCGCCGTGGCGGTGAATGGCGTCCGGTCGAAAAACCTGTTCGGCACGCATCATCAGGACGGCTTCGCGTGGCAGGACGGCGGCACGTTCACGCTGCCCGCGGGCGAGGTGACGCTCGAACTGGTGGACACCTCGCAATATTATGCCCGCTGCCACAAGCTGCTGCTGACGACCGACCTGGCGTTTCAGCCCGAGAAGAGCGGGGCCCGCAGCAACGTGAAACATCTCGACGCGTCCAGCACGAAGTAGCGCGGCTGCGCCGGACCGCCCGCTGCAGCCGTCCAGATATCGGCTTGCTTTCCCGCTGCGTTTTTCTAGCATGCGTGCGTGTTATCTCACGTCCAACCTTCCGCGGACAACCGGCGCTCCCCCGGCGGATGCGTCCGTGTCCCGTCCTGGGCCGTACCCGCTTTGCTGTCGTATGAAAGTCAAGCCGTTCAACCGAAACCGAAGAGGAATATCATCGCATGAAATCGAACTATGCTGCCATGTCACGCCGGGAAGCTTTGGGCGCGCTGGGTCTGCTGGCGCTGTCGAGCCGGTTGGCCTTTGGCGCAGAAGCCACGAAGGCCGGGATCGCGCTGCAACTCTACACGGTGCGCGAGGCCGCGAAGAAGGACCTTGCAGGCACGCTGCAGAAGGCCTACGACATGGGCTGGCGCTACGTGCAGTGGAGCGGGATGCCGAACCTGCCTGCCGACCAGATCCGCGCCGCGCTGGACAAGGCCGGGCTGAAGTGCGTCGCCTGCCACACGGGCGTTGAAGCGTTCGAAAAGGATTTCGACAAGGAAGTCACGTTCTGGAAGACCGTCGGCTGCAAGGACGTGGGCCCCGGCGGCATGATGAAGGATTGCACCAAGGATCTGGCCTCGTGGCTGAAGGGCTGCCAGCGGCTCGATGCACTCGGCGCGAAACTGCGCGGCGTCGGCATGCGCCTCATGTTCCACAACCACGGCATGGAGTTTGAAAAGTTCCCGGAGGACCCGCGCACCAAGCACCAGATCCTCATGGACTCCACCAAGCCGGAGAATCTGTTCGCCGAGCTCGACATCGCCTGGGCGCACGCCGCCGGCGTGGATGTGCCGGCCTACCTGCGCAGCACCCTCAAAGGCCGCATCAAGTGCGCGCACGCCAAGGACGTCATCACCGAAGCCGCGCCCGCGCCGGCCAAGCCCGCCAAGGGCAAGGCCAAGGGCGACGGCAAGAAGCACACGCTCGTGGCGCTCGGCCAGGGTCAGGTGCCGTGGAAAGATGTCATTCCGGCCTGCAAGGACGCGGGCGTCGAGTGGTACATCTATGAGCAGGACAACGGCAAGGGCGAAGTCTGGGATTACGTGAAGACCAGCTACGACTTCCTGTCGAAGCAGTCGCTGTAAGCAGCCATACGGGGCGCGGCCGGCTTGAGGGCAAGCCGGCCCCCGCCCCGCCTCGGCGTCGGTCCGGCAGTTCTACGCTCACCTGACGAGGCAAAGCGGCCCGACGGTGCCGGCGCTCAGGGGCCGCCGGAAATCAGCAGCGTGCGCTCCAGGCAGTGCAGATCGTCCTGATCGTAATAACTGGCATACCACGGTTGCGCAGCGGACGCCTGCAGGTCGAAGCGCTCCGCATGCTGCTGGCGATTCCGGAAGTGAAAATGATCCACAAGGCGGATCGCCTCGACGGCAAACGCCGTCACGGTCGCCGGGTCGTGAATTTCAAGCAGGTTGTCCCCGTTCCTTTTCTCCGGGCCAAAGGCCAGGTTGCTTGACCCGCAATAGACCACCGGCGCCGCCCCCTTGAAATCCACGACCACGAATTTGTGATGGATGGCCATGCCGGGAATCGGCACCTCCTTGTTGAACGGCGGCGGGAGCACACTGGCGCCACCTTTGCCCGCCACCAGCACCCCGCGCTTCGTGTGCGGTTTGTAGAGCGTGATGGTCTTGGAGGTGTCGGTGATGCCGTAAAAAAAAAGCGGCGCAGATAGGTTTATCTGCGCCGCACGCGACCCTGTCCGGAAAGCTTATTTCGCGGGAACGGGGTGCTTGATCTTGGCGTACGCCTGCTCAAAGTCGAAGCCCGCCTTCGACCCGTCTTTCAGCGTATAGCGGTCCGCTTTCCATGTGGGAGACTTGGCGTTGTGGCACAGCACGCAGCTTTGCTTGGCATCCAGGAGACCGGCCGCCTTGGCCAGTTCCTTGCTCTTCATGGTCTCGCGCTTCTTATAGTTCTTTCCGGGGCCGTGACAAGCCTCGCAGCTCACGCCCTCTTCGACGGGGATTTCGGCGTTCTGGATGGTCTCCGTCCAGTTGTAGGCGGTGGCATGGCAGGAGAGGCACTTGCCGCTCTTCTGCGGGTCATCGATGCCCAGCTTCTTGGCCGCCTCCTTGGCCTCCGGCGAAGCCAGGACCTCGAAAGCCTTGGCATGCGGACTGGCCTCCCATTTCGCAAACTGTTCGCCGTTCTCCGGCTTCTTGTGACACATCTTGCAACTCTTGACGCCCACATACAGGGAAGCGTCGCGATCGGCCGCCAAGGCGCTGCCGCCGGCCACGGCCGCGGCCAACGCAAGCACCATCAAGTATTCTTTCTTCATTTTGGCTGTCTCCTGTTTCTTCCGCATGTCTTTTTATTTTACCGCCATCCGCAATTTGAATGCGACAACTTGGCGGCCTTATAGCGCACCACGAAAAAGCTGTCAACGGCATTACCGCACGAACACCAGCGCCCAGACGATCCAGACCACGATGCCGCAACCGATCGTGAGCGCGGTCCACGCCACCGCGCGCACCGCGCGGTCCACGACCGGCGGCAGCCGCTCCGTCAGGTTCGCTTCGAGCTCCCCGCTTTGCACCATGCGCTCGTATTCGCCGGGCTTGTCGACCTTGAGTTCTTCCACGTCCATCCGCCCGCTGAAGATGACGATGTCCATCGGGAACTTTTCGGGGCGCAGATGCGTGTTGAAGAAATGGATCGTGAAGATGAAGCCGACCGCGAGCAGCGCCTCGTCGCTGTGGATGATCGTCGCCACGTTGATGACCCAGCCGGGCAGCACCCGCGTGAACAGCTCGGGGAACCAGAGCACCAGGCCCGTGGAGCCGATCACGATGATGCCCCAGAAGACGGCGAGGTAATCGAACTTCTCCCAGTAGGTCCACCGCCCGTAGGCCGGGCGGGCGCCGCGCCCGACGAACCAGCGGAGCGAGGCGACGAACTCCTGCCAGTCGCGCTTGTTGAAGATCAGGGAGTCGGGGCCGAAGAACAGATTCTTGAGGGACCCCTTCGCGCGCCGCTTGAAGACGAAGAGATCGGTCAGATGCGCGACATACAGCAGGAACATGAAGAACGCGCACAGCCGGTGGATATAGCCGGCCGTCTGGAAGCCGCCGAAGAAGTGCGCCATCACCACCGCCCAGCCGGTGTGCGAGAACTTCAAGGTGAGGCCGGTGAGCGCCAGCCCCATGAAGGTCACGATCATCACAATATGGCTGAGCCGCTCGAAGCGGGAGAAGCGCGTGAACTGCCGCTCCGCGGCGCCGGTCCGGGGCGCGTGGCGCTGGGCGCGGCGCATCTGGATCGTGCGGGGCAGCCACAGGAGCGTGTGCAGCCCGCTGACCACGAAGACGCCGACCAGCAAGGCGGTCATGGCCCAGAACGTGAAGAAGAGCCAGGGATATTTCTTCACATCGCGATGATCGGCGTGGGTCAGGTAGCCGGTGAAATTCGCGGTCGCTGACGGATGACATTTCTGGCAGGTCGGCAGCGCGTTGGTGGCACTCAAGTGCGACAGGGTGTTCGTCGCGGACAAGATATCGTGTGCGCCATGGCAGTCGTAGCACTTGGCGGTTTTCGTATAGCCCAGCTTGGAGACCTTGCCATGGTAGGTGTCGAAATAGCCCTCGGCCGTGCGCTCATGGCACTTGCCGCAGCGATCCATCGTCTCCCGCTGGAAGCCCGCCTGGTCCGTCCGGGACATCGAATGGGCGACGTGGCAATCGTTGCACACCGGCAGCGGCTTGGTCGACTTGGAAACGGTCCGGGAGTGGATGCTCCGCTCGAACATTTTTTCCACGCCCGCATGGCATTGGGCGCAGGTGCGGGTGATGTTGGCGCGATGGACGCTGGAGGTCGGGTCGTCGGCCGGCAGTTCGCCGTGGCTGGTGTGGCAGCCGATGCAGGTCGCGGTGATCGTCAGCCCGCTCTTGTACAGGCCCTTGCCATGGATGCTCTCGCGGTAGCGGCTGATGATGTTTTTCTCGGGGCCGCGGTACCGGACCGCCGCCTTCTCGCCGTCCCGATGGCACCGCGCGCAAAGGTCAGGGATGTTCAGCGCATAAATAGGCGCGGCTTCGTCCTTCTTGCCGCGCACCCCATGGTCGCCGTGACACTCCGCGCAGGACGGCGCATTCGGGTCGCCCTTGGCGAAGAGCTGGCCGTGCCGGCTGCCCTGGTATTGCTTCTGCATCTCCGCGTGGCAGGCGCCGCACGACACCTTGGACTTGATGGTCGCGCACGCCCGGTCCTTGGAGCTCTTCACCTCGGTATGGCATTGCGCGCAGGTCGTCTTGGCATGCCGCGACGCCGCCAGCTGGGCGGCATCGACGTGCAACGAGCGGCCGTCGCGCGCCGCCTTGAGGTCGGTCCGCGCATGGCAGGCCATGCAATCCTTGTCGGCGAGCCCGTTATCGTAAAAAGCCTTGCGGATCTTGTGGGGCTGATGGCAGTCCACGCAGGCCGGCAGCGTGTGCGGATCCTTGGCCCACAGCTCGCCCTCGATCACCTTGCGATGGACCTGCTCGATCTGGGCATGGCAGGCCGCGCAGGTGGCGGCAATGTTCTGCCGGTTGATGGAGCTGCGCGCATCCGTGTGGGGCAGGATATGGTGCGCGGTATGGCACGACGAGCACGAGGCCGCCACGGTCAGCCCCTTCTTGAGCAGACCGATGCCATGGATGCTCTCCGTGTAGTTCTCCAGAATCTTGTCGACCGGAATATCCCGCTGCGCCTGCACCGGCGCCCCCTCGCGGTGACACTTGCCGCAGACGAACGGCACACGGATCGGATTCACCGCCGAGTCGGGATGGCGGACGGGCAGAATCTGGTGGGAGCCGTGGCAGGTCTGGCAGCGGGGCGCCAGCGGATCGCCTTTGTCGGCCGCCTTGCCGTGCAGGCTCACCGCCTCCTGCTTCGCCTCCTTCACATGGCAGGTGGCGCAGTTGACGGGCTTGGGCTTGATCTCGTCGTGCGGGAAGTCGGCTTTCTTATAGATCGTGTGACACTCGATGCACTGGAGCGTCCCGTGGACCGAGGCCATGAACTTGTTCGTGCTGAAGGCAATTGAAACCTCCTTGCCTTGCACTTTCTTGGTCAGATCGGGATCGCTGTGGCACTCCAGGCAGGCGGCGTTGGACTGCGCAGCGGCGCGCAAGCCCATCGCCAGCAGCAGCGGGAGGAGGAAAGCGGTGAATGCCGGGATCACGCCCAGCCGGCCTCGCCCACGCGTTTTCATCGACTTTGGGCCATTCCGTAGAAAAAACATGGCGGCATTCTATTGAGAGAGCCCCGAAAAACAATGACTTTTCTTCGATTTGTGCAAAAAACACCTTAAAACGCACTGCGGTCTCCCGCGCGGTTAAAAAGTGCAGGGTCGGGCGACCGCGTGGGCGAGGCGCTCAAGGTAGAGGTCCCGGGCCAACAGCACGCCGCCGAGCTGCCGGGTGATCGGCGTCAGCATCTGGATATCGCAGAGCACAAACCCGCGTTGCCGCAAATGCGCGACCAGATAAGCCAGCGCCACCTTGGAGGCATTGTCCTCCCGGCGGAACATCGACTCGCCGGCGAAGAAGCCGCCCACCGCGACACCGTAGAGTCCGCCCACCAGCCGGCCTTCCCTCCAGCACTCCACGCTGTGGGCGTGGCCGGCCTGATGCAGGCGCACATAGGCCTCCATAAACGCCGGGCTGATCCAGGTCGTATAGCGCCCGAGCGCAGGTTCCGCGCAACCTTCCATGACCGAGCGAAAGGCCTGGTCCGCGGTGACCGTGAAGGTCTTGTGGTTGAGCACGCGCTGTAGACTGCGCGGTACCCGAAAGCATTCGAGTTCGAAAATGGCGCGGGGATCGGGGGACCACCAGGTGACCGGATCGTCGGTCCAAGGGAAGATACCGCTGCGATACGCGAGCAGCAGCCTGGGCACGGAGAGATCGCCGCCCACGGCCAGCAGTCCGTTCAGATCCGCGGAGCACAGGGCCTCGGCGGGCGGGGGGAACCACAGGCGCTCATCTAATATGGCGGGCCGTCCGTTCACAGCTCACGGTCCGCCGGCGCGTCCGGCTGGGTGCTCCCGTCGCGTTCATGCAGCGCCTGCAGCAGGAAGACCTCGAACTGGAGCGCCGTCTCCATGAGCAGGTGATAGCCGGCGGTGAACGGGTCCAGATCGGCCTGACTCTCCTCCTCCGGGCAGCCCAGTTGGATCCAGCACCCCACCCGCACATCGTTCAAGGCCTGCAGGAGCCATTCGATCTCCTCGCCCTGCAGGGTCAGGAGATACTTGTCGCCGTCCCCGGTGAAGCGCCGTCCCGACACCAGCAGTCCCTGCACTTTCTCACGCAGCTCCTGTTGGTGGGCCGCCATGGCCTCCTCAAGCAGCGGCTGATCGCCGGACCGCTGCCCGGGTTCCGTGCCGCGCGCAATCCGGTGATGGGCCGGCGGCGTCAGCGGATAGCGCCGGAGGAGTTCATCCAGCTGGACGCGCTCGATCCAGTCCAGCTCGAACGTGAACGCATCCGTTATTTTGCGCAGCACCTTCATGACCCCGCCTGCTCCATGGTCGCGTGCAGCCCGTAGCCCTGCAATTGATGCACATAGAACTCGGCCCGTTCCAGCGACTCCTGCTTCAGCACGCTTTTGCCCTCGTGATGCACCTGCAGCATGTGGAACTCGGCCTTGCTCTTGGACCAGCCGAAAACCCGCATGAAGACGTGCAGGACGAACTCCATCAGGTTCACCGGATCGTTCCAGCAGATGACCAGCCAGCCGGGATCTTTCCGATCCAGCGTCTGCGCCGCCTGGCCTTGCTCAAGGTCCGGGCGCACCATCGTTCCTGCGTGCGTGTTCATACAGGTTCCAGCCAAAAACCGGCCCCAATGCAGGCCCTCGTCCCCCCCTCCAAAATTTTTCGGATGGTTCATTTCCACCGTTTCTTTGTCAAGATAGTAATGCATCGTCACACGCGTAGAAAATAAACCAAGTCCCCTGCCGTTGTAGGGCGCAGGCTGGCGCTCCCAGGCTTGGAACCCCGGCACAACAAAATCTCCAAACATGGGACGACCGCAATGACACGACCACCGCATCAAACCGGAACACGCATAAACACCAGGCTCCTCGGCGCCCTCGCGATTCTGCTGCTGGTCCCGCCGGCCGCGCGCGCCGCAGACCGCCAGCCCACCCCACCCGTCGTCCTGCTGGAGGAGAACTTCACCACACCGCTGTCCAAGGACTGGTTCTGGGGGCTCGGCACCTGGGCGACCACCAACGGCGTGCTGCGCGGGTTCGAATCCGGCCCGCGCCGGCACGGACCGGTGAAGGTGCGCAAGCTCCCGCTGCACGACGCCGTGCTGGAGTGCGAGTTCCGCCTTGAGGGCAAGGCGACGTTCGCCGGCATCATCTTCAACGGCTCGCAGGAACGTGGGCACCTCTTCCATGTCGTGATGGGCAGGGACCAGCTCAGGCTCCTCGCGCATCCGAAAAAGGGTGAGACACTTGAGCTGCTCAAGCAGCCCTGCGCGCTGGCGACCGGCACATGGCATCGCGCGCAGATCGAGTTCAAAGGCCCCGCGCTCACCGCGAAGGTAGACGACAGGGTGTTCAAAGCCGAGGCCCCGGCGATCGCCGAGGAAAAGCAGACCTTCGGCCTCGGCGGCGAATCCGGCGGACCCGGGGGCGACAAGGCCGGGGCGCTGGAATTCCGGAAACTGAAAATCAGCAGCAACCCATGAAAAAAACCCTGTCCCTCGCCCTGTTGTTGCTTATGCCGCCGGCCGCGCTCCGCGCCAGCGGGCAGCCCGCGACCCAGCTTGAACTGCTCAGCTTCCAACCCGACCAGCCGATGGCCCGCGCACAACGCCCGGCGCCGGTGACGGCCGTGGTGCGCAACACCGGCGACCACCCCACCGAGGTGACCGCCCGGCTGATCCTGCCGGAAGGCGTACGTATCCTGCGCACGAACGCCGGCCAGCCCGTGCCTCTCGACAAAGGCGATGCGGAGGGGAAATTGACCTGGGAACTGGAGGCCGGCTCAGCCATGTCCGCCGAACTGCAGCTGGAGCTTGAGGCGGAGAAAAAAACTGTCGTCCGGCAGTCGCTGAATATGCAATTCCTCCCGGCGGTCACGCCACGCAAGCTGGCCTATATTCCCGAACCGGAGGCGGTCCCGACGTCACTCCTGGTGGGCGCGCACAACTGTCCGCTGTGGGAGGCCGACAAGCCCAACATGTGGCTGAACCTCCTCAAGCACCCGGAGCGCACGCCGGCCCTCGGCTTCTATACCCAGGAAAACCCGGAAGTCGCCGACTGGGAAACCAAGTGGGCCGTCGAGCACGGCGTCTCGTATTTCATCTATTGCTGGTACCGGACCGGCCAGGGCGGGGCCGTGAAGATGCGCTACGGCAGCGCCATCCACGACGCGCTGTTCAAGTCGCGGTACGTCAATAAAATGAAATTCACCCTCATGTGGGAAAATCAGGCCCGCGGCCAGGCGGGCGTGGCCAACGAGCAGGACCTGATGCAGAATCTGATGCCGTTCTGGATGGAGAACTACTTCAAGCATCCGAGCTATCTGAAGGTGGACAACAAACCGGTGTTGTTCATCTACCGCCCCGAGTTCCTGGTCAAGGATCTCGGCGGCGTGGCAAACGTCGCCAAGGCGTTCGACAAGATGCGACAAGCCTGCCGGGTCAGCGGTTTCGACGGGCTCTACATCCTGGGCGAATACCGCGGCACGGATCCCAAGCACCTCCTGCTGATGAAAAGCCTGGGGCTGGATTACACGTTTGCCTACTGCTGGGGCGTTCCCGGCAGCCCGGCGCCGGAGCAGGCCGTCCAGGCACAGATGGAATACATCCGCAAGACGCAGGAGCTGCATATCCTGCCGCAGGTGGTCACGGTGTCGCAGGCCTGGAGCGGCTGGCACGACGAGGGCTCCATCTGGAAGCTGCCGCCGACGGATTTCGAACGCCTGCTGCGGCTGGCGAAGGACTTCGCCGGCACGTTGCCCAAGCAGGAACTCGGCAGCCGGATGCTGATCCTCGACAACTGGAACGAATGGGGCGAAGGCCACTACATCGCGCCGTACCGGGAATACGGCTTCGGCTATCTCGACGCCGTGCGCAACGTGTTCTCCGCAGCGCCAACAGCCCACGAGGATCTGCTGCCCGAGGACATCGGCATGGGGCCGTACGATACGGTCATGCGGGAGCATTTTGCCCGCGAGGCGCGACTCCATGAACTGCTGACCCGAAAGGTGATCAAGCCCGGAGCGCCCGAGGGTCTGGTCGGCTGGTGGACGTTTGACGAGGAACAAGGGGCACCCGTCACGCTGGACTACTCCGGCCACCGGCTGGGGGGCACCCTGCTGCAAACCGCGCGTGTCCCGGGCCTGGTCGGCAGCGCGCTGGTGTGCACGGGCGGCTGTGTGGTGGTGCCGAATCACCCGCTGCTCTCGCTCACCAACGCGTTGACCATCGAGTGCCGGGTGAAGACCGACACCGCCGGGCAAAAGAACCGGTGGATCGTAAACCGCGTTTTTGGCGGCGGCGCCAACACGGGCTACCGGCTGGGCGTGCTGGACGGGCATCCGTGCTTTGAGCTGCCGCTGACCAACTGGAGCCATAACCTGAAAGCCGCCGCCCCGCTGCCCACCGGACGGTGGGTTCATCTCGCCGGCACGTTCGATGGCCAGACCATGCGCATCTATGTGGACGGGGCGGAGTGCGGCGCCATGACGCGCCCCGGCCCGGTCAAGCCCAACACGTTCCACCTGGTGCTCGGAAACTACGAAGCCGGCCACGGCAGCCATTTCATCGGCCTGCTCGACGAAGTTCGGCTCTACAACCGCAAGCTCACTCCGGATGAAATACGTATACTGGGTGCCGCCCTAAAAGGTGCGCCGTAACTCGGCAGCGCCGCTGAACCTTCCCCCACCCGCTTCGCCCCTGCGACACGGCCAGGCAACAAGGAGCAGTGAACACTTCAGGGACTGAAGGAAGAGGCCGGCCCTGGCGGAGGATAGGGGTGTGTCTTTTGGGTGTCGGGGTCCGCCAAGACCGGCCTGGAGGTTGTTAAGTTGTGCTTGATTTCATCATGACGGGCACGACCGGTCACACGGAACGTGTCTGGCGGCGACGGAGTTGCCGTACGAGCCACGCCACGCCCATCAGGCCGAGCAGCGAGGCCGTGCCCGGCTCCGGCACCGCGGTCAGCGTGATCGAGTTCGGCAAACCATTGGCTACGGCATTGTAGCTGATGTGGAAGAAGTTGTTCGACCCCGTACCGCCCTTGATGCCGTAGGTCATGTCGTTCAACAACTGTTGATTGTCATAATCGCCCCCGAAGTCATTGAGCGTGAACCATTGGGCCGGATCGTCCGCATTGTAGCCCAAAGCGCCGTTGTAATCGATCAACGTGATCAACGTCCCGTAACTGTAGCTGTAGGCGGCAAGATTCAACTTCAGTTGACCGCCCTTGATCGTCAGGCTGTTGGTCACGAAGATCTTGTCATTGACGCCAGCGCCCAGTTCCAACTCCAGCATGCCCGCGTTGGTCAGCGTCAGGTTACCCACATAGGTCGTTGCGATGCTGTTGCCCGGCGCATAGGTGCCGCCGTGATCCACATAGAGCGAGCTGAGCGAGCCGGTGCCGCTCACCACACTGTTGCTGAACGCCATGATCACACCCCCGTTGTGCAGACCATTGACGACGAGATTCGCATTGCTCACGACCGTACTGCCACCGAAGCTGTTCGTGCCCGTCATGATCAGAGTCCCGCCCCCGGTCAGCGTGAAGGCGCTCGCGCCGTGCAGCACGCCGCCGAAGGTGTTGGTGGCGTTGATCAGGTTAAGGGTCAGGCTGCCGCCGGTCCCGTTGGTCACGACGCCGCGCCCGGTGAGGCCGGCGATGGTCTGGCTGTTCCGGTCGAGATCGAAGGTGCCCAGAGCGTCCACATAAACGGTCGTGCCGCTGGACAGCGAGCCGCCGTTGGCGACCTTGAACAGGCCGTTGCTGATCACCGTGGCACCGCCATAGGTGTTCTGGCCGGAGAGCGTGAGCGTGCCCGTGCCCAGTTTGGTCAGGCCGCCACTGAGGTTGACCGCGAGCGTCATGCCCGTCAGCGTGTTGGTGGTGCTGCCGAGCAACGTGACAACGGGGTCCTCCGTGTAACCGTAGCCGTAGCTGGTCATCACGATGCCGGTGACCAGGCCTTGGACGGAATCGAACTGCGCAAAGGCTGTCGCACCCGTGCCGCCGCCGCCGGTGATCCGGACGTAGGGCGAACCGATGTAGCCGGGGAGCGACAGCGCGCCGAGCGAAATGTTCGTCACTCCGGCGCCCTGCGGTGCCAACAGGCCCTGGGCCACGGTGAGGTTGAAGTTGCCGGCATCTATCGTCGCGCCGCCGGCGTAGATATAGGCGCCATCGGGCGCACTGATGCCGGTGCCGAACAGGTTGCCGGCCTGGCGCGCCTGCAAGGTGCCGCCGTTAAAGTTGACCAGCGTCAGCGTATCGTTGCGGGCAGCCTTGGTGATCGCGTTGGCCGTCAGGACGCCGCCATCCAGGTTGACGATGGCATAGGTCATATTGCTCCGGTCACCCATTTTGATATCGCCATTGAGCAAGACATCCCCACCCATCATGTTGAAGATGGCGACGCCATTCGAGCCGGCATTGTCGGAAATTTCACCCAAGGTAAGGCTGGGGGCCACGAAGTTGCCACCGAGCATGTTGAAGACGCCGACGCCGCCACGACTCAAAGCCAGCGTGTTGCCCCAGGCATTGGACTGCACCAGCATACCGCCCAGTTGCGACAGCACGCCGACTCCCGACCGGCCGATTTGCGTATAACCCATGAACAGGGCCTCGCCGCCCGACAGTTCATAGTAACCGTAACCTGTCATGCCGATGCGGCCATCGGAATTCCGGCCGTTCAACCAGACCGCGCTGCCGCCCCGCTGATAGACCGCGCCCGCGCTGCCCGCCATGTTGCCGATATAGAGCTTGTTGGTTACGATGGCGTTGTCCTGAATAATCAGCGTGCCTTGGCCGGCATTGCCCACAAAAAGCGCTGGGTGGGCCACGTCGGTGCCCATATTGGTCGAGGACCAGATGGAGTCCCCGCCCATGATCATCCTGCCGACCTCACCGGCACTCAGGCCGATGCTGGCCGCGACGTTGCCGACGTACAGGTTGTTATTGGTGAGCCATAGCGTGCCGGCGCTCACATTGAGGCCATTGGTCAACAGGCTCTGTGTCGGGCCTGCCGCGAGCAGCAGGGTGCCGGCGCCGAGTTTGGTCAGCGTGCCACCGGCCGCCGTGATGTTGTTGGTGATGGTGAGAGTGGTGTTGATATCCACGCTGAACTTGCCGCCGCCGGTCTGCAGCGTCACGGCGCGGTTGCCCAGCGTGAGGTCGCCGCTGGTTTGCAGTGTGCCGTTGTTGGAGAGAGTCAACTCCGTGCCGGCCGCACCCAGCGCATCGTTGGTGATATTCAACGTCCCGCCCTGGATGATCGTCCCGCCGGTGTACCCGTTGACGCCGGAGAGGATCAGCGTGCCGGTCGTGGTCTTGACCAGCGGTGCGCCGTTGTTGAATTCACCCAGATTCAGCAACATGCCGGACTGCACATTGAAGGCAGTAATCTGGCCCGCGATGACATCGCCGCCAATGTTGTTGCCAGTCATATCCAGCATACCACCATTGAGGTTGATGGTGCTGGTGCAGTTGCTGGGGCCCACGGTGATGGGGGCGTAGGATCTGAAGACACCACCGGAAAGCGTGAGCGTCCCGACGGCGGCGCCGGGACCGGTTTGCGAGGCGAGCGAGAAACTACCGCCGGAGAGCACGGTAAACTCGCCGCCGCCGACCGCCAAAACAGCGGTGGCGGTGCCGGTGCTATTGCCGGTCTTGGCCGCCATGATGAGGTTGCTCGCGGTAAAGACTCCGCCGTCAAAGTAGAGGTACCCGGTGGCACCGCTCTTGTACGCGGAGGCTCCATCCTCTTTACCCAAGGTCACCATATCGGCGGTAACCTGGGCGCTATGGCCCCGCAGATCCAAAATGCCGACAGGAGCGTTGGCGGTGCCGGTGGCGGCCTTGCTGCCGATGACAAAGTCGGTGGTCGTTCCGGTCTTGCCGCCGATGGTCACGGTGCCGGGACTGCCAGCGACCTGCGAGGCAAATTGGAGCGTGCCATTCGCCTTGGAGAGGCCGATGTTGATGGTATCCACCGCCAGCTCGTTCACCCCGGCGCCGAGGATGAGGGTACCCGTGCCTGGGTTCCCCCCGGCGGAATTTCCAATTTGCACCCTCGTCGCGGTGATGGTGTTGCTCGTATCGGATAACGTCAACAGGCCCGAAGCGATAATTCCGTAGCCAACGCGCAACTCATTGATCGCGACGTCGCTGTTGCCAAAGGTCACACTGGCCAGCCCGGAGAGATCGAGTGAGGCGGTATTGCCGCCGGCTTGGATGGCCTGAGCTTTGCCGATGGTGACATTTGCCGCCGGGTTGGTGACCACCAAGACGCCACCGCCGGTGATCGTCAACCGGCTCGTGGTTGCATTACTTATGGCGCTATAGTCCACGCCCACCGTGAGACCGCCCGTCCCGTTGATCGTCAGGGTCTGGCCGGCGCCGATGGTGATGGCATTGGTCAGGGCCGCACTCGTGCTGGCCACCGTGAGGCTGGCGAGGGTCTGGCTGAAGGTGCTCAGATCGAGATGGCCGACGCCCGTGCTGTCGCCCAGCATCAAGTGCCCGGTCGGCAGCAAGGCGTTGTTGATGCCGATCGCCAGGGTGCCGCCGTTGACCAGCGTGCCGCCCGTGTAGGTATTTGCGGCAGTCAGCGTCAGCGTGTTGGCGCCCGTCTTGATCAAGCCCAGCGCATGCGCCCCGCCGTTGGGATTGGCGAGAATGTGGCCATAGCTGAAAGCGCCACCCGTGGTATCCAGTGCAAGGAATGAGCCGTTGGCAAACCCGCCGCCAGCGGTGCCCAGCCCGGCGATGGCCTGCACTTCGGACGCGCTGAAGTCACCGACGCCACCGACGCTGAGCCCCAGCGCCGCGCCATTCGAGACGACAATATTCGCCGCCGTCCAACGGGCCGGGGTGTTGCTGTACAGCGACATTTGCCCATCTAGCTGCAACCGGCCCGCGTTGACAATGGTCGCGCCACCATAGGTATTCGTGCCGGAGAGGGTCAGCGTGCCGGCACCGAGCTTGGTCAGCCCGCCGCTGGTGGCGTTGGCCCCGAGGCTGGCATGGCCGAGCTCAACGTTGGCGTTTCCGCCGCCCATCAGGGTGACCGAGACGTTATCGCCCGGTTGATAGCCGACGCCGGCGCTGGTGATGACCAGGCCCGTCACGGTGCCATCGGTGAAATTGAACAGGGCCACGGCCGTGGCGCCGACACCGCTGCCGCCGCTGATGCTGACATAGGGGGCGCCCAGGTAGTTGCTGAGCGAACCGCTCCACGGAATGGTGGTGACCCCCTGACCGGTCGGGGCCAACAAGGATTGCGCGATGCTCAGATTGTTGACGCCCGTATCGAAGATGGTCCCCTGGTCCCAGATATACGCCGCGTCCAGGAGGCCCACCCCGCCGCCCGAGCCAATCGTCGTGTTTGCGGCGCCGGCTTGAAAAATGCCGCCGTTGAAGTTGAGCATGCTGTAGCCACCCGCAACATTTTTATAGATGGCGTTGGCCTGCAGCACACCACCGCCGGTCAGGTTGAAAATGTTTGTCGTGGTGCCGGAATTGTTCATGTAAAGGTAACTATTGATGTCCACATGGGCATTATCGGCAATGGTGATTTCGCCGCGACCGTTACCGGCCCAACCGTTACCCCACTTGCCGCCACCGGCATAGGAGCCGCCGGCCATGTACACCACGCTGGTGCCGTTGTAACCCGTCAGCAGACCGTTTTGACCGGATGCGGCCGTGTTGGTAATGCTGCCACCTGTCATGTAGAGCAAGCCCACGCCGTCACCGCTCCGCATCCAGCTCGAGTTGGTCAGCGAGCCGCCCGCCATCTGGAAGAAGCCATACCCGCTTCGGGCGAAATACAGGTCTCCAGCAATCCTGACCGCACCGTCCGTCTGGTTCCATGCGCCCTTGGCCCCCGCATTATAAGCAAGAACTACATTGCCGCCGATGTTGACCGAGCCGCCGTTTTGCCTCCAGAGGCCTTCGGACCCGCTGTTGACGCCAATACGCAGTTCCCCGGTAAGTCTGACCGGTCCGCCGTTCTGATAGAAGGTGCCGCGGGCCGTGCTGTTCACGCCGAGGTAGTTAATACTGGCGCTGGTATTGGTTAAGGCCCCATTCTCGTGATAATAAAGGCCAACCCCATCTTCGGCCAAGATGGCTTCGTTGCCCAAGAGGACGGTGCCGCCGGTCTGATGGACGATGCCGGTGCTGCCGGCAGCGTTGGCCAACCGCAGGCGATAAACCACATTCAGCATCGCATTATCCTGCACATTCAGGATGCCGGTGCCGGATTGGCCTACGTTCAGATAATTATTTTGCTTCGCGAAGACGCTGTCGCCGGCCAGCGTGAGCGTGCCGGCATCCGTCGCGGCGTAACCGATGTATTCCTCGACGTTGGCCGAATTCGTATACACGCTGTCGGACAGGAGCAAGGTCCCGCGGTTGACCGTCAGGAGGCCGTTGCTCGTCTGCACCCTGATGTTCTTCCACTCCAGCGTGCCTGACCCGATCTTCGTGATGCCAGCGCTGGCCGCACTGGTGTTGGTGATATTGCCGGTCATGGTCGCGATGGCCCCGGGATCGGTCGATTCGACACTGAACGTGCGGGTGGCGCCATTCAGGTCGATCGGATTGACGAAGGTGAGATTGGTGTTGGCTGTGGTGGCTTGGAGGACGAGGACGGAGGGGCTGAAGATGTTCGTGCCGCCCCAGACCAGCATCTCGCCACTGCCGCCGAGGTTGACGGTCAAGGGCGTGTTATAGGCGCTGAAGCCGCCGGCCCCACCGGGCAGTTGGAACTGACCGGCCCCGGCGCCCCAGTTGCTGGCGATGCCGTTGGTGGTTTCCCACGCGCCGCCGCTGAGCACGAGGTTGGCGGTGGCGGGAAGGCCAGAGCCCCATTCGGCGCGGAGCGCACCACCCAGGACATAGGCGTCGCCGGTGTAGGTATTCGCAACGGACAACTCCAGGGTGTTGTCGCCCATCTTATAGAAGTGCGTGATGCCTCCGATACTGTTGGACCAGAGGACGTTCCCGCTGGACGTATCGAGGCCGAACGAGTTGCCTGCGCTGAACCGGGTGGCCAGCAGATTGGTGATGACCGACTCCGACAACTGGTTGGCGGTGCCGACACCGAAGACCATGGCCGCACCGGCGCCCAGCGTGATGTTCGTGGTCCCGGGCGCGGCATACACAAGATCAAGGAGTCCGGCGTTGACGTTGATCGGGCCGGTGAACGTGTTCGTACCGGCGAGAATGAGCATGCCCGCACCATTTTTGGTCAAGCCACCGCTGAAGTTGGTCGCCAGGCTTCCGCCGGATATCGTGAAACTGGCCGGCGCGGCCAGCGGCCCGCCGCCCACCAGCGTGACGGTGAGCACATCCGACGCCTGATAATCGGAGCCCGGATTGACGACACGGAAATTGGTGATCGAGCCGCTGGAGAAATCCAACTCCGCGATCGCCAAGGCGCCGGTACCGCTGCCACCGGTGATCTGCACGATCGGGGGCGAGAGATATTGGCCGCCGAGCGGGTTGTTGGTGGAGAGACTGGCGAGGCCGTAGCCTGCCGGGGTTAACAGGCCCTGCGTGTTGGTGACACTATAGACATCCGAATCGATGTGGGCACCGCCCGGATAGACGTAGGCTGCCGTCAGGCCAGCGATGAGGTTGGTGCTGGCTGTTGCCACCAGCGTGCCGCCATTGAGGTTGAGGACCGAGAGGCCATCCGCATAGCTGGCCTTGATCACGCTGGCGGTGAGCACGCCCGCATTCAGGTTGAGGTAGCTGGTATTGCCGGCCGTCAGCATCAAATCCACCGCTTTGCCCGTGCCGCCGAAAGCGGCGTTGACCATGCCGCCCAACAGGTTCAGCACCGAGGTGCCGCCATAATACGTGCCTCCATTCATCCCGATGCCGCCGGCGCTGGTGCCGGGCGCATTCAGAAGACCACCATCATACACGTTTACCAAACCGTAGCCCGATTCTTGAGCCAGCCTGAACTGATTGCTCGGCGCCAGCGTGCCGCCCCGGAGATCCAACACACCGTTGCCGCGATAAGCCACGATCACATCGCCCGTCATCGTGCCGCCCAACAAAGCGTAATAACCGGACGCGGAAATTTGTTCCGCGATATCCAGGCCGCTGCCGCCATACGTCAGCCGCACCGTGCCATTGCTCTGGAAGGTGGCCCCGGCGCCATACAGATTTTCGCCCAAGCCCTGCAGACGGTAGCCCGTCACATCGTTATTGATGAAGAGTTGCGCGCGACCACCCGCGATCGACGGGATCTGAATCACTGAAGTTCCGCTCATGCTCACCGGACCCTGGATGGTCACCGTGCCGGCGTTGAGCGTCATGGTGCCATTCAGCGTGTTGCTGCTGCCGGCGCCGAAAACCAGGTTACCGCCTGCGACGTTGATGGCCGCAAACGTGTTCGTTCCATTAAAACTCGCCGCGCCACCCAGCAGATAGGTGGAGCCGTTCACGATGGCGTCCCCGACAAAGTTCACCGCGCCGCTGCCCGCCTTGGTCAGCGTGATGCTGGCCGTACCGTTGTTCGAGATGGCGGCATTGACGGTGATGGGGTTGACCGACGAGTTGTTGATAAAGACCAGTTCGCCCGCCGTATTATTGGCGCCGCCGGCCGTCAAAAAGCCATCGTTCACGGCGCTCCCGATGGTCAGTGCGCCGGCGCCGGGCGGCACCAGGATGCCGCCAACCGTGCCCAGGCGCAACGTCTGGTCGCCCAGTGCGAGGGTAACGTTGCCGGCGTCGTTGGTCAGCGCCAGCGTATTGATCGTGGTCGTTCCGGCCCCTACCCCGACATTGCCCTTCAACTGGACATTCCGTGTGCCATCGCTCACGAGATTTCCGCTGCTATAAACCGTGTAGTCAGCGTAGCTGCCGAGCACCGCGTAGCCACCGGAGACCGAGTTGCTGGCCGCCCAATCCACCCCGCCGACTGTCAGCGCACCATTGATGATGCCGTTCACGTTCGTGTTCTTGGACAAGATCTGGCCGCTCGCCGGCAGCGTGAAGTCCAGCACACCACCCGCACTGCGCGTGATGTTGCTCAGCAGCAGCGTCATGCTCCCGCCCGCGCCGTTTTG
Organism: uncultured Lentisphaerota bacterium; assembly: GCA_903896925.1. Classification (GTDB taxonomy): domain Bacteria; phylum Verrucomicrobiota; class Kiritimatiellia; order CAIQIC01; family CAIQIC01; genus DP16D-bin41. The sequence goes on along the minus strand of CAITZM010000142.1, from coordinate 6,268 downwards.
CGCGGTGATGGCCGAAGCGCCTTGGTTCACGGTCAGACTCTTGAAGACTTGATAGTTGTCCGCGCCCGCCGCGCCCTGCACGTTCAAAAGGCCGCCCTCATAGCTGGTGTTCCCCAGGTACAAGGCCGACATCGCGCCCGTGCCGATGATGTTGGTGACGGGCGCACCGGCCGCCGCGAAATCCAACGTGAGCGTGCCGCGGTTGATCGTCGTGTTGCCGGTGTAAGCATTGGTTCCCGTCAACGTGAGCGTGCCACGGTTGTATTTGATCAACTGCCCGCTGCCAACGATGTTTCCGCTCAACGTCATGTCGCCGGGGTTGGCGATGCTGAGCGCGCCTTTGTTCGTGATGCTGCCCGCATGGCCGGCGAGGCCGGGTAACGTAGCGGTGTTGTTCCAAAAGTCACCCAGTTGCACCGTGCCGGCGGCGATGGTCATGGCATCATCGTGCTTGAAGTTGTCGCCCAGCACTAACAACGTTCCGCCGCCGGCTTTCACCAGTCCGGCGGACATACCCGCGGTATTCGTCACCAGGCCACCGAGCACCGCAATAGCGGTGCCGACCGTCACGGTGCGGGTTTGTCCGTTCAGGTCCAAGCCATTGCCCAGCGTGATGGCACCCATGGCATTGGCACCATTCAGCAGCAAAGCACCCAGATATTCCAAGGGATCGCCGCTCCCGCCCCACATCAACAGATTGGTGTTTCCGTTGATGTTGACGGTCCGGTTCTTATTGTAGGTGCCGAAACCGGCGTCGTTGGTCAGCGTGACCTTGCCCGCGCCCGAACCGATGGCCGGATTGAGGTAGGGATGTTCCATGGCGAATTCCACCAGGCCTCCGTCGAGCACCAGCGCGTTGTTGGCCGGAAGCACGGCCAGGTTCGCGGAGATGCGCAACGCGCCGCCGTTGACCGTCGTGACGCCATCCCAGGCGTTGGCCCCACCCAAGATAAGCGTGCCCGCGCCGGTCTTCGTGAGCCCGGCGCTGCCCGTGCTGTTCGTGATAGGCCGGCTGATGGCCGCTACGCTGGAATCCACCTCAATCGTACGGGTCGCGCCATGGAGGTCGAGGGCATTATCCAAGGTGAGGGTATACGTGGCATTCGAATACTGCAGGACCAAGGAGTCCGGATTGAAATAGGTACTGCCCCACTGCAGGCTGGAACCAGCCGCCCCGATGGTCACGCTGCGATTATTGTTGCCAACGGCATTGGCAATACTGAAGCCGGAGCTGCCGCCAAGAAGCTGGACCTGGTTGCTGGCCGCACCCAACCCGGCGCTGCGCGCAAAGTTGTTGCTGACGATTTCCAGCACACCGCCGTTGAACAGCAGATTGCTCGAGGCATCAATCCACCGGACATCCGGCACGCGCAGCACGCCGCCGTTAAGCACCGTCTGCCCTCCGTAGGTGTTCATGGCACCGAGAATGAGCGTCCCCAAACCCAGCTTGGTCAGTCCGCCGCTGGTGTTGGGCGCGAGCGCTGCGCTGCCTAACGTGACGTCGCTCTTCCCGCCGCCCGTCAGGGTGACCGAGACGGTATCGCCCGGTTGGTAGCCGACACCCGCGCTGGTGATAACCAGGCCCGTCACAGTGCCATCGCTGTAATTGAACAAGGCCACGGCCGTCGCACCGATACCGCTGCCGCCGCTGAGCGCCACATACGGCGCGCCGCTGTAACCGCCGAGGTTGCCGCTCCACGGGACGCCCGTCACGCCGCTGCCGGTCGGGGCGAGGAGGCTCTGGGCGATGGTGGCGGTGAAGTTGGAGGAATCGATGAATGCGCCACCACCCCACACATAGGCGGCATCCACCGCGCCGACAGTGCCACCGGCGCCAACGCCCAGCACCGTGCCGCCGGCACCCAGGCGCCAAAGACCACCATTGAAGTTCACCACGCTCAAGCCGCCGGCCACGTTCTTGTAGATCTTCGTGGACTGCAGAACACCGCCGTTGAGGTTCAGGAAATTGGTCGTGGTGCCGCCCCTGTTGAAAGCGACGGCGGCGCCGAGGATGACGTTGGCCTCGGTGTCAATGGTGATTTCGCCGCGCCCGGTGTTGGACCAACCGGCGGTCAGCTCGGCCGTGGGACTGTTGACGGTCCCGCCCGCGATATAGATGACACCGGTGCCAGCGCCGTTGGCCGTCAGGAGACCTTGGCTTGAGGTCAGCGTGTTGGTGCCACCTTGGAGATAAAAGAGCCCGATGCCCGTGTTGCCCACCTGCTGGTACGTCGAGTTGGACATGGCCCCGCCGGTCAGTTGATAGAAACCATAGCCCCCGACGCTGGTGCTGACATTCAAACCGGCCCCGCTATACGCTCCGTTGGTCTGAATCATCGCGCCGACGGAACCAACACCACCGCCAACCGTTGTGGTCCCAACATTGGTCAAGGTCCCGCCGCTCAACATGAAGGTGCCCATCGAACCGATGCCACCGGCGACAGTGAGTGCGCCCACGACCCTTACATCCCCACCGCTCAGCGTAAAGGCGCCCCTTGAACTGGTGCCATTGCCAACCAGCAGCGTACCCCCATCAAACAGCGTCCCGCTGCCCATCCGATAGATTCCCTGCGCAGCAGCGGCTGAACCGAGCGTGAGCCCGCCAACACCCACGGCACCACCGTTTTGAGTGAACTCACCGAGGCCATTGTTGCCGACATAGACCGTGCCACCGTTGGTGAAAAGGCCACCATCCAAGACATACAGCCCGACGCCCGTGACACCGTACCCGTTGACTCCGGCACTATAGTTTCCGAGATAGGTATTGTCCTGGTTGAAATAGGTCCCGCCCGTCTGATTGACGATGCCCGTGCCGGAGTTGCCACCCACATACGTGCGATAACGATTGCTGTACACCGCAGTGTCCTGAATGTTCAGGACACCGCGGCTGCTGGCCTGGTTACCCAGATAAACGTTACTGGCCGTGTTGGTCCGGATCCAGGCCCCTGTCCCCGCCAGGGTCAACGTGCCATTATCGCCATAGTTGTTCCCAACAATCTCGTTCGCGCTGGAGGGACTGAAGAGTACGCCTGATACCAGCAGGCTGCCTTGGTTGAGGTTCAGGGTGCCGGCCGCTAGTGTGTTGGTGCTGCCCGCGGCCAGCGTCACCGTGCCACCGCCAACGATGAAGAGGTTGCCGTTATAGGCGTTATTGCCGTTGAACGTCACCGAGCCGGCGCCAGCGATGGTGACGGTCAGGGCGCCACTGCCGTTGTTGGTCAGGGCGGCATTGATGGTGAGCGGACTGGCCGAGTTGTTCTGCAGGATCAACTCGCCGGCGCTGTTGTTGGTGAGGCCCGCCGTGAGCATCCCGTCGTTGGCGCCGGCACCGATGGTGAGCGCGCCCGCGCCGCTGGGCAGCAGGACGCCACCCTGGGCGCCAAGGCGGAGCACTTTCCCGCTGGTGGCGATGGTGTGCGCCTGACCATCATTGGCCAGCATCAAGGTATTGAGGGTATTGGTCGTTGCCGCCAAATCCAGGTCGCCCGCACCGGAGATCCTGACATTCAGGTTCGAACCTTCGACAAGGGTGCTGCCTCCGGAGACCTCGGTGTAGGCGGTGTAGGCAACGACATTACTGTTGGCATTGACCGTGGCCCAGTCCGCATGCCCCATCGTGGCGTAGCCGCCCAGGATGCCGAAGGATGAGGCAACGATCTTGTTGGTGGTCGTGATGCTGCCGCCGGCGGACACGTTGAAATCCACCACGCCACCGTTGTTGGCAGCGCGGGTAATATTCGACAGCACCAGGTTCATCGTCGCCCCGAGATTGGTCACGACGATGGTGGATGATCCAACGGCGACGGTCGCCGACTTGAAGATCTGGGAATTGACGCCATCGGCACCACCAAGGATGGTCAGCGTGCCCCCCTGCAGGCCGAGGGCCGAGCCCGACCCGCCGATGCCGCTGGACGGGGCATTGGCAGCCGAGTAGTCCAAGATCAGTTCGCCGGCATAGGCGTTAAGGGCGCCGGTGAACAGACTGTTGGACCCGGTCAACGTCAACGGGGCCGAACTGAACTTGGCGAAGGTGCCTGCGCCGCTGAGGGTGTTGCTGATCGTTTGTGCCGTGGCGTTGGCGAAGATCACGGTGCCGGCGGAGTTGCTGATCGCGCCCGGCAGCGCGCCATTGCTCGACCGGTAATCGCCTAATTGCAGGTTGCCGGCCTTGACGATCGTCGGCCCATCATAGGCGTAGTTTGCGCCCAGGTCCGTGACCAGCAGGGTGCCGCCCCCGGCCTTGATCAGCCCGGCCGCTGTCACGCCGGTATTGGTGATGAGGCCGGCCAATACCGCGGTATTGGCGTTGATGTTGATCTGACGGTTGGCACCGTTGAGATCGATGCCGTTCGCGAAAGTCAGCTCGGCGCCAGCCGTGGCTTCATTCAACACAAGGACGCTGGTATCCATCTCGACGCCCCATGGGATCAAATGGCCGTCACCACCGAGATTGAACGTGCGCGGCGCGCTGACCGCGCTAAAGCCACTGGTCGCGCCCGGGGCGAGGTACACCTGATCCGGCCCGGTGCCCAAGGCGCGTGTGAAGACGCTCCCGGCGGTGCCGTAGTTGATCTCCACCACGCCGTTGCTCAGCACCAGATTGCTGCCGGGCAGAGCACTGGAGGCGAACGTGGCGTTGCCGATGCGCAGGACGCCGCCGTTGACCGTCGTGGGGCCATCCCAGTTGTTCGCATCGTTGTCCAGGCGGAGCGTGCCGTTCCCGGTCTTCGTCAACCCGGCGCTGCCCGTACTGTTGGTGATCGCCCGGGTCAGGATGGCCATGTCATTCTGCACCTCGATGTTGCGCACCGCGCCATTGAGGTCGAGGCTGTTATCCAGCGTCAGGTTCTTGTTGGCATTGGAAGATTGCAGGACAAACGTGTCCGGATTGAAATAGGTGCTGCCCCATTGCAGGGACGAACCCGCCGAGCCGATGACCACGGAGCGGGCATTGTTTTGAGCGCTATACACACTGAAGCCGGAGGCGCCACCGAGGATCTGTACGGAATTGCTGCCCGTGCCCAGACTGGTCCGCGTGTAATTATTGCTGCCGAATTCCAGCACGCCGCCGTTGAGCAGCAAGTTGCTCGAGGCGTTAAGCCACCGGTTGTCCAAGATGCGCAACACGCCGCCGTTGATGACCGTCTGCCCGCCAAAGGTGTTCGTCGCCCCGAGGATCACCATGCCGCCCCCCTCCTTGATCAATGACTTGAACACGCCGGGGGTGGCATCGGAGATCGTCCCGTTAAGGGTCAGGACGCCGGCCGAGCCCAGCGAATTCGAGAGGATCAGGTTGCTCTTCAGCGCCATGTTCCCGTAGATCGCATCCAGGCCGCCGCGGACTTTATTGATCACCGCGGCGTCGGCCCCGTTGTCGAACACAAAACTGCCGCCGGCCTTGTTGGTGATGGTGAAGGTATACGCGCCGTTGGCGTCGCCGATCCACAACTGGCCCAACGTGATCAGCACATCGTTGGTAATGATACGATTGGCAGAGATATCGTTAGTGAAATAGGCGATCGCGGTCACGCCGGTGGCAAAACCCGCCGGGTTCCAGTTGGCGTTATTGGTCCACGAGCCGTTGCTGTTCACCGTCCAAGCGCTGGTTTGTTGCGCCTGCGCCGGTCCTGAAGAAAGCGCCACAGCCAAGCACGCGCCCACCACCAAACTCCGGCCCAGTTTCACCCGTATGTTCATGTTGAATCTCCGTTCCTCATGCGAAACCCACCGCTCGACCTGAAAGCTTCCAAGCTTGGAAAAACAGATGCCCACTTTTTTCAATCCTTGGATGGCGTCATCGTTCATGCCCGACACCAGACCTTTCGTAAACGGCGCGAAAATAACCGGCGCAGGCACATCCCGGCAGTCGGTAAAACTACCGACGGGAACCGGGCGAGGACGCGACAGCAGCGCGCGAGGGGCCGCGGCCCGGCAAGGTGTGAAAACGTCCGGAAACCATACCGACTCGCGTCTCTGCCCAACGTGTAAAGGGTAAAGCCGGCCCCGGCAGCGTCGGGTGGGTTTGGGTAAGGGTGTGGCTGTCGGGACCGGCTTGGAGGTTGTTTGAAAGCGTATTCCGGGCATGCACACTGGCCGCGGCGGACCCCGCGACGGCGCGACGGAGCGGCGCGTGGTCGGGCCCTAGCCCGACTTTCGCAACTGGAGGGGTAGAGGTTTTGTAAGTGCTTGATAACTCGGCCTTCAACTTTTTAGGTCTTCACTACACGCGCCTTGTTGACGGACCTTCTCCTGGGTGATAACCGGAGGT
>CAITZM010000141.1 GCA_903896925.1 uncultured Lentisphaerota bacterium | reverse complement strand
TCCGCCGCCCCTGCCGGGGCGGATCACATGTTGCGTATTAATTTCCGGTGGCTGACGCCACCGGCTACCTTTCTGCGGCCTCCCGGGCCGCGACGGTCGCACCGGCCCTGCGCACTTTGGTCGGCGCACCTCCGAAGTCGTTTTTAGTAGCCTGCGGCGTTTCCGCATAAAGGCAACTTCACCAGCCAGCGGGAAAACGTCCGCGCGCCTAATTACTTCTAAAGCAACTGGTTTTCCGCTTGCCTCGACGGCGCGGCCTTCCTACTCTGCCGACGTGACGAAAATAATAAGGCTGCATAACCACAACTTTTAGTTTGTTCAATAACACGGTTGGCTTCAAGAAGGAGATTCTGGAATGCAGAGCAGCAGCCTTTCCATCGTGGCAGTAGTCGTGGCTGCCCTTTGTTGCTGCGGCTGTCGACCCACTCCGCAGCCGCAAGGGTTGGCTTGATTTCCTGAACCGGGTCCTTCGGAGGGTGCGCGCTGAGGTTCGGCGGAAAGGTTATGAAACCAAAACACGCAATGTGGACGTTGGGCGCTTATGCAGGGTTGTTGCTGCTGGCTTCGACGAGATTCAGCGTGGTGAGTTGGATGTTTGGCAGGTGGGCTTGGACCTGGGAGTACTTCCAGTACTCCTGCCGGAATGGCTGGGGCTACCAGTACCAGAGTGACTACTCCTTCGCGGTCGTGCTCACCTACCTCGTGGCCTTTGTCGTCGGGATCGTCGGCTATGTCATCGCGGGCAAGCGGATCGCCGGCGGATGGAGCTTTCTCGCGCTCATTCTGTGTGTGCTTGGGTCAATCTCCTTCTTTATCGAAGGCACTCACTGGCTATGGGAGCACCATCTGTCTTGGATTGCGATTTGCCCTGCTGCAAGTATTGCGCTGGCCGCCTTGGCCATCATCCAGCTTGCAAAGAGAACCGACCTAGCCGCCGGAGGTTATGCGCCCAAAGACGGGCGGATAACCCCAGCGTGATGTTGGTGGAAAAGAAAAGGCGTGATGAGAAAGCTAAGCGGATTATGGGTGGCGGCGGCTGTCTGGTGCTTCAGCGGCGGTGCTGCGCGGGCGGATGAACCGCTGCTGAAGACGGCCGATATCAGGATCAGGGATCCGTATATCTATGCGGAGGCCCAGAACAAGACCTACTACCTGTACGCCCAATCCGGCAAGCGCGAGGGCCGCGGCTTCAGCGGCGTGGAAGTGTATGCCAGCAAGGATCTGGTCCATTGGCAGCCGCCCCGGCGGGTGCTGGTCTTGCCCGACGATGCGGGTCTGCAGGCTGTTTGGGCCCCGGAAATGCACAGGTATAAAGGTCAGTATTATCTCTTTGTGACACTGACCTATGACCGGACACTATCCGGGAAAAAGCCCGTCGAGGACGGCCACTGGCCGGCCCTGCAGATGCGCGGCACGCACATCTTTCATGCGGATAATCCGCTGGGGCCTTTCAAACCCTTCAAGAGCGGTGCGCACACGCCGGCCGACTGGATGGCGTTGGACGGCACCTTCTTCGCTGACCAGGGCAAGCCCTACATGGTCTTCTGCCATGAGTGGGTTCAGCTGGTGGATGGCACGATGGATTGCGTGCAACTGAAAGATGATCTGTCGGACGCGGTCGCCGGGCAGCCGAAACTCCTGTTCAAAGCTTCCAGCGCGCCCGGTATCGGGCCCTCCGCGAAAGGCGGCAAGATCACCGACGGTTGTTTTCTCTACAGGAGCCCGAAGAGTAAGCGACTGTTCATGACCTGGTCGACCTTCATTCCGGGCAAGGAATATTGTGTGGTGCTGGCGCGTTCCGAGTCAGGCGGCATCGGGGGGCCTTGGAAGCAGCAGGGGCTTCTCTACACCCAGGACGGCGGGCACGCCATGACCTTCAACACCTTTGACGGTCGTTTGCTCATGGCGCTCCACCAGCCCAACAGCCGGGGCCGGGAGCGGTTGCATCTGTTCGAACTGGCCGACGACGGCGAAACGTTGCGTTTGAAGGCAGAAGTCAACTTGTAGCCGCGTTCGTCAGGACGCGGCCGCTGCATGGACAGCATGGACAGAATAGACCCGGTGGACTGGAGTGATCGGGAAAAGTGCCCACGCGGACCTTTTATTTCAGCGCCTTGAAAAATCTGCTCGGCGGTTTCTGCCGCGGGCTTCAATCCTCAATTCACGATTCGCAATTCACAATTCATCCGCTCACTGATTGATGTGCACGACCTTCGCGGGCGGGAAGCCGTTGAAGTTGGTGCTGGAAGCGTGGCTGTAGGCGCCGATGTTCTCGCTGTAGACCAGGTCGCCGAGGTTGAGCTCGGGCAGTTCCTCGGTCAGGGAGATGGTGTCGAGCGCGTCGCAGGTGGGGCCGAAGACGGCGCAGATCTGCGTCGGGCCGCGCTTGAAGGCCTTCACCGGGTACTTGCAGTGGTCGAAGATGATGCCGGAGTAGGTGTGGTAGACGCCGTCGTTGATGTAGTAGCAGCGCTTGTTGTCGCGGTCGGCCTTGCCGATGACGGAGGCGACGAGGGTGCAGGCCGTGGCGACGAGGAAGCGGCCGGGCTCGGCGAGGACGGCGACGTCCTTGGGGAAGAGGCGCTTGATCTCGCTGTTGAGGATCTTGGCCAGTTCGCGCAGGGGTTTTACGTTCGCGTCGTAGGGCGCGGGGAAGCCGCCGCCGATGTCGAGCTGCTTCATCTTCTTGTAGCCGCGCAGGCGCGCCTCCTTGAAGATGTCGGCGGCCATGTTCAGGGCCTGGACATAGTTCTGGAAGTTCGTCGTCTGGCTGCCGACGTGGAAGCTCAAGCCCTCGACCGTCAGGCCGGCCTTCTCCGTCGCCTCGATCAGGTTGACCGCGTCGCCGGGGTTGGCGCCGAACTTGGAGGACAGCTCGACCATCGCGCCGGTGTTCGGGACCTTGAGGCGCAGCACCATGCCGGCGTGCGGGGCGTACTTCTTGACCTTGAGGATCTCCTCGTAGTTGTCGTAGGTGACCAGCGGCTTGTAGGGGTCGAGCTCGCGCAGGGTCTCGATGGCCTTGATCGGGTTGGCGTAGATGATCTTGTCCCAGATGAAATCCTGGCGCGCCTTGTCGGGCAGGCCCTTGATGTTCTCGTGGACGAGCTTGAACTCGGGGAACGAGGCGACGTCGAAACTGGCGCCCGCCTCGTAGAGGGTTTTCACGATCGCCGGGTGGGCGTTGGCCTTGACGGCGTAGTAGGGCTGGACATGCGGCAGCCAGCGCTTGAACTCGGCCAGGTTGCGGCGGAGTTGGGCGTGGTCAATGATGAACAGCGGCGTGCCGTGTTCCTTGGCGAGTTTCTGGAGCAGAGGTTTGGCAATCATGGGAGTCTCCTGGCGGAATGGTTAATGGAGAATGGTGGATGGAAGATGGAGCATGGTGAATGGGGGATGGTTGATGGCGGATGTGGCAAAGGATTCACAACCGGTAGTTTTCATTTCATCAACCATGCGCCATCATCCATTCACCCTGTCTTCTTCAGTCTTGCACGAGGAAGTTCTTGAACTGCCACGGGTCCTTCAGGTCGAGGTCGGGCTTGTTGAATTTACGGAACGGGTTGCAGTAGTTCTTGAGCGGCATCCAATCCGAAGGCACGGAGAGATTGTTGCCTAGATAGGGATCGGCAATCTTCAGGACGTAGTCATGCGGGAGATCGTCCGGCACGAGCACGCCGCGCTCGGGATTTTCCAGCATCCACAGCAGCGCGGAGACGACGGAGATGGCGACCTGCAACGTCGTCGCGGACTGGTGAGGGACCAGGCGGCGGCTTTCCTCGATGCTCAGGTCGCTGCCGGTCCACCACGCGCCGTAGGGATGGCCCATGAGCAGCGCCCCGAGGATGTCGCTGCCGCGCGTAATCTCGTCGCTCATGATGCGCAGCTTGGGCTGCAACTCATAGTGGCGCGCGCGCATTTCGTCGAGCGAGAGGATCGCGGAGTTGCACGGGCAATAGGCGTAATGCACGGTCGGGCGATACACCGCCTTGCCGTCCTTCCACACGGTGAGCCGGTCGGAGATGGAGAACGCCTCGCCGTGGCGGACGACCATGCCGACGATGTCGTAATACGGGACCCAGGAACGGACGCGGGTGTTGATGCCCATGCGCGCGAGGCAGATCTGGTTCTGCGGGCCGTCGGCATGCGTGAAGGCGTCGGCGGGCAGTTGTTTCTCGTGCGTGCCCCAGCCGAGCTCGGCGGTGGTGATGCCTTCCTCGCGGAAGCCCTCGATGCTCCACGTGTTGACGAACTCGTTCACTTCCTTCGGGCGCTCGGTCAGCTGCGTGTCGCGCTCGCTGCAATGGATGACCTTGACGCCGAGCTCCATCGCCAGGTGATTGAAGGAACGCGTGCGCAGGTATTCGCGCAGCATTTCTTCCTTGGGGCCGCTGACCTTGTTTTCTTCCAGCAGGCGCTCGGCGATGTCGATCAGGCCGCGCTTGGTCCAGTGGGAGATCAGGCCGGGGTTGGCGCCGTGCTCCAGCACCGCGGTCGGGCCCGGCACCTTCCAGCGCGCGGTCATCCTGCGGATCTTCATGTGCCGCCAGTAGAGCGTCATCTCCTGCGGCTTCGCGCGCTTGTTGTGCGCGTAGGGGTCCCAAAGCTCGACGGACGTGTTGATGTAGAGCACTCCGTGCTCGTGGCACCACTTGAGCAGTTCGCAACAGTCGATGTTCCAGGCCAGGTCGATGAGCAGGTCGCCGGCGCGCAAATGCTGGCTCAAGAGCTGGCCGAGATTTTCCTGCGTGATGCGCTGCTGCACGAAGCGCACGCCCTGAGCGAGCCACGGCTTGAGCTGGTCGCGGCGGTCCTCGAAATCCATCACGGTGATGAGCTTGCCGGGGATCTTCGTCTCCTTGATCAGCAGCGGCAGGGTACACTGCGCCACCGCGCCGTAGCCGACCATCAACACCTTGCGATTATTTTCCGGCATGCTCATTTCCTTTCACAACCCGCAGCGCACCGCGCACAGCGGGCCGCATTGTGCTAACTCGCGGCGGCGAATCAAGTGATTTCATCGGGTTCGCTCAAGATTTTCCAAGGTCGGGCTAACCTAAAACGCACCCCGGATCAATCTCGCCCAAATAATATTCGTGGCGCGTCGGCCGGGCCGGGCGTGGCGCGGGGAGGTCAGAGATGGCTCCACGCACGCTTGCCGATGGCGAAGACGTTGAAACCGAGCTCGTGGAGCGCGGCATGGTCGAGGCAGTTGCGGCCGTCGTAAATGAAGGCCGGCTTCTCCATATCGGCGAAGATGCGGCGGAAGTCGAGGTCGCGATAGTGCTGCCAGTCGGTCAGCACGGCGAGCGCGTGCGCGCCGCGGGCGGCGACGTAGGGGTCGGGCTCGAACGTGACGGCGGTGCCGAGGTCGGCCAGTTCCTGGCGCGCATTCGCCAGGGCGTGCGGGTCGCTGATGACGACGGCGGCGTGCTCGGCGGCCAGGCCGCGGCTGACGGCGATCGCCGGGCTTTCGCGCGTGTCGCCGGTGTCGGCCTTGAAGGCGAAGCCGAGCACCGCAATGCGCTTGCCGGCGATGGTGTTGAACATGCTGGCGACCATCTGGCGGACAAACCGCGCCTGCTGGTGGTCATTCATCGCGACGACCTGTTCCCAATAGGCGGCGACCTCGCGCAGGCCCAGCGTTTCGGCGATGTAGACCAGGTTCAGGATGTCCTTCTTGAAGCAGGAGCCGCCGAAGCCGATGCTGGCGCGCAGGAACTTCGCGCCGATGCGGCTGTCGGTGCCGATGGCGCGCGCGATCTCCTCGACGTCCGCGCCGGTGGCCTCGCAGAGTTCCGAGATGCTGTTGATCGAGCTGATGCGCTGCGCCAGGAACGCGTTGGCGACCAGCTTGGACAGCTCGCTCGACCAGACGTTGGTGGTCAGGATGCGCTCGCGCGGGATCCAGCGCGCGTAGATGTCCACGAGCTTCTGCCGGGCCGCGCGGCCGGTGGCGGTCTCGTGGCCGCCGATCAGGATGCGGTCGGGCTGCTCCAGGTCGCGCATGGCCGTGCCCTCGGCGAGGAACTCGGGATTCGACAGCACCTCGAAATGCACGCTGCTGCCGCCGCTGCGGAAGATGCGGTCCATCGCCTCGGCCGTGCGCACCGGCAGGGTGCTCTTTTCGACGACCACTTTGTCGCTCTTGGCGTGCAGCAGGATCTGGCGCGCGGCCTTCTCGTAATACTGGAGGTCGGAGGCGCGCCCCGCGCCCTGGCCAAAGGTCTTGGTCGGCGTGTTGACGCTGACGAAAATCACGTCCGCGTCGGCGATCGCCTGCGGAATGTCGGTCGAGAAGAACAGGTTGCGGCCCAGCGCGGCGCGGACCACCTCGGCGAGGCCGGGCTCGTAGATCGGCGGCGTGCCGGCGCCCCAGGCGGCGATGCGCTTGGCGTCGATGTCCGTCACCGTGACGCGGAGATCCGGGCACTGCTTGGCAATCATCGCCATGGTCGGCCCGCCGACGTAGCCCGCCCCGATGCAACAGATGTTTTTCATGTCATGGTCCTAGGCCGGGTTCCCAAGGTCGGGCCGGCGCGACGGCGCTGGCGTGGCTTGGAACGTACGGCGTGGGGATTGTCCAAGGTTTGGACGAAATTGCACGCCGATATTTATCCGTGCCGGCCGCCCCGCGCGGCGGCGTCAATCGAGCGGCAGCTTGACGATGGTCAGCCAGAAGTTCTCGATGCTCTTGACGACCTTGATGAATTGCTCGAGGTCCACGGGCTTGGTGACGTAGCAGCTGGCCTGGAGATCGTAGGCGCGGAGGATGTCCTCCTCGGCCTGCGAGGAGGTGATGATGACCACCGGGATGCGCCGGAGCTGCTCATCGCTCTTGACCCGGCGCAGCACCTCGCGGCCGTCGAGCCCGGGCATGTTCAGGTCGAGGAGGATCAGGTCCGGACGCGGGACGCTGCCGAAGCGGCCCTCGCGGTGCAGGAACGCCATGGCGTCCGTGCCGTTGCTGACGATGTGCATGTTGTTGTGCACCTTGGTTTCACGCGCGGCCTCCTGGGTGAGGCGGACATCGCCGGGGTTGTCCTCGACGAGGAGGATTTCGATGGGGCGGTAGTTCTGGGAGGTGGTCATGCTGTCTTCTCCGTGGGGCTGTCATCGGGTGCGGCCGCCTGGGGCAGTTCGGCGGTGACGGCCCAAAATTCTTCGATCTCCTTGACGATCATGATGAACTGGTCGAGGTCGGTGGGCTTGGTGATGTAGCAGTTGGCCTGGAGGTCGTAGGCCGACTGGATGTCGGCATCGTTCTGGGAACTGCTCAGGATCACGACGGGAATGCGGCGCAGGCTGGGGTCGCTCTTGAGCCGCGCCAGCACGCGGCGGCCGTCCATGCGCGGCATGTTGAGGTCGAGCATGATGAGGTCGGGCCGCGGGGCCGTACCGTACGGCCCCTGGCGGCGCAGAAAGGCCATGGTCTCGACGCCGTCCGGCACCACATGCAGGTGGTAGCTGATGGTGGTGTCGCGCAAGGCTTCGCGGGTGAGACGGACATCCCCGGGGTTGTCCTCGGCCAGGAGGATTTCGAAGGGCCGGTGGCAGTGGATGAAGTTCATGACGGGGTCTCCTTGGCAACAGGCAAGGTGAAGAGAAAGGTGGTGCCGTGGCCGGGTTGGGATTCGACCCAGATGCGGCCCCCGTGACGCTCGACAATCTTTTTACAGACGGCCAGCCCGATGCCGGTGCCGGGATATTCGTCGCGGGTATGCAGGCGCTGGAAGATCTGGAAGATGCGTTCGGCGTGGCGCAGGTCGATGCCGATGCCGTTGTCGTGGACCGAAACGACCCATTCGGTGGAGCGGAGTTCGGCCCCGAGGTGGATGCTGGGCGCTTCGCCGTGGTGGCGGAACTTGATGGCGTTGCTCAGCAGGTTCTGGAACAGCTGAGAAAGCTGGACGCTGTCGCCGAGCACAATGGGCAGCGTGTCGTGGGTGATGCTGGCGCCGCTCTCGGCGATGGCGATCTGCAGGTTGTTCAGCGCGTCCTGCAGCACCATTTCGCAGTCGGTCATCGCCAGCACTTTGCCGCGCGAGCCGACGCGGGAGTAGGTGAGCAGGTCGTTGATGAGCGTCTGCATGCGCTTGGCGCCATCCACGGCAAAGGTGATGAAGTCGTTGGCGTCGGCGTCGAGCTTGTCCTTGTACCGGCGGGCGAGCAGCTGGACGTAGCTGGCGACCATGCGCAGCGGCTCCTGCAGGTCGTGCGAGGCGACGTAGGCGAACTGCTCGAGTTCCTTGTTGGACCGTTCGAGAGCTGCGGCGATCTCCTGCAACTGCTTCTCGGCCTGCCGGCGCTGCGTGATGTCGGTGAAGGCGATGACGGCGCCGCCGATGGTGGTGCCCAGCATGATCGGGTGTGACGAGTATTCCACGGGGAAAGCGATCCCTTCGCGCCGCCAGAAGACCTCGCTGTCGGCGCGGGTGCCGTGGCCCGTTTGCAGCGTGGCGCAGATCGGGCAGCCTGCCTCGGGACAGGCCGAGCCGTCCGCGCGGGTGTGGTGGAGCAGGTCGTGCGTGTTGCGTCCGAGAATTTCCTCGGCCTCGTACCCGAGCAGCTTGGCGGCGGAGCGGTTGATGAAGATGCAGTGGTTTTCGCGGTCCACCCCGTAGATGCCCTGGTCGGTGGATTGCAGCAGCGTGCGGTATTTGTTCTCGGTCTGCTGCAATTCCTCGATGGCGCGGCGCCGGCCGGCCACCTCGCCGAGCAGCTGCTCGTTGGCCTTCTTGAGGTCGGCGGCGCGCTCCTCCACCAGTTCCTCCAGGTGGTCGCGGTGCTTGAGCAGTTCGTCCTCGGCGTAGCGGCGTTGCGTGAGGCGCCACATGCCCTGCAGCAGCAAGGTCATCTGCTGTACGTCGGACTCGTCGTAGACAATGGCCTTGCCGCCGGCGCCCGCGACGGCCACGACGCGTTCGCCGTCGAACAGCGGGATGTTCATGTGCCGGAGCATCTGTGCCGCGCTGCTGGGGTAGGGCGGGGCGTCGGTGGCGCGGGCCGGGGACTCCTCGTTGACGATCACCGGCTGGCGCTGGGCAATCACGGCGCTCCACAAGCCGGTGTCCGCCGGGCCGGGCTCCCCGCCGGGATGGGGCCAGCGGTGCAGGGCGGTGACCTCCCCGGCCTCGTTCACAAAGGCGAGGTAGCCGGCGGTGCTGCGCGTCAGGCGCACGCCCTCTTCCAGCGCGAAGGCGGTCAGTTGCGGGGGCGAAGCCTCGGTCATCTGGTTCAGTTTGACCAGCGCCTCAAGGCGCTGCTCGTTCAGGCGCAGCGCCGCCTCGCGCTCCTGGATGCTTTCCAGCATCTGGTTGAAAGCGGTCGCCAGCCGGCCGATCTCATCGCGGCTGGCGGTCAACTCCGCGCGGACGGAATAGTCCTTGCGCTCCGAGATGCTGCGCGCCGTGCTGGCCAGCGTGAGGATGGGCTGGGAGATGGAGCGCTGCATGACGAGGGTGAAGGCCATCGTCAGCACGAGCGCGATGACCATGGCGGCGGCGACGATGCCGCCCAGGAGGAGGAGGCGCTGGCGCAGGAGTTCCAGATCGCTCTCCACGCAGACGCTGCCGATGCGCTTGCCGTTGAGCATGACCGGGCGGGTCAGGAGCAGCGAATTGTTGCGAAACTCGACCTCCTGTTTCGGGGGCGCGCTGAGGAGGGGGCCCCCGAGGTCGCGGCTGTACGTGGCGAAGACCGCGCCATTTTTTTCGAACATCGTGCCGTTCATGACGTGGGGATCGGCCTTCAAGCCGGCCAGCGTTTCCCGGGCGGTGGTCTCGTCGCGGAAGCTCAGGGGCGCCGCACCGTGCAAGCCGACTTCGTCAGCCAGCACGGTGAGCATGCGGATCATCTCCTGGCGCGCGGCGACCCGTTCAAAGGTGATATAGGCGGTGGCCGCGATCAGCAGGGCCAATACGTTGGTCAACGCGGCGATCAGCAAGAGCTTGCGGGTGATGGAAATGTCGCGGAAACGTTGCATATCACCTGTGGGTCAGCCGGGCGAGCCGTAGTAGTTTGGAACTGATTTTGACGTTGCCTTGATCGGCGGCTTCCTGGTTGATCTCGAAGCGGATTCTGCCGCCCTCGTTGACCAGCCCGATCATGCCGCCGCATTGGCAGAACTGATCGACATCGCTGACGGTCAGAGCGCCGCACCCGCGCAAGGCCTGGATGGTGTCCTTGAGCCGCGGCTTCTCGCTGCGGCAGATGAAGACCAGCGCACAACTTTTCACCTCGGCCACCTGGTGCACGCGCCGGATGGTCAGGGGGCGGCCCTGGATGGTTTCGCCTTTGATGGTTTCGTCGAGTGCGGCGCCGAAGGGGTAATCGCCCAGCACGCAGATGGTCAGGGGCGTGCCGTCGTTCGTCGTGGCCGCGGCCGGCCATTCCACGAATTGCAGGAAGTTGAGCAGGAAGGCGGCCTTGACTTCGTACTCGCTGAACTTGGGCGCGCTGCCACCCTGCGCCAGACCCGGGCCTGTGCCGACGAGCAGCGTCAGGCCCAGCAACCCCGCCAGCCAGCGGCGGCGTGAGGTGCACGGTGCCGCTGGCTTCGCGCGCCGTCCCGGAACTGGTGTGGTGGTGTTCACGGATATGACTCGTTATCAGAATCCAAACTTCACGCCCGCCATGCCGTTGAAGGCTTCCTGCGGCGCGCCGCCTCCGGCAAAGTTGATCAGCATGTAACGATGGTCCGTGATGTTGCGCAGGTCGGCGAAGACCTCGATGTTTTTCGCCACGGCCCAGAGTGCGAAGAGATTGATTTCATACGGCACGCTGTCTTCGAAACCGGCCATCGCGGGCGTGAGCCCCTCCGGTTTGGAGCGGATGACCAGGCTGGGCGTGAGGGAAAACTGCGAGGTCACTGCCCACGTGAGGCCCAGCCGGCCGTTGTGCTGCGAGATGCCGGGCAGTCCGGTGGTGACCCCGTTTTCGGTCTCCTCGAACCGCACGATCGAGTAGGACGCCCACGGGCTGATCACGCCGAACGTGGCGCGGGCGTAGAGGTCGGCGCCTTCGTTTTCGCTGTCCCCGCCATTGACGGAGTGCGCGAGCTTGCGCGTCTGCGTCGCATCGGTCGGGCTCATATAGACCACGTCGCGGATGATGTTCTGCGGCAGGCCGCGGTCGGAGATGAGGAACAGGTTTTTCTGGTTGCCATGATACAGCGCCAGGCCGAGCTGGTAGTTTTTCTCCGTGTAGTTGAAATCCACCTCGTGATTCATGGATTTCTCCGGCTTCAGGTCGGGATTGGCTACGGCCAGCAACGTGCCGTTGTCATAGGTCGCGTTCTCGAAGTAGGGCGGCGGGGCCACATAGGCGGTGGTGAACGTGTACTTGGCGGTGAACTCTTGGGACAGGTTTGCCACCACACCGGCGCGCGGCGTGAATGACACGCCGTTCACACGGGAATCCCAGTCCGAGCGCACCCCGCCGAGGAGCTTCAGCCACGGCAGCGCCTGCCAGTTGCCTTCGAGGTAACCGCCGACTTCATGGTATTTCACTTCCACCACGCGCGGCACGCGGATGGCCTTCCCGCCGGGCTGCTCGTAGTACACCCAGTTGCCGCCCTGCTGGGTGACATTGCCGCCCGGATTGGCGCCGCCGGGCACGGTGGACTTGGGCATCACATCGTATTCCGAGGCCACGAGGCCGGCCACCAGCTTCACGTCCTTCGAAAAATCCACGCGCACGGTTTCTTCCAGAGAGAGTGAGGAGCCCAGGCCGTACTTATAGTCATTCAGATACCAGTCGTGGGCGCTGGCCGGCCAGACGTAGCGGGTGTTCGGATCGATCTCGTAGCGGTTGTAGGTCAGCGTCGAATCCAGCCGCGTCGCCGCATTGAGTTGCGCCGAATCCTTCGCTTCGATCACCAGTGACGAATCCTGCCAGATCGCCTCCTGGAGATAGCCCAGGACCGGCGGATAGGCGTAGCCCTCGGCGCTGCTGCGCCGTGAGTTGCGGTACCAGCCTTGCAGCGAGAACTCGCCCGCCTCAAACCGCGCGAACCCGTTCAGCCCGTAATCCCGCCGCAGCGGTGGCGAACCGGCGCCGCCCTTGCTATCCGACTCCAACTGGTAGGCGCGCCACCATTCGGGATAGGCGGTGTCCAGCCGGGTCAGGTCCGAATCGTGATACTGCACATAGCCCGTCAGGCTGATGTTTTTGTCCTTGTTGAACACCTTGCCAAAGGAGCCGTAGAGATCATGCGCATGGTGCAGGCCGGCCGCGATGTCGGCCTCCGCATTCAGGCTTTCGCCCGGTTCCTTGGTTTTGATGTTGATGACGGCGCTGACCGCGTCGCGTCCGTAGAGGGTCGAGCCGGGGCCGTAGATGACCTCGATCTGTTCCGCGTTGCGGATGCTGATGTCGCTGCGGATCGGCAAGTCCTCGCCGCCGGGCGGGTTGACCCGCATGCCGTTGACCAGCAGCACAATCTTGTTGTTGCCCACAATGCCGCGCACGGCCGCCAGCGTTCCGAATTCGGAGAAATTATTCTCCACCGTTTCCATCCCCGGCAGATCCTTGAGGACGTCTTTCAGTTGGGTATAGCCGCGCAGCCGGATGTCGTTCTTGTCGATCACGTAGACCATGCCCGGCGCATCCGTTTCCTTTTCGGGCCGTTTGGAGGCGGTGGTCACTTCCTTGACCTCCAAGGTCATCAGGTCTTCGAGGCTGAGCCGCTTGAGTTCGTGTGTCCCGTCGGCGCCCTGTGCCCCGCCGGTGCCGAGCGCCAGCAGGCCCGCGCTTACGGCGCACACCATGGCGCGGTACCGCAGCACAGAAAGCACAGCTTTGATTGCTGACTTCATGACGCACCTCCGTTCATCTTCCCGCGATCCTTTAACTCCTCTATTGCCCGCCAAGCCGCTCTGTCTGGAAGCTCAGGGCGCGACGCCCGCCCGTTTGCAGTCCAACTGAACCTATTGTTGTCTGCGCCACGCAAAGTGCAATCTTTTTTTATTCCTTTTCAGGCCGCAGCGATTCAGCGCAGTTCCACCTCCACCGCGCCCGCTTGCAGCGACAGCCGGAGCTTCAGACAGTGCGTGGTGGGCTCCCATTGGTTCTGCAGCGCCGCCGCCGGCGGCGTGATCTGCAAGGCAGGCGGACGCGGGCAGTCGAGGGTCAGCGCCACCTCGCGCCCGGGATATTCTGTGTTCAGTTGCAACCAGAGGCGCGCGCCGCGGAGCTCAAGCTTGCCGACGAGATAGGAATGGGGCGCGATGTGGCCGGCGAGGCGGGTGACAGGGCCGGCGTTCAGCGGGACGGCAAACGCTTGGCTCACATCCTCATTTTCGTGCGAATTTAAAACCGCCAGCGTATCGCCTACTCGGCAGACGAAGGCATCGCCCTCGTACCCGCGCGGATACGCGGCGTTGAACAGCTCCGCCACCTTGGCCGTGTCCTGCAGTTGCGAGAGCGGCAGGTTGCGGATGCCGGGGCCGAGCGGCTCGTTGCCCTGCACGAGCGCCGGGATGAAATAATAGCGGCCGGTGTTCGGGAAGAACTCGAAGAGCTGGCCCTCGATGTTGCCCATCTTCCGGAAGCCGTAGGTGGCGGAGAACAGCGGCCCGTACTCCGCATAGTGTGGCCAGGCGAGCACATCGCCACGTCCCTTAAGGTCGTTGAAGACGGCGAGCCTCACGTTGCCCGCCACTTCGGCCCTGGTCGGAATCAGGTGGTGCTGCACCGTGCCGCGGATCAGGGGGACGACGAAGCGTTTGAAGGTGTCGGACGTTTTGCCGGTGTCGTCCCAGAGGGAGGCGGCCCAGGCGTCCTCCGGCTTGCGCGCGTTGGCCTTGGCGCTGTCCATCAGGGTCTGGCCGTCGAAGCTGTAGAGGCCGCAGCCGCGCGCGATGCCCATGACGCAGACGAGATCCCAGAAGATCCGCGGCATCGTGCGGAGCACGCCGCTGCGCTCGCCGGCGCACACGCCGAGCTCCTTGAAACCGGCGTTCTGCCAGTAGAAGCCGCCATCTTCCCAGGCGCCGTGTCCGTGCGTGATGCCGCCCAGCCACAGGCCGAGGGCCGCGCTCTGCGAGTAGAACTGGCGGCGGATGATGTTGTTCTTCTGCGAGAGCACGAGCCAGGGGCCGTACTCGCGGATGAACGCGCCCTGCTGGTCCATCAGCTCCTGCCACTTGTCGTCTTTGTAGGTGCCGTCGGCCTCCTGATAGACCATACCGTACTTCGCGCAGAGCCGCGTGAGGCGGTGGTGATAGCGCATCTCGCCATCCTTGCTGTCGCGATAGAGCGAGCTCAAATGTTCGCCGCCCTGGATGCCGGCGAAATTCGGCACATGCTGGAACAGCCACTCGATGTCGGCCAGCCCGACCCAGTGGCTGCGCAGCAGGAGCGCATGCGGCAGCTTCTCCATCCCGCGTGCAAAGTCCGTCACCGGAAGGCCCTTGCCCTCCATGCCCTCGACGATGATGCCGACATAGGGTGCGATGTCGGCGGGCACATCGGGATGAAACCCCGTATAGTCCAGCACACGCGTGGCTTCGAGGGTGAACAGCGGCGACTGCGCCGTCACCGGCCGTTTCAGCGGCTTGGTCGCGTGGCTGTTGTTGACCGTGAAGCTGCGCACCGGCGACCACGCGCCGGCGACGTCACCCTTCAGCGCGCGCAGCCGCCAGTGCCACGGGCCCGGCGCGGGCAGCTGGTCGTCGGGGACGAGATACCACGGGTAATCCTGGCTGCTCGTCACGCGCACGTCCACCGGTGCTGCGAAATCCGCGGTGCGCGCATATTGCAGCTGATAGTCCACCACCATCGGCAGCGCGCACCAGCGGAACATGGCGGCGAGGTCGGTCATGTCCGCCTCGGGCACGGGCGAGAGCAATTGCGGCGCGACCGGCAGCGTCTCGGCGAGCGAGACCGTCGCGCCCGGCGCCGTCTCCAGCACAAACGCCACCTCGTCGCTCCAGCCGAGTCGCTGGTTCAAATCCAACGTGACGTTCACCGCCTGATTCGTCTCCAGTAAAACGACCGGCTTCCTGTGGGCGGCGAGCGGGCGTGCGACCACTTTCGTCGCGCCGGTGACGCGGCACTCGAAGTGTTTGTTGAAGTCCAGCCGCAGCGCCAGCTTGCGGTCGGCGCCGTGCTCAATCCCTCCGACCGTCTGCGCCTGCGCCGGTTCCCCGGCGACGAAAACCGCGCACGGCGGCGCGAGCGGCGGCAGTTTTTCCGACTGCAACGCCTTCCAGAGCGCGACGGTCTCGCGGTGAACACTGACGCCGGTCTGCTCCGCGAGAACCGCGATGCCGTTATCCAGCGTGCCATGCGGCTTCACGAGGAACGGGAACTGGCCGACGCCGGGATCAATGAAATTGCATTGAAAGCTGTGGCCGCTGCAGCCCCAGACCATCGAGCCTTGTCCGACCTTGCCGGGGGTGGGCAAGAGTGTGGACAGGCCGATGCCGCAGCCGGTCTGCGCGGATTCCATCGTGATGCGGCACAGCCCTCCAACCCAAGCGCAGCGCGTCTCGCCGCCGTTGAGGTCGCCCATGATCGGCGATTTTTTCCGCTCGATCAGGGGCATGGGCAGCAGGTCCTTGCTCCACTTGCCGCGGATGCCGTCGCCGCTGCCGGTGTAGGCGATCCAGAGCGGAGTATCGCCATCGTTCTGCCAGCGGACGCGGGCGAACAGCAGCGGCCGGCCCGGCACCAGTTCGAAGGTTTCGATGCATGTCAGCTTTTGCGCGAGGCCGCCAAGCCTCCAGCGCCGCGTGAAGGTCGGACGGCCGTCAGCACCGCACGTGGCCGCGCTGCTTTCCAATTTCGCGCCGGAGAAGGGCGCCAGGCCCAGGTGTGTGAGGTTGTTCTTGTCTCCGTTGCTGATGCGTCCGCGATTCTGGCTGTCCACCCAGAATTCCAGGTTGCCGTCCTCGATCAGCCGCGCGCGCTCGGCGGCGAAACCGAAATGCCAGCCCTTGGCCGTCGGCACGAAGCGCACGATGCCGTTGTTGAGTTCGCCGTTTGCGGCCGCGGTGGCGACCGGCGTCGCGCTCCACTGCGCTGTGCCTGCGGCGACGAGTTCGAGCTTCGACTGCGGCGGCAGCGATGCGAGCACGCGCACGACGGGTTTGCCTTCCACCACATCGCGCAGCAGGGGCAGCGCCGTGCCATCGCTCTTGCGCACGACCAGCGGCGTGCCGGTACCGACGCCAAGCTGGCGGCAAAGCTGGTCCGCGTCGAGGGTGATGGCCGTCGCGTGAACAGGGAGCTTGGCATAATTGACGAGGGTGACAGGCACCGTCTTTTCTGCGTCGCAAGGTTTGGTCAGCAACGCCAAAGCAAAAAACACGGTCAGCAGCCAGCGATTGCGGTTCATAGGATCTATTTTCCTTCCGGTTCAAGGATCATCAAATGCCCACCGTTGGGCTCCATCGTCAGCGGCAAGGTGGTGGCGGCGGTCACGCGCTGTGTTGTGTGCGTGGCTTTGCGGCTGCCGGGGGTGTCGCTGTAGATGCTGGCGGTGTAGGCCACGCCCGGTTTCAGGAACGCGAGCGACAGCGCCGGCGTCGCAGCCGCATTGCCGGACATGCTGGCGAGGAACCAACTCGCGCCCCTGCGGCGCGCGACCGTCACCCATTTGCCGAGGTCGGTGAAGACCTTCATCTCGTCGCACAAACCCGGCAGCTTTTCGATGAACTCGATTTCCGGCCCGCCCTCGCCGCCGGGCGACCACTGCCGCATCCCGCCGCGGATCGAAGCGCGGCCGTGATAGACGCCGACCATCGCGACCTGGTGACAGTGGGTTTTCTTCTGGTTGAACATCTCCGGCGTGTAGTCCACCGGCCCCATCAGGCAGCGCGTGAACGGCAGCAGGATGTCGTGCACGCTTTTCATCTCCGGTGCGATGGAGTGCTCGGCCTCCTCGCCGGCGACGCCCTCGACGTTCATCAGGTTCGGGTAGGTGCGCGAAAGGCCGCTTGGGTAATAGGCGTCGTGGATCACGGCGATGAGATGGTGCTCAGCGGCTTTCTTCACCATGTAGGCAATCGTGCGCTCGTTCTGCTGCGAGGCCGGCGGTACGAAACCAGGCTTGACGCCGGCGACGCCCCACTTTTCATAGGTGGCGAAGACGTCCTCGATCGCACAACCGCCGCCGAACTCCTTGAGCGTCCCGCCGCGGACATAGAGGCAGATGCCGACCGCCGGCTTCAGGCTGCGTCCATAGGCGCAGAGCGCGGGCACGTCGAGGTCCACGAGGTTTCCGCCGCTGTCCGCCTTCGGGCGGAAGGGGACCCAGCCCTGCGCCGCGGCCAGCAGGTTGCCGCCGACGTTGCGCCGCCACTCCGGCTTGTCGTTCCAGAATTTCGATTTGTTCTTGTCGAAAAACTCGATCTCCGCCGGCGTCCACTTCGTCTCCGCGCCGCACCACGAGTGATCGATCTCCAGGTACTCGATCTTGTGCGCCGACGCGAAATCGCACAGCTTTTTCAATTCGTCGGTGACCATCCGCGTGTTGCGCACCTGGGTGATCGCCTTGCCCGGCCGGATCCACGACGGGTCGGCGATGGCGCACGGCGCGTTCAGATTTTCGATGATGAACCGGTTTCCATAAAGCTGCGCCGCCGTCTCGCCGACGATCAGCACTTCCCACGAGGTCTGGAACGGCAGCGCGCCTTCCGCCGGCGAATGCAGCGTGCCGGTGATCGTGCCGGCCGCGTTCTTCTTGCGCTCCCACGACACCTGCGAGAAATCGGCGCGGTCGGCATCCGTGAGCGACACGAACTTTCCGCCGCCGACGTCGACCGTGACATTGCCCTCGCTCTTCGCCATCGTCGCTATGGTCTTTGTCCCGTACTCGTAGTTCCGGCACTGGTAGATCGTGCGGTCGCCGTCGAAGCGATAGTCCGTCAGCCGTTTCTTGATCGTCACCCGCTCCAGGCCGGGCTGTTGGGGGAGGACATAGCGCAGGGCGACGCCTTCGTTGTAGGCCCGCAGTTCCACGTTGAAGGCCCGCCGGGCGCCCGTTGTCTCCGCCAGTTTCAGCGTCAGCGCCTGGTAATGATCCGGCACCTCGCTCCGGTTGCCCCATACCGCGCGCCAGGTGCTGTTGCTCGTCGCCCGCTCGACGCCGGTAACCGCGAACGGCGCGCGAATGGCATCCACGCCCAACGCGCCCGGAAGGAGCACCGGTCGGCCGCCAAAGGTCACGGCCCACGTGAGCTGCCCCTGATCGAGGACTGTTGTGACCTCGATCCGCCCGTCCGGCGACTGGATATTTTCAGCGGCGCTCGCGGCCACGAGCGCCGCCGCGAGCAGGAACAGCGCCGCAAAAGATTTGTTGTTCATCCTGATTTCCTTTCAAGCACTTGCCTCGTGCGCCATGAGGCGCGGCCGCGGTTGAGCGCTGCGCGTACTACCGCCAGGCGGAACTGTGTTCCGCACCTGTAGGAGCCCGGTCCCTGCCGGGCGAAAAGTGTGTTGCTTCCCGCAAATGTTTGTGCGCCTGCCCGTCGCCGAATGGGGCTTCGGCTCCTACAACGGATTGCCGCTTCTCTACAATTGCTTTTGACGCAGACGCCAGTCAGGAGCGGCGGCACTCCTGCCGCTGATGAGGAAACGGCGGGCATGAGCATGGCTTGCCTGACGACGCCTCGCTGCTGTTCTTGTGGGCGGGAGCTCCTGCTCCCGCGATTGTGCGCAGCTGGCTTGATGAGGGTGGCGCGGGAGCAGGAGCTCCCGCCCACAACACACAACACGCGTGTCTTGCCTGCGAGGCCAGCGCATGAACTCCGAGAGCGCCGCCCTCGGCCATCACTATTCCAGTACTTCGCCACTCCGCCACACCTCATGGCTTGAGGGCTCGCGTAGCTGTTCCTGACGTCTGGCACCACACACCGTTCTTGGCGCAATGTCCAATGCTTGGAAGCTTCGGTCACGGCGCTTTTCCATCCTTGGAAACTCCGCCTTGCAGCACCCACTGCGCATAGCGCGCGAAGTGACCCGAGACGCCGCGTCTGTATTGCTCGAGAATCTGGCGTCCGCGCCCATCGCTGTCGCCACACTGGAACAACATGGCCGCCACAAGCAGTTCCTTGAACGACGCATTCAGGTTCGTGTCGGGTTTGCTGGAGGCGCTGTCGCGCTCCGCCAGCTGTCCGGTCTGAGGGTCGACCGGCTGCTGCACGGCGTGTCCAGTGAAGCCCGGCGCGTCCAGAAGTTTCGCGAGCGTCGCGACGCAATCCTTGGGCGCGGCGAAGTGACGCAAGGCCATCGCCGAAGCGATGAAGTGCGAGAGTTCGCTCTCCGGCATGAGCTGGCGGATTTTTTCGGCGAGCGTCGCGAGCCCGTCCGGCGCTTCGCTGCAGCCGAGCGCGAGCATCTGCCGGTCCATCTCGCTGAACGTGTTGTCGGACTCGCGGTGCGAGGTGAGCCCGTAGCCCTTGTCCCAGCCCGCCGCCCGCCCGAGCGCCGCGCGCAGCGTCGCGGTGCCATTGGCGTCGCCGAGGATGCCGAGTATTTTCGCGTAAGTGATTTTCCTTTCGCCCCCGGAGGCGGCGTGCGCCTGCTTGAGCAGCGGCAGCGCCTGTGCGGGATGGGCCATCACGATGGCGAGGTTGAAGATGTTTTTATCTTCCACGGTTCTGCCCTGCTTGATTTCATTGCGCAAGTCGCCGACCTCTGCGACCGCTTTCGCGACCACGTCGGGATGCATCGGATAGGAATCCTTATCTGTCAGCACGTGTGCCTCCAGCGCGCCCTTGGCGACGAGCAGTTGCTGCAACTCCTTGAGCTTGATGCCGCGCGTGTGGCCGCCGTTCTCCGCCGCCATCGCGGCCGCCACGCCGGCGGCGTAGCCCTGGTTCTGCAGATCGGCTTGCATGCGCACGAGCGTCATCGCGTCGCGCTCCGCGCCCGCGCCGAGGCCGGTCACCAGGATGCCATCGATCCCGTGCGGCAGCAGGCTGCGATAGGGCAGGTCCACGTCGTACGTCGGGCCTTTCATGTCCTTGACCAGCAGCATGGGCGACGTCGGAAAGGCCGCCGCGTCGAAGTTGCTCTTGTGGTGGCTGATCGTGTCGGGGAACGACCGGTGGTTCAGGATGTCCGGCGTGGTGAGCATGTAGTCCGCCACGATTCGGCGGCGTTCGCGCGAGTCCACGAGCTGCCCGATGTCGTACGGAGTTTTCTTCACGACTTGTCCCATCGTCCACGCCGCCAGGTGCCAGACGTCCAGCACGCTCGTGTCATCCACCAGCGCGAAGCAGGTGTTGTTGACGCTGTCGCCGAGATTGCGGTGCGGGTAGCCGGCGAGCTGCACCGAAAGCATGCCGCCGGGCGCGACGCCGAACTGCGTCGCCGCGCCGGCGCTGTCGGCGATGTCGGCATTGCCCGTGGCATCGATCACCGTCTTCGCCAACACCACTCCGCGGCCCAGCGGCGTGGCCACGACGACGCCCGTCACCCGGCCCTCCGCCACCACCGCGCCGCAGCCGAAGGAGCCGAACCAGACGTCGGCGCCGTGTTTCACGAGTTCGCGCCGCAGCCACTCCGCGCGTTGAATCACGTTGAAGCCCGAAGTTTTCGCCGTCGGCCAGCGGTTCGTGCCGCCGATGGCGTCGTCCAGCTCGTGTGTGAAGCCGCCGCGCATGCCATACCAATAGATGCCGATCAAGCCGGCGGTGCCGACGCCGCCCAGCTCGTCGAGATATTCCACGACGAGCGTCCGCGCGCCGGTCTTCGCCGCGGCGATGCCTGCGGGCGCGCCGGCGGTGCCGCCGCCGACCACCACGACATCGTAGCTGCCCAACACCGGCAACGTCCGTTGGCCCGCGCTGACGACGCCATTGGTCGCCACGAGGCTGGTCACATTGCGGGGCTCGCCGATCGTCACCGGCATCGCCCCCGCGGCTGGCGCCTCTGCGAAGCGCACCTGTTGCGGCGGCGCGAGCTGCGCCGCTTCCCGCGCGGCGGCCGCGCCGACCCCCGCGCCCACGTTCAGAAAGCTCAGCGGCTTGAGCCCTGCCGTGCCCACGGGGGTCTGGGCGCCCAGGACGTAGAGCCGGGCCACGCCTTGCGGCCGGCACGCGTTCACTGCACCGGTTTCTTTTTCAACGATCAACGTGTCGCTGGGCTGGAACGACGCGTATTCGGAGCAGGACTGCATTCCTGTGCCGGACACCAGATTGCGCAGCTGCTGTTCGGCGCTCATCAGCGCCGCGTAGCTGGCATCGGGCAGCGGCAACTTGGCGGTGTACTCGAAGACCGGCTGCGGCTCCGAACTCTTGTAGGCATTCTTGCAGGTGACATCCGCTTTGCGTCCGACGAGACCGGGCGCCGATTGCAATGCACCGCCGACCACGACGAACCGGAAGTCCTGTTCGCCCGGAACGAACGCGCGGAATTGCGCGCCGGCCTGGCGCGCCAGCAGCGCGTTGCGCGTGGCATCAATCACGACCTTCGCCTTGATCGCCTGGCTGCCGCTGCGGTTGACCATGACCACGCCGCTCGCGCGGCCCTGCGTGTCCACGAGCAGGTCGGTCGCATAGCAGCCGGTCAGGTAGCGCACCCCGTGCTGGCGCAAAGCCTGGTCGAGCGCGCGCTTGATCGTGAACGGCGTCGTC
This sequence comes from uncultured Lentisphaerota bacterium, assembly GCA_903896925.1. Lineage (GTDB taxonomy): Bacteria > Verrucomicrobiota > Kiritimatiellia > CAIQIC01 > CAIQIC01 > DP16D-bin41. The sequence goes on along the minus strand of CAITZM010000141.1, from coordinate 642 downwards.
ACACGGCCGCTGGGATATAGGCTGCGGGCGAGCTCCGACTCCGGCGCCTCACCGGGTTCGAGCCAGAGCAGCTGCTGACCGCAGAGGTCGTCGCCCAGATAGGGACGCGGCGCGATCAGCATGACGCGCGCGCCCTTGTCCACCGCCGCGCACGCGGCGGCGCACGCCGCGCTCGAGCCGCCCGCGATGACGACATCCACCTCCGCAAACACCGGCACGTCGCGCAGCGGTGCGGCCACCTGCGCGGCGCCGGCCGCTTGCATCAAGCCGCAGCCGATCAGAATCACGGGAAATATTTTCATCATGGGCCCCATGGTGGTTGTTTCGGCCGCATTGGCAAGCCCAATGCACGCGGCTGGTTTCCGGGTATGGGAAGAAAATCCAAGGATTGGAAAGTTTCGCCATGCGGTTCTCCAAGGCTTGGAGAAAACACAGTTGGCCTGAATGCGCGCAGTTGGCAGCGGATTTCCACACATGTTGATACCGGTGGTTGTCTCTAGGTGCGACAGGCACTGTTTCGTGGCAGGACTGGCCCGGAGCGGCGGCACTCCTGCCGCCGTAGCCGGCGCGTCGAGCGCGGGCCTTGCGCTTGCTGTGCGCGCAAGGCCGTGGCAGGTGGTGGCTGTTTCGGCGGCAGGAGTG
>CAITZM010000140.1 GCA_903896925.1 uncultured Lentisphaerota bacterium | reverse complement strand
GGGCGAGCGTCCCCGCGAGCCGTTTTACGAGACACAAGCGAGCTGTCTTGGCCGCGTGCGCCGCTTCTTCAGTTGAAATCGGCCGTAATTCGGGTTTAATCCCCGCGTGTCCCTTCACATCCAGTCCGGAGGCCGCCGCGCCAGCATCGCGGCCGACGCGCACGCCACGGTGGCCCAGCTACTGGAGCGCGCCGGCATCCACCTCAACCTCCGCTGCAGCGGCGAAGGCATCTGCGGCGGCTGCCGCGTCCAGCTTGGCGCGGGCACCTTCGACATCGACGGCCTGACCCTGTCGTTGGCGGCGGGGGCGCGGCACGACGCCTTCGCCTGCCTGACGCGCGTGCTCAGCGCCGACGCCGAGCTCAGCATTCCGGCCGGCTCGCTGCTGGAGACGGGCGGCCAGATCGTCAGCGACTTCCATGCGCCCAACGCCAACTCCGCGCAGACCACCAGCGCCACCGCGCCGCTCGCGGCCGCCGTGGACATCGGCACCACCACGGTCGCGCTGGTGCTGCTCGATCCGGCGACCGGCCACATCCTCGCGCGCGCCTCGCAGTACAACCAGCAGATCCGCAAGGCCGACGACATCTCGGCCCGGATTTCCTTCTGCCGGACGGACAGCGAAGTCCAGGTGATGCAGGAACTGGTCATCCAGCAAACCATCAACCCGCTGCTCGACGAGGCGTGCGCCGCCGCCGGCGTGCAGGCCGGCCGCGTGCAGCGGCTCGCGGTCGCGGGCAACACGGTGATGGAGCACCTGTTCCTGGGCCTGCCGGTGGAAAGCATTGGACGCTTGCCCTTCCATGCCGTGCGGCATATTCACCCGCCATGCGCAGCCGGCACGCTCGGCCTGGCGATGGCGCCGGACGGCCGCGTGGACGTCGTGCCGTCGGTCGCCGGTTACATCGGCGGCGACATCACCGCCGACATCCACGCCGCGCACCTGCAGGCGCTCGGCGGCGAGTCGGTGCTGGTGGACATCGGCACGAACAGCGAGGTCGTCTATGCGCTCGACGGCCGCCTGCTCGCCTGCGCCACCGCCGCCGGACCGGCCTTCGAGGGCGCTGGCCTGCTGCACGGACGCCGCGCGTCGCCCGGCGCGATCGAACATGTGCGCTGCGACGCGGCGCTGGCTTTCCAATGCGACGTGATCGGCGGCGGCCCGGCCGACGGCATCTGCGGTTCCGGCATCATCGATTTTCTCGCCGTGGGTTTCCGCTGCGGGCTGATCAGCGCGCACGGGCGCTTCGACGTCGCGCGCCTCCAGGAGGCCGGCCGTTATGCGCTGAGCCCGCTGGCGCGCGGCAGTTCGCATGCCTGCGTGCTCGTGCCCGCCGCCGCCAGCGCCACCGGCCAGGCCATCCTCGTCACCGAGCGCGATATCGAGCAGGTGCTCAAGGCCAAGGCCGCCACCTACGCCGGGCTCAAGACGCTGCTCGCCCTGCAGGGCCGCAGCGTGCGCGACATCCCGCGCTTCGTGCTCGCCGGCGGCTTCGCGCGGCACATCGACCTCGCCAACGCCATCGCGCTCGGCCTGCTGCCGGACCTGCCGCTGGAGCGCTTCGAGGTGCTCGGCAACGGCTCGCTCGCCGGCGCCTACCTCGCCCTCACCGACGCCGCCGCGCTCCCCGCGATGGAGAAGCTGTCCCGCCTGCCCCAGGTGGTGGAACTCAACCGCACGCCGGATTTCGAGGACAACTTCATTGATGCGCTGCTGATCCCCAATCTAAACACCATGGAGTTTCCCAGTGTTAGGAGCGAAGCGTGAAACTCAAACTCGTCAGCTGCGAAATCTTCTTCCGCGAGGTCTGCGCGCTGGCGGCGCGGTCGCCGCACCGGATCGACGTGAGCTTCCTGCCCAAGGGCCTGCACGACCTCGGCGCGGCGCCGATGCTGGAGCGCGTGCAGGCCGCGGTGGATGCCTGCGGCGGCGACAGCTATGACGCCATCCTCCTCGGCTACGGCCTGTGCAACAACGGCCTCGCCGGGTTGACCGCGCGGGCCGCGCCGTTGATCGTCCCGCGCGCCCACGACTGCCTCGCGCTGTTCTTCGGCAGCCGCCAGCGCTACCAGGCCTACTTCGACCAGCATCCCGGCACCTATTTCTTCACCACCGGCTGGATCGAGCGCGGCGAGGCCTCCGGCGACCTCAAACAGATCTCCATCGGTCACCAGATGGGCATGGACAAGACCATGGAGCAGCTCATCGAGGAGTACGGCGAGGACAACGCCAAGTTCCTCTTCGAGACGCTCTGCGCGCCGCCACAGAATTACAGCCAGTGTACCTTCATCGAGATGGGGGTCGAGCCGGACGGGAGCTTCGAGCAGGAGGCGCGCCAACGCGCCGCCGACCAGGGCTGGAAATTCGACAAGGTGCGCGGCGACCTGGGGCTGATCGAACGCCTGCTGAACGGCCCGTGGGATGACGCCGACTTCCTGACCGTTCCACCCGGCCACCGTGCCGTGGCCCGCTACGACACGGACATTCTCAGCATCGAACCGGTCGCCTGACCGCGCCTTATCCAAACTTCAGCCCCTCCGCCCCTGCTGCCAAGGGCAGGAGCAGGCCGGTGAGCCTGCCCTCCGGTACCGGCTGCGGCTCGCCGGGAGACTCGCCCTCCCAAGGCTTGCAGTCGTTTCCGGGAGGGCGAGCGTACTCGCGAGCCGTCAGCGTCGCTATGCCCGCCAGACAGCCCCCTGCCACACACCCGACCTCATGGGGCTGCGGTCTGGAAGCACTTTTGCAGCACACTCAAGGCGTCGAGGGAGCGCGGGCCGGGGCGCAGCAGCAGGTTGTTGTCGAAGCCCCCGTAGATCCGCTTGTTCTTCACCGCCGGCAGCACGGACCAACCGGGCCGCGCGGCGATCCGCTCCGGCAGCAGCTTGGCGTCGGCCATGTAGAAGCACAGCACGATGTCCGGCTGCTGCGCAACGATCCACTCGGTCGAGATGGCAAAGTAATCGCGTCCGGATACATCGCCCAGGTTCCTGCCGCCGGCGAGCGTGATGAGTTCAGCGAGGAAGGTGGTTTTCCCGCAGGTCATCGGCGGGTCGCTCCAGATCTCCGCAAAGACCAGCGGCGGCTTGCGCCGCTCCGCGGCGGCGCGGCGCGCGCCGCCGATGCCGTCGGCGATCTGCCGGGCCAGCGGTGCGGCGCTGGCCTCGCGCCGCAGCAGGACACCCAGCCGCAGGATCGCCGTGGGGATGTCAGCCAGCGTGCGGCAGGCAATGCGCTCGCGTCGCAGGCCGAGCTTGGTCATCTGCCGGCCGAGGGCCTCATCCTCCAGCGCCACGTCCACCACCAGCGTCGGCCGCGCCGCGAGCAGCTTTTCCAGCGAGGGCGCGCCGAAGCCGCCGATCACCGGAATGTTCTTCAGCGGCTCCGGCGGGTAGTCGCAAACGCTCGTGCGGCCCACGAGCTGGTCCGCCGCGCCGATCGCGCAGATGATTTCCGTCAGGTTGGGCGCGAGGCTGACGACGCGCTCGGCGGCAGGCGCCAGGGTAAAACCCGACATGAAGAACAGCGCGGCCAACAACGCAGGTAGGGGCGCAGTCTTGCTGCGCCCATTCACCAGAAGCAATACACATTGGGCGCAGCAAGTCTGCGCCCCTACCAAAACGGACTTCATTTCTCCACCTTCTTGATGGCTTCCGTCGAATCGCCGCCGAGGTCGAGCTTGAGAAACGCGGCATGGGTGGAGAGGTTCTGCTGCAGCGCCGGCGTCAGGTCGAGCTGCGCGGTCTGGTTGGTCAGCCGCAGGTCGAGCACGTGGCCGCCGTGCTGGCGGTCGGCGGTAATGAAATGCAAGTGCCAGCCGGCGACGTTGAGTTCCTTGGCAAAGATCGGAAAACGGAAGCCGAGCAGCGTGCCGCGCACATTTTTCCATTCAAAGGTCGGCTGCGTCTTCACGATTTCCGTCAGCGGGCGGAACGGCTTCGTCTGGCGTGGCACGCTGCGGGTTTTGACATAGGCGAACGTGCCGTCGAGGCGCAGCGCATAGACCAGGTTGGCCGAGGGGAGCTGCCGGTCGAGGGCCGCTGCCAGCCCGGCGATGCTGCCGGCCGTCAGATTGCTGACCGCGAGATCGGCATCGAAAAAGGTGACGCACGCGAACGGCGTTTTCTCGCTGCCCGCGACGGGCACGACACGGCCGTCGCTCCGGGCGCGATAGCATTGGCCGTCGAGCACGATCATCTCCCCATCAAGCTGGTCGAACGTGCCGAGCCCGATATCGCCGCTGGTCAGCACCTCGGCGCAGGTCCACTCGCCATCATAAAGGCCGGCGAGCAGCGCCGGGATGGTGGAGTACTGCGTGAGCAGCTCGCGATCCGCGGCGCGGGCCTCACCGTTCGCGAACGCGAGCAGGAGCAAAGCCGACAAACAAAAACATTTCATGCCCGCGAGCATAGCGGATGCCTCCGCCGAAAGCCAAACGCTTTGCAGCCCCCCCCCTAACAACTCCCTCCCAGTTGGGTAAAAGCTGGACTCGTCCTCGGTCGATCAGATATTGTTTCTGTCATGATAAATCATAGTTTCAAATCAGCACAAGTAATGGGGCTCCTCCAACGGCCGCGCTCAGGCAAGTTATTATCCTTCGGGGTAAAAGCGCTGCTGCCCATAATGAGCCTGTTATTCATAACGGGTTGTGCATCAACCCAGCAACTGGCACCGCGACCGGACGCCACCAGTAATCCTACGCTCGCCTACGTCCAGATAGAACGCTCGCTGGGATTTGCGGCCTGGGCGAATGGCATCCGGATTACAGATACCGGGACGTATATTGGAGATATCGGTCCCAATGGAACCCTTTTTTGGTCCAGGAAGCCGGGACCGATGAGCATCAGTTCTTCACCCAAAGTCAGTCTGGGTGATTTTGAAACCCTTAACCAGACCACAGAACAGGGCAAACTCTACCGGATTAAAGCGGCATTTCCTTTCTGGTATCCAGCTTCCAAAAACGCGTTGTATATAATCGGCGTTAACACCTTTTAGCTTGGGCTGTAGACATCCAGGCCAAGCGCTCCGCCCCAACCCTCCGGGCGGCCATGAGCACGCTGCTCCGCGCCTTGAGGCGAAACCGGCTTCCAGACAGGAAATTGCTTTGGCACACCCAACGGGGGAGCGCCGCTTTTGGTCCGCACGCTGACATTATGAAATCATGCGCGTATCTTCACGCGCCGGCCAGCCAAGTTAAAACCTGATTTGGGACCATATGCGCGCGGGATTCCATTGACGCGGACGCGGCCAGCGGGTTTGATAGCGCCGCGATGCGCAAACAACTCTTATCACTCGTCCTGCTGTGCGGCGCGCTCGGGGCAACCGCGGGCGAGCGGCTGGCCGATCCGGCGGTGGACGCCTACAACCTCCGCTTCGGTTCGCAGGCGTTCGGGACGCTCTATAAATTCACCGACCAGGATGTGGCCGTGGAGCAGGCCGGGCGGCTGGTCGCCATGGGCAGCGACATCCTCAAGTTCACCATCTCCGCCGGCAAGCGCGGGAAGGAGCCCAAGACGCTGACCGCCTGGGTGCAAGAGAACACGAACACGCTGCACCTGTTCGAGATGCCGTTCCGCCATTACTTCGCCTGGACCTCCGTCGCGGGGCACAAGAACGGCGGCTACTGGCACAAGGGACCGGATGCCGCCGAGGAGCGCATCGAGCGCGACGAGATGCGCGAATTCACCAGCTGGCTGCTCACCCGTTACAACGGCACGGGGAAGAAATTCTACCTCGGCAACTGGGAAGGCGACTGGCTCCTGCTCGGCACCGCGCAGCACGGCACAAACAACCCCGCGCCGGCCGCGCTCGCCGGCATGCGCGGCTGGCTCAACGCGCGGCAGCAGGGCATCGACGAGGCCAAGGCCGCCACGCCGCACACGAACGTGGATGTGTTCTGCTATGTCGAGGTCAACCGCGTGCGCGACGCCATGGCGAACAAGCCCGGCCGCAACACCCGCCTCGTCAACGCGGTGCTGCCGTTCGTCACCAACCTCGACTACGTCTCCTATTCCTCCTACGACGCACAGAATCTGAAGGAGCCGGAGATGGTCAAGACGCTCGACTACCTCGCCGCGCACCTGCCCACAAACAAGGCGGCGATGATTTCCGGCCGGCGCGTGTTCGTCGGCGAGTATGGCTTCGGCGGGGGCGGCCGCACGCCCGACGCGCAGGAAGCGCCAACGCGCGAATACCTCGCGCGCCTGCTCCGCTGGGGCGTGCCGTTCGCGCTCTTCTGGCAGGTGTATAACAATGAAAAGGGCAATCACTTCTGCCTGATCGACCCGGCCAACAAGCCGACGCCATGCTGGTTTCTGCACCTGCGCTTCATCAACGCCGCGCGCCTGAAACTGGCCGGTTTCAAGCAGGAGCGCGGCCGGCTCCCGACCGATGACGAGTTCGCCAAGCTCGTCGGCCCGCTGCTGGAGCAGCCGCTACCACCGCCCGTGCGCTTCACGCTCGCCCACGAAATGCCGGGCCAGCCCGGTCCCGGCGGCCTGCTGCTGCGCGCGACACTCACGCAGGGCATCTATGGCGACGAGCCCGCGCAAGTCCGCGCCTATTGGGGCACGCGCGACGGCGGCACCGCAAGCAACGCCTGGGAGCATGTCGAGGACTCCGGCCGGAACACGCGCTTCGGCGCAGCGCGCTTTTCCGCGATGCTGCTCGACGTGCCGGCCCAGGCAAAGATTTTCTATCGCTTCCAAGCCAGCACATCCGATGGCACCGCCTGGGCGCCGGCCAGCGCTACCTTCACACCGGTCGCGCCATGAGACGATGAGGGATTCGGGATGCGAGATGGAAATGGCGCGCTGCTGGAGGCAGGTAGTTCAAGTCCCCCAGCGGACGCGGCGGAGCGCGTCCCTCCAAAGGCATGCACTTGGACAAAGAGTGCCATCCTGACGCGCCGGGATCGTGGCCGAGCAACCGCACCCAGGTCAAAAGCCCGCACTGGCACACTTGCACAAGTCCGGTATTTTCCATGCCGTCTGAAAAGCTTCTTGTTTGGCCGGCAAGGAGCGGCGGCACTCCTGCCGCCGTAACACACAGCCTCAGCAAAAAACCACACGAGCAGCGTGAGCAAGCCTCGCACCCGACGTTTTCTCTGCGGCGGCAGGAATGCCGCCGCTCCCAGCCAGGCAGCGCAACTCGTAGATTTCCTGCAATCGCATTCGTCATCACATGACAAACACGGGACACATCCATTGGAAAGGGAAATCGCAACACGCACCACGGGTAGGCGACCCCTCTGGCGGAGCCACCAACGTCACCGACATTGACTAAAGTATTGCCCGCGAAATCCCGGACGGAGCCGGCAAGCCGCGCGGCGGAAGACGGCCCGGCGTAACGCCGCGCCCCACCACCTTCGACGCGGCGGCTGTTTTCCGGCCTGAATATTTGGCGGGTGGGCCGCGTTCTGACGAACGCGGCTACGAGCCGGAAAGTTCATACGGCTTGAGCTTCTGTAGCCGC
>CAITZM010000139.1 GCA_903896925.1 uncultured Lentisphaerota bacterium | reverse complement strand
CGGCGCGCCGCGCCGTCCGCAAAACCAAGCAGCGAGACCAGCGAACATACCGAAAGGCTCCAATAATCAGCGAAACACAGGCGCTCGTGATAAGCGGACCGGATTGGTCAGGCAGAGTTGGGTTCGGTTCATTTATCTGGCGGACGGCGCGGCGCGCCGTCCCTACCTTTCGTAGCCGCATTCGTCAGAATGCGGCGAACAGAAAGAAGCCATGCCCTTTGAACTTCGATGCCGCTTATACATTGAGGGTAGGGCGACGCCTCCGGCGGAGCCGCCAAAGAAGCAGGAATTTTAGCCGACAGATAACGGCGGCAAGCTTGCCCCGGCGAAGCACATGGGCGGAGCCGGGAATGCCTCCGCCCCAGCAAGTCGGAACACGTTGAACAGAGAAATCCTTTTCTTCTGAGCAGTATAAAATCACCGCAGCTATAATATTTCCCGCCGCCATCCGTTGGTCATCCGAACCCAAGGCAAAGGAAAATCAGATGAATCGAAAACTGTTGTTGATCGCTGTTGCGCTGCTGGCGGGGCAGTTCACGGTCCGCGCCGAAGTCCAACCGCATCCGCTGTTTACTGACGGCGCTGTGCTGCAGCGCGACGTGAGCGTGCCGGTCTGGGGCAAGGCGAAGAGCGGCGAGCAGGTCACGATCGAGTTCTGCGGCCAGACGGCCAAGGCCACCGCGGACGCTGAAGGCAAATGGAAGGTCAGCCTGAAGAAGCTCAAGGCCGGCGGCCCGTTCACGATGGTGATCCGCGGCGAGAACACGATCACGCTGACCAACGTCTGCGTCGGCGAAGTCTGGGTGTGCAGCGGCCAGTCGAACATGGGCTTCACGCTCAACAGCGCCGACAATGCGGCGGCGGCCATCGCCGCCAGCGCCGATCCGCAGTTGCGCCTCTTCAAGGTGCCGAATGTCACCGCCGACACGCCGCAGTACAGCGTCAACGCCGCGTGGGTGGTCAGCGCCACCAACACCACGCCGTCTTTCACGGCGGTGGGCTACTTCTTCGGCCGCGATCTGCGCAAGGCGCTCGGCGTGCCGGTCGGCCTGATCATGACCGCGTGGGGCGGCTCCTACGCCGAGGCGTGGACCGACCGTGCGACGCTGGAAAAAGTGTGCCCGGCGGCGTTCGATCGCTACAAAGAGAGCATCAACGAGAAGTCCCTGGCGAACTATGAGAAGACGTTGCAGAACGTGAAGAAGGTCCAGGCCAACTTCAAGGCCGCGGTCGCCAAGGCGAAGGCCGAGGGCAAGCCCGCGCCCAAGCCGCCGCGCACGCCGGAAGACCCGCGCACCACCAAGAACCGGCCGTGCGTGCTCTTCAACGCGATGCTCGCGCCGTTGCAGCCGTTCGCGATCCGCGGCGCCATCTGGTACCAGGGCGAATCGAACGCCGGCCGCTCCAAGGAATACCAGACCCTCTTCCCGGCGATGATCGCCAACTGGCGCGCCACCTGGGGCTTGGGCGACTTCCCGTTCTTCTTCGTGCAGATTGCGCCGTATCAAGGCCAGCCGCCGGAGATCCGCGAGGCGCAGCTCATCTCGTGGCAGAAGACGCCGAACACCGCGATGGCCGTCGTCACCGATCACGGCGAAGCGGCCGACATTCACCCGAAGGCGAAGGAGCCGGTCGGCCAGCGCCTCGCGCTCGCGGCCCGCGCGCTCACCTACGGCGAGAAGATCGAATACTCCGGTCCGGTCTTCAAAAAGATGAAGGTCAGCGGCGACAAAGCCGTGTTGAGCTTCGACCATCTCGGCGGCGGGCTCGTCGCCAAGGACGGTGCGCTCAAGGGCTTCACCATCGCCGGCGCGGCGGCCACCGGGGCGAGCAACAACTTCGTCAAGGCTGACGCTGTGATCGTGGGCGACACGGTGGTCGTCAGCAGTCCCGAAGTCAAGAAGCCCGTCGCCGTGCGCTACGGTTGGGCGAACGTCCCCGAGGTCAACCTGTTCAACAAGGCCGACCTGCCCGCGACCCCGTTCCGCACCGATGTGGAATAAGTAAACCAGCCCCGGGTGGGGGAGTTGAAAGGCCGGTTTTCCAACGCTTGGAAAGCCGGCCTTTTTGTGGTCGCTTCGGCGTTAGTATTTCTATCCAGAGGCAGTGTGCCTATTAGTAGCCGCATTCGTCAGAATGCGGTGAACAGAAGGCAGCTCAACCCTTTAGCATTCGATGTCCTTGGTGGTAGGGTGATGCCTCTGGCGGAGCCGCAGCAATAGCAGGAGACAAAACCTGTCGTCTGATAACGGCGGCAAGAATGCCGCCGCTCCCAGCTAGTCGGAGTACGCTGACCGTGTCATTTCGTGGAGGCCATTCCCGCCAACTATGGAGCCATCCTGCTTGGGGCTGGCGGTGAGTTGGGCGCGGCGGCTAGAGAACTATTTTCGGGAGCAAAACCCGCGGTCCCTGTACCAGGTAGGTATTCCGGTAAAGGAGTCGTGTCCCCCAGTACACTTCGAAGTAGTACGGCTCTGGCCTGGCCGGCACGTTGTGAAACACATACCAGCCCTGGGCGTTGGTCATGCAGGGGCTGCTTCGGCCAACGACGGGATGTACCAGGGACACGGTCAGCCCCGGGATGGGCGCATTGGCCTTGGAATAAATGCCGCCCTCAACCATGGCCAGTTGGGCGGAAGTCGTATGCCAGCCGAGGCCTGCCAGCGCCAGGCACAAGACGGCGAGCCGCAGTAGTTTTTTCATGGTCGCGCTCCTCAGTTAAAGCCGCCTGGCGCGGATAAGGGCGGCAGGCTGACGGTCGCCGGTTTGATGTTTTCCGGACTCACTTCTGGCATCTCTATTTTCTGGTCCAGGACGATATCGCCTAACGCGGCCTTGCCCGAGGCGATCTCCTTCGTTCCGAATTTCCGGCTCTCGGGGTTGCATCCCGGCGCCTTGATCTCCACCAGGACCTCCTTCACTTGCGGGGAGATTGTGTCGATGACCCGGCCGTCGGTCGCCGGTTTCGTCGCGCACAGACCTGCGGTGACTTCGATCCTCACCGACGACAGGTCGCGTGCCTTGATGTTGCCCTCGAGCGCCAACGGCCGCACGGTCGAAGGCTTGGCCATGAACGCCGCGAGGCTGACGCCCGTCAGGCCCACAATGAAGAGCGCGATGGCAGGATAATGACTGGTCACCCGGATCGTTTGCTTGAACTGAATGCTCACCGCCTCCTTGCTGGAGGCCGTGCTCAGCTTGATCACCCCTTTGTGGAGCAGGCCCATCGACCCGAGCACCAGGATCACGCCGCAGCCGCCGAGCATCAAGAGGATATAATCAAAGGTGGTCATCGGCCGGCCTCCTGGAAGGTGTGACGGCTCGCAACGCGTGGCTTGATTCCCGTCGGCCCGTTTCGCGGGCATCCTGGCCGCGTACCGGCGGCGGGGGATGCGATCTGCGGCCGGGACGGAGCCCGGCTATCATTTATCAGCGTGTGCATCATTTCCTCCTAACCCATGATCACGCAACCATGTTAGTCAGCTTCCGGGCGGGGTCAATCAGAAAACAGGCGTGCGCGGAGGTCGGGCGGATCCTGCCAAAGCAGGACGCTGATCCTACCTATTGTAGCCGCATTCGTCAGAATGCGGAGAACAGAAGGAAGCTCCCTCCTCTAGAATTGATCTCGCGTCCAGCACTGAGGGTAGGGCGACGCCTCCGGTGGAGCCGCTACAGAAGCAGGAACCGCAACCTGACCGACTGATAACGGCGGCAAGCTTGCCCCGGCGAAGCGCTTGGGCGAAGCCGGTCGTGCGGCCGTATTCCAGCCATTACTGCCGCTCGAAGATCGGCAGTTCATCCAGCTTGGCGCTGGCGGTGATCGTGACCGGGCCGGTGATGCGTTGGCCGGCGTTATCCCGCCACGTGCCCGCCGGAATTTGGACCGCGCGCGAGGTCAGGCCTTTTTCCAACGCAGGCGCGACGAGAAGGTCGTCGCCGAGCAGGAACTGATCTTTGACTGTCGCGTAGCCCTGGTGTGGGAAGACGTATTCCATCGAGCGCACGATCGGCTCACCGGTCTTGGCTGCATGGTGGGCGAGCTTCAGGATGGTAGGGAGATATTTCGCGCGCAACACGGTGGCTTTCTTGCACGCTGCCAGGTGTTCCGCGTTGAGAACGCGCCACGGCGCGACGGAGAATTGCATCATCGGCATCAGCGAGTGACAGAAAGCGGAACGCACGATCAACTCCTGGTCAATCTTCGCGCCGTCGAGGAACGAGGTGAATTCGCCGCCGCCGATCAGGTCGGGGCAGGTGAAGCTGTAGCCGATCAGGCCCTGCTGGAGGATGTCGGGGATCAGCTTGTGGAGATCGTTCCAGTTATGCGCCTTGTCGCGGAGCCGCTCGGCCAGCGGCGCGCCGCCCATCTGCCACATCGCGCGGTATTCGTTGAGCGGGAACAGCAGGCCGAACTGGCCGAACAATCGGGAGTGTTCATTGGGATTCACGTCTTGGGCGGCGACCAGGCCCGGATAGAAGGTGGCATCGCCGGCGTCGAATTTGAAGCCATCCACGCCGTAGTCGTTGTGCAGGACGTCGAGCCGGCCCTTGAACCACGCCACCGCCGCCGGGCGGGTGAAGTCCAGCAGCGCGCTTGCCCCGTTCCACCAGCGCACCATGGCGGGCTGGCCGGCCTTGTCCTTGAGGAAGGCCTGCTGCTTGGCCAGCGCCCGGTACACGTCGCTGTCGGGGCTGACGAACGGGCACACCCAGACCATCACCTTGAAGCCCAACCCGTGGAGTTCCTGCATCATCGCCTTGGGATCCGGGAACCGGCCCGGGTGGAAGGTCCACTTGCCGTAATCCTCCTGCCAGTTATCGTCAATCATGAGCACGCCCGGCTCGAATCCGTTGGCGACGATGGCGTGCGCATACTTCAGCACGTCGCGCTGGTTCTGGTCGTACATCAGCTCGATCCAGGTGTTGTACTGCGGATGGGCGAAGAGCGCCTCGTCAGGCATCTTCCCCGAGGGCGGAAAATATTTCTCCCGCGCGAACTGGCAGGCTGCGCGCAGGGTCCCGCCGCCGCTGGACTGCTCCACCTTGCCGGACTTGGACGACACCCTCAGCGTGTTGTTGGTCATCGCGAAGCTGATCGGTTCCGGGCACCAGAGCACATCCCCGCGGCTGGACAGCAACAACGGCTGGACCTGGTTGCCATAGTTGTTCGCCAGAAGGTTGGCGGAGTAGCCGTTGGCGATGGGCATGGCGGCGCCATGGTTGACCACGCCGCCCCACCACGCCACGTTGGTCTGGTTGGGGAGCACCACCTCGTCGGCCACGGCTGACGCCAGCGCGCCATAGGCGAGCAGGGCGGGCATAATGATTCGTTTCATGGGAGCGATGATAGAGGGCGGCCCCGGTGAACGTCAATGCAGGTTCCGTCGAGTTCTTTGAGGTTGGGATGATTCAGGAATAGCTGGGAGCGGCGGCATTCCTGCCGCCGTAGTAGAAACGTTGGGCGTGGGCGTTGCGCGTCTGCGTTGAAGGCATGACGGCTGTCCTATGCGGGGCGGTGAGCCACCGCCCCTCCCAGCCAGCCAGATTGAATACCGTTTCTCTGGCTTCGCCTGCGCCCGTTAGTTCCGCGCCCCGAACACATTGGGCGCAGCGAGCCTGCGCCCCTACAGGAGCGCCTCATAAAACCTGCCTTTGGGGCTAAGCTGCGGTTCGACAAACACGCACACTAGTATGGCGGAATCAAGCTAGCGGTGCTAGCATCAATCATGACCGCAAAAGGACATGAGCGTGGCAAGGCAAAGCAATTTCGTTCGCAATGCTTGCACGCGTCCGTGAAAGCATGAGCACAAAATGAGATGCATGATAGTTGCGCTTTTAACGGTTATGGCCGTCGCAGTAACCGCGCAAGAGAAGGTCAGCGTTGTCATCACGAAAGCCGATCTCTTTAACTATCTCACCAATGACAATGACCTGCAGAACGCCGAAGATCGGGAAAAAACAAAACGCATGTATGATGCGATAAATGCGTCCTGGCCAGAGAGCTTCAAGCTTTTAGAAGAGATCATCGATGAGACACATAGTCGCTATGTTTTGATTCCAGCCTGTCACATTATAGAACGGAAGATGGGCACGGGTGCCGGTGTAGCCGCGTATCGTAAAACTGCTCTTGGCGCATGGCAGAAGACCGCTTTCAATGATAGAGGGCTCAATGAAAGCGTAACTCCGTTGCTGGCGAAATGCTGCACGCATGAGGACATCCCTCTTTTATTGGATATAATGGCTAATAGTAGATATTTGCAGTGCAAGCAGGATGCTGCGAGGGGTCTGTCGAGAGTTGGCGATGAGGATACGCTGAAGGAAATGAAGCGCATTCATCTCGATCAGAAAACGAATGAGCCAGCCAGATACATGGCGGAACGGCGTGGTTGGGAGGACCTAGCGAGGGAAATGAATGGCAGCAATGCTTCTGTTAAGATCCCAGAATGGAAGGTCGCTTATTTAGACAACATATCTGCGGAAATTGAAAAATTGCAGAAACGGGTACAGCCTCGCACTTGGACGCCATGGATTGTTATTCCGAGTGCCCTCGGCGTGCTGGTGTCCTGCTGCGGGATTATTTGGTGGTTCGCTCGGAGAATAAGAAAGCGATAGCCGTGATGCTGGGGCAGCGAAGGCTAGGAATCAAACTGTAGGGGCGCAGTCTTGCTGCGCCCAATGCGTGTCGCAACCAACACGAACGGGCGCAGGCGAGCCTGCGCTCCTATCACTTGCTCAACGCACTTCCTTCAGGCCTTCGAGCTTCATGGCGCCCTCGGCCTGGGTGGGGGCCATGATGCCGCCCTCGCCAAATTCGTTCCACGCGTAGATGGTGCAGATTTTCTGGCGGCCGCCGTCGGGCAGCGGCAGGCCGAGGGTGGGGTAGCGCTGGAAGTCGGCGCGCAACTGGCGCAGTTCCGCGGTCCACTCCGCGCGCGTGGGGAAGGAGAAAAAGCGCCGGTGATTGGGATCAGCCCCGGGATGCGTCCACGGCCGCGGATTCCAGCCGGCGGCGAGATAGGGCACCCACGGAAGGGCATCGGCCGCGTGGTGCGCGCGGGCTGCGCGCGCTTCGGCGGCCAGCAAGGTGTAGGGATGTGCCTGCTCGCGGACTTCCACCGGCGGGATGGACATGTAGGTGGCGGTGAAGTCGAAAACCTGGGCGATGTATTGGCCGCTCTTCACGTCGGTGCGGCTCATGACCCCGCCGCCGATCAGCATCTCGCCGAGTCCCGCCTCGCGCACGGCCGTACGCAGCTGCTCGAGACGCGCACGGCAGCGCGCGAGGTCCTGCCCGTTCTTCATCCAGAACTGGTGCGCGTCGTGAATCTTGAAGACGAGCCGGTGGCCGACGCGCAGATAACTCGGATGCCGCAGCGTCGCAAGCCACACCTGGAGACACGCGGACCATTCCGCATCGGTGACCGCGCTGAAGTCCGCGTGGTTGCAGTACTCGACCATGAACTTCAGCTGCGGCGCGTTGGTGGAGCGCTCGAAATGAGTTAATCCGCGGTTGAGCCGCGGCACATCGGCCGCGTGCTTGCCCCCGGACGGCGCGAAATACCAGAGGATGGAAAAGAAATCCACGCCATGCCCGGCGGCGGCGGCGATCTCGCGATCCATCGTCGCCTGATCGTTGTAGCAGCCGAGAACCGGTACGCGCTCGGGGTGTTGCGGACGCCAGTCAGGCTCCTGCGCCGTCCAGCCATGCCCGTGCCATTTGTTCGGTAGCTCCTCCCACCAGCCGGCGAAGTAGTTGATGCCGACCAGTGTGTCGCGCGCCGGCTCGGGCGCAGCCAGCAGCGGCGCATGCAGCGCGGCGACCACCAAAAGGGAGGCGACAGTTTTCATCGCGCGAAGTCTACCGATGCGCCGGGCGCGGACAAAGCGGAAAAGCCGCTGGCGGTAGGGGTGCAGCTTGCTGCGCCCGTTCGTTCCGCGTCCCGAACACATTGGGCGCAGCAAGCTGCGCCCCTACAGAAGAGGCAAGGCAGCAGAACAAAACGGAGGGCAAGCCTTGCACTCCAGCCGATGGTCCCTTGCTTGTGGGCGGGAGTTCCTGCTCCCGCAAATTACAACAACAAGCTGATGAACGCGGGAGCAGGAGCTCCCGCCCACAAAATGGTCTATGAGGTCGGTTGGTGACTTGAGGAGACGTTTCTTGATGAGGAAATAAGGAAAACAGGAATTCTGGCTCCCATGTTTGAAACTGTAGCGGCGGCCTATGGCCGCCGACGGCGGTCGCAGACCGCCGCTACAGCAGGAAGTAACCAGAAACGGACGCGACGGAACGCGTCCCTCCACGCAAAGACTGCTTCGGTGCTTTCTGATGCTGCTAAGGCGCAGCAGGAACGACAGAATTATTGACGGCAGAATGTGGGGAAGCGGATGAGCCTTTGACCTTGATCGCAAGGGTGGGGCGCGGCATTACACTCGGCGGTATACATTCTCTCGAATTCTAATGATTCTGCCCTCAATGATTCTGTCGCATCCGAACTCTTGTAAAATTCCCGACCTGCTAAAGACTGCGCCCCTGCCTCAGCCCTTGCCGCCGCCGCTGCCAATGAGCGGTTGCGGTTGCCGCAGGTTGGCGTTCAGCGTCGCCTTGGATACTTCTTTTTCCCAGCGGCTGATCACCACCGTGGCCACGCCATTGCCGATCAGGTTGGTGATGGCGCGGCATTCGCTCATGAACCGGTCGATGCCCACCAGCAGCGCCAGCGAGGCGACCGGCACGCCGGGCACCACGGCCAGCGTGGCGGCCAGCGTCACAAAGCCTGCGCCGGTCACACCGCTGGCGCCCTTCGAGGTGATCATGGCCACGAGAAGCAGGCTCAACTGGTGCCGCAGGTCGAGCGGGGTGTTGGTCGCCTGCGCCAGGAAGACGGCGGCCATCGCCATGTAGATGTTCGTGCCGTCCAGGTTGAAGCTGTAGCCCGTCGGGATCACGAGGCCCACTGTGGAATCGCTGCAACCCAGCCGCTTCATCTTTTCGATCATGCCGGGCAGCGCCGTTTCCGAGGAGCTGGTGCCGAGCACCAGGAAGATCTCCTCCTTGATGTAGGCCAGAAAGCGGAAGATGGAAAACCCGCTGGCCCAGGCGATCAGGCCCAGCACCACGACCACGAACAGCCCCGCCGTCATGTAGAACGAGGCCATCAACGCCAGCAGTCGGTTGAGCGAGGCCAGCCCGTAGCTGCCGACGGTGAAGGCCATGGCACCGAAGGCCCCGATGGGCGCCGCCTTGACGATCAGGTGCAGCACGGCGAAGAACAATTGGGACGCGTAGGCCACTCCGCGCAGCAAGGGCTCGCCCTTCGTCCCCATGGCGGAGAGGGCCAGGGCGGTCAGCAGGGACACCAGCAGCACCTGCAGCAGGTCGCCGGACACGAACGCGCCCACGAAGGTCTGGGGGATCAGGTTGAGGAGGAAATCCGTGGTGCTGAGCGCCTGGGCCTTCTGGAGGTAGCCCTGGCTGATGGAGGGATCGAGCGTGGCGGGGTCGATGTTGAACCCGACGCCGGGCTTCATGATATTCACCACCAGCAACCCGATGAACAACGCCAGCGTGGAGACCACTTCGAAGTACAGCAGGCTTTTGCCCCCGATACGGCCGAGCTTCTTCAGGCTGCCCATGGAGGCGATGCCGTGGACCACGGTGCAGAAAATGATCGGGGCGATGATCAATTTGATCAGCTTGATGAACGCGTCGCCCAGCGGCTTGAGCGCTTTGCCGAAATCAGGGTAGAAACAGCCGACCAGAATCCCGGCGGCCACCGCCAGCAGCACCTGCACATAGAGGATGCGGTACCACGGTTTCTTGGAGTCAGGTGCGGTCATGGAGTCGGCGATGTCCCGGGAAGGCGTTGGCTGGCCCCGGTAGGCCACACCGGACGGACCGCAACGCAGCGCGGCAGCGTGAGGTCATGTTCTCTGTGGGTCGTCATGTGTTCAGTCCGGCGATTGAAAACCAGCAGCCCTCCGGATGCAAGATTGTTCTCGTACCCATCCTGGCGCATGGGTGGGACGAGCGCGGTTTGGTTCAGTGTGGCCGCACTCGCACGAGTGCGGCTAAAGGAGATAAGCTGTCAGCTGAATCAGCGTCAATAACTTCCCTCCGCGTTTGTCAGCCGTGCCACGGGCGCGGACGGGTCTTGAGGGACGCGAGCACGTCGCGGGCGATCTGCGCATCCTCGGCAACCTGGAAGTCGAACATCCCGGCGAGGATGAAGTCCGCGCCATTGCTGTAGGCGTGCTTGAAGCCGTCGCGCGGCGTGATGGCGCCGGCCGCCATCACCTTGAAGGCGATCCAGGGCTTGGTCACGCCCTTCATGAATTCCGCCGTCTCCTCCGGGTTGCCACACCAATAGCCCGGCACTTCGGCGTAGTCGGCCTTGAGGTCGCTGTTGGGGTGGCGCTCCTGGTTCTGGCGCAGTTTCGCCAGCTCTTCCGGCTTGGGCGCGGTGGGATACTTGAGGTGGTGGAAGGTCTTCACGTAGAAGTCCACCGGGAGCTTTTGATTCTCGCAGTACTGGACCACATCCAGGCCGTGGCTGCTGATGCCGGCGGGCAGGCCGGTGGCCTTGAGGACCTCAAGCAGTTCGCCCACCAGCGCACCCTTGCCCTGGTTCACCAGCGGGCCGGCCAGCATCCCCGGC
Source organism: uncultured Lentisphaerota bacterium (assembly GCA_903896925.1). GTDB lineage: Bacteria > Verrucomicrobiota > Kiritimatiellia > CAIQIC01 > CAIQIC01 > DP16D-bin41. The sequence goes on along the minus strand of CAITZM010000139.1, from coordinate 27,997 downwards.
ACATAGAGCGCGTCCACGCCGCTGTTCACCAGTTGCGGCACGATGCGCTTGTAGGCGTCCACATCTTTCACCAGACCCTCGGCGCTGAACCAGGGCGCGACGATCCAATTCATTTTGCCGCCGCGCCGGTTGCGATATTCGCAGAACAGCTTCTCGATCTTCGGGTCGGAGTGGGTGATGAACGTATCCACACCGCTGGCCTCGGCGGCGGCGAAGGTGTCGAAGATTTTTGCGTCGGTATTGTAGTGGCGTGACAGGTCGTTCACGTAGCGCAGGTCGCGGCTGTGCATGTAGAAGGTGATGTGGTTGGTGCCCAGCATCAGCCGGCCCATCTCCATGTTTCCGATTTTGCCCTTGGGCATCGCCGCCGCGGTTTTGGCGGCGGGCGCGGCGGCCGGCGTGTCGGCGCCTGCCGCGCCGGCGGCGACCACCGTGCCCGCGCACATGAGCTTGAGAAAACTGCGGCGATCTGGGCTTGGGTTCGGTTGCATGCTGGGCTCCTTTCGGCGCTTATTGCGGTGCGACGGTGACGTTCAGCGGCAAGATGTTCCAGCCGTCGGCGGTGAGTTGCGGCGCGGCGGGGAGGTTCGGCGACTCGATGGTCAGCGTCCGCGTTTCACCCGGCAGCAGCGAGACATAGTTTTCGCTGGCGTAGGCGGGCAGCACGCGCTGGCCGGCGGCGTCGCGCAACACGAGGTGCGTCATCAGCGCGACGCTGGCCGAGGGGTTCTTAAGCGTCACTTCGACCTGCTTGCCCACGACCTTGGCCTGCGCCTTGAGTTCGACGGGCGGCAGGTCGTTCAGTTTGAGGAGTGCCTCCGGCTTCGCGCCGTGCCAGTAGAAGTTGTCGGAGAGCAATTTCCCGGCGGCGTCGCGCAGTTCCAGCTTCAGGAAGCATACGTCGACGCCGGCGGGCCACTCGACCTTGGCGCCCGTGGTGGTTTCGTTCGCGGGCAGATCGAGCGTGGCGTCCTGGCTCCACAAAACTTTCCCGCCGAGGCCGAGCACCTTGGCGGTGAGTTTCGCGCCCGTAATTTTGACGAGGGTGTTGTTGACCGCGGAGAGCGTGAAGTCCGGCAGGTTCAGCTGGACGTGGAGCGGCTCGCACGCCTTCTGCACCCCGTAGAAGGCGCCGGCGGTGTCGTAGTCGCTGGACAGGATCTGCCACATCGTGCTCGGCCAGGCGGGCTGCGTCATCCAGAGCAACCGGCCGGTGCCGGGCTTCCAGAGACAGGCATTCAAACCCTCGAAGGAGGCGCGGTGATTCTCGTAATGGAGCATTTGCGCTTTGCGGACGTAGTCGGCCAGGTCGCCGGGCACGCCGAAGCGCCTCGCGAGGTCGGCATCGAACGCGTGCACGTCGCCGCCGCCGCTCTGGTGCCAGTCGTGGTAGGCCCAGGTGTCGCTGACCGGCCAGAGGTCGGCCTCGGGCATCATCGCGCGCAGCGCGTCAATCGTCGGCATCGAGGGCAGGCCGACCTCGGTGCTGAAGCCGCGGCCGATTTTCGTGAAGTAGTCCGCCGGGTCGGTGTGCTTCCACGGCCCGCTGTTGAGCAGGCTCACGGTGCGCGAGGTCGGCTGGTAGTAGCGCGTGCCGTCGTGCTGGCGGATCAGCTCGTCGAGGCCGGTGTTGATCGCCGGCGGCGGCATGCCCTCGTTGCGCGCGCACCAGAGCACGATGCTCGGATGGGTGCGGAAACGCTGGATGCAGTCGCGGGCGTTGTCGAGGAACAGCGCGGCGTCGGCCGGCTCCATGTTGTAGTCCTGCGTCGAGATCCAGAACTCGTTCCAGACCATCAGGCCGTATTCGTCGCACAGCGCGAACAGGTCCTCCTCCATGCTCTGCCCGCACCAGTTGCGGATCATCGTGCAGTGCGCGTCGCGGTGCAGGCGGATGAACGGCTCCAGCCGCGCACGGCTGACCCGCTTCATGCCGTCATCCATGCCCCAGTTGCCGCCCTTGCAGACGACGCGCTGGCCGTTCACCTTCACCGTGAGGAACGGCGCGGTGCGCGTGTCAGACGCTGCCGTCAGCGCGGGCGAGGCCGCGCCCGCCGCGGTCAGCGACGGCATGAAGCCGTCCTTGGTCTTCACCGTCGCCTGATGCCGGTGGTCCACCACCATCTGGTCGCCCGCGGCCGTGGGCGCGAACTCGACACGCCGGATTTTTCCCTGCGGATCGAGCGCGCTCAGTTCGTAGGTCACTTCGCGGATGCCGAAGCGCGTCATCTTCTGATCGGAAACTTTGCCGTCCGCGCCAGCCAGCGCGAGCTTCAGGTTATAGAGTTCCGGCTGGCCGTAGCCGTTGGGCCACCACAGGCGCGGCTGGACGACGGAGAGCGCGTCGAGCTTGAGCAGCTTCTTCTCGCGTGGCGCGAGCGAGACATTGAGCTTGAGTGGCTCCAAGCCCTCGACGGCTGCGGTCAGCACGCCGGACTGCGGTTGGTCGGAGAGGTTCGTAGCTTCGACGCTGATGCTGAGCGCGGCGGGTGCGACTTGCGGCAGGGGCAGCTTCGTCACCACCTGCGGGTCGCCGAGCACGATGGCACCGTGCGGCCGCAGCACCACGTCCTGCCACAGGCCCGTGTTGCGGTCGCGGATGCCGGGCACCCAGTCCCAACCCTCACAGGCGATGAAGGTCGGTCCGTCCAGGCACATCTCGCCGCCGTTCGGGCCGGCGCCGTCCTTGATGGATTGCTCGTGTGGAATGCCGGGGTGGGGCGGCGGAGAAACGCGGACGGCGAGCGCGTTCAGCCCGCCCGCCGGCTTCAGCAACGGGCCGACCTCGAACGTAGCGCGGATGAAAGCGCCCTTCGAGGTGCCGAGCTTCTGTCCGTTCAGCCAATACTCCGCCGAGTAATTCACGCCATTGAACAGCAGTGTCGCGCCGCGCCCGTTCAGGTCAGGGGTCGGGAATTCGAGGCGATACCAATAAGCCTGACGGCAGAGCTTTTCCGGGATGGAGAGATTGTTGAGGCCGAAGTAGGGGTCGGGATAGACGCCGTTCGCCACCAGCGTGCCGAGCGCTGTGCCGGGCACAAGGGCGATGGGCCACGGCAGCACGCATTGACCCGGCGTCGCCAGCGCGGCGGCCTCCCTGACCTCGTCGCCCGCAGCCACCATGCGCCAGCCGGCGGCGAGCGTCCACGCACCGTCGGCGCGGGCGTCGAGCCGCGCCGGTTCGTCGGAGACCGTCCGCGTCAAAAGCTTCGCGGCCTTGTCCGCCGCGGCGCGGTTGGCCGGATGCGGACGCAGATCAGCGGCCTGTGGTGCGGCCAGCCCCGGCGCGCCCACTTTCTTCTGCTCCGGCCACGTCTCCACCTGTGCGGCGCTGGCCGCCAGGCCCGACACCGCCAACCCAACCAGCAGCATGTTCTTCATCAGCCGACTCCTTTTGCGTGGGAAAGTGCCGGCAGCATAGCGGGCCGCGCGGCGTTTTCCAAACTTGGAAAACGGAAACGGGAAGTTTTCAAGGCCGGGACAAGGTTCGTGAAATCCGACGGATCGGACGGATCCGTCGGATGTTTTGAACTCAGCGGGTATGCTGCGGGTCAGGGCTCGACGATTTCGTAGGGGATCGCGGGCAGGGTGGCGATCAGGGCGCTCTTCTTGGAGCCCTTGCTCTTGGGGCTCGGGCTGGCGGGCTTGGCGTTGACGGCGACAATGAGGTTGCCCTTCTGGCCGGCCTTGCACTTCGCCGGGTCCGCGGCGAAGAAAAGTTCCGCGCCGCTCGTCGCGGGCACGAATTTCTGGATGGTGATCCCTTCGGGCGGGTCGGTCAGCTCGAGCATGACCTTGCCGCTGGTGACCATATAGCCGGGCACACTCAACGTGATGGCGGCACTGCCGCCGGCGGGAATTTTAACGGGCAGCGCGCTGACGATCTTCAGCGGCGGTATTTTGGAGGAACTGCTCTTGCTGGAGCCGCTCTTGCCGTAGAAGGGTTTGCCGCCGAGACCGACGCGCATCTCCTGGGATGTTACGAGATGGCGATAGGCAAAGGCCTGCATCATGTCCTCGGCGGGCACGGCGGCGCGGACGACCGGTGTGCCTTCGATCGTGGCGCGCCCGACGAAGTTGAGCTGCAGCGCGTGGGGCGAACCCATCGGCGGCGCCGTCAGCGTCAGCTTCACGGAGTCCTGCCCGGCGGGGATGGCGCTGCCGTTGACCTTGAAGCCCTCCGGCGCGTCCTGCAAGCTGATGGGAATGGCGTTGGTGAAGCCGTCATGGCGCACGGCATAGACGGTGACCGGGACAGTGCCTCCATACCGCATGTTGATGCTGGAGGGGACAACGCGCAACGCAAAGTCGGGCCGCGGCGCGCTCAGGCGCAGCCGGTAGGCGTAGTCCGGGCCGCCCTGGTGCGAGGTGTCGGCGACTTCGATGTAATAAGTGCCGTTGGTCGGCAGCGTGAAGCGCAGATAGGAATCGGCATGGTGCGTCTCGAGTCCGGCGCCCTTGTCCTCGAAGTCGTCGTTGCTCGCGAGGCATTTGCCGTCGGCATCCAGCAGCTTGACGAGGGAGTCGAGCGGCGAGTTGAGCCGGCGCGCCATGATCTCGGCGACGAGGTCCTGGCCGGCCTGGCCCTCGAACTTGAAGAAATCGTTGTCGCCGGCCTTCTCGATGCGGCCGTTGACGATGACCGGCAGCTTGAGGGCCTGCGCCGTGCGCCGCTGGCTGTTCACCTTTTGCTCGGTGCACTCCGGCAGATCGTCCACGGCGAACGGCACAAAGTTGGAAATCCATGGGGCCTTGCGCACAAAGATCGGGAAGGTGCCCGGCGCGCGCTTCTGGTTGTCGACGTTCACTTGGGTCGTCGGCAGGTTCCAGCCCTTCAGTTCGACCGCGGCCGTCGCGCCGGCCGGGCCGCCGAGCGGATAGATGCTGGTGATGAAGGGGATCTCGCCGAGGGTGACGCGGTAGACGAAGTCCTCGCGCCCGCGGTAGATCGAGTCCTTGATTTCGAGGACGTAGTCGCCGTCGGCCGGGATTTCATAATACAGGATCGGATCGGGATTGAACTTGAAGTCGTCGTCGTAGGCGAGTTCCTTGCCGCTGGCGTCGTAGAGCGCGATGGTCGCCTGAAACCAGCCGGGTACGGCATCGGCGAGGTAGGGGATCAACTCGCGCGCGCTGGCGGCGATGACCAGGTGCGTGCCCTTGGTCGCGGGGAAGCGGAAATAATCCACCGTGCCGGGCATGATCTGGCCGTTGACGATCGTCGGCAGCGTGATCTTCGTCTCGACGCGGTCCTTCGCCACCTTGAACAGCGGCACGCTCATCTGCTTTTCCTTGACGGTCGTCTGCTGCTTGATCGCCTTGATCGCCGGCTTGGTCACTTCCGGGAGCTGCCCGATCTTGAACAGCAGCGGGTTCGTCAGGCCCTGTGGCGTGCCGAGCCGCATCTCGCGGTCACCCTGCGTCGCGTCCGCGGCGATCGTGACGCTGAGCGTGACGATTTCGGAGATCGCGGGGTTTTCCGGCCGGCGGACGCCGCCCGAGATTTTCTTCCGCGCTTCCGCCAGCAGCTTCTCGTCCTCGGCGGTCCAGGTGGCGTTGGCGTACTTCTTCTTCAGCGCCTCGAGTTCCTTCGCCTCCTCGGCGGGGTCGGGCTTGATGCTCTTCGTGTTCTTGAAGCTGCGGAAATACTCCAGCGCCTTGAAGTCGTTGCGGACCACGGCGCGGCGTGCCATCAGCTGGTCCACCAGGATGCGCGCGTCGTTCAGTTCCTTGCCGTTGAGCGGGCGGAGGAGGTTGGTGATCTGGGCCTGGACGCCGCCGCCCGACACGAACACGTTGGTGACGCCGAACAGGAATTGGCCTCCGATGACGACCTCGAAGGTCGAGCCCGCCTGGCCGCCCGCGGGGTAGACATAGCCGATGTGCGGGCCGGTCTGCTGCGCGTGCGCCGCCAGCATAAGCGCGGCGCTGCCGGCCGCGAGGAACATACGAAACGTGGTCATGCCTCAACTCCTGTTTTTCCGAAGCTTGGAAACCTGGGCGGCGACTTTTCCCGGCCTTGCAAACGGGGCCGTTGCACCGTGGGGCCCCTCACATGATCTCGGTCAGCTTGTTGCTGCCCGCGACGCCGGTCTCGGGTTTCATGACGCAGACATCGAGGCCCTGCGGGTGCGGCAGCTTCGCGTTGCAGTCGATGCCGAGCAGGTCGTACATGCTCGTGATGAGATCGGTCACATAGACCGGCCGCGACTTAACGTCCTCGCCGGTGGCGTTCGTCTCGCCGACCACGTGGCCGCCCTTGAAGCCGCCGCCGGCGACGACATGGCTGAAGACCTTGCCGAAGTGGTTGCGGCCGCCGTTCCACGGGGGATCCCATTGCACGCGCGGCGTGCGGCCGAATTCGCCGCCCCACCAGACGATGGTGCTGTCGAGCAGTCCGCGGTCGGAGAGGTCCCGCAGCAGCGTCGCCATGCCCTTGTCCAGCTCCGGCAGCTTGCGGCGCATTTCCTGGAAGTGCCCCTTGTGCGTGTCCCAGCCCTCGTAGTTGATCGTCACGTAGGGCACGCCGCGCTCCACGAGCCGGCGCGCCATCAGGCACGACTGCCCGAAGCGCGTGCGGCCGTAGGCGTCGCGCAGGGTGTCCTTTTCCGACGAGAGATCGAAGACCTTGCCGGCGTCGCCGAGGATCAGGTCATAGGCGGCTTGCTCGCTCCGGGCGGCTTCCAGCACCTGCGGATCGTCCGGCGCCATCTGGCCGAGGGTGTTCAGGGAGTGCAGCAGCTCGCGCCGGCTGTGCTGGCGCTTGTCGGTGATGCCCTCGGCTACGACGCCCTCTACGAGGAACGGGGTCTGCGAGGGGTCGCCGCCGGTCGCGAACGGCTTGGCGCGCGAACCGAGGAAGCCCGCCTCCGCGAAGCGGCCCTGCAGCTTGGTCATAACGAGATAGGGCGGGATCAGGCCCTTGTACCCGCCGGCATAGCCCTTGAATAGCGAGACCACCGCGCCGACGCCGGGATAGACCGTGCCGTCGCCGGGTTTGTGGCCGGTCTGCACCATGTACGACGCGGTCTCGTGGCCGTTGATGCCGTGCGTCATGCTGCGGAGGATCGAATACTTGTCGGCCTGCTTGGCCAGCAGCGGCAGCAGTTCGCAGATGCGGATGCCGGAGACGTTCGTCTCGATCGGCTTGGTGAGCGGACCGGTGAAATCGTTGCCCGCCTCGGGCTTGGGGTCGAAGGTGTCGAGGTGGCACGGTCCGCCCCACATCCAGATCTGGATGACGGCTTTGGCCTTGGCGGCCTTGGCCTGCGCGCGCGCCTGCGGCGCCAGCGCGCCGCCCAGCATCAGTCCGCCCGCGCCCAGCAAGGTGCGCTGGAGCGCCGCGCGCCGGGTCATCTCGCCTGCCGTCAGCATGCTATGGTTTCTGCTCATGGTGCACCTCTGGTTTTTCGAATCAGTGCCGGTACAAAAATTCCTGGCTGTTGATCAGCGCCCACGCGATATCCAGCGCGGCCTCGCGACCCTTCCCGGATTCGCGATACTTGCTGCCGCTGCTCTTGCCGGACTTGCCCGCCTTGTCGCCTTTGCCCGGCTTGCCGCCCTTGGCCGCTACGCCGGCCGCCGGCGCCTCAGTCTGGGCATAGCTCGCGATGGCCTGCAACTCCGGCGCGGTCGGCAGGCGCGAGAGGATCATCAGGTAGAGGCCGCCGATCACCTCGCGCGGGGCTGTCGCGTTGCGCATCAGCGTCTGGAACTTCGGGCTTTGCTCCAGCTTGCGCTGGATGTGGCTGGAGTTGAGCATGTGCAGCGTCTGGTCGGGCGTTGTCTTGTTGACGCGCTCCGACCACAGGCCGGTGTCGCGCGCGGGCCGCCCGAACATCTCGAGGAACGAGCTGCTGATGCTGCCGTCGCCGAGTTGGATCGCGCGCTGGTCGTCCGGGATGAACGTGAACGGCTCCGGGATGGCGCTCACATATTTCTCCGCCGTGCCGGTGATCTGGTTCAGCGCGTCGATCAGCACCTCGGCCTCCAGCCGGCGCAGCGGATAGGAGGCGAAGTTCGCTTCTGCGGCAGCAGAACGCGTCCTGGCGATGGACGAAAGCTGGTAGACATCCGAGGTCAGGATCAGCCGGTAGATGTGCCGCAGGTCCCACTTCGCCGCGATCAGTTCCTTTTGCAGATAGGCCAGCAGTTCGGGATTGCACGGTGGATTGTCGGCGCGGAGATCGTCCGGCTCGTGGATGATGCCGCGGCCCATCAGCCAGGCCCACACGCGGTTGACCGCGACGCGCGCGAACCACGGGTTCTTGTCCGTGATCAGCCAGTCGGCAAAGACCTTGCGCGGATCGGTGTCCGGCGCGATCTGCGCCGGCGTGCCATCCGGGAATGCCGCCGCCTTCGCCAAGCCGTTCGTCACCTTGCCCGGGTCATAGTAAACGATTTCCTCTTTCCACTCCCCCGTCGCCTTGTAGTCGAGTTGGGAGAAGAAAGCCGCCACGCCGGCGAGCTTGGCCTTGGGCCACTTTTCCGAACGCTCGCCGAGGAAGGTTTGCGCCACCGCGTGGGCGATGCCGTCCGGCGACTTGTCCTGCACCGCCCGGTAGAAGTTGACCGGCCCGACACGGAAGTTGCTGCCGTTCGCCGTCAACAGCTCGCGTGCGAACCGGTCGTAGGGCATGCCGTCGCGGAGCGCCGTAAAAATCCAGCGGTGATAGGCCTGCACGGCATTAGGCCAGAGGTTGATCGGGAATTCCGCCTTGACCCGCAGCGCCTCGTCCCAGCGCATGGTCCAATAGTCGGTGAACTCCGGCCGCTTGAGGAGCGCGTCGATCAGCGTCTCGCGCTTGTTGGGCGCCTCGTCCTTGATGAACGCCAGCGCCTCCTTGCCCGTCGGCAGCGTCCCGATCGTGTCGAGGAAGGCGCGGCGGACGAAGACCGCGTCGGAGCAGAGCGGCGCCGGCTGGATGCCGAGCTTTTCCAGCTTCGCGAGCACCAGCCGGTCAATAGCGGTCCGCCCCTGCGGTGCCAGGGCGGTTTCATAGGGGTTTTGCGCCGCGGCGCGAGGGGCGGACTCCGGTTCCGCTGCCGCTCCCACCGCCATCGCCGCCAGCATGCCGAGCAAAAGGGAAGTCTTCATCAATCACATAACGTTTCCCGGGACCGGAAAATTTTACACCCATCCATAATAAACGCCAGCCCGTCCGGGCGGTTCCGCTGCCGTTCAGCTCAGCGGTTACGGCGCTGGCGCTTGGCGCGCAGATAGCGGCGGAGCCCGTAGGCCGTGCCGCACAGCAGCAGCAGGCTCGCGGAGGCGGGTTCGGGGATCACCGTCAGGAGGATGTCGTTGGGGACGCCATCGAGATTACCGGCAAAGTCATAGTTGATGCGGAAGAGATTGGTGGTGATGGTTTCGCCCAGGGCCTGGAAAACCATGCCGTTCGTCAGGACGAGGCCGTTATCGGCGCTGAGGTCGCTGAGGAAGAAGAGGCTGCTGCCGCTCCATGGTGTCGCGCTGTCGTTGCGCACGATCAGGTAACTCGCGCCGCCTTCGAAGGTGAAGCCGGTGAGGGTGAGCTGCAGGAAGTTCGTGGTGCCGGCCGTGAAGGTGAGGCCGCCGTTGACGACGAGTTGGTCGAAGCTGTTGGTCGTGACCAGCTCCGTGCGGAGGGTGCCGCCGCTCAAGGTCAGGTTGGTGATGAACTGTGTGCCGGGGCTGTTCCCGGGACTCAGGATGCCGCCTGCCAGCAGGGTTACGGCATTCAGCGTGCCGGTCCCGCCGAGCACGCCGCCGTTATAGACGCTGATGAGGCCGCCGAGCGCGCCGTTGGCCAGCACCGTGCCGTTGCTGACCAGCGTGCTGCCGGTGTAGCCGCTGCCGTCGCCGGTCAGGTCGACGGTGCCACCGCCGTTTTGGATCAGGGTCCCGCTGCCGGTGAGGGTGTTGTTGAGGGTGAGCAGGCCCGTGCGGTTGAGCAGCAGCGTGCCGGTGTTGTTCACCGTGCCGGCGCCGAGGGTGCCGCTGGCGCCGCCGGTGCCGACCTGCAGGGTGCCACTGCTGATGGTCGTGCCGCCGTTGTAGGTGTTGTTGCCGTCGAGCACCAGCACGCCGCCGCCCGTCTTGGTCAGCGGCGTGGTGCCGCCGTTGATCTCGCCCACGTTCTTGAGCGTGCCGGATTGGAACGACAGGGTGTCCATGGGAGTGGCGGCCGTGCCGATGTTGAAGCCGCCCATGTCGAGCGTGGCGGTGTTGGTCATCAGGAGGGTGGCGGTGGTGGGCCCGACGCCCCCGCCCTTGCTGATGTTACCGCCCATGGTGATGGTGCCGCCGGAAAAGTCCAGCAGGGCGTTGACGCCGGTGCCGCTGTAATTGACGGCGTTGCTGGCCAGCATGGTGGGGCCAAGATTGGCCACGCCGCCGCCGATGGAGAGGACGCTGGTGACGGTGCCCGAGGACGCGGCCGTCCGCAGGCCCATGGTCAGGCTGGCGATATCCAGCACCCCCTGATCGAAATAGATGGAGCCGGTAGCGTTGCCCGGCGAGCCCGCGATGCGCCCGCCGTTGGTCACACTGCCGAGATAGAGGTCGGCGGGGTGGCCACGCAGGTCGAGCATGCCTGCCTGGCTGGACCCGGTACCGACGGTGTTCACGCCCACGGCGAGGTTCGCCCGGCCCGTGCCGGCGCTGTTGGAGAGGGTCAGTGACCCGGTCGCTCCAGCAAAGTTCAGGGCCGCGCTGTTCTTGCCGCCGCCGACATATACCATGTCCACATAGAGCGCGTTGTTGCCCGCACCCAGGCGCAACGCGTTCGTCCCGCCGACCGAAGCCGGGCTCTTATCGCCGATGCCCAGCGTGCGCGCCGTGAGCGTGCTGTTGGTGGCCAACACCAGCAGGTTGTTGCCGGTGCCGGAACTGCCGGAGGCTTCGCCCAAGCGCAGGGTGCCGGTGCCCAGGTTGGCGGTGAAGGTGCCCAGTGTTCCGAGATTTACGGTCGAACTGTCAGGGGCGGTGCCATTCGTGCTGGCCGCCATCTGGAAGGAAGCATTGCCGCTGTTGATCGTCCAGCTCCCGCCACCTTGGATGGTCAGCAAGGTCGTGCTGGTGTTGAGGTAACCGTTGGTGAAGCCGCCGTTCAACGTGAGCGTCTGGCCGGTGCCGATGTTGATGAGGTTGGTGGCGGTGGCGGAATCCGTGGAGACAAGCAATTGCTTGATGGTCTGGTTGTGGCCATTGAGGTCCAGCGTGCCGGCCCGCGTCGAACCGATGCCGCCGCCCAAGGTCACCACGCCCGTCGTGGGCAGGGCATCGTCGGTGCCCAGCGCCAGATTGCCTTGGATCACCGTGCCACCGGTAAAGGTGTTGTTGGTGGCCAGCAGGACATTGCCGGTGCCGTTGCCGCCGATGTTCAGACTGGCGCTGCCTCCGATAAGGTTGGTGATGATCAGCGTGCCGTAACCGCCTCCCAGTTTATAGACGCCGGCCGTGAACGGTGTGTGGTTGGCGAGTTCGTAGGTGACCGTGCCCATCGCGCCCAACCAGACATTGGAGAGGCCGGGGGTGCTGAAGTCAATGGGGCTGCCGCTGCCGGCGCCTGTGATGGCCACCGTGCCGAGGGCGAGGGTGGAGAGGCGTGGCAGCGCGGACTGCACGTCGGCGAAGTCGAAGGCCACGACCGCCGAGTTGGTCACGCTGGCACCGGCGCCGCCGATCGCATTCGTCGAACTGAACTGCAGCGCACCGGCGGTGACCAGCGTGGCGCCCGCGTAGCCGTTCGTGCCGGCGAAGATCAGCAGCCCCGGGCCGGCCTTGGTCAGGGTACTGGCGCCGGTGCCGGAGATGACGCCGCTGACCAGCGTGGTCGGATTGTTCACGGTCCAGGTTTTGGCGACCGTGCCGTTGTTGACGGGTCCGCTCAAAATCAACTGACCGGTGCCGCCGCTCGCCTGGCCGAAGGTGGTGCCGGCGGTGATCGTGACCGCGTTGGACAGCGTGCGTGTCGCGGCGCCGTCGGAAGCCAGCGTGGCGTTGCCCAGCCACACGGAGCCGGTGCTCAGCACATTGTCCGCACCCAGGGCGAGCACGCCCGCCGAGTTGGTCACGTTGCCGAAGGTGCTGTTGGCGCCCGAGAGCAGCAGCGTACCCGTGCCCGCCTTGGTGAGGGGGGCCGTGTTGGTGATGGCCCCGCTGAAGGCGGTCAGCGTGTTGTTGATGGTCAGCGTCTTTGGCCCTGTGCCCAGGTTGACCGTGCCGCTGAAGCTCAGCGCGCCCGTGCCTGCTGCGTTGCCGAACTGGAGGCTGGAGGAAATGATCACGGTATTGGTCTGGCTGCGCGCGGCGGCGCTGTCGGAGGCCAGGACGGCCCCGTTCAAGGTCAAACTGCCCTTGCCGAGCACATTGTCGCCACCCAGGGCCAGCGTGCCGATGGTGAGGGTCGTGCCTCCGGAATAGGTGTTGTTGGTATTGCTCAGCACCAACGTGCCCGCGCCAATTTTGGTGAAGTTGCCGGTGTTGGTCACCACGCCGGAGATCAGCAGCGTCGTGGCCGCATTGGTGACGTTCAGCGTGCGACCGCCCGAAAGATTCACCGGCCCGCTGAGGATGATGTTGCCGTTGCCGCCGCCGAAGGCCGCGCTGTACTGGCCGATCAGCAGGTTGGCTCCCAAGGTAACGGCATTGGACAGCGTGCGCGCCGCCGTGGTGTCCGAGGCGAGCACACCGCCGTTGAGCGTCAAGCGGCCGGTGCCCAGCACGTTGTCGGCGCCCAGCAGCAGGATGTTGCCCATGGGGCCATTGCCGGTGGCATTGCCGGCAATCAAGGTCGTGCCTCCCGAAAAACTGTTGGCGGTATTGGCCAGGAGCACGGCACCCACGCCGTTGGTCGGGCCGATGACGAGGCTCGTGGCACCCGTCAGCGTTTGCCCAAAGTTCAGCGTGCCACCGCCGCCGCCCAGCCGGTAGGTGGTGCCGCCGGGGTTCAGGGTGTTGGTGAAATTCACCACGCCCGCCGCGCCCACGAACAGGTTGCTGTAGGCGCCCAGCGTGACATCTTCCGACGTGCCCAGGGCGATGCCGCCCCACGAGCCGTTCGTCGCAATCCGCCCGCTGCCGAGCCAGGCCGTCACGCTGTTCAGGGCGCCGGTGGCAATGAGCGAGCCGCCGGCGATCGTCACCGGGCCTGTCGCCGGCAGGGCGTTCGCGTTGGCAAAGGTCACATTGCCCGCGCTGATCGTTGTGCCGTTGGCGTAGCTGTTCGAGCCGGAGAGCACGATGCCCCAGTTTAGCCCGCTCAACGCCAGTCCGCCTGTGCCGGAGACGTTGCCCGACAACGTGAACACGGCGGGCGTTGTGCCGTTGTTGGCGCTGCCTATCATCGAGGCATTGGCCACGGTGGGCAGTTGGATGTCGCCGCGCCAGTCGGCCCCGTTGCCGCCCAGGGATTGGATGATGATGCCGCCGGCGCCGTAGATCCGCAGCACCGGCCCGGTGCCGCCACCGGCATAGGTGCCGTTCGCGCGCAGGTCCAACTGGGAGGCCCCATTGGTGAGAACGATGGCGCTCAGGCCCCCGAACGCATTAGAGTTGTTGAACGTGTCATTGATGGCCGTGCCGTAGATCAAGGTGCCGCCGCCGCCGAAAGAGGGGCTCGCCCAATTGATGCGGTTGCCTGCGCGGTAGACGGTGCCTGTCGCAAAGACCGGCGCCGAAATGTTGGCCAAGGTCGTGTTGTTCGTGCTGGCATTGGTGATGACCGAGCCATCGTTGAAAATCAGCTGGCTGCCGCCCGCCAAACCCACCGCGTAGCTCTGATTGAAGAGGAGGCCTCCCAGCGTCATGTCCACCGTATTGGTGACCCTGAACTGCGTGCTGAAGTTCTGTGCCGTGTTGGAGCCGAAGACCGCGATGTCGCCGCCGGCATTGTTCCACGCCAGGTTGGCGCTGCCGTTCCACCAGTTGGTGTCCGTGGCATTGACCGTCCAGTTGCCGCCGCCCTCCTGCACGCCGGTCGTCGTGTTTGTCGCATCCCAGGTCAGCGACGCGGCGGTGACCGCCATGGAAAAACAAGCCCACGCCGCCCCTGCGCCGTACGCACCCTTTTTCATTTGCATAACAAACTCCCGTTCATTCACGCGGCACACCACGCTGTGAAATAAGAATTACGCTAATTCAGAGAAAAGGCAAGGGACAAGACCGGTGTCTTGCCTCTGCAACGGCCCTTCGTCAACAGTCCCAACGGCGCCGACTCGCTGGGCTATCTCTCCCTTGACGGCATGCTTGCGGCGATCGGACTGCCTATGAATGAATTTTGCGCCGCCTGCTATACCGGCCACTATCCGTCGCCGATCGACGCCGAGCACGAAAAACTTTCGATGGAGCAGCGCCGTGCCCGGCCCGGCTGCGGGGGCGCGGCGCGCACCGGAGGCTGTGGGTGAGTGGCTGTTGTAGGCCGCGTCCCCGACGCGGCGCACCCCAGCCCGGGAGGCCGAACCCCGAAAGCTGTAGGCGGACCGCACCTCAGCCGGCAATGAATGCTGGGGTCACAGGGCTGAAGCGGTGCAACTGTAGCGGGGGTCTGCGACCGCCGCCGGTAGCCACAGCCCGCGCCCACGTGCTGGTGCTCAGTACGGGCCCCTGCGTAGAAGCGGCTTCCGGCCGCTTTTCCCTGACCGAATGCTAGCCGAGGGATGCTGCGGCCCGCTGCGTGGGGCTCAGCGGCGAGCTGCCGCTGCCACGAAGCAGCCCAGCGGAACCTTGTCTTGGTGGGTGGGGGTTCCGGCCCCGCGAAAGACAAACGCCAGCCGCTGAACGCGGGAGTTGGAACTCCCGCCCACAAGCGGAGGCCCTGCTCTCGCATTACAGAAGGCCACATGACTTACGCGGTGCGTGAGGTCTTTTTTTCAGGGCTGGAAGAACCATCAGCCGTCGAGGTAATGCGAGCTCTGGCGCTCAGGATGTGCAGGCATGATTCTGTCGACAATGATTCTGCCGTTCTACTTCGGCGGAACGATCAGGTGCGGGAGGCACGCGCGGCGAGGACGGTGTTCGTGTGGATGCGGACGACGTCCTCGACATCGGTGGGGTAGCCACCGCCCAAGGTGACCACGACCGGGACCCGCGCGGTCGCCGCGGCGGCGAAGACCCGCCGGTCGCGCTCCAGCAAGCCCTCATCCGACAGCTTCAGGCTGCCGAGGGTATCCTTCGCGCTCGGATCCGCGCCGGCCTGGTAGTGGACCAGATCGAACGGTTGCGAACCATCGAAGATGAGCTCAAGCGCGGAGGAAAGTTTCGCAAGATACTCCTCGTCGCCGGTGAAGTCCTCCAACTCGATATCGAGCGAGCTGCGCTGCATGGCGTATGGGAAAGCGCGCCGTTGGTGCATGGAAAACGTAAACACCGAGGGGTCACCCCTGAAGATCCAGGCGGTGCCGTCGCCTTGGTGCAGGTCGCAGTCGATGACCACGGCGTTCCTGATCAGGCCGCGGCCTTGCAGGCTCCGGAGGCTGACCGCGATATCGTTGATCAGGCAGAAGCCGGAACCATAGCTGGGGTAGGCATGATGAAAGCCGCCGCCGAGGTGCACGCACACGCCGTCCTGAAGCGCCTGCTCGCTGGCCTGGATGGAGCCGCCGGCGGTCCGCCAGAAGAAATCCACGACCGCCTGATTCACCGGGATCTCCAGCCGCTCGATTTCCTCCATCGAGAAGTCCACGTCGTTGAGCTTTTGCCAGAACTCCAGGGTGTGGACGCGCAGGATATCCTCATCCTCGGCCAGACGCGCCTCGATGACGTCCTGATCCGTCAGCACGCCTTGGGTCTTCAGGCGGTCCAGCACGCGGGCATATTTCGAGGTGTGCCAGGGATGCTCGCCGAGGCTGAGGGCGTAGTGTTCTGAATAAACGACCATCATAGAGTTTTGCCACGCCGGGATTAAGAAACTCCCGCCCGCAAAGCGCAAGCGCAAATTAAAAAGCAGGCGGTTGCACTTCGCCTGCATCGCCTTTGCCGCTGGTCCTCAATCCGTGTGTGCCTTCAAGCTGTCGGCCGGCAGGAAGAGCATGGTTGCTGGTCGGGTCCGTTTTTTCGCGCCAACAACCCGCTTGAGTCCGGTCCAGAGGCATGGGACAATTTTCCAAGAACGTATGAAATGGAGTCTGCCCATCCTCTGGGCCTGCGTGGTGATGCTGCTGGGTGTGGGGTTGTTGATGATGTGCAGCCTGACTTATGCATGGCCTGCGTCCGCTTACGTGACCGGCAGTCCGGACCAGTTGGCCGTGCGGCATGCGGTGTCCATCGCGCTCGGACTCGTGGTCATGCTGCTGCTGGCCCGGTCGGATTACCGGCGGCTGCGTCCGTTAGCGCCATGGTTGGCCGCCCTCACCTTGGGCCTGTTGCTGCTCGTCCTGATTCCGGGCCTCGGCGCGAAGGTGCATGGCGCGCGCTGTTTCCTGTCGCTCGGCCCGCTGCACCTGCCGCCCTCCGCCTTGGCCGGCGCGGCGCTGGTCCTGTGTTTGGCGGCGGTGCTGGCGCACGACGGCAGTAAACAGTGGACTATGGTGGCGCTGGGATTTGTGACGGTGATCGGGCTGCTGGTGCTGGCCGAGCCCGATTTCAGTACCGCATTCGTGTTGTCACTGACCGCCTTGGTCATCCTGCTGCTGGCTGGACAGCGGCGGTCACTGGTGCTGACAACCTATGGCGTGGGCGTGTTCATCGTTTTCCTTCTGATGCTGCACCATCCTGTACGACTGCAGAGGCTGCTCGCCTTTTTCTCCGGTGGCAACTCTCACGCTGCGAGTTTCTGGCTCCCTTGGGAGGCCATCAAAAACGGTGGTTGGATGGGGCAGGGGCTGGGGGCGAGCACGACCCTTCAGCCTTACTGCCCAGACGCAGCCACCGATTTCATTGCGGCGGTCATTGGAGAGGAACTCGGCGGCGTGGCCTTGCTGGTTGTTGCGCTAGCGTTGATCCTGCTGGTGGGCGTGGGCTTCAGCGTCAGCCAACGGGTCCCGGATCGTTTCGGACGACTGTTGGGTTTTGGCATCTGCACGCTCATCGCGATGCAGGCGGTGATGCATTTTGCGGTTGTCTTGCACTGGCTGCCCCTGCGCGGGGTGTCGCTGCCCTTCGTCAGCCATGGCGGCTGCGCCTTGATCGTCATGCTGGGGCTGGTGGGCATCCTGCTCAGCCTCGCCCGCAGCGCGGCCAGCGACGGCGCGCCGCACCGCCTGAAATTCCAAGCCTTGGAAAACGGCGGCGGTTCGTGTAAGAAGCCATCAGGTTGCTTGACAACGAAAGGACGGGGATCATGAGCACAACAGGGAGCGATATCAGACTGGTGGATGCGGAGGCGGCGGCGAAGCTCACGGACCAAGAATGGGTCGAGTTGCATGTCCCGCGGTTTGCCGGCATGCGGAGCCACTACGCCAGCTACCGGAATTTTCTGGAGGAGGTATTGAAAGCGTTCTGCGCACGGGTGGCGCCGCTGGCCATTGTCCAGGCGCGGGCCAAGGGGGTGCCGAGCTTTGCGGAAAAAATCCTGCGCAAGCGCGCGGTCTATCAGGATCCCACCGACACCCTGCCGCCGGACCCCTTGGTGCGGTTGACGGATCTCTGTGGCGGGCGCGTGATCACGCAAACGAGCGACCAGGTGCAGGCGGTTTGCAGCCTGATCGAGCAGGCGTTCGATATTGACTGGAAGAACAGCGACGATGCCAGCAAGCGGCTCAAGACGTCGGAGTTCGGCTACCGGACGGTCAACTACATTGTCATGGTCAACCCCGACAAGCTAAAGGCTGCGGGTGTTGTCCTCGTAGTGCCGCCGGAACTGCTCGGTCCGGTGTGTCCGGAAGCGGGTGCGCCGCTCAGGCTGAAGGCCGAAGTGCAGGTGCGGACGCTGCTGGAGCACGCCTATGCGGATATCGGGCATGACATGACCTATAAAACCGCCGTCAAGGTACCGGAGCGCATCACGCGGGCGTTCTCGGCTCTGGCCGCGGTTTTGGAAGGCACCGATCAAGGGTTCGCGCGGCTGGTGCATGCGTTCGACGATTTCAAATCGAACTTCGGCGCCTACCACACGCGCACGCAAGTGGAGCAGGAGATTGCGCGGTTGCGGGTGGTGCTCTCGTGCAACAAGGAGAACGTTGCGCAGGCCGTGCGGATTGCCGAGCTGGCGCTGGCCATCGGCAACCACGACCAGGCGATTGATGTGCTCGCACCCTATCGCGATCTGCCGCAGCAGGGCGTCCAGCGGGTGCTGGGGACGGCCCTGACCGAGTTGCATTGGGATCAGCCGCGCAGCAGCGAGTTCTGCACGGGTCGCGCTTTGTTGCAGGCGGCCTGTGGGCATCCGGAACAGGATGCCGAGGTGTTATGCGCGCTGGCCGAGTGCTGGGCGCAGGGCGATGATGACAACAAGGCCGGCGCCTGTTTTCACGCCGCGGTGGCTGCCGACGCCACCGAACCGCGTACCCTGGCGCGTTATCTGGAGTTCGAAGTGGGGAGGCATGGCCATACGGACCTCATCGACCTGGCCAGCCCGATGATTCAGGCCGCGATGAAGCGCTGCCGGACACAGATCGAAGGCCGCGTCAATCTGCCGGCGGCTTGGAGCAGTCTGGCGGTGTTTCACCTGGTGAGCGGACAGCCGTTCGAGGCCTTGGACGCGCTGGCCCACCTGTTCATCCTGTGCGAGACACCGGCGGGAGCGCCGGCCCAACGGCCCGCCCGGCCCTGTGCCGCGGGGCGCGCGCTTTTGCGGCTGCGCGCGAGCCTGAGCCATCTGCGCGCAATCGAGCAGAAACTGCCAGGCTTCACATGGTTTGAACTGTTGCTGACCGTGGGGCTGGCTGTGCGGGTACGGGATGCGGAAGCGTTGGAGCAGATCAAGAGCCAGGCCTCCTGGACGCGCGATGGCCTTGCGGCCTACCTCAAACCCGACGACAAAATCGTCATGCTCTCCGGCGGTTGCGATGCGGCCGTGGAGTATCTGATGCCGGACTTCCGGCAGCTGTTTGTGGATGCATCTGCGAACTTGTCTTTCACGCTCTTCAGCGGCGGAACCAAAATGGGCGTCAGCGGAGTGGCAGGCGATGCCGCCGAGGCGTCCGGCGGCAAGATCCGGGCGATAGGCTATCTGCCGCAAACCTTGCCGCGTTCCGTGCATCCGGATGAAAACAGCAAACGGTATGCCCTGTTGGTTTCCTCGCCCGGCAGTGACTTCACCCCGCTCGATCCGCTGCAGGGGTGGGTGGATCTGATCGCGGCCGGTGTGCCCCCGCAGCAGGTCAAGCTGCTGAGCTACTGCGGCGGGCCCATCTCGCGGACCGAATTGGTCATGGCCCTGCTGCTGGGCGCCCGCGTCGGGTTGGTGGACGATGCAGAATTGCCGAAAGAGCGACAGGTGACCGACGCCTCCTGGCTGGAGCATTCCAGCCTCATCCGTTTGCCCAAGGATCGGATGACCCTGCGCGCTTTTCTGCTGATTGACGAACTGCCGCTGGGCGAAAAAGAGCAGCAGCAACTGGAGCGGGCGGCGCGTCACGCCCACGAGGAATATGTCAAGGCGGCCACGCCCAAGGAGCCGAACCTGCAGCCGTGGGACAAGTTGGGCGCAGACCTCAAGCTCTCCAACTATCATCAGGTGGCCTATTGGGAAAAGATGCTGTCGGAAAAAGGCCTGGCTGTCCGCCCGCTGACCGAGGACGACAAGCGGCGTGCGCCGCTTAACATGGCGGACGTGGTTGGCGAGCAAGGCATTCTGGTGCTCGCCGAGATGGAGCACGGCCGCTGGAACGTGGAGCGCCTCGCGCGCGGCTGGCGCTCTGCGCCGGAGAAAAACGTGGCGAAGAAACTCTCGCCCTATCTCGTGCCGTGGCGGCTGTTGACCGACGAGATCAAAGGCTACGACATCAGCGCCATCCGCAATCTGCCCGCCGCCATGCGCGAGGTCGGGTTGGAGGTCTATCGTTTTTGAGGCCCAGGCAGCATCTGCCGGGCTGAAGCATGGCCATGGACAAGTCCCTTCAACCGGATGCGCCGTTGCGCTATTTGTTCGTTTGCGTGGGTGGCCTGGATCGCAGCCCCACCGCCGCGGCGGCGGCCCAGGCCATGGCGAAGGAACGCGGCAGGCATATTGAGACCGCCTATCTGGGCCTCTATGATGCCATGACGACTAATTTTCTGCCGTCGGACTATGTCAACGGCTTCGACCGCATCTTTGTCATGGAGCCCAACCTAGGCAGGGTGTTGCAGAAAGAATGGAAGTGCCATGTCGAGATCATCTGCCTGGATGTGCAGGATGCCCTTTCCTGCTACTCCCTCGAAGACGTCCTGGCTCTGGATCGGATCATGCGCGCCAAACTGGAACCGTGGATTTGATGGAAGACGTTGGAGCGTGAATATATGAATGTAAAACCCTACGGGCTGGCGGTGAAGGCGGTGATCTGCGACGGGCAGGGGCGGTGTCTGCTGCTGCGCCGGTCGGCGTATAACAAGAACTTCGTCGGCAAGTGGGAATGGCCGGGCGGCAAGGTGGATCAGGGGGAGGACTTCGCCACCGCGGTGCATCGCGAGGTGGCCGAGGAGGCTGGGCTGACCATCGAACTCACCGGCCTCGCCGGCGCGACCTCCTTCGAGATGCCCAAGATCAGCGTCGTCGTGCTCTGCATGGAAGCCCGCCTCGTCGGCGGCAGCGTGAAGTTGAGCGAGGAGCATGACGCCGCTGACTGGGTGTCCTTCCCGACACTGGCTCAGCAGGATCTTGCCGAAAACATGCGGCCTTTCATGCTGGACTATGCTGCACGGCAAAGCACCAAAGGGCGTAGCTGACAACAGGGTGGTGAGCTTTGTAGGGCGTAGTTTTCCAAGCCTTGGAAAATGTGATTGCCGCGGGTTCCAAGGTCTGGAAAACTGCGACGCGTTGATGGTGTTGAGGAAGACGCGTTGCGGAAGGTGGGGGGAAACCGATGAGCGTGGCGGAGCAAAGCGCGGATGTGGGCTGCAAGTACTGGGCCTTCATCAGCTACAGCCATCAGGATAATCTCGCGGTGCGTGGTGACGGCTGGTGTAGGCCGCGTGACCTCACGTGGCGCACCCACGCCTAGCCTGCATGCGGTCGAATCTTAACCGCTGAAGGCGAACATTTGAATGCCGGTAAGGAAGATCCAATGTTTCAGCGCGGAAGAGGCTCGCCTGTAGCGGAACCGTGTCTTTGTGGGCGGGGCTTCCAGCCCCGCGAAAGCAACACGCAAACTGCTGAGCGCGGGAGCGGGAGTTCCCGCCCACAAGCGGAGACACTGCTCTCGCGGAGCGTGAGTCTAACAAGTGGAGCATTCCGATGAACGCAGACAAGAAATTCCCCGTATCGCAGGGTTAAAAAGGCGCACCTGTAGCGGCGGTCTATGACTGCCGTCGGCGGTCACAGGCAGCCGCTACAGAAGCAACGCAGCGAAGAGCGCCTATTGCCACAGGGAAGGGAAGCGGATAGAAATCAACCCATGAGCTTTTTGCATCCCTTTCGTGATCGTCGGCGGCAAGAGCTGTCAGTACAGCCGTTTCCTGCGGCGTGGGAGCAGATCATACACAGGAACGTTCCCATCTGCCGGTGTCTGCATCCGGACGAGCGGCAGCGGTTGGAGGATGTGATCAAGGTGTTCATTGCGGAGAAACATTTCGAGGGCTGCGCCGGGTTGACGATCACCGATGAAATCAAGGTGACGATTGCGGCCCAAGCGTGTCTGCTGCTGCTCAACCTCCACCATGACTACTATGAGCGGCTGGTCAGCATCCTGGTGTATCCGGAGAGCTTCACCGTGGAACAGGAAGAGCGGGGACCGGCGAGCACCGTCGAGGTGGCGAACCGGGCGGTGATGGGGCTTTCGTCGAGCAAGGGAGCGGTGGTGTTGTCTTGGCCGGACACGATAGATGGGGCACGGAATCCCAAGGACGGCGTCAACGTCGTCTTCCACGAGTTCGCCCACCAGCTTGATCAACTGGATGGCGCCATGGATGGCGCGCCCAGTCTGGAGAGCGCCGCGACGTATCGGGAGTGGGCTCAGGTGCTGGGCTCAGAATATAAACGGTTGCAGGAAAACGTCGCGACAGGCACGCCGTCTCTCATCAGCGAGTACGGGGCCGCGAAGCCGGCGGAGTTCTTCGCGGTGGTGACGGAACTCTTTTTCGAGAAGCCGGTCGAACTCCAGCAGGAACACCCCACGCTGTACGAGGAGTTCAGGCTGTACTTCCATCAGGATCCGGCAGAGCGTCAGCCGCGCTGACCTGATGCTGCCGTTAAAGGTGTTGCCGCAGGTTCCCTAGTCTGGAAGACTGCTGTGCGTTGGCGGCTGACATGAGGAGTGGTCTATGAATGAGAACGAGACTGTCGTGGTGCCGGCGGAGGTGGAGCGACTGATGCCGGGTTGGTCCTACACTGAAAAGCGCGGCGACTTCGACATGGATGACGGGCCGGACCTGGCGAAGTTCCAGACGCAGGGACGTTTGGGCGCGGCGTTGGCTTTCCTGCAAGCGGAGGTCTGGCCGGCGTTTGACCGGGCGGATAAGGCGGCGATCCGGCACCAGAAACGGCATCGGCGGTTGACGGAGGTGGCGGCGGTAAGCGGTTCGCTGGCGGTGCTCTTCGGCATCGTGCAATTGGTGTTCCCGTCGCTGGTGGGGTGGCATTGGCTGGGCGGAACGGAAGTGGTCGTGGCAGCGGTGGCGCTGCTGGCGGTGATCCTCGGGGTCAAGGCGGCGTTTCAATTCAACTGGCTGCAGGAGCGGCACCGGGCGGAGCGTCTGCGGGAATTGAAGTTCGGGCTGCTGGTGCATGAGGATTTGTGGCGCGGACGTTTCGATGCGTGGCAGGAACGCGCGAAGCAGCGGGTGCTTGATTTGAGCAGGCTGACGCGGGCGGACGTCGAGGCGTGGGCGGACCGGGATCGTGTGTCGCTGCCGGAGAAGAGTACGGCGGGATGTTCGATGGAGGCGGGTCTTGTGCGCACGTTGGCGGGGTTCTACATCGCGAAGCGGCTGGGCTACCAGATGAGCTATTTCGAACGCCGTTCTCAACAGCACGGGGGGCAGGACCGCCGTCTGCGCCATTGGCCGGCATGGTGTTTCTATGGCAGCGTACTGGCCGTGTTCGCGCACTATGTGCTGGATGTTTCCCCGGTCCGCATCGAAACCGCGGAGTCGCTGGCAAAGGCTCTCATCCTGCTGGCGGTGGCGTTGCCGGTGGTGGGCGCGTGTGTACGCTCCATCCGGGTGGCGCGCGAACTCGGACGCAGCGCGGCGCTGTTCCGCGCCAAACATGGCGCGTTGGAGAACCTGTTGGAGCGGATGTTGAAAGAGCTGAACGTCGTACCCATCAACCCGGTGGATGTGTTGCACAGCATCGCCGCCTGCGAGGACTTTCTGGAGGCGGAACAGCGCGAGTGGCTGCGCCTCATGCGCGAAGCCGAGTGGTTTGGCTGAGGCGCAACCAGAATATCTTTGTATAGGCGCCTCAACAGGGATATAAGGATCTCGTTTGAACTTTTGGAACGGAGAACCTTATGCCCGAAGCAAATCAGGGTAGTATTCTCATCGCCGGTGATATCTGCCTCGATGTGGTCGGAATCCCCCAGCCCGCAGCCTCATCCCCATGTTCTGAAACGGATAACTGGCGTTTGACCGGTGAAATCTGCCCCTACTATCTGCCGGGTGGTGCACTACAACTCGGGAAGTTCGTGCGGGCAGCAGTTCCCGGCTTTGAGGTGCGGTTGCCAATTCCTTGCCGACCGAAAGAGCTTTCCTGTGCTGTGGAGCCAGATCAGCCGATGTCATTGGATGATTTCATGGGGATCGCGGAACGCCTAAACCGGAATGAGATCGTACATTCTCTGCTCCGCCTGGGGTTATTCAAGAGTTCCCCGGACAAGAAAAAACGAGACACGATTCGTGTGCAGGAAGTGCACGGTTTCTCCGGCCCCAAAGGCTGCGATCCCTCGATGAAAATCCTGCCCCCGGATGATTCGAAAGCAGACGCTCGCATTGTGGTGCTCGATGATACTGGAAACATGTTCAGGCGCTCTCCCGCCCAATGGCCCGCGGTGATCGCCCATCCCGCCGTCAACAATCCACCGCTTCTCGTTTACAAACTGCATCGTCCATTACCCATGGACAACAGGGTCAACCCGCTCTGGGATGTAGTGGCTCGCAACCACTTGGACCATTGTCTGGTCATTGTTTCGGTGGACGACCTGCGTGATCGCGAAGCCCCCATCAGTAAGGGTTTCTCGTGGGAACGTACTGCCTTGGACTTGGTGTGGCAGTTGCTCAACGCCACCACCTTCGCTTCTCTCCGTGATTGCCCACACTTGTTGGTGCGCTTGGGGTTGGACGGGGTGCTTTACTGGCATTGTTGCAAAGGCCCGAATGGTCCCGACTACCATGCTTGGCTCGTTTACGATCCTGTCGGAATCGAGGGCTCCGGGACCAGCGCTGCTCCGGGCAAAATGGTCGGTTATGCGTCCGCCTTTACTGCCGCCGTGGTCGGCCATCTTGCCGCCACGAATCTTTCGAGTTGTCTGACGCCCAAAAAAGACGAAACAGGACGGATTAAAAATCCCTCAGAAGCCATCGAGGCCGGTATCAAAGCTGGGCTTGCGGTCTCACGCCGCCTTTTGAATCTCGGCTTCGGCAAGGCAGGGAACTCGCCCCAATACCCTGAAGCCAACCTGTTCGTGGACCAAGGGAAAGCCACTCCGTTCTTCGCCTGCCAAGCGGTGCCCATCATTCCAGGCTCTGCCGTTGCGGATCGCGGCTACTGGCGCCTGCTCGAATCGATTTTCTCAGGCAAGACCGCCCTCCTGCGTCGCGCAGTTACCCTGTTAGCAACAGGCGCGAAACCCGCCAATCCTGAAGATAACAGGGCTGATGATCTGCTTCGACAAGTACCTATTGCCATTTTCGCCGAGGCTCTACGCGCCTTTGATCGCCACGAAATCGAAAACTATCGGGCTCTTTATAGTCTCCTGCGCGATTATATTGGCATACCCGCTGCCCCCCGACCGTTAAATGTGGCTGTTTTTGGCCCTCCCGGAGCAGGGAAATCGTTCGGTGTGAAAATGGTAGCGAAGGCACTTGGGCAAATCGGCGACGGTCGTCCGATCGAGCCGCTCACCTTCAACCTCTCCCAATATCAGTCAGCCGATGACCTCGCTGTTGCATTCCATCTCGTGCGTGACCGTGTTCTGGCGGGCAAAATACCCTTGGTCTTCTTTGACGAATTCGATGCTGCCTTGGATGGCAAGCCCTTGGGGTGGCTCCGCTATTTTCTCGCACCCATGCAGGACGGGGCGTTTCTTGATCGTGGCAGTCCCCATCCCATTGGCCAAGCCATCTTTGTCTTTGCGGGTGGAACCTGTGGCAGTTACGCTGAGTTCGCACACCCCTTCTGCGGCGAGTGCCCGAACGATACGGCCAAGCAGAAGACCGAGGTCTTCAAGGCAGCCAAAGGACCCGATTTCCTCTCCCGTCTTCGCGCTACGCTGGATATCCCAGGGCTTGACCTTCAGACGGAGATCGATCCATTCGGCCCGGTGGAATCCTTCATCTCCGAACCGGCCGTCCTCCTGCGCCGCGCCAGCATCTTTGCCCATCTCTTGGGCGAGAAGGCGCCGCACCTACGCGATGCTGCCGGGGTGCTTCAGGTGAGCGAGTCGGTGTTGCGCGTTCTGTTGCATCTCCCCAAATTCGTGCATGGTAACCGTTCTTTCGAGGCAATGCTCGATATGAGCCATCTCCAAGGAGACCACAAGTTCACACCCTCACTCTTGCCGGCATCGGGACATACGGCCCTCCATGCCAGCGCCACCGATCTCGACCAACTCCTCGCTACCGACTATCCTTTTCCGCCCAAGGACCGCGAGGTCATTGCACGGGAGATCCAGAGGCTATATGTGGAGCAAAGGAAGTCGGCTCCCGCCTGCAATCCCAAAGACCCCGCACTACGGACTTGGGACGAACTGTCGCAGGATGAATTAGGTCGTAGTGATCAGCGGTCTAGCCTTGAGCAAGCCGACCATCTTGCCATCAAACTGCGTGCCGCTGGGCTGTGGTTTCGGAAGGTGATGCCAGGGGCTCCTCGCAATCCCAATGTCAATGAACGCCTCCAATCCATGCTTGAGGCCCTTGCCCGCTCAGAGCATAACCGCTGGGTGGTTTGGAAGCGGAAGGATGGTTGGATCCCAGCCGCCGATACTGCTCGCACCAGCCGCAACGATGTCTACCGTCTGCATAATGCGCTCTTCCCTTGGGAGCGACTACCCGAGGATTTGAAAGAGCTTGATCTGGGTCCGGTCCGCAATATACCCAAGCTTCTCGCCGCCGCCGGTTACGAGATCATCATGACCGAGCCGAGGACAGTGTAATAACATGAAATCAGGGGGCTCCTATCGTCTTGGAACTGAACAGGACGCGGAGCGGATCACAAATAGTGTTTTCTACACCGGGTTTCGCTATCGCACCTGCCAGGGGGCTGGAGCCTTCCTAGTAGTATTGGGGACTTATTGATGCCATGAAAAAGATACTGCTGCTGAGTTGTGCCCAGTCACGGGAAGGATGGGGTCATCATGCCTGACCTGGAATTAGACCAACTGGTGTTGCGCTATTGCCGCCAGATCATCATGCAGACGATGGACCACGTGCGCAGCACCATGCGGGATGACAACCTGACGGCGATGAAATGCCGGGTGGCCCATCCCCATGTCCAGAAGTCGGAGCTGAACCTGACCAAGGCGATTGATCAGGACGCCGAAGATCTGATCCTCGCTGCACTCCACTACAAGTTTCCCAAGCTCCCGGAGGTCAAGGCCTACACGGTGTTTTCCGAGGAACTGGGGATCAAGACTTTCCCGGAGGGCGCCAAGGAGAGCGAGGCGGAACTGGTGGTGTTCATCGATCCGATTGACGGCACGGAGTTCGTCGAGGCCCTGCAGGGTGGTTGGGCGCTGATCGCGGTGTATGACCGGCGGTGCGACGAGGTGCTGTGCGCCGTCGCCGGGGACATCTTTCTGGACCGGCTCTACTGGGCCTCGCAGAACGGCTATCCGGAGTGTCTGGATTTCATCACCCATTCCTGGTTCCGGCTGGACGGCGGCACAGCGCCCAAGGCTTGCCTGGCGGGCGCGCGGGTGAACGTGCTGACGACCAAGGTCGATCGTTATCGCGCGTTGTCGGAGCAGACGGAGCTGCTGAATGCGATCCGAGAGGACGATGGCCGGGTCAATCTCTCTTGGGGTTCCAACACGATCATCCAGGTGGCGGCGGGCTATGCGGATGTCGCCATCGAATTCGCCAAAGGCTTCGCCACTTACGACATCCTGCCGGGTCTCTACATCGGGCTGAAAACCGGCCTGACCATCCTCGATCTGGACGGCAACCCGCTGACGACAAAGCTGGACATCGACAACATTTTCGCCGCCTTCCGCAGCGACGCGCAGCATCCGCAACGCACTCCCTTCATCGCAGCCAAAAACCCGGCGCTGGCGGAGCAGGTGCTGCGGTTGTTGAAGCGCTGAGGATCAGGTGGTGCCGGAGGTGGGAGTCGAACCCACACGCCTTTGAAGGGCGCTGGATTTTGAGTCCATCCAAAGCCCAATAAAATTGCATTTTCCTAAGGAATAAGCGTATTTGATCCTGCCTGATTCTGCATGGACCGTAGCAAAAGCCGTAACAAATTCTCGGTTCTATGTGCCTGCGTATGGCTCAAAATCGCCGATCAAGTATCACTTAATGGGCGCGTGATTTGAGCCCTCGGAATTGTTGATCACAAAGGAAGGCCAAAGGCACCCTCACCCTTATCGGGCCTAGGCATGTCGCCCGTCTTGCTGGCAAGGCAATGAACGGATGCTTTCCGGCATAAATTCGGAGCCTCCTCAGAGGTGGACCCCATTCTTTGGACCACCAAACGCAGAAATTAAGTTAGTTTTTCAGGTTCTACCGGGGCTTGGTTTTCTTTGTGTTTGCTCTGCGTTTTCGGCATTACACCATGGTGCCACT
>CAITZM010000138.1 GCA_903896925.1 uncultured Lentisphaerota bacterium | reverse complement strand
GTCGTTCCCTTGTGTTCATTTCGATCCTCTCCATCGCGTCTGCCCGCCTTTCTGCGGGCGCCGGCTATGGGGACATTCTAAAAGAGTTTCAAGGGGACATTTTCAAAGTGGCGCGACAGCCTTGCGAAGCTAACTTTTAAAACAGTTTCCGGCGCGCCGCCGATGGGGTAGGGTGCATCCATGAAAGCCGTGGTCATTATATTGGATTCGGTGGGCATAGGCGCGGCGCCGGACGCGGCCGACTATGGCGATGCCGGCGCGGCGACGCTGCCGCATTGCGCGGCGGCGGCCGGCGGGTTGCGCCTGCCGACCTTCCAGCAACTGGGGCTGGGCAACATTCCGGCGCTGCTGCCCGGCGGCGTGCCCATCGCCGGCGTCCCGCTCTGCCCGCAACCCCTGGGCAGCTATGGCGCGATGCGGGAGGTCTCCGACGGCAAGGATACGATCACAGGCCACTGGGAACTCGCCGGACTGTTGATCCATCCTCCGTTTCATCTTTTTCAGCACGCGTATCCCTCCTTTCCGGCGGAGTTGGTGGCGGAGTTCTCCCGGCGCACCGGGCGTGCGATCCTCGGCAACAAGGCGGCGAGCGGCATCGCCATCCTGGACGAACTGGGCGCTGAGCATATGCGCACCGGCGCCTGGATCGCCTACACGAGCGCGGATTCCGTCTTCCAACTGGCGGCGCACACCGGCGTGATCCCGTTGCCGGAACTTTACCGGGGCTGCGAGATCGCTCGTGAACTCTGCAACCCGCTCAAGGTCGGTCGTGTCATCGCTCGCCCGTTCACGGGAGCGCCGGGTGCGTTTGTACGCACGGAGGAACGGCGTGACTATGCCTATGAGCCCGAGGAACCGACCATCCTGGAGCGCTTGAAGGACTTTGGGGTGCCCGTGTACGCCGTCGGCAAGATCGAAGACATCTATGCCCACCGCGGGATCACGGAGACAGTCCACACCGGGCACACCAGCGCCTCGCAGGAGCAGGTCGTCCGCTTCTTCCGCGAAAAAAGCGCCGGCCTGATTTGCGCCAATTTCATCGACTTCGACATGCTCTATGGGCATCGCCGCGATGCGCGCGGTTTCGCTGCGGCGCTGGAGCAGACCGATGGTTTCCTGCGTGACTTCCTGCCGTTGCTGACGGCGCAGGACCTGCTGATCATCACCGCCGACCACGGCAATGATCCGACCTTCCCCGGTACGGACCACACCCGCGAGTTTGTGCCGCTCCTTGCCTTTCAGCCGGGCCGCCCCGGGCTGTGTCTCGGTATCCGGCAGGGTTTTTTTGATGTCGCGCAGACGCTGGCCGCTTTTTTCGGGCTGCCCCCGCTGCCGCGCGGCAGGGATTTTCTGGCCACCTGACCAACTGGTTGCCCGGCATCCGGGTGTGTGGGAGCGAGGTCGGCAAGGTGCCCCGGGCGCGGCATCCGCGGTTATTTCATCGGCTAGCTGTTGCGCCACTGCAGGGGGCTTTTGTGCGTCGCTTGCTTGAAGCGTCGGGAGAAATAGTTCGCATCCCTGTAGCCGGCCTGTCCGGCGACCTCGCTGATCGAAAGGGTGGGGTCCTGCAAGAGGCGCATGGCGCAGGCCAGCCGCTTTTCATTAAGAAAGGCCATAAAGTTCTGCCCGGTCCAGCGCCGGAACAAGGTCGAGAAATGACAGGGGGTAATCCGGGCGGCCGCGGCAATCGCGTTTCCGCTGTACGGCAGGTTCGGCCTGTGCTCGATCAGGTCCGCGACGATCTTGATCAGAATCGGCGCTCGCTCGGTCCGGACGGTGGTGATCGCCGCGGTTTGGTCCTGCAGTGTCCGCCTGCGGCTCCCTTGCAGCGCCTGCCGCAGGGCTGTCTGGATCTGCAACTTCGGCTCTGCGGCGGCGCACAATGCGGCCCGTTGCCCTTCCGCTATTTCGTGGGTTTCGTGCTCGGCGAGGACTTCCGCCACGACTTCCATGAGGGCGTGCGCCAGCGCGAGCTGGTCACGGCCGAGCTCCGGAAGCGCGTCGAAGGCTTCCCGCAGGAGCGTCAGGTCCAGTTTGAGCTGCAGGCCGCGTTGGCGGGCCAGCTTCCATTGCTGGGCCCGGCTTCCCGCGATGAACACGCAGGTGCTGAGCACGGCCAGCTTGTTTCCTGCCAGCGTGGTGGTCGGTGCTACGAGGGTCGACAGCCCCGCATGGCAGCGCCGCTCGCGCACGCCGTCACGGCTGGCCGCGACGGCCATCAGCATGTGACAAATCTTGCAATGCTGGGCGCCTTCGCGAGAGCTTTGAATCATGCCGCAGAACTGCGGCCGTTGGCTGTGGCCGCTGAGCACGACCTGCTGCCCGCCTTCCTTTTCCGGGAAAACGGCCACCAGGCCCATGCCGGTGAACCGTGCGGTCGTCTCGGCCAGCTTGGTGAGTGTGGGACTGCGCAGGATACCGTCTTCCACCGGATATCCGTCCGTCGGTTTAGTCTGCCTTATCCGTGATGTCATGTCGGATCCACTTCTCAACGGAACCGCCGCCCTGCGCTTGCTGGTACCGCGTCAGCGCCCGGGCCCCGCGGCGCTTAGACTACGCGATACCGCCGTTTTTGTAAATCCGCCGGATGCGCTGGCGCTGCGGCTGGGCGGGACCTCTGGTCGTCCTCAGGAAGGATTTCAGACCGCCAGATCCCTCTGAAAAAACGGCGAAAAGCCGCGTCCGTGTTTGACATGCCGCCGTTTTCCGCTTATGTCTTTCGGCGGAAAAGTGGATTGACAATGCCAACATACGAATACGAATGCGCGAAGTGCGGTCACCAGTTTGAGGCGTTCCAGAGCATCAAGGCCTTACCGCTGACGAAGTGTCCGGAATGCAAAGGACGCGTGAAGCGGTTGCTGAGTACGGGCGGCGGGTTGCTGTTCAAGGGCAGCGGGTTCTATATCACCGACTATCGCAGCGACAGCTATAAGCAGTCCGCGAAGGCCGATGTCAAGCCGCCCACGCCGGCGGCAACGCCGGCGGCCACGCCTACGGTGAAGCCATCCGCACCGAAAGGCGGGAAGGCGAAGACCGCATGAGTTCCGTCATCGTATGCCCCCAATGCCATCAGGGCAATGAACTCGGCCGGATTTTCTGTTCGCGCTGCGGGACGAAGCTGGACATGACGCGCATGACGCGCGGCAATTTGGGACGCTCTTTCGATCTTCCGGTTTTTTTGCGGGGCGCGATGCGTGTGGTTGTCTGTCTGGTGCTGTTGGTGCTGTTGCTGCTGCTGGTCTGGCCGACGGGCCTCGCCGGCCAGCGGTCCGGCGCCGACGAGGTGACCGCGCTGCTCGGACAGCGTCAGGCGCTGGCGCACGCCGTGCAGGACAAACAGGCCATCAAGCTGGAGGTGTCCGAGTCCGCGCTGAACGCCTATCTGGCCGCGACGCTCAAAAGCGCGCACAGCAACGAGGAAGCCGTGTCGGCCTGGATGCTGCGGCTGGACGAGTTGCAGGTGGCGCTGCGGCCGGAGGTGGTGACGGTGACGGCTCGCTCGCAGTGGGGGCCGCTGGAGATCACCTGTGAACTCAGTGGCGCGCCGAAGGTGGCGGACGGACGGTTTGCGGTGGAGGCGAAGTCCGGCCGGATCGGGCACCTCGGGCTGCCGCGGGCTGGCGCGGACTGGATGGCCGCGCGGATGGCGGTGCTGTTTAACCGGTGGAGTGCCGACCGCGAGCTGCTCGATCAACTCGCCGGGGTGACGACGGACACGAGGACCCTGGTCTTGGCCACCAAAGGGGCCTCGCCCTAGGAAAATTTTAATAAGGGGAATGCGATGAAAAATAAAGAGGAACTCTACATCAAGATCGAGCAGGTCAACCAGAAAGGTCTGGCCGATTTGCAACAGTTGGTGGGGGACTACGACTTCGCCCGGTATGTGCTCAAAATCCTGCGGATCGAGGAGCCGGTGGATACGCAGTTGAGCCTGTTGATCGTCCGCGTGCCGCAGCTGATTGCCGGCTTCCCTCAGAACCTGATCCAGACGCCGGTGGGCCGCACCGCGCTGGAGGACCTGCTCACGCGCAAGGTGGCCGATGAGATCGAGAAGACGGCCTCCTATGATACCGCGGGCATTTCGCGCCGGCGCCTCTATTTCACGCGGCCGGGCCAGAAGATCCTGCCGCGCTCCAGCCTGGTGGTCACCGAGGAATACGTCGAGGCGCGCATCTATTTCCGCCCGCCGATGCAGGATGGCCGCATCATGGGCGATGACCTCAAGGAACTCTTCTTCGGCATGTTGCCCCGCATCGCCAATGCCGCGCTCATCTATTGCAATCTGCACGAGGGGGAGGCCGAGCGCTGCGTCAACTCCATGAGCGACGCCGACCATATCCGCCGCCTTCTGCCGACGCGTGGTTGGGTGAGTTTCATCGCCGAGCAGTCGCACCTCTGCCGGGTCAACAAAGGCGATACGCCCGATGTGCACCGCACCCAGCCGCTGCGCGTGGACGATGCGTTGGCTAAAGCGCTCGATCTGCCCAAGGCCGGCGCCGTCCGCGGCTTCGGCGTGCCGGGCGGCCTGACCGTCATCCTGGGTGACGCCTACTCCGGCCGCGTCGAGTTGATGCGCGCGATGGCCTCCGGCATCTATAACCACGTCCGCGGTGACGGGCGTGAAATGGTCATCACGGTTCCCGATGCCATCTATTTGAAGGCCGAGCCCGGCCGCAGTGTCCAGCGGGTGGATCTGGGCGCCTTCCTGCGCGACGCCGGCGATGCGCACAGTTCCATCTACAGCAGCCCGAACGCCGATGTCTTCGCCTCCGAAGCGGCGGCGACGATCGAGGCGCTGGAAGCCGGCGCGCGCGCGCTGTTGTTCGATGAGTCGGACTCCTCGCCGGAATTCCTCGCGCGCGATCCGCGCCTCGCCGGCCTGACGCCGGCCGCCGAGCAACGCATAACGCCGCTTTCTACCATCGCCCGCCGCATGGTGGACCAGTTGGGCGTCTCTATTGTGGTCGCCGGCACGGTCACGGTCACCGACTTCATCCCGCTCGCCGATACGGTGCTGCGCATCGCCAACTTCAAGGTCTATGACGTGACCAAGGAAGCCAAGAAGCTCGTCACGGCGGCCCCGGCGTCCGGCGCGCCGGCCAGTGTGGCCAGCATGGTTGAACGCGGCCGCTCCATCGTGCCCAGCAGCATCGATCCCAGCGCCGGCCGCAGCGACTTCTTGATCGAGGCCGATGACATCCACGCCCTCCGCTTCGGCCGCGAGCAGATCAACCTTGCCGGCGTCGAGCAGCTCGCCGACGTGGACCAGACCCGCACCATCGGCCGCATCCTCTATTATGCGAAGACCCGCTACATGGAGGAAGTCCGTCCGATCCGCGAGATTCTCGACGCCATCGACCAGGATTTGAGCTCCGAAGGCCTGGAAACCTTGACCCGCACGCTGCAGGGCGATCTGGCCCGGCCGCGCCGGTACGAGATCGCCGCCGCCCTCAACCGGCTGCCCTCGCTGCGCATCGCGCGGTTGGCTTGACGGGGAGCCCGCGGGCCGCATGAAGCTTGTGATCCAGCGCGTGCGGCGCGCCGCGGTGCGCGTGGGCCCGGAAATTACCGGCGCCATCGGCCAGGGGTTGCTCGTGCTGGCCGGCGTGGCCGCGGACTCGACACCCGATGACGTCCAGTGGCTCGCGCGCAAGGTCGCGCTGTTGCGCGTCTTCGATGACGAGCAGGGGCGGCTTAACAAATCCGTCGGCGAAATCGGCGGCGCGGTGCTCGTCGTCAGCCAGTTCACCCTCTACGCCGACTGCGCCGGCGGCAACCGGCCCAGCTACACGGCCGCCGCGCCGCCGGACCGGGCCGCGCCGCTGATCGAGGAACTCGTCCGCCTCCTGCGCGAGCTCGGTTGCACGGTGGCCACCGGACGCTTCCGGGCGCTGATGCAGGTCGAGCTCGAAAACGATGGCCCGGTGACGATCATCCTCGAATCGCGCGCCGGCCGGCGTTGCTGAACGCCCGCACCGGCGAACCCTGACCCGCCACGAAAATAATTTGGCATGTTGTTTGCAATTCGTTTAACGGCGGGTACTGTGCGTCCAAATCTAACGGGGTAATCATGGATACACTGATGCTGGCGCGGTGGCAGTTCGGTATTACGACGGTCTATCATTTTTTCTTTGTCCCGCTGACCTTGGGCCTTTCCATCCTGCTGGCGCTGATGGAAACGGCGTACGTCCGCACGGGCAAGGACATCTATAAACAGATGACGAAGTTCTGGGGCAAGCTCTTCCTCATCAACTTCGCGATGGGCGTGGCGACCGGCATCGTGCAGGAATTTCAGTTCGGCATGAACTGGTCGGAATATTCACGTTTTGTCGGCGACATCTTCGGGGCGCCCTTGGCGATCGAGGCGTTGCTCGCGTTCTTCATCGAGTCCACGTTCCTCGGCATCTGGATCTTTGGCTGGGAGAAGCTTTCGAAAAAAATGCATCTGGGGGCGATCTGGCTGGTCGCCATCGCCTCGAATCTCTCGGCGGTGTGGATCATCATCGCCAATGCCTGGATGCAGCACCCGGTCGGCTATGTCCTGCGCAACGGCCGCGCGGAGATGCAGGACTTCTTCGCGCTGCTGACCAATCCGCACCTGCCCTTTGAACTGCTGCACGTCCTCTTTGGCGCCGTGGCGACGACGGCCTTCTTCGTCCTTGGCATCAGCGCGTGGCAGCTCCTGCGGCAGAATGCCGCGCATGCCGCCTTCTTCCAGCGCAGCTTCCGGTGGGGCGCGGTGACGGCCATCATCGGCAGCCTCTGCGTCATGCTCGTCGGCCACGGCCAGGGCCAGTGGCTCGAGCGCAGCAACCCGATGAAGTTGGCCGCCGCCGAGGCGAATTGGCTGACCAAGGACCGTTGCGAGTTCCTCGTTGTCGCCAGCATCGACGAGGCGAACCAGCGCAACAACTGGGGCCTGCCGCTGGGCTCCATGTTGAGCGTCCTTGCCTACAACAGCCCGAGCGGCGTCGTGAAGGGCATGAAGGAACTGCAGATCGAGTCGGTGCAGAAGTACGGACCCGGCGACTACACCCCGCCGGTGTTCGTCACGTTCTGGTCGTTCCGCATCATGGTCGGCTGTGGCGTGCTGATGTTCCTGCTGGCGCTGCTCGCGCTGTGGCGGTCGCGTGGCGACCGGATTGCGCAGGCGCCGCGGTGGTTGCTGGGCGCGCTCGTGCTCGCCATCGCGCTGCCCTACCTGGCGAACAGCACCGGCTGGCTGATGGCGGAACTCGGCCGCCAGCCGTGGATTGTCTACGGATTGATGAAGACCAGCGCCGGCGTCTCGCTCGCGACCACCGCCGGCGAGGTGCTCATCACCGTGATCGGCTTCAGCGCCATCTACGGCGCGCTGATGCTGGTGGATGTCTGGCTGCTCCGCAAATACGCGGCGCTCGGCCCCGTGGAAAATGCGGATTAAGGGAGACTGACCATGGACCTCAATACACTCTGGTTTATCCTCGTCGCCGTGCTGTTCTGCGGCTACTTCGTGCTCGAAGGCTTCGACTACGGCGTCGGCATGCTTGTCCCGCTGCTCGGCCGCGACGACCGCGAGCGCCGCATGATCATCAACTCCATCGGGCACGTCTGGGACGGCAACGAAGTCTGGCTGCTGACCGCCGGCGGCGCGATTTTCGCCGCGTTTCCGCACTGGTATGCGACGCTGTTCAGCGGCTTCTACCTCGCGCTGTTCCTCGTGCTCGTCGGCCTGATCATCCGCGGCGTCGGCCTGGAATTCCGCAGCAAGAGCGGGAGCCCCGCCTGGCGCACCACGTGGGACTGGCTCATCTGCGTTGGCAGCCTGCTGCCCGCGCTGATCTTCGGCGTCGCCGTCGGCAACCTGCTGCTCGGCGTGCCGATCGACGCGAAGATGACCTATGTCGGCGGCTTCTGGAGCCTGCTCAATCCGTTCGCGCTCATCGTCGGCGTGACCTTTGTGCTGCTGTTCCTCCTGCATGGTGCGCTGTTCTTGAGCCTGCGCACCGACGGCGCGCTCCAGAAGCGCGCCACGTCCACCGCGTTTGGCCTCTGGCTGCCGACCGTGATCTCGGCCGTGGCGCTGCTCGTCGTCGCGTTCTTCCAGACGCCGCTCTTCGCGGGCGGCATCATGGGGTGGCTGCTCGCGGGCGCCGCCGCCGTCGCGCTGGTCGCCTCCGGCCTGCTGGCGCGCGCCAGGCCCGGCGTCGCCTTCACGCTCACCGCGCTCACGATCATCCTCGTCACGGTCGCCACCTTCCGCGCGCTCTTCCCGAACGTGATGATCTCCACGCTCGACGTGAAGAACAGCCTTACGATCTACACCGCGAGCTCCTCGCCCTACACGCTCAAGGTCATGACGATCGTCGCCCTGACGCTCGTCCCCGTCGTGCTGGCCTACCAGGGCTGGACCTACTGGGTTTTCCGTAAGCGCCTGACCTCCGCGAGCAAGCTGGAATATTGAGCGTGCCGCCATTTTCCCAGCCTTGGAAAAAGCAGCCCCGCCTTTTCCTCGGCTGGGAGTTTTCTGCTTGTTCCTGTTCCCCTCCGTGGAAGACGGCCCGCGATGAATGTTGACCGTCGCCTGCTCAGGCTCCTGGCGGCCGCGCGCGGCTGGTTCTCGGCGGCTGTCGCGTCCGGCATCTTTGCCGTCGCCTGCGCGGTGGTGCAGGCCTGGTCGCTCTCCCGCGCCATCGGCGGTGTCTTTCTCCGGCATGAAGCCCTCTCCAAGGTTTTCTTTTTCCTCGCGCTGTTCGCCGCTGCCGCGGCGCTGCGCTACGCGTTGAACTGGCTGGGCGCGGCTTCCGGCGCGCGGGTGGCCGAGAGCATCAAGCGCGACCTGCGCACGCGCCTCACTACGAAAATCTTTGCGCTCGGCCCGGAGTATGCCGCGGGCGGACGGAGCGGGGAACTGGCCAATACCCTGACGCGCGGCGTCGAGGCGCTCGACGCCTACTTCGCGCAGTATCTGCCCCAACTCTGTATCACCGCGCTCGCGCCGTGGGTGATCCTCGCGGTGGTCTTCAAGTTCGACTGGCTCTCCGCCGTCATCATGCTCGTCACCGCGCCGCTGATTCCGTTCTTCATGATGCTGATCGGCTCGACCGCCAAGCGGATGACCGACCGCCAATGGCAGTCGCTCTCCCGGATGAGTGCGCACTTCCTCGACGTGCTGCAAGGACTGCCTGCGCTCAAGCTGCTCGGCCGCGCCCGCGAGCAGGCCGATGGCGTCGCGCAAGTCAGCGACGCCTATCGCAAGGCCACGATGCAGGTCCTGCGCGTCGCCTTCCTCTCCGCGCTCGCGCTCGAAATGCTCGCGACCCTCAGCACCGCCGTCGTCGCCGTGGAACTGGGCCTGCGCCTGCTCCACGGCCGCATCGGCTTCGAGCATGCGTTGATGATTTTGATCCTTTGCCCCGAATTCTATGGCCCGCTCCGCACGCTCGGGGCGCGCTTCCATGCCGGCATGGAAGGCGTCAGCGCCGCCGCGAGGTTGCACGAAATTCTCGACGCGCCGGAAGCGGCGCAAAATGCCCGCGAAACGCGGGACAGGGTTTTGGATCCTGTATCCGCCCTCAACCGTCTGCCATCCACCCTGCTTTCCTCTTCGTCCGACAGCTTCCATCCTCCCTTAACCCTCTCTTTCTCCGCCGTTGGCTTCTCCTATCCCGGCCGTTCTGTCCCCGCGCTTTCGGATGTTTCCTTCGATCTCCGCCCGGGTGAGATCACCGCGCTCATCGGGACGAGCGGCGCAGGTAAGACAACTGCAGCGAAAATGCTGCTGCGTTTCATCGCGCCGTGCAGCGGAAAAATTCTCGTGAACGGCGCCGACCTCGCGCTGCTGCCGCCCGACGAATGGCGGCGGCTAGTCGCCTGGCTGCCGCAGCGCCCGCATCTTTTCCACGGGACACTGGCGGAGAACATCGCCCTGGCGCGGCCTGCCGCGACGGCTGACGAAATCGAGACCGCCGCCCGCGCGGCGCATGTCCACGAGTTTGCGGAACAGCTGCCGCAGGGTTATGCCACACTGCTCGGTGAGCGCGGCGCGCGGCTCTCCGGCGGACAGGCCCAGCGCGTCGCCCTCGCCCGCGCTTTCCTGAAGGATGCACCGCTGCTGATTCTCGACGAGCCCACGTCCGCGCTCGACGCCGCCAGCGAAGCCGCCGTCAGCGCTGCGCTGCAGCGCCTCGCCGCCGGCCGCACGACGCTGTTGATCGCGCATCGCATGGCGACGGTGGAGCGGGCGGCGCACGTTGTCGTGCTCGAACACGGCCGCGTGGTGGAGCAGGGGGCCCCGGCGGAGTTGCTGCGGAACGCCGGCCCGTTCGCCGGCATGGTGGCCCTGCAGGCGGAGGCCGGCGCGTGAAGCACGGCGTCATGCTCCGGCTGCTGCTGCTGCTGCGCACCGAGCGCGGGTGGATGCTGCTGGCGACGCTGCTCGGGCTCGTGACGGTGCTCTCCGGTGTTGGTCTGCTGATGACCAGCGCTTTCCTGATTGCACGCGCCGCGTTGCGCCCGTCCGTCGCCGAGCTTCAGGTGGCCGTCACCGGGGTGCGCTTTTTTGGCATCGCGCGAGGCGTCTTCCGCTACCTCGAGCGGCTGGTCTCGCACGAGGTCACCTTCCGGCTGCTCACGCGGCTGCGCGTCTGGTTCTTCCGCGCGGTCGAGCCGCTCGCGCCGGCGCGGCTGGCGGGCACGCGCAGCGGCGACCTGCTCGCGCGCGTCGTCGCCGACGTCGAAAGCCTGGAGCACGTCTATGCGCGCCTGATCGCGCCGCCCGCCGTCGCGCTGCTGACCGCCGTGCTGTGCGCGTGGTTCTTCGGTCGCTGGGACGCGCGGCTGGCGTGGGCTCTCTTTGGCGCGCTCTTCGCCGGTGGCGTGGTGTTGCCGCTGGGGCTGCAACTCGCCGGCAGGCGCCTCGGCGCGCGGCTGGTGGCGGTGCGTGCGGAACTGAGCGTGGCCGTCGTGGACGGCGTGCAGGGACTGGCCGATCTGCTGATCTATGGCCGCGCCGCGGCACAGCAGGAAAGGATCGGCGCGCTCAACAGCGAATGGACGCACCTGCAACGCCGCCTGACTTCGTTGAACGGTCTGGGCGAGGCGCTGCTCGGCTTGTGCCAGGCCGCTGCCGTGGTCGCACTCTTCGCGCTCGCCGCGCCGCAGGTCACGCGCGGTGCGCTCGATGGCGTCATGCTGGCCGTGATCACGCTCGGCGTCATGGCCTGCTTCGAGGCCGTCGCGCCGCTGCCGCAGTCGTTCCAGAACTGGGAGCAGCAACGCGCCTCCGCGCGGCGCGTCTTTGCCATCGCCGAGGTCGCGCCCGCAGTGCCTGCGCCCGGGCGCCCGCAAGCGCTGCCGGAGCAGCACGACCTGGTGTTCGACAACGTTTCGTTCCGCTATGCGCCGTCGGATGCCTTCGTGCTGCGCCACCTCTCGCTCCAGCTTCCCGCCGGCGCGCGCGTCGCCATCGTTGGGCCGAGCGGCAGCGGCAAATCCACGCTGGCGAACCTGCTCGTGCGTTTCTGGGACGTCAGCGAAGGCGCGATCCGGCTTGGAGGTCGCGATCTGCGCGAGTTGGAGCCGCATGACCTGCCGCGCGTCGTCAGCGTGGTGCCGCAGCAGCCGTGGCTGATGGGCGCGACGCTGCGGGAAAACCTGCGGCTGGCCAAGCCGGGCGCGACCGACGCTGAACTGCTGCAAGCCCTCGCCGCCGTGAAGCTTGACCGGTTCGTGGCCTCGCTGCCTGGGCAACTCGGCACGTGGCTGGGCGATCAGGGCCTCCGGGTGAGCGGGGGGCAGCGCCGCCGCCTCGCACTCGCCCAGGCGCTGCTGCGCGCGACGCCGGTCGTGGTGTTCGACGAGCCGACGGCTGACCTCGATCCCGCGACTGAGCGTGAAATTATGGAGCTGATCTGGTCTCTGGATCCCGCCCGCACCGTGGTGGTCATCACGCACCGGCCCGTCAGCCTTGATCGCGCCATCCAGATCATCCGCCTCGGTTGACACTTTCGGCTCGCTGTGGTGGTGAAAAGGAGCCCCTTATCGCAGGGCAAACGCATCTTAAGTCTTTCGCTTGGTCCGGCAAGGCGCTGAGGTGG
>CAITZM010000137.1 GCA_903896925.1 uncultured Lentisphaerota bacterium | reverse complement strand
TGGGCGCCGGCGGCGCGAACCATTCGGCGAGGAGGGTGAAGGCCTTGTCAGGGTTGCTGACGCGGATGAGCGCGGCGGCGGAACAGGGCTTCGTCATGTCCGGGGTCACGAGCACCACGCTGGCCCGCGTCACGGCGGCCTGGGCGGCATAGCGCAGGTTGCCCAGGAAGGCGATGTCGCCCGGCCCGGCTTCGCGCAGACTGGCCAGCCCCTGCACGGACACGGTGCCGTCGCCGTCCAGGGCGGCACCGAGCTTGGCGGCGATTTCGGCAGCTGTCATTCTCACGGGAAACTCCTGCTTTATTTCTTTTCGCTCTTCAAGGCGGGCGAGAGCTCCGCCGCCGCCGGCGCACTCGCCTTGGTGGCGGCGTTGGTCTTGGCGCCGAGGTCGGACGGCCGGCCGCGGTTGAGCACGTCGACGATCTCGCCGGTGATGTCCATGCGCGGCTCGGTGTAGAGCACGGTCTCGATGCCGTTGAGCGTCTGGCCGGAGACGTCGAGCACCGCGGAGTACATCTGGTTGCGCGAGTAGATCTGGATGGTGTCGCGGATCTCATCCACGATGCGCTTGCGCATGCGGCGGCTCTGGTCCTCCATCTGCTTGCGGCGCGTCTCGTCGAAGCGCCGGATCTTGCTCTCGTAGTCGCGGACTTCGACAAGCTTTTCCTCGGCGGAGGTGCGGCGCTGGGACCGGACCTCCTCGGTCAGCGCCGTGTTCTGCGCGTCGTCACGGAGCTTGTTGAACTCCCCCTGCAGCCGTTCGAAGTCGCCCTGCAGTTTCTTGCGCTCGTCCATGACCTGCGACGCCTGCTCCTTGAGCTGCGTGTCGGCCAGCCGGGTCTTGTAAAACTCGTTGAAGATGCGGTCCATGTTGACGAAAACGATGCGCGTCTCGGCCGCCTGCACTCCGCTGCCCGCCAGACAGGCCAGCACGCCCGCCACCAAACCGCCTGCAATCTTCCGGTTCATGTCTGCTCCTTGTTAATATTGATAGCCGATCGAGAAGCTGAAGCGTCCCGAAGGGTGATTGTTGTAATCTTCCGCATGGATCGGCCACGCATAATCCAGCTGGATCGGGAAACCGGGGAAGTCGAAGCGGATGCCCAAGCCGAAGTCGGAATTGAGGCCCTGCAGGCTGAGCACATACGGGTCGCTCCAGACCATGCCGGCATCCACGAAGGTGGCGATCCGGATCTTTTCGATGATCGGGATGTTGTACTCCGCCGAGACGAAAAACAGCGACTGGCCGCCGATCGGCTCGTTGTTCGGCTCCCCGTCGGTCGGACCGACCTCGCGGAACTTGTAACCGCGCAGCGAATAGGGGCCGCCGAGGAACAGCCGGTCGAACAGCGGCACGCGCTCGGCGCCGTTGTAGGAGTCCACGAAGGCGAGCTGGCCGCGAAGGCTCAGGACATGGTCGAACCACACCGGGATGTACTGGGCCGAGCGGGCCTGGAAGCCGTAAATGTCCGTGTCGCCGCCCAGGGGGCCGCCGGCGACCTGCGCGGAGAGCGAGGTGCGGTTGCCGCGCGTCGGGACGAACGGCCGGTCGCGCGCGTCGTGCACCAGCTCGAGCGTGAACGCGCTCTTGAGCCGCGCACCGGCTTCCTGCTGGATGAGCGGCGAGGCGTTCGTGCTCACGTCGTAGATGTTGTAGGCGTCGAGGCTGTAGATGTAGTTGAGCCGGTCGAAGCCGCCGAGCAGCGAGCCGAGCGGCTGGCCGAGCGTCAGGCGCCCGCCGGTGTCCTTCTGGTTGTACTCGGTGCTGTAGTAGAAGCTGTCGTGCTGATAGAGGTCCACGCCGAACGACAGGCGGTGGTCGAGGAAATACGGCTCGACGAACGACAGCTCCACGTCGCGCCGCTGCGTGCCGCCCTGCACGCGCAGCTTCAGCTTCTGGCCGCCGCCGGTCCATCCCGGGCCGAACAGGTTGAAATTGCCCTGCGACATCTCGGCGAACCCGACGATGCTGTCGATGCTGGAGAAGCCCGCGCCGATCATGAAGTTGCCCGTGCGCTCCTCCTCGACATCGATGGCCAGGTCATATTCGTTGGTCTGCGTGGTGCTCATCGGCACGATATCCACGAACTTGAAGTAGCCCATGTTCTTCAGGCGCGCCTGGCTGTTGCGCACGCGGACCTCGTTGTAGATCTCGCCGGGGTTCACCGTCAACTCGCGCCGGATGACCTTGTCCTTCGTGCGCGTGTTGCCGCGGATGCGGATGTTGCGGATGTACGAGAGCTTCCCCTCGTGCACGTTGAACACGACCCCGACCGTGCGGCGCTCCGGCGCGGTGTCCAGATGCACATCGACCGCCGTGCGGATGTAGCCGTGCGAGCCGTAATAGTCGCGGATCGCCTGCGCCAGCTTGTCGAGCTTATCCATGGACGCGAGGTCGCCGGGTTTCACGTTCAGCCCGCGGAGCAGTTCCTGCTCGGGAAACTTCGTCGCGCCGGTCACGGCCACGGCGCCGATCCGGTAGACCGCGCCTTCCGTGATCAGGACATCCACGGCCAGCCCGCTCTTGCCGACCGGGTGCACCGTCAGGTCGCCGACCTCGACGTCGAGATAGCCCTCGTCCAGGTAGGCCTTGCGCAGCGCCTCGCGGTCGGTGGCCACCGCGTCGGGATCGAAGGTGCCGTCGCCGGTGATGAAGGTGAACAGCCACTCGCGCTGCTGTTTCATCACCCCGCGCAGCTTGCGCGCGCCGAGGTGCTCGTTGCCGACAAAATTGATCTGCTTGACCGTGGCGTAGGGGCCTTCCTTGACCGTGATGGTCACGTCGGCCACGTCGGTGCCCGCCACCGGCGCGACCGCCCACGTCAGCTTCGGCTCCGGATAATACTTCTTGTTGTACTTGTCGACGACCTTGACCGTGTGCGCGGCGATCGTCGCGTCGTCGGCGATGTCGCCCGGCGAAAGCTCGAGCAGGTCCTGCACCTTGCGGTTGCCCAGGTCGTCGGCGCCGACGATCTTCAGCTTGCGGATGCGCAGCTTCGGTTCGACGACGAACACCAGGGCATAGCCGCCGGGCACGCGCTCGACGCGGCTCTCGACGTAGGTGAAGCGACCGCTCTTGTCGAGGTTCTTCACGTCGCGGGCGATGCCGTTGCGGCTCAGCTCCTCGCCCACCTTGCTGCTGACATAGGCCAGCACCGAGCCGGCTTCCATCGTGCCGCCGCCGCGCCGTTCCACGCGGACATCTTTGACGATATCTTCCAGCCCCGCCGCCGCGCGCGCCGCGGGCGCCAGGCACAGCGCCGCCAGCAGCAGCAGCGCCACGCCGATCCTTTTCCAAGTGTTGGACCAAACGCGGCCGCCGGTTGCCAAAGCCTGGAACCGCCGGCTCACGGGCCGCCTCCGTCCTGGCCGCGGAACTCGATGCGGTCGGAGAACCGTGTGTATTCGTTCTGGAAATTCAGTTTGATCTCCCCGGTCGGTCCGTTGCGCTGCTTAGCAATGTCCAGAATGGCCAAGGTCTTGTCCTCGTGTTCGGGGTCGTCCTTGTAGTAACAGGGACGACGCAATAGACAGACAACGTCGGCATCTTGTTCAATCGCGCCGGAGTCGCGCAGGTCGGACAGCTTGGGTACGCCGGAGGTTTTGTCGCGCGATTCGGGGGCCCGGCTCAGCTGGCTGAGGCACAGCACGGGCACCTGCAACTCCTTGGCCATCACCTTGAGTTCGCTGGAGATGCGGGCGACCTCGTTCTGCCGGCCCTCGCGGGCGGCTTCCTTGCAGTGCAGCAGCTGGAGATAGTCCACGACGATCAATTCGATGTTGTGCTTGCGCGAGATCTGCCGCGCGCGGGAACGGAGTTCGGACACCTCGAGGCCGGCGGTATCGTCCACGACGATCGGCGCGCCCATCAGCGTGTCCACCGCGCTGATCAGTTCGCCGTGCAGTTCACGCGCGAGGAAGCCCTTGCCCAGCGCGTGGGCGCTGATCCTGGCGCGGCAGCAGATCATGCGGCGTACGAGCGAGTCGGCGGACATTTCCAGGCTGAAGACGGCGACCGGGTGGTGTTTTTCGTGATGGAGAGCGGCATTCTCGGCGATGTTGAGGGCGAGCGCGGTCTTGCCCATCGAGGGGCGCGCCGCGAGGATGACGAGGTCGCCGGGCTGCAGCCCGCGCGTGAGCCGGTCGATATCCGTGAAGCCGGTCGGCAACCCGGTGAGATCCTTGTTGGTGCGGATGATCTCTTCGATCTTTTCGTGAGCCGTCTTGACGAGGTCGGGCCACGTGTTGATGGCCCGGTGCCGGGCGTGGGCGATGTCGTAGAAGGCCTGCTCCGTTGCATTCAGGATCTGCATCGGCGGCTCTTCCTGCGCGTAGCAGACCTCGATGGTCTTCTGCGCCTGCCGGATCATCGTGCGCAGGAGATCGTTCTCGTGGACGATGTCGATGTAGAACTGGGCGTGCGCCGAGGTGGGGGTGGCGTCGACGAGGCGCTCGAGAAACTGCGGCCCGCCGACCTTCTCGAGCACGCCGTCCTTCTTGAGGTTGTCGCCGGCGGTGAGCAGGTCCACGGGCAGGCCCCGGTCCACCATCGTGCTGAA
Organism: uncultured Lentisphaerota bacterium; assembly: GCA_903896925.1. Lineage (GTDB taxonomy): Bacteria > Verrucomicrobiota > Kiritimatiellia > CAIQIC01 > CAIQIC01 > DP16D-bin41. The sequence goes on along the minus strand of CAITZM010000137.1, from coordinate 8,898 downwards.
CGTCTCGAACAGCAACTGGTGGGCCGGGACATAGAAGGCCGCGGGCGTCAGCCGGCTTTCCCGGCAGGCGTCCAGCACGCGGGTTGCGTCTTGGAGCATGGACCCCAACACGCCGCGCTCGGCCTCCTCGCTATAGGGCGGGATGCGGTCGGTGCGCCCCGGCGTGCCCGTGGCAGCCATCGCAAATTACTCCTCGACGATCCAGACCTTGAGCGTCGCAGTGACTTCCGGATGCAACTTGACGGGCAGGTCGAACTTGCCGGTCTTCTTGAGCGGTTCGTCGAGCTGGAGCTGATGGCGGTCCAGCTTGTGGCCGAGCTTCTCGACTGCGGCGACGATGTCGAGCACCGTCACGGAGCCGAACAGCTTGCCGCCCTCGCCGGTGCGGACCGGGATGGTCACGGACAGCTGCTCGATCACCTTGGCCTGCTCGGCCAGCGCGGCGCGCTCCACCGCGAGCCGCTGCTCGCGCACTTCGCGCTTCTTCTCGATCTGCCGCTTCGTGCCGGCGGTCACGGGCGCCGCGAGCTTTTTCGGCATCAGATAATTGCGCAGGTGGCCCTCGGCCACGCGCACGACGTCGCCCTCGATGCCCAGACCGGGCACGTCGGACAGCAATAAAACTTCCTTCGCCATGATGTCACCTTTCTTCGTTGATCAGGGCAGCAGGCCGATGACGCGGGCGCGCCGGATGGCGCGCTTGATCTGGCGTTGCTGCATGGCATTGGCACCGGTGATCCGGCGCGGTTGCATACGACCTTGTTCCGTGACGAACTTCTTCAGGAACTCGGCATCTTTATAGTCCACGACCTGGTCGGCCGGGAGACTCTTGGGACGACGGCGCGGACCACGCTCACGCTCGCCACCAAAGCCACGGTCATCGAACTCTCTCATGATCTACCTCTACTCCGTTGGGTTGCTTCTGTTAAAAGGGCAAATCGTCGGCGTCGCCGCTCTCGTCCGCGCCGCCGGCCTTGGGGGGCGGCGGAGGGGGCACGGCGCGGGGCGCGGGGCGCGCGGGCGCGGCCTCGCCCTCGGGGGCGCCGGGCGCATCGCCCATTTCGCCGCCGGCACCGCCGGCGCCATCGCGCCCGCGTCCGAGGAAATGCACGCGATCCGCACGGATGCGGTGCCGCGAACGGCTCTCGCCGCTCTCGGTCTTCCACTGCTCGAACTGGAGGCGGCCCTCGACCAGGACCGGCGAGCCCTTGGACAGGTACTCGCGGCAGACTTCCGCCTGCTTCTCCCAGACGACGACATCAATAAAACACGTCTCTTCTTTTTTCTGCCCCTCGGCGAGGTAGACGCGGGTGCTGGCCAGGCGCAACGTGCCCACGGCGGTCCCCGAGGGCGTGTAGCGCACCTCGGGATCCTTGGTCAGGTTGCCGGCCATAAAGATGTGGTTCAACGAAGCCATGGTTTACTTCGCGACCTTGTCCTTGGCCTCGACCGGCTTCTCGGCCGTCTCCGGCGCCGGCGGCGGCACGCCCGCGCGCATGATCGTGACGCGGAACACGGATTCGTTCAGGCGGTACTTGGCCAACAGCGGGCTGATGTGCTCGCCACCGACCGTGAAGGTGATCAGGACGTATTGTCCGGCTTCCTTCTTGTGCAGGATCCGCGCAAACTGCTTGCGGCCCATGCGCGTGGTGGTCTCCACCACGCCGCCGACCTTCGTGATTTCCGCACGGACCTTGTTGAGCGCGTCTTCCATCGCGTCATCCTTCAGGTCGTCGCCAAAAATGAACATCGCCTCGTACTTGTTCATGCCGTCATTTCCTCTCTTCTATCGTTATGCCATTGAACTTGTTCATCGCCGTCTCCGCGCCGTCGCGCAGGATGCATTCGACCGCATCCGCCGCCGCCGCGATCACCGGTTCCAGCGCCCGGCGTTCCTCTGAGCTGAAGCGGCCGAGCACATGCCCCGTCGCATCGCCCGCGCCCGCAGCCCGGCCGATGCCGACCCGCACGCGCGCAAACTCGTCCGAGCCCAGCTGCTCGATCACCGACTTCAGGCCGTTGTGCCCGCCGGCCCCGCCCCGCGCACGGATGCGCAGCTTGCCGAGCGCCAGCTCCATGTCGTCGGACACGACCACCACATCCGACGGCGCCAGGCCCCGCTTGCGCGCCAGCGGCGCCACCGCGGTGCCGCTCAAATTCATGAACGTCACCGGCTTGGCCAGCAGCGCGGCCTGCCCGGCCACGTCCGCCTGCACCGTCTCGGCCTTCGCCAGCCACGGCTGGCGGAAGGTCGCCTCCGCCCGCCGCGCCAGCTCGTCAAGCACCGCAAACCCGATGTTATGCCGCGTGCGCTCGTACTGCTTGCCCGGGTTGCCCAGGCCAACGATCAGTTTCACAGCGCCACCTCACGCGGCCCGCGTCATTACTTCTTCTTGGGCGCTTCGGCGCCCTTCTTGGCCGCGTCGCCAGCCGGGGCCGCCTTCGCGCCCTCTTTGCCGGCTTCCTTCTTGCCCGCATCCTTGCCGGCAGGGGCCGCAGCCTCTTCGCCCTCTTCCGGCTTCTTCGCCGTGAGGACTTCGGGCTCCGCCACCGCGCCTGCGGCCGCGGTCGGGGCGACTTCTTCCTCGGCGCGCGGTGCGGCGACGGCCACAACCGACAGGCCGGGCGCGCTCAACACCGTGATCTTCGCCGCATCCACGACGATGTTGGCCACCGTGAAGCGCTCGCCGACGCTGAGGCCGGCGATGTCCAGGATAAATTGTTCGGGGATGTCGGACGGCAGACATTCCACCAGGACCGAGCGGATCATATGATCGACCACGCCGCCCTGCTGCGCGACACCGACCGGCTCGCCGACGAGCTTGATCGGCACTTCGATGCGGAGCTTGCGCGTCATCGAAATGGCGTTCAGGTCCACGTGCTCGATGCGGTGCGACACGGCGTGCCGCTGGATTTCCTTGATCAGCGCCTTGCACGGCGGGCAGCCGGTCACGTCGAGATCCAGGAGGAAGTGTTCGCTCGTGCGACCCTTGAGGAACTGCACCAGGTCATGCTCGTTGAGCTGGACCAATTGGGGCGCATGCTCGGAGCCATAGACAATGCCCGGCACGCTGCCACTCCGGCGCAGACGCCCCGAGGGCTGCTTGCCCTGCAAGGTCCGCGGCTCCGCCTTCAATGCTACTGCTTTCATTCGCTTCCCTTTCTATACCTTAAACAGACTCGTCACCGACTGGTCGTTGTGGATGCGCAGGATGGCCTCGCCCAGCAGGTCCGCCACCGAAAGGACGGTTACATTCATCCCTTTCCACGCATTACGCGGCACACTGTCCGTCGTCACCAGTTCATCGATCGGCGAATTCTTCAGCCGCTCCAGGCCTTCGTCGGTCACCATCGCGTGCGTCACCGCCGCCATGACGCTCTTCGCGCCGTGATCCTTGCACATCTGCGCCGCCGCGCACAGCGTGCCGGCCGTGCTCGTCAGGTCGTCCACGAGGACGGCCTCGCAGCCCTCAACGTCGCCGACCATGTTGAGCACATCGATCTCCGTCGCCGTCTTGCGCTGCTTGGCCACGATCGCCAGCCCCGCGTTCATCATCGTCGAATAGCCGTGCGCCATCTTCAGGCCGCCGGTGTCCGGCGCCACGATGACCAGCTTGGAAAAGTTCTTCTTCTCGCGCAGGTACTTGACGATCACCGGCGACGCGAACAGGTGGTCCACCGGGATGTCGAAGAAGCCCTGGATCTGCTGCGAGTGCAGGTCCATGGTCAGCAGCCGGTTCGCGCCCGCCGCGACCAGGAGGTTAGCCACCAGCTTCGCCGTGATCGGCACGCGCGGCTGGTCCTTGCGGTCCTGGCGCGCATAGCCGAAGAACGGCATGACCGCGGTGATGCGGGCCGCAGACGCGCGCCGGGCCGCGTCCATCATAATCAGCAATTCCATCAGGTTTTCGTTCGGCGGCTTGCACGTCGGCTGGATGATGTAGACATCCTTGCCGCGCAGGTTTTCGATGTACTTGACGAAAACCTCGCCGTCCGGAAAGCGGCCGATCGTCACATCCCCCAGCGGCTGGTTGATGTACGTGGCGATCTTTTCCGCCAGCGGCCGGTTTGCATTTCCCGAAAATATTCTCAAACCAAAACTCCGTTCAAAATCAATGTTACCTGCGCGCGACCATGGTTGCCCGACTAGGATTCGAACCTAGACTCTGGCCTCCAAAGGGCCGTGTGCTGCCATTACACCATCGGGCAGACGACACAAAAAGCCCGTGGCCCAGGACGCTCCTGCGCCATCGGGACTTGGCCCGGCCCGCCTAAACAGACTCGCAGACCGGCGTCGCGTCGCCGCGAAAGCGCCGCAACGTAGTCAATCCACCGCCCCGCGTCAAGGAATTCGTGCCCCGCAACGCATTTTTCCGCTCCCGCGACACCGGAACCGGAGCGGTTACCCCCACCCAGGACGGCCGGCCCTGGGCCCTGCCCGCCCCTGGACACGCTGTTCAGCCGTGCTGTTCCAGCCACTGGACGTACGCCCGCACGCCCTCTTCGAGGCTGGTGAATTTTTCGCGATAGCCGGCGCCGCGCAGGTTCGTGACATCGGCCTGCGTGCTGTACTGGTATTTGGCGCGGATGTTTTCCGGCATCTCGATGAACTCGATCTTGGGCTCGCGGCCAAGCGCGGCGAACACGGCCCGCGCGAGGTCCACCCACGAGCGCTCCTGGCCGGTGCCGATGTTGAACAGGCCGCCGCCGGGCGTCTCGGCGAAGTACAGCGTCGCCGCCACGGCGTCCTGCACGTGGACAAAGTCGCGAAGCTGCTCGCCGTCCTTGAACTCGGGCCGGTAGGACTTGAAGAGCTTGACGACGCCGGTCGTCTTGATCTGGCCCCAGGCCTTGTGGACCACGGAGCGCATGTCGCCCTTGTGCGCCTCGCGCGGGCCATAGACGTTGAAATATTTCAGGCCGACGATCTGGTCGAAGAGCTTCATCCGGTTCGCCCACAGGTCGAACATGTGCTTGGAGTAGCCGTACATGTTCAGGGGCTTGAGCTCCGGCAGCTTCTCGAGGTCGTCGCTGTAGCCGAGCGCGCCATCGCCATAGGTCGCGGCGCTGGAGGCATAGACAAACCGCGTGTTGTGGTGCAGGCACCACTCGCAGAGCTCGCGCGTGAAGCGGTAGTTGTTGTCCGCGAGGAAACTCGCGTTGCGCTCGGTCGTCGCGCTGCACGCGCCGAGATGGATGACCGCGTCCACCTCGCCCAGCGAGTCCTGCCGCACGTGGAAGCGGAAATCGTCCACCTCCCAGTAGTCGGCGTACCGCAGGCCGACCAGATTCGCCCACTTCTCGTCGGAGCCGAGCAGGTCCACCACCAGGATGTCGTCGATGCCGCGCGCGTTGAGCGCCGCGATCACATTGCTGCCGATGAACCCCGCCCCGCCGGTGACAATAAATTTTCCGCTCATAGTTTCTTCTCCTCTGAATACGCCGCGATCACGCGCCGGATGAGTTCGCTCGTGGACAGGCCGGCGACCATCTTGGCAAGCACGACCTTGCCGCCGCGCGCCTCGACCACGTCGCGGCCGCTGACGTAATGCGCCCAGTCCTCGGCCTTCACCAGCACGTCGGGCTGGAGCGCGGCGATCAGCTCCCGCGGCTCGTCCTCGTCGAAGCAGCAGACGTAGTCCACCATCTCCAGCGCCGCCAGCATCCGCGCGCGGTGCTCCTGCTCCAGGATCGGGCGCTTGGGCCCCTTGTAGCGCCGGACGGACGCATCGGAATTCAAGCCGACGATCAGCAGGTCGCCCTGCTCGCGCGCAAACGGGAGATAGGTCACATGGCCGTCGTGCAGCAGGTCGAAGCTGCCATTGGTGAAGACGATCTTCCGCCCGGCCGCGCGCAGGCGCTCGCACTCGGCCTGCAGGGCCGCGCGCGTCAGGATCTTGGACTCGATGCTATGCATATTCAGGCTTCACCACAGAGGTCACGGAGGAGGAACCGAGGGTCACAGAGGTGTTCCAAGGCGAGTCAAAGGCGGCCGCAAGTTTTCCGAACCTGCGGCTCTGTGACCTCCGCTAGCCTCTGTGCCCCTCTGTGGTTCAAGGTTTCAACCCATGTTGGCCGCGACGAGCTGGCCGAACTCGCTGCATTTGACTTCCTTGGCGCCTTCCATCAGGCGGGCGAAGTCGTAGGTCACGGTCTTGCGGGCGATGGTCGTTTCCAGCCCCTTGACGAGGAGGTCGGCGACCTCGGTCCAGCCCATGTAGCGGAACATCATCTCGCCGGAGAGGATGACGCTGCCGGGGTTGACCTTGTCGAGGTCGGCGTACTTGGGCGCCGTGCCGTGGGTCGCCTCGAAGACGGCGTGGCCGGTGAGGTAATTGATGTTCGCGCCGGGGGCGATGCCGATGCCGCCGACCTGCGCGGCGAGCGCGTCGGAGAGATAGTCGCCGTTGAGGTTCATCGTGGCGATGACGTCGAACTCGGTCGCGCGCGTGATGGTCTGCTGGAAGACGATGTCGGCGATGACGTCCTTGATGACCATGCCGCCGGGCAGCCGGCACCACGGACCGCCATCGATCTCCACCGCGCCGAACTCGCGCTTGGCGAGCGCGTAGCCCCACTTCATGAACGCGCCCTCGGTGTACTTCATGATGTTGCCCTTGTGGGCGAAGGTGACGCTCTTGCGGTGGTTGGCCAGCGCCCACAGGAGCGCCGCGCGCACGAGCCGCTCGGTGCCCTCGACGGAGACCGGCTTGACGCCGATGCCGACGGTGTCCGGGAAGCGGATCTTCTTGTACTCCTTAGGGAACTGCTCCTTGAGCAGCGCCTTGAACTTTTCGCAATCGGGCGTGCCGTTTTCGAACTCGATGCCGGTGTAGATGTCCTCGGTGTTCTCGCGGAAGATCACCATGTCCACGTCCTGCGGGCGCTTGACCGGCGAGGGCACGCCCTGGAGCCAGCGCACCGGCCGCTGGCAGACGTAGAGGTCCAGTTCCTTGCGCAGCGCCACGTTCAGGCTGCGCATGCCGCCGCCGATCGGCGTCGTCAGCGGGCCCTTGATGCCGACGAGATACTGGCGGAAGGCGGTGAGCGTGGCCTCCGGCAGCCAGCTGCCGGTCTGCGTGAACGCCTTCTCGCCCGCGAGGACTTCCAGCCACTGCACGGCGCGCTTGCCGCCGTAGGCCTTCTGCACCGCCGCGTCGAACGCGATCACCGAGGCGCGCCAGATGTCGCGCCCCGTGCCGTCGCCCTCGATGAACGGCAACACCGGATGATCCGGCACCAGCAGCTTGCCGTCCGCACCCATCGTAATTTTGTTGTCTGTCATGGTCCCGGTCCTCGTCTGATGTTTCTCGCCGCGCGAAGGGGAGAGCTATTACCAAAACCCGTGCCGCTTGACAATACTGTGGAGAAGCGCCAGCCCTTGCCATCGACAAATCGTCCTAGTGCCTGCCGTCTTCGTCATGCGCGAACTCGACCTGCGTAAACGGGATTTTTCAAGGACCGATGCCAGGAAAACCAACCTTCGGGGACTTGTACGCGACTCGACGGGACGGCGCGCATTCATGTTGACCTGCGGCGCTTTCGGCCTCATCTTGATCGCACCTATGACCATGGATGCTGACAACGCCAAGACGACGCGACCGCTGCTGGAATGGCTGCTGCGCGTCTTTCCCGACACGCCGAAGACCCGGGCCAAGCAATGGATCGCCGCGGGGCGGGTCAGCGTAAACGGACAGATCATCCGGCTGCCGCACCAGCAGCTGCCCGACCCGCAGGGCACGCTCAAGCTGCTCCACCGGGAGACGACGGCGCTGGAGTGCAAGGTCAACGGCTGGCGGATCCATCCGCGGGTCGCCCTGCTCCACCTCGACGCCGCGCTGGCCGTGGTGGACAAGGGCGCCGGCCTGATCTCGGTGCCCGCCGAGAACGTCGACCTCTCCGCGCTGAGCATCGTGGCGGACTTCCTCGCGGGCAACCTGCGCGCGATGGAATGTGGCGCCGACGGCCGCGGCCGCTCGCTGCCGCCCGCCTACCGCCGCCTCAAGCCCCTGCCCGTCCACCGGCTCGACCAGTACACCACCGGCGTCCTCTGCATGGCGATGAACCCGACCGCCCGCCGCCTGCTGATCGACCAGCTCAAGGCGCACACGATGCAGCGCGCCTACGTCGCCTTCGTCGAAGGCCGCCCGCCCGCGGCCAAGGGCACGTGGAAAAACTGGCTCAAGCTGCGCGACGACGAGCTGCGCCAGTTCGTCATCGGCGACGAAGAGGCCCAGGTCGCCGGCGAAGCCGCCGTCGAGGCGATCACGCACTACGAGGTGCTCGCGGAATTCCCGCTGGCGAACGGCCGCGACGTCGTCAGCAAATTGCGGTTCAAGCTGGAGACGGGGCGCAAGCACCAGATCCGCGCGCAGGCGGCCTTTGCCGGGCTGCCGCTGATCGGTGATCAGACCTACAACCGGCGCTACCGCGAGGCCGAGGGTGCGGTGCACATCGACTTTCCGCGCCAAGCCCTGCACGCCGAGACCCTGACGCTCATCCATCCCGGGACCGGCGCGCAGATGACCTGGGCCGCGCCCCTGCCCAAGGACATGCGCCAGCTCGAAGGCCTCCTCCGCGCCAAACGCGTGTAGCGATTTCGGGAGGACGTAGCCGTAGCGGTGCCAAAGAAGCAGAAGCAGTATCCACAGATTTCACGGATTGCATGGATTTCCTGAGCCAGGCAGAGGCAACCGTTCGCGCAAAGCACGCGAACATTTTCTCCCTTAGCGAGCTTAGCGTCCTTGGCGCGAAATCTTCTTTTAAAGAAGCAGAAGAAGCATCCACGGATTTCACGGATGACACAGATTTCCGGAGCCGAACAGCAGCAGTTCGCGCAAAGGACACCAAGCACGCCAAGGCGGAGAAGAGTTTAACGCAAGGTCGCGAAGGTAAGCC
>CAITZM010000136.1 GCA_903896925.1 uncultured Lentisphaerota bacterium | reverse complement strand
CGCGGGCTGGGCCGCGAGTAGTGCGCGCAGCGCCGGCAGCGCGGCGAGCGAGCGAGCCAGCGCCTGCAATTCGCGCGCGTTGCCGCCGCCCGCGCCGAGCCGGGCGATCAGCCGTTCGAGGTCGCGGATCTCCGCCAGCTGCGTGCGCAGGTCGTGGAGCAGCGCGCGATCGCGCGTCAGCGCCTCGATGGCATCCTGCCGCGCCACGATGGAGGCGCAGCGCGCGAGCGGGCGCAGCAGCCAGTCGCGCAGCAGCCGGCCGCCCATCGGCGTCGCGGTCTTGTCGAGGACGCCGAGCAGCGTCGGCGCGCCGGCCGCCATGCTGCGCGTGGGCACGAGGTCGAGGTGGGCCACCGTGCCCTCGTCCATCACCAGAAAATCCGCCGAGGTCTTCACGTGCAGCGCGCGGACGTGGGCCGCGTTGCGGCGCAGCTCGTCGGTGACGTAGTGCAGCACCGCGCCCGCGGCGCGGACGGCGACCTTCTCGCCCGCGCAGCCGAAGCCGTCGAGCGAATGCACCTTGAAGTGCCGCAGCAGCAGGTCGGCGACGAAGTCGGGCTCGAAGGTCCAGTCCTCGCGGACGCTCAGCAGCGTCGGCCCGCCGGCGGGGAACAGCGCGGCCAGCTCGGCGCTCTCGCGCAGGCTCTCCGGCACGACGCACTCGCTGGGCGCGCCGCGCGCGAGCGCATCGCCGAGCGCGGCCGCGGAGCCGAACTGCTCGATCCAGAAGGCGCCGGTGGAGAGGTCCAGCATGGCGAGCCCGAAGATGCCGTCGGCGCAGCACAGGCCGGCGAGGTAGTTGTGCAGGTGCGCGTCGAGCACCTGCTCCTCGAGCACGGTGCCGGGCGTGACGATGCGGACCACGTCGCGCCGCACGAGGCCCTTGGTGGCGGACGCCTCCTCCATCTGCTCGCTGATGGCGACCTTCTTGCCGGCCTTGATCAGCTTGGCGAGGTACATCTCCGCCGCGTGGTGCGGCACGCCGCACATGGGGACCTGCTGGCGCTTGGTCAGGGTGAGGTTGAGGATGCGCGAGGCCTCGATCGCGTCGTCGTAGAACATCTCGTAGAAATCGCCGAGCCGGAAGAACAGCAGCGTGCCCGGCGGCAGTTCGCCCTTGAGCTTGCGGTACTGGCCCATCAAGGGCGTGGTGACCTCACTCATGAAAGCCTCCGGCGAACATCGAACACCGAACATTCAACATCGAACATCGAAGTGAAAGCAGGTCGGTCGATGTTCTCAGCCGCGTTTCCAAGGTCTGATGACAGTCGCGCAAGACGCCGCGTGAGGTCACGCGGCCTACAGAATCCTCAGTAAAAGCTGCACTTTTCGTTGTAGGCCAGGTCACCGACCCGGCGCAACAGGCCTTGGTCGGTACCGCAGAGGTCTGAGGAACGGCCGGAATATGGTGATTTTGCAGCGCCTGCAACATGGCGGCGACGCTATCGGCGGCGGTGCGGCGCGTCAATGCTAATGTGCGCGGCGGGCCCGTCTTACCGCGGCTGTGACGGAGGCACCGTGCCGTTGACGCCGAAGACGTCGCGCACGGCCTCCAGATACTTCATGCCGAACCGCTCATCCGGCTCCAGGTAGCTGCCTTCGCTCCATTCGTTCCACGAGTTGATGGTGACCAGCTTGGGCTGCAACTTGTGCTGATCCACGTAGTCCTTGGCGCGCCGCAGATAGCTGACGAACAGTTCCGGCGACCGGTTGACGATCGTGGTCTCGTTGAATTTCTTGAAGCGCGGGTTGGTATCCCAACCCGTGGAGACGTGCGGGTAATAGGGCACGGAAAACTTCTGAACCCATGGCTCCCAGTTGGCGATGGCCTGCTCGGCCCAGTCCTTGTAATCGCCCTTGGGTACGACCAGATGGCACCATTGATAGTTCGTCAGGCTGTCGATCCCCAGCGCCTTGACCGTGTTGTCCTGGGTGTTGGCCCGATCGCCGGGGACCATGGACAGGCTCGCCGGGATGTTCGACCACAGGATGGCCTGGATGTGCAGGCCCGGGAACCCCGCCGCCTTGACCTTGGCGCGGAAGGAATCGAGCGCCGCTTTCGTCTGCTCCACGCCGCCCAGGCCCTTGATCAGCGTGCCCAGTTCGTAGATGGAGAAGACGGGCTTGCCCTCGATCTTGTAGTAGGAGGGATGGTGCATGTACCGCGCGATGACGCGGTCCACCACGGTGTCGAAGGTTGCGCGGTCCACCGCGCCGGGCCAGATGACCTTGTTAGGCAGGCCGGATTTCTCGATGTTCCACAGCGAGCCGGCGTCGTGATTTGCCCACATCAGGAAGAATTTGACCTGGTCGTTGTTGCGGGCCTTGAGGAAGCCGTTGTCGAGACACTCCTCCAGGAACGGCTGGTTGTCGTACCAGTACCAGTCGAAAATCAACACGTTCACCCCGTGACTGGCGGCGGCGGCGATTTTCTTTTCCATGACGAGCGGGTCGGTCTCGTTCTCGTAACCCCAAGCCGGCACGTTGGGCTGCTGATGTCCCGGGAACCGAGGCTTGCAGTCCCGGATGATCTCCCACTCGCCGAGGTTCCCCTTGAAGAAGGAATTCCAGCGCTCCTCGGGATGATAGGCTGGCCAGTAATAGGCGGCGATGTCATAGCCCGACGACGACGCAGCCTTCGACTCCGCAGCGGCCGCCGCGATGCTGCAGCCCACCGCCAACAGCCCTGCCACATAAACGACCCGTAGTTTATTCATAGCCCGTCGCTCCTTTTTTCTCACAAACACCAAACCTGTTGACGACACCGCTAACGATTTAACCAAACGCCGAGTCCGAGACCCGGCTACAGCCACATGCCCTCTGCCCATGCAGGCCGGGGCATCACCGGAAACACTTCCACAGCTCCTCCGCGAACAGGCGGTGGCCGCGGTCGTCGGGATGGTTGATGGTGTTGTCCAGGAGGGTCAGGTAGGGCAGGCCTTCCTTCCAGAGATGTTCCCAGCGCGCCGAGGCGTCGGCGAGGCCCACGCTGTGCTTGCCGGCAAACTGGCGGAGCGCCAGCACATAGGGCCGCCGGTCCTGCCCGGCCATATTCGCAAAGCCCATCATCTTGAGCATGGTGTAATGGGGCGTGATGAGCACGACCTCCGTGCCGAGCGGCTGCAGGCGCGTAAGAATATCGCTGTAGGTTTCCTCGACCTGCGCGGGCGTGAGGCCCGCGTCGTTGACGAACTCGATGGTCACGAGGTCGGGCTTCGCGTCGAGGATGCGCTGGAACTGGCACGGGCTGGCGGCGCCGCGCAGGGTGCGGTAGGGGAACTTGTCGGGGAACAGCCAGTTCGCGCTGCGGGAACCACCGGCACTGATATTCGACACGGTAAGCTGCGCCTGAGGAAAGCGCTCGCGCAGGCCGGCGGCGAAGACGTCCACGTAGCGCTTGTCCGGCGTCGAGGCGTTGCCGCCGGCGGTGACGGAGTCGCCCCAGCACACGACCGTCACCGGCTTGCCGGCCTTGAGCAACGCAAGCGTTTTGGGTATCCGACCCGGCGTTGAGGCGGTGATCGCCTGCTCCGGCGTTTCCGCGATGGTGAAGAGCTGATCCTGATGCACCGTCGTGTCGCCGTAGTTGACGAAGACATGGGCCAGCGCGAGGCAGCCGGCATCGGCCGCGGGCGGCACCGGCGCGCTGACGCGCGCCACGCCGGGCTTCAAGGAGACCTTGCCATCCGCCGACACCTGGATCGTATCCATCCGCAGGAGCGCGTAACGATAGGTGGCGGTGACGGGATCGTTGGTCGTCACGGAACTGTGCGGCCCGATGCCGAGGTGGCCCCAGGCGGCATCCAGCAGATAATCCTCACCCAGCTTGAGCAACGCGCCATCCTTCGCGCGCACTTCCAGCGAAGCGGACACGAGCGAGCCGCAGGCGTTGACATCGCGGGCGTTCGGGCCGCGCAGCCGCGTGCCCTTGGCAAAGCCCTGCGGCTTGTCGGCCGAGAGGCGGTAGGGGGGATCGTTGGTCACGCTCACGACCGGCCCGGGCGCCACCGGCAGCGCGATGGCCACCGCCACGCGCACCACCTGCCCGTTGATTTCGCAGGCGCCGGGCGCCACCACGACGGCGGCTCCTTGGGCGGACAGTTCGAGCCCGTCCCGGACATGCGGGTTGCGCAGCCCGGCGCCCGGCGCCGTGACCGCCGCCACCAGCAACCCGACGCAAGCCCAGCTTGTTTTTTTCATCTTTGTCCTTCCGTGCCATCCAACTTTTCCCCGCGTGATGGCATCGCTAAAAGCCGCCGACGCCCCCGGCGGGCTTGCCCCGCCGGAGCGAAAGTTTCAGGGCTATTGCTTGCTAGCCGCAAAACTTCTGCACCTGCCGGACAAGCCGGCAGGGGTCGTTGCATATCCCAGGCGCGCTGAATGAACCGGGTGGTGTGCGCCACACCCGCCACAGTCGGCGACGCTATCGGCCGCGGCGCGGGGCGTCAATGCAAATGCGCGCACCGCAAGCCGCTTTACAGGCGCGCCGCAATCGGCTAGTTTCTGCGGCAACTTCTGCGGAGCGAGTGGCGATGAATGCGGCGCTGCAAAATTCCGTGCTGGTGCTCAACCGGCTGTGGCAGGCGGTGCATGTGTGCACCGTCGAGCGCGCCCTGACGCTGCTCTGCGGCGGCCACGCCCAGGTCGTCGTCGCCATGAACGACGGCGAGTACCGCACCTTCTCCTTCCGCGAGTGGTGCGACTTCTCCGAGGCCGGGGCCGGCGTCGCCGAGCAGGAGATCGTGCGCACCATCTCGCTGCGCATCCGCATTCCGCGGATCATCCTGCTGCTGTTCTTCGACCGCTTCCCGAACAAGGAGGTCAAGTTCACGCGGCACAACATCTTCGAGCGCGACCGCAACACCTGCCAGTATTGCGGGAAGAAATTCGACCGCAAGGAGCTCAACATCGACCACATCACGCCGCGCATGCACGGCGGCCTGACGAACTGGACCAACGTCGTGTGCAGCTGCATCGCGTGCAACCGGCGCAAGGGCAGCCGGTCGCCGGAGGAGGCCGGCATGCGCCTGATCCGCCGGCCCAAGAAGCCGCGCTGGCGCCCGTTCGTCGAGCTCCAGTTCGCGGTCGCTGCCGACCACAGCTGGTGCCATTTTCTCGATCTGGCCTATTGGAACGTCGAACTGGGAAGCGAGTAATCACAAGGGGGAGGACACCATGCTGCGGGACATGGAAGAAACTGACAATGTATTCGGGATGGAAGAAGGTTGCCCCGAACATGGCGGCGAATATATGATGGAATGCACCGTGTGTGGCGAGGAGTTCTGTGCGCGCTGCTTCGCGCGGTCGGCCGTCTGCGCCGACTGCGCCGAGAGCACCGGACTCGAGGAAGACGCGCGGGGCGAGGATTTCGACGACGTGGGCAAGGTGGGCAAGGTCCTCGACGACGAGGCCGCCGACGAGCGCGCCAAGAACGACGACGACGAAAGCCCGTGACGGGCAGGCTGTGCGAGGCTTGGAACGGCGGACCCGCCGCAGCCCAGGCCCGGAACCGTGGAGCGCCGCTTTTCCAAGACCTGGAAAAACCTGCGGCCGCTTTTCCAAGGTCTGGAAAAACTTTAGCCGCTTTCCCAGGCTTGGAAACCGGCGTGCTGGCAAAAGGAAAACACATGAAAATGGCTCTGTTGATGGCGGTGATGCTCGGCGCGGCAGCGGCCCGCGCCGCCACGGTGGAAGCGGAGGGCCTGCGCTGCGAATACCGCACCGACCCCCTCGGCCTTGACGAGGTGCAGCCGCGCTTGAGCTGGCTGCTGAAGTCCGGCGAACGAGGGCAACTGCAAACCGCCTACCAGGTGCTGGTCGCCAGCGATGCCCGGCTGTTGAAGCAGGACCAAGGCGACCTCTGGGATTCCGGCGTGATCAAGGACGACGACACGACCGCGATTGTCTATCACGGCAAGCCGCTCACCTCCGGCCAGGCGTGCTTCTGGAAGGTCAGGGTCTGGGATCGCGCGGGCAAGGCGTCGGGCTGGAGCCAGCCGGCGCGGTGGACGATGGGCCTGCTCAAGACCGAGGACTGGCAGGCGGAGTGGATCGGTTTCGACAAGCCGCGGGCCATCGAGCTGCCCGAGGCGCAACTCGGCGAGGCAAAATGGATCTGGCACGCCGCCGACCCGCGATCGGCGCCCAAAGGTCAGCGCCTATTTGTCAGCGCCCTGGTGCTGCCGGATGATGTCGTTGTAGACAAGGCCGACCTCCTCATCGCAGCCGATGACACCTGCAAGTTTGTGGTCAACTCCGCACAGGTGGTGAGCGTCAACGGCTGGAAAACCGCACAAATCGTCGACATCCGCAACCGCATCAAGCCGGGCAAGAATGCGCTGCGCGGCGAAGTGACGAACTCCACGAACGGGCCCGCGGGCCTGATCGCGAAAATCACCGTGACCGCCACCGACGGCCGGATCTTCACGCACCTCACCGACGCCACGTGGAAGACCCTCGACAAGCCGGGCGCCAACTGGCACAAGCGCGACCTGGACACGGCCGCGTGGCCCGCGGCGCGCGAACTGGGCGCGCACGGCATCGCACCGTGGGGCAAGCTCAAGGCGGGCCTCGTCCTCCCGCCGCCGGTCTACGTGCGCACGGCCTTCACGCTGGAAAAGAAGATCGCGCGCGCCACGCTTTACGCGACCGGCCTCGGTCTGTTCGACCTCTACCTCAACGGGGGACGCGTCACCGACGACTTCTTCAGCCCCGGCTGGACCGACTACACCAAGCGCGTGCGCTACCGCACCTACGACGTGACCGACCGCGTGCAGCGCGGCGCGAACGCGCTCGGCGCGATCGTCGCCGACGGCTGGTACAGCGGCTACGTCGGCTTCGGCCACAACCGCGACCACTACGGCAAGCTGCCGCGCGTCCGCGCCCAGCTCAACCTGGAGTTCACCGACGGCTCCACCGCCACCGTCGCCACCGGCCCGCAATGGAAGGCGGCCACCGGCAGCCTGCTCTCGAGCGACTTCCTGATGGGCGAGGTCTGCGACGCGCGCCTGGAGCCGCAAGGCTGGAGTGAAGGCAGCTTCGATGACCGCACGTGGAGCGCGGTGGATACCGGCGCGGAAATGCAGCCGCTCGTCCAGGCGCACCCCGGCCCCGCGGTCCAGGCCCTCGCGGAGTTCACCGCGAAGACCATCAGCGAGCCGAAGAAGGGCGTCTGGGTTCTCGACCTCGGCCAGAACTTCGCCGGCGTGCCGCGCCTGCAGGTCAAGGGCGCGCCGGGCCAGAAGATCGTGCTGCGCTTCGCCGAGCGGCTGAATCCCGACGGCACGGTCTACACAGCCAACCTGCGCAGCGCCCAGGCGACCGACACCTACATCTGCCGCGGCAAGGGCACGGAAGTCTGGCAGCCGCGCTTCACGTTCCACGGTTTCCAGTACATCGAGATCACCGGCCTGACCAAGCCGCCGAAGAAGGACACCGTCGTCGGTGTCGCCCTCAGCAGCGCCACGCCCGTCGCCGGCAGCTTCGAGTGTTCCGACGCGATGCTGAACCAGCTGCGCAGCAACATCTACTGGACCCAGCGGATGAACTTCATCGACATCCCGACCGACTGCCCGCAGCGCGACGAGCGGCTCGGCTGGACCGGCGACGCGCAGGTCTACATCCGCACCGCCACGCTCAACTGCGACGTGCAGTCGTTCTTCACCAAGTGGCTCGTGGATCTCTGCCAGGACGGCCAGCGCGCCGACGGCCAGTTCCCGATGATCGCGCCCGTCAAGGTCGCCGGTCCCGACGGCGGCCCGGCCTGGTCCGACGCCGGCGTCATCTGCCCCTGGACCATCTATGCGATCTACGGCGACACGCGCATCCTCGAACAGCACTACGACGCGATGGCGCGCTTCATCGACTTCTGCAAGAAGCGCTGCACGCCGGAGCTGCTGCCCCCTGCCAAGTACCACTGCTTCGGCGACTGGCTCAGCATCAAGGCCGACACGCCCAAGGACGTCATCTTCATGGCCTACTTCGCCAACTGCACGCGCCTGATGGCGCAGACCGCCGCGGTGCTCGGCCGCCACGAGGACGAGGGCAAATACCGCGTGCTCTTCACGCAGCTCAAGGCCGCCTTCAACAAGGCCTACGTCGCGCCCGACGGCCGCATCAAGGGCGACACGCAGACCTGCTACGTCCTGGCGCTGGTCAACGACCTCCTCGAGGGCGAGCAGGCGCAGAACGCCGCGAAGTACCTGGTCGAGAACATCGAGAGCCTCGGTTGCCACCTGTCCACCGGCTTCATCGGCACCAAGGACCTGATGCTCGCGCTCGCAAAAATCAACCGCAACGACATCGCCTACCGCCTGGTCCACAACGACACCTTCCCCTCGTGGGGCTTCTCCATCCGGCACGGCGCCACCTCCATCTGGGAGCGCTGGAACGGCTGGACGCCCGAAGAGGGCTTCGGCGACCCGGGCATGAACAGCTTCGCCCACTACAGCTTCGGCGCGGTCTACCAGTGGATGGTCGAGAACATCGGCGGCATCCGCGCGACCGAGCCGGGCTACCGCCGCATCCTCATCACGCCGACGCTGGACGACAAGCTGACCTACGCGGCGACCAGCGTCGAGACCATCCGCGGCCGCATCAGCACGTCGTGGAAGCACGACAAGGGGCAGTTCACGCTCAACGTGACCATCCCCCCGAACACCACGGCCATCGTGCGCATCCCCACCCGCAACGCGGCACACCTCACCGAGGGCGGACAGCCGCTCGCCAAGGCCGCCGGCGTCAAATACCTGCACACCGAAGGCGACCGTGTCGTCCTCGCCCTCGATTCCGGCAGCTACAGCTTCCAGGCGCAGTGACGATTCGGCTGGCGGGTCGCGGGGCAGGCGTGTAAAGAGTGCTGGGCACATCATGACGAAGCAGTTTGACATTCACTTGGCGAAAATCCGCACGCTGTGCGAACGCTACCGCGTGGCTGAATTGGCGTTGTTCGGCTCGGCACGGCGAGCAGATTTCAGTTCCGATAGCGATGTGGATTTGCTGGTGACCTTCCAGCCCAATGCCGCACCAGGTTTCCTGGCCCTCGCCGGCCTGCAACGCGAACTTGCCGAGCTTTTGCAGCGGCACGTGGATCTGGTTCCCAAAGATGGCTTGAAAGCCCTGATCCGCGACGATGTGCTCGCCAGCGCCGAGGTCCTCTATGCGGCGTGAAAAACTTTATCTTGCCGATATGATCGAAGCCGCTGATGCCATCGGTTGCTTTCTGACCGAGATTGAAGCGGAACGTTTTCTTCAAGACGATCTGGTGCGCAGCGCCGTCCTGCAAAAAATCTCCATCATTGGCGAAGCCGCCGCCCGGCTGCCGAAGGAATTCCAAGCCCGGCATCCTGAAGTCGAGTGGCGGGACATCATCGCGTTCCGCAACATCGCTGTGCATGCGTATTTCGCCGTGCAATGGCAAATGGTCTGGACGACGGCAACACGCGATGCCCCAGCGCTGCGACAAAAAATATCGGATATCCTACGCGCCGAATTCCCCGAAGATGCTCCGCCGCATACACTTTTCTGACCCATTCCAAGGGTTGGAAATCAGTTGGGCGCGAACGTACGCAGGCTTGGAAAATCCAGCGGTCCCGGTTCGCGTTCATTTGAAAGATTTTCCCGCGACGAGGATACGATGAAAAAACTATTTCTGCTGAGCTGTCTTTTGATCAGCGCGTGCGGCGCTTTCGCCGCCGAGCGCAAGGCGGAGCCGCCGCCGCAACTCACCACGGCGGAAACCGCGCAGATTGACCGGTTTCACGGCGTGCATCCGCGGCTCTTCCTCACGACACAGAAACGCGACGCGCTGCGCGCTGCCATCAAGACCACGCACGCGGCGCTCTGGGTCGAGATGCGCGCACATGCCGACGCGCTCGTCCGCCACGGCCCGCCGAAGTATCGCACGAGCGACGACGGCAGCGGCGACGAGCAGCTCTGGCAGCGCGAGGTGGGCAACGCCCTGCCGACGCTCGCGATGGCGTGGGTGCTCTCCGGAGAGCGCCGCTACCTGGACTCCGCCCGCGCGTGGTCGCTCGCCTCGTGCAGCTACCCGACGTGGGGCCTTGGCGCGAACCGCGATGGCCTCGACCTGGCGGCGGGCCACCAGCTGTTCGGCCTGGCCCTCGTCTACGACTGGTGCCACGCCGACCTCGATACGGAGACGCTGCACACCATCCGCGCGACGCTCGAAAAGCGCGGTGCAGTCCTGGCCGCGGCGACGCCCCGTCGCACCAACTATCTGCAAAATCACCTGTGGGTGGATGCCTGCGGCATGGCGGCCGCGGCGCTGGCGATCCAGGACGAGGTACCCGCTGTGCGCAGCTGGCTCGCCCTGGCGCTCGACAAGTGGCGGCGCACGTACGAGGCGCTCGGTGCCGACGGCGCGAGCCACGAGGGCGCCAGCTACTGGAGCTACGGCGTGGAATACCTGCTCAAGTTCATGTGGCTCGCGCGCGAACAGCTCGGCGTGGATTTCTATGACCACCCGTGGTGGCGCCATACGGCGGACTACCGCCTCTACGTCGGCCTGCCGCGCCACTCGTGGACACCGCAGAACACCGTCGTGGATATCGCCGATGGCACGCGTGCCGGCTACTCCTACGGCCCGGATTATCTGCTACGTGCGCTGGCCCATGAATATCGCGACGGCCACGCACAGTGGCTCGCCGCCGTACTCGACGCCGTCAACGCACGCGGCGGCGCCGCACCGTGGCTGAACCTGCTCTGGTTCGATCCGGCCATCGCACCGCGCCCTCCCACCGACCTGCCGACCCTGCGGCACTTTACCGATATGGACCTCGTCTCCGCGCGCACCGACTGGTCCGGCGACGAAGCGCTGGTGGTGTTCAAGTGCGGCCCGTTCATCGGCCACAAGGCGGTGCAGCTGTTCGACCGCGATCCCGGCGGAGGCCACGTCCATCCCGACGCGAACCACTTCGTCCTCTTCGGCAACGGCGACTGGCTGCTCCGCGACGACGGCTACCGCACCAAGGCCACGAGTCAGCACAATACGCTGCTGATCGGCGGCCGTGGCCAGCTTGGCGAAGGCGCGATGTGGTTTCAGGGCGCGCAGGCTCTCGCGGTCAAGTCGCGGCCGCGCATCCTGCGGGCCGACTCCACCCCCGCGCTCGACCACCTCGTCGGCGACGCCACCGAGGCCTATGCGCGCACCAACGGGCTCAAGCGCTTCGTCCGCCACCTGTTCTTTCTCAAGCCCAACGTGTTGATTGTGGCCGACGACATCGTGCTCGACGCCGCGCGCCCGCTCGAGCTTCGTTTTCACCCCGAATATAAAACGGAACGCGCCGCCGATGGCGCCTTCGGCTTCGTCAGCAAGACCGTCACGCTGCGCATCGAGCCGCTGACGAACACCGGCGTCGAGATCGCCACCGCCGAAGACAGCACCGCCGGCCAGCACAGCAAAGCAACGGCAGGTATGTTCTCGATCCGCCTGCGCAACACCACCGCCGCCTGGCGCAATGCCGTCGCCTTCTCGTGGTCCCCCGCACAAGCCCAGCCCGTCCAGGTGCAACTCAAGCAGCAGGGCGACCGCTGGACCTTCACCGCTGCCGGCCACGAACTTACCCTCGACTGGTCCACCGGCGCCGCCGGTCTCGTGCGGTGAGGCTTGCCTGTAGCCGCATTCATCAGAAGACTGCAATCCCAACGCAACCCGTAAGTACTGCGCGGCGTTCTTTGTGCTTGTCGGCAACCGACAACTTGACTAATTTTTTTGGTTGTTGAGGGTCGCACAGACTCACACGGCTGGAGGGAACAACAAGCCATGAAACGGAAAATCGCTCTGCGAAAGAGCCAGGTCGCGCCCGTTGCGGCCGCAAAGGATCCGGCCTTCGCGGAAATCGCCGGGCTGATCGCTGCCGCGCGGCAGCGCACTTTCCAAGCGGTCAACTCCGCCTGATCGAGCTCTATTGGCAGGTGGGCGCCTACATCAGCCGCAAAGTCGCAGACGCCAACTGGGGCCAATCCACCATCCAACAACTGTCCGCTTATTTGCGACAGGTGGAGCCGGATCTCGGTGGTTTTTCGGCTTCCAATCTCTGGCGGATGCGCCAGTTTTTCGAGACCTATCGAGAGTCCCCAATTCTCGCAGCACTGCTGCGAGAATTACCATGGACACACAACATGAGCATCTTAGGAAAATGCAAGCGCGCCGAGGAGCGGGAGTTTTATCTCCGCCTTGCGGTGCGCGAGAAATGGTCTAGCCGCGAACTGGACCGCCAGCTGGATGGCTGCCTGTTCGAGCGCGTGGCCCTTGCGCCGCCAAAACTCTCGCCCGCGGTGGGAGCACTGCATCCCGGTGCCCAGAACATCTTCAAGGATACCTATCTGCTCGATTTTCTGAACCTGCCCGCCGCGCACTCCGAGGCCGATTTGCAGAAAGGGCTCCTCGCCGACTTGCGCACATTCCTGGTCGAACTGGGTCCGGACTTTTGTTTTATCGGTGAGGAATTCCGCCTGCAAGTAGGCGGCGAGGACTTTGCCCTCGACCTGCTTTTCTTCCATCGCGACCTGCAATGCCTGGTGGCGGTAGAACTCAAGATCACCCGCTTCAAACCCGAATACCTGGGAAAACTAGAATTCTATCTGGAAGCGCTCGACCGCGATGTGCGCAAACCCCACGAGCGCCCCTCCATCGACATCCTCCTCTGTGCCAGCAAGGACAACGAGGTGGTCGAGTACGCCTTGAGCCGCACGCTCTCCCCCGCGCTCGTGGCGCAATACCAGACCACACTCCCGGACAAGGCGTTTCTCCAGCGCAAGCTGGCCGAGTTCTACGAAATCGAAACCTCGCGCCACCCTGGCTGAAGCGCACCCACCACATCGGCGTCGCCACATGGCGCCGGACCTGCTCTCACAGTTCCATCGCCGCCTGGCGCAACACCGTCGCCTGCTCGTGGTCCCCCGCACAAGCCCAACCCTCCAAGGTGCAGCTCAAGCAGCAGGACGACCGCTGGACCTTCACCGCCGCCGGCCTCGTGCGGTGAGGCTGCTGCACAAAACGCATACCGCAGCGGGAGGCGAGTGTCCCCGCGAGCCGCTCGCCGGAGCGGAGGCACTCCTGCCACCGAGACAAGCGAAATGCAGCAAACCCTCTGCCGGTGACGACAGGAGTTGCGCCACCCCAATCGGGGGCGACGGCCTGCTTTAGACACTACTGTTAGTCAGGCGCATTATCTCTGGATTGCGCCGCGCTTTGCGGGCAAGGCCCCGTGGGGCTGGAAGCCCCCGCCTACAAAGACTGGATGCTTGTTGCCGCGCACGACCATCCGGCATGGCCAAGTGCAGGCCCTTCCCTTGCGCGCAGCGCTTACTTCGCCGGCAGTTCGCGGAGCTTGAGGTTGCGGTACCAGGCTTCGTCGTTGTGGTCGGTCAACATGAGATGGCCGGTGAGCTTGGTGCCAAAGTCGGGGTACTTCTTGAACTTGCTGTCGGCGACGCCGGCCTTGACGGCGGCGCTGCCGAGTTCGTAGGCGAGCACCTTCTTGCCGTTGAGCCAGTGCTCGACCTGGTTCCCCTGCACAACGAGGCGCGAGCTGTTCCACTCGCCGGCAGGCTTCAGGGGCTTGTCGGCGGCCGGCGGCAATACTTCGTAGAAGGACGCCGTCAGCGCCTTGGCGTGGAGCTTCTTCCACTTGCCGGAGTTGTCGTCGAGCATCTGGTATTCGTAGCCCGGCGCCTGCGGACGCGCCTCGGTGACCATGTACTTGATGCCGTTGTTGGCGTCCTTCTCCAGCCGCCATTCCCAGGTGAATTCGAAGTCGGTGTATTTCTTCTCGGTGATGATGTCCCCGCCCTTGACGCCGGCGAGCTTCTTGAGCATGCCGTTCTCGATTTTCCAGCCGCTGCCGATCGCATCGGCGCCGGTGCCGGGCTTGCCGTACGTCCGCCAGCCCTTGAGGCTCTGCCCGTCGAACAGCAGTTGCCAGCCAGCCGCCTGTTCCTCCGCCGTCAGCGCGTTGTCCGCCCGCGCGCCCAGCATCATGCCCGCCACCACAGTCGCCAGTATCAGTGTCTTCTTCATGGTTTTCTCCGGTTCTATAAGGTTTCGCCGGGTCGGAGACCAGGCCTACAAACACTTCGATGTTCGATGTTGAATGTTCGGTGTTCGATGTTCTTCAGTAGCGTCCCGCCTCTTTCGCCGCTTCAAGCATCGCGACAACGTTCTCGCGCGGCGTGTTTTTTTCCAGAAAGTCGGATGTCGAAAAGATGTAGCGCCCGCCGGGTTTGCCGGTGGCGACGATCTCGCGCGCTCGGGCGGCGACTTCCTGAGGCGTGGCGCGCTTGAGGAAATCTACCTGATCGAGATTGCCGAGCAGGCAGATTTTATCGCCAAGTTCGGCCTTGGCCTCGGCGAGCCGATTGTCGCCGCGCGGCGGCTCGGACACCGTCTCCCAGACCGTCATGCCGACGGCGCGGTAGTTGGCGTAGAGCTTCCGCGCGAACCCACAGTTGTGGTACACGCTGAAGCCGCCCGCGGCGTGGATCGCGTCCAGCATCCGCTTCTCATAGGGCAGCACGAACTGCTGGAAGAACTCGGGGCCGGTCGTCGTGCCGCCGGCCATGTGCCCCTGCACGCCGACGCAATCGCAACCCGCCTCGACGAGCGCCGGGTTGTAGGCGCACATCGCCTCGGTGACCCGCTCCATGAGGAAACGATATTGCTCCTCGTCCTCGTAGGGCGCCACGTAGAGGTTGTCCATGCCGATGAGTTCCGCGGCGAAGTTGAAGACGCCGGCAAAACCCCACGGCGCCAGCACGCCACGGTCGCCGATGATTTTTTTCCATGTCGCCACCGTCTCGCGGATTTCGCGGCGGTCCTCGTCATCGAGCGGCGGCAGCAGCTCGAAGAAACTTTCGATCTCCTCGCGCCCGTTCAGCAGGTGCTTGGTCTGCGCGAACGTCGCCCCGGCCGAGCCGGCGCCGGTGTAGGGGCGCGCCTCCTCTTTCTCAAACACGCGCTGCGGCGTCACGATTTCGAGACGCCGCCGCTCGATGCCGTCGCTTGTCGCCCTGGAGTGGCGCAGTTCCCAGCCCGGCCGGCTGCGGCGGAACCAGTGCGGCATTTCGAATGCGCGATGCTTGGCCATCAGGTCAAAATCAAGCTCGTGGGCCAGCTCGACGGCGTCTATCACGCGGTCCACCTTGGCCTTCTGCGGGTAGTAAAATGCGAGATACTCCTCCTGCACAAACGGTGCGACGGGCACGCGGTCAGCGATTCCGCCGCGCAGGGTGGTCAGCAAACGCTCGCGCGAGGTCATACCTTCTCCGGCACGATGAACGGCGCGCGATACTGGCGCGTCAGCATCCGGTTGGCTTCCTCGTCATGCGGGAAACGCATCGTCACGGGATCGAACTCCAGCGTGCGGCCCAGACGGAACGCGATGTTGCCGAGGTGGATCAGCGCGCACGAATAGAACCCTTCCTCGATGCTGCGATTGAACTCCTCCGGCTTCGGGGCGCGGATGGCGTTGACGAAGTTGGCGTAGTGGTTGCCCAGGCCCTTGCCGGATGCGCCCGGCTCGCGCTTCTCGCCCATGAACGCCTGCCACGCGGTGACCGTCTTGGCCATGTAGCCCTTCGAGCCGTAGAAGAGATTGCCGACGGAATTGGCAGCGCTGGTCGCCCCATAGCCGCCCGCCTGATCGCCCGCCGGTTCCTTGACCATGACCTCGTTGTTGGTGACCCAATGGCGCACCTCGAACTGCAGGAACTTCTTCTTCTCGCCGCCGCCGGCGGGGTTTGGAAACTCGAACATGGCGTGGAGCACGTTCGGCGTCTGCTGGTCGTCATCGAACATCACGTGGCCACCCATCGCACAGATCTTCGTCGGCAGCGTGACGCCGAGACCCCAGCGGGCGATATCCATCTCGTGGACCCCCTGGTTGCCCATGTCGCCGCAGCCGTAGTCCCAGTTCCAATGCCAGTTGTAGTGGAAGCGGTTCTGATTGAACGGCCGCTCCGGCGCGGGACCGAGCCAGAGATCATAATGGACGCCCTTCGGCACGGGCTCGTCCTCGAAGTGGCCGATGTTCTTGCGCCACTTGTAGCAGGTGCCCTTGGCCATATAGACCTCCCCCAGCCCACCATCCTCCAAAAACTTCGCCATCGTCTGCGAGCACGGATTGCTGCGCTGCTCGGCGCCGTCCTGCACCAGGACGCGGTATTTCTTCGAGGCCTCGACGAGCTTGCTGCCCTCGAAGAAATTGTGGCAGCACGGCTTCTCCACCGAGACGTGCTTGCCCGCCTGGATGCCCCAGATCGAGGCGAGCGTGTGCCAATGGTTCGGCGTCACCACGGAGATCGCGTCAATGTCCTTGTCCTCAAGCAGCTTGCGGATGTCGGTGTAGGTCTTCGGCTTGGCGCGGCCGGCCTTCGTGAAATGTTTATCGATGACGCCCGCGAACAGGTTCTCGTCCACGTCGCAGAGCGCGGCGACCTCGGTGTCGGGCAGTGCGGCATATTCCTTGAGGTGATTCTGGCCCATGCCGTGGATGCCGACGACGGCGACGCGGACACGGTTGTTCGCTCCGCCCCACGCGCGCTGCGTACCCCACAACATGGCGCCGGTGGCGAGCGTACCCTGCTGGATGAAGGTGCGACGGTTGATCATGTTGGTCTCCTGTTATTCCAAAACGCCGCACATTTTTTTCCACGCGCCCATCGAGCCGGTCAACAGCTCCTGAGGATCGCCCTTGATGTTGAAGCACTGCAAACCGATCGGCCCCTTGAACCCGATGGCCTTGAGCTTCTTCAGCAGCGCGGGCATGTCATAGGTGCCCTTGTCGAGCGTCTGGATGGCGTTGGGCATGGCCGTCTTCGCCGGATGGCTGTCGGCGCCGTTGAGCGTCACCAGGAAGAGATAGGGCTTGGCCTCGTCGAGCAGCGCCGGGATGCGATCCTCCGCGCCATCGAGTAGCGCGTGGCAGAGGTTGAACGACACGCCGACGTTCTTCCGGTCCACTTTCTTCGCCAGCCGGAGGGCGTCCTCGATGCGATGCACCCACATGTTCACGTGCGGATAGATCGCGATGCGCAGCCCGTTGCTCGCACAGAGGTCGGCGAGGTCGCGCACGCCCGCGACGGCGATCTCGTCGCCAGCCGGGTCCGACGGCTTGAACTGCTTGCTCGTCAGGTTCGGCCAGATGATCGTGTCGGTGCCCTTGCAGAGCGCGATGACTTCGTTCAGGCGCTTGTCATAGACGAGCTTGCCATCCTTGAGGTCGAGGTTGGCATAGCAGACGAACAGCTTCAGCCCGCGCTGCCGGGTGCCCTCGAGCACCTGTTTCACGCGGTCGGGCGCGTCGGTGCGCCAGCTCAACCCGTCGAAGCCGACCGACTTCACGAGATCGAGCTGCGCATCAATCGTCTTCAATTTTTCGCCGTGCAGTCCGTTGTCGAAAACGAAAAACGGATTCGGCGCGGCACCCGCCACACCAGCAAGAGCCAACAGACCGAGGAGCGAACCTTTCAGCATATGCATGGCATTCCTTTGTTTTATGGTTGTTCAGTAGGTCAAGTCCGTGAGTACATCATAATTCTCCGCCGACCGCCACGTACCATCGGGGGCAAGCTCGACGGCCACAATGGTGGTTTTTTTCGTCGGCTGCCAGACCGAGCAGCACCACGTGCCATCCTTGTCGCGGAAGAAACTGTTGTTCCCGCCGTTCTTGATCGCGACGTAGCGGTCGCCGTAGGGCCCATAAATGCCGTTCGTCGAGGCGGACATCACGCAGTCGTAGGTGGAGCTTTTCTTGCCGGCCTTGTCCCAATAATACGTCGTGAACGCGCCGCCGAAATAATAGACGCCGTTGTGCTTGAAGAGCGTCGTGCCCTCGTTGGCGATGGCCTGCGCGTTGCGCGGATACATCATGCGCGGCTCCTCGGCGAGGCCGCTTAGATCCGGCTTCATCAAGGCGATCCGGCCGGTGCCGGAGGTGAGGTAGACCTTGCCGTCATCGTCCTCGAACAGATGCGGATCGGGATCGGCGGCGATGTGGCCATCCACGATGTCCCGGTACGGACCCAGCGGCGTGTCGGAAGCGGCGATGCCGATGTAGAACCCTTTCGGCAGCGGCTTGGGCGCCTTGTTCGGAAAGTAGATGAGCACCCATTTTTTCAGCGACTTGATGTATTCGATTTCCGGCGCCCAGATGATTTGATCGTCGAAATATTTATCGCGCGCATTGGGCTGCGAAAGGTTCGCCGGATGCACCCACTTGGATGCCTCGAAGGTCCACGGCGTGCCGACCTTCACGAACGGCCCATGCCGGTCTGCGGCCCGATAGAGGTCAATGCCCTCCTGCTTGCCGTGCAGCAGCGGCGTGCCGACGATATAATAAAAATCATCCGGCCCGCGGATCGCGCACGCGTCGCGAATGTGCGGGATGTCGAGCACGAGGTGGAACTTGCTCGACTTGGTGCCGGCGTCGCGCAGTTCGGGCACGTGATAGGGGCGCTCCTGCACGAAGGCAAAATCGAGTTGCGCCGGCCGGCCCTCGCTGCGCGTATAGATGACACCGTACTGGCAGGGCTTCCCGACCACATCGCGGCGGAAGATATAGCTGAAGAAGCGCATCCACTTCGTGCCGTCACCGCGATTGTTCCAGCGGTTCGCCTCGCCTTCGTTCCACAGATCCAGCACGCCATCGTGGCGCGCGGCGCAAAACGTGTGGTTGAAAGTCTCGCGCGTGGTCGTCATGCGGAAGCGGAACCAGACCCGCCTGGCCTGCGCGGCGTTCATCGCCTGCTCGATCTCGCGGGCCGAGCCGGCCGCCTTCCAC
Source organism: uncultured Lentisphaerota bacterium (assembly GCA_903896925.1). Lineage (GTDB taxonomy): Bacteria > Verrucomicrobiota > Kiritimatiellia > CAIQIC01 > CAIQIC01 > DP16D-bin41. The sequence goes on along the minus strand of CAITZM010000136.1, from coordinate 79,663 downwards.
TCGGGGCCTTCCTGAAACGCCGACGTGGTCCAGCCGCCTTTGTCGGCCTTGCCGGTCGGATCTTTGAAGGTATAGGTCAAGGCGAGCGGCAGCCGCGGCTCGGGTGGCGCACCCGGATCCGCCTGCGCGCCCCCTGCGGCACCTACGCCGGAAACGGTCCACACCAACAGGCAAAGTGACGCCAGCCTCTTCACTTTTTTTCTTTCTGCTCTGCTAGCGTTTGAGTGACGAGCTCGGCGATATACTGCGCGGGCACGATGCCGCTCAACTTGCCGCCAGTATTATCAAAGTAGGTGGAGACATAGATGCCGACGAGGTCCCCGACGCAGCCGCTCTCGGTCGCCAAATAGACGGGGCCGCCGCTGCAGCCGGCGCCGATGCCGGGGCCGACCAGATACATCAGCGTGTGCTTCCCTTCCAACTCGAAGTCGAGCTGGCGGCTGGCCACAAAGGCCGTCGTGACCAGCGGTGAGATGGAATCGCGCGCGCCCAACCCGATGGGAAAACCACAGACAGCCACACGGCGCGAGCGCTCGACCTCGTTCGTGCTGATCATGTCGAACGGCAGCGCGAGCGCGCGGACTTCGTCGAGAAAGGACTCGCCGAACTTGGGGGAAAACACCACGCGGAATGCGGCCAAATCAGCGGCGGGATGCATCCGCCACGGATTTTTTTCGTCGGGTGCCGTCAGGCCAAACAACCGGGCGAAGTGCGACTTGTTTTCCAACGTCCGAAAGCACAGCTGCGTTTCCGGGTTGGTCCTGCGTGCGACGTGTTTGGCGGTGACAAACACGAGCTGATCCTTGCAGCGGACAAAGAATCCGCTGCCCATATCGCCGGAATTATTCTTAGCCTCATCATAGGGCGTGTTCGTCCGCAGTTCACTGCGCACGAACACGGTCCGGTCAAAGAAGTGCAGCGTTTTCGACGGCTCGACGGCGCAGACCGCGCCCAACAAAAACGGGAGCGCCAGCGTCAAGCCACCCAAGCGCCTCATCGGTTTCCACTTTGTTGAACTCTTGATCATCAACTAATTCCGATACGTTGTCGCGAATTCCGCCTGCTTCGCTTTCACATCAAAGCAATAGAGGTTGGCATCATAGCGCAGGTAGAGCCGTCCACCGCAGACCACCGGGTGCGCCCAGCTGGGACCGGTGCCCTGCACGCTGAACTGGCCGGTGAGCTTGAAGCCTTCGGGCGTGGCTGCCGCCAAGCCCACGGCGCCGTCGTTCTCGCCGAACAGATACAGCATCCCGTCGGCAAACGTGAGCGAGCCTTTGCCTACACCCTTCTCGAACCACTTCTTCTCGCCAGTCTTCAGGTCCAGACAAGCGACACCGCGTTCATGGTTGCCGTAAATGAAACCGTTTTCGATCAGGTAGCCGCCGTGGTGGCAGATCAATGCCTTGGTCGTCCAAGCCTGCTCGGCGCCGGCCGATCCGAGTTTCATGCAAACGCCGCCCTTGCCGTAGCCGGTGGCCCAGAAGACGTATCCATCGGCGGCCGCCGGCGAGGGGATGTTGGCGGTGCTGCCGGCGCTGAAAGGACTCGAGAAAACTTTGGCGCCGTTGCGCGCATCGACACAGAAGAACCCGCCACCGGTGCCCGCCGCAATCATCGGAACATCATGGAAGGTAAACAGCACGCATGAACCATAGTGCGCCGGGCCATCGAAGCCCGTGCTCTGCCACAGCGTCTTGCCGGTGACTTTGTCCAGCGCGGTGATGCAGCCTGCGCCGCCCGGCGTCACGACGGCCTTGTCACCATCCACGAGCACAGATTCGGCGTAGCCCCAGTTCGGCGTTTTGCCACCCAATGCCTGCATCGTTCGCGTCCACAGCTTGGCGCCATCTTGGGCGCTGTAACAACCGACCAGTCCGTGGCCCGAAACGAGATAGACCCTGTCGCCATCCACCGTGGGCGTCGAACGTGCACCGGGATAATTTTGCGCCCATGCCTTGTCGTGGACGATTTTCCACTTCAGCTTGCCGCTCAGGTCGAGGGCAAAGAGCGTCAGCTGACCCTCCACATCGCCGGTGGTGAAAACGGTGTCGCCGCTGATGGAGACGGTCGAGAAACCCTTGCCCAAGCCGTTGAACTGCCAGAGTTGCGCCGGTCCGTTGGCCGGCCACGCCTTCAGCAGTCCCTTGTCGGAAGATTTGTCATCGTGGTTAGGCCCGCGGAAACAGGGCCATGATCCTGCGGCGTCATTTTTTTCTGCCGCGCACAGACTGATGGCAGGAACCATCAGCGCCACCGTTGTCTTCAAAATCATTTTGAACATGTTCGCCTGCTAATCCTTTGAAGCCCGCCACTCGCCAGTGGCCGGGCCGGAATCGCACTGCGCGCCATCCGGCTGGCGCGCCAGACGGAGCTTCAACTTGTAGCCGAGCTTGTCCTGCCGGTAGTCCATGCGGATCGCCAACGGCACATCTTTGACGAGCTTGAACGAGTGCGCGGAGAAACGGTCCTTGGCGGTGTGACCCGACCACGCGATCTCTTCAACGCCGTTGATCCACAGCGCAACATAGTCGTCCGCATTGGCGACGAATTGATAGTCGCCGGAATTTTCGGGATGAACGTGCCCGTGAAGCGCGCCGAAACAAATTCCGGCCCGAGCGGCGGGGTGGTCGCGGGAAAGGGCGCGGTGGGACTATCCACGACGGGATTCAGCTTCGTGACCTGGTTCGTCAGCACCGGTTCGCCGCTGAACGAGTTGTTGTTCCACCAACAGGCTTTCAGTCCGTCGCCGGCTGCGGGACCGGCCGTGACGCGCTCTTGCGGAGGCTCGACAGCGGCCCGTTTGACCGTGCCTGCCGGGACGATGGCATCGTCTGCTATCAGGTCGCCGGTCGCATACTGGATGCCCGCCAGATTCAGCCTGAGCATGGACGCGCTCCAGAAAATCTCGTCGTTGTTGCCGAAACAATTGACGAACACCCGCCCCTTGCCTTCAGGCCGAACCCATACCACAGGGTTGAGGCCATCGGTACGGAAGCCGCGCTGCTTGCCATTTTCGTCCTTGGCCGTCGTGGGGTCCGTCATGTCCATGCTCACCAAGACGCGCACGTTCTGGCGGCCGGTCCGCGTGTCGAACTGGAACATGGCGTCCTTCATCGAGAACCCGTCAGGATTCAGATGAGCCGTGAGCGGATGATTAGGTTCCTCCACCTTGAAGCGCCAGGCGAGATAATGGCCCCACGGATGACCGGCGGAGCAGCCGCCGAGCATCGTGCGCAACGCCCCCAGATCGTCGGAGCCGAAATTATCCACCGCCGAATGCAGCGCGACGATCCCCCTGCCGTTGCGCACAAAAGCGAGCAGAGCTTCACGCGGCGCACCCGCGGGGAACTCCATGTTCTGGCAGTTGTTCAGGACGATGGCATCATAGGCGGCCAGCCGCTTGGCCTCGAACACCTCGTAGTCGTAGCTGATCTCCGTGCTCCACGCCCCCGTCTTCTCACCGAGCAGCGTCAGCGCTCTTTCGGCGACAGAAATGGAGTGATGCGTGAAGTTTTCGCAGCGGGAGAAGACCAGAAGCTTGCGCGGTTTTTCGGGCTTGGCGAGCGGTTCCTTCGGACAAGCCGCCGTGATATTGGCGATCATCTCCGGCGTGACCTTGGTCAACTCCGGCAACATGATTCCCGGGATCTTCGGCTCGTCGCCAACCGCGGCGCCCGCGCCATAGAACAAACTCAACGCGGCGAGGCATGAGGCAGACATAAACGGCGCGGCATTTACCTGACACCTGCGCGTTGGCTGCCCCGCTGCGATGGCTTTCTCGGGTTCGAGTTGTGCGGCAATCGTCTTCAGCTTCTGACCTCCTTCTTTAATCCTCTTGGCACGATGGACTAAGCCTCCCATGTTTGCCGTATAAATAAGGCTACCGATGCCACCCCGGCGCGAGGAAGCTTGTGGCTTCGTCAAAGGTGGCGCGTCGGCGGAAATCGGCAGGATCGTAAGCAGGATTCTTGGGGTCGGCATCGACCCATTGGGGATGCTGGCGACCAAAGTAACTGCCGTAGAATTGATAGTTGGTATCCACCCAGCGACAAAGTTTCATCAGTTCCATCGGTACAAGCAATTTTGTGTGATTGTTTTTGCTGTTCTTCGGATGTTTTTCGTCGGTGAGCATGGCGATCAATGGACTCGCGAAGCAACCGAGGCTTTTGGGTGGCAGATACGCGCCGTTGCAGTTGCCCCGGTCGCCTTTAGAAAACGAGGTGAACTCAGGAATGATCGGCCCGGCAAGTTCCTTCCGTGCCAGTTCCTCGTACGATGTGCTGTAAAACTGCGTGATTTCACCGGTCAACCGCAGGTTACCGGCAGGTTCTTTCTGACCGTGGCACTTGATGCATTTGGCATTGAAGATCGGCTGGATGTCGGTCGGGTAATGCATGACCTGGCCCGGCTGGCCGTCGCCGCCGCTGGCCACAAGGTCGCACGGTTGCGGCTGCAGTTGACTCGGCGGGCGGGCCAGAGCCAGACACGGCGCGGCATCATTGACCGCAGCGGTGCGATGCGAGGGAACGTGACAACCTGTGCAGGAGCGAACTTCGCCCGGCATGTAGTTCACATAGGTTCGCTCGCGTTGGAGCTCCCGGAAATCCCCGTCGAGAGCCTGGAAGAAAATGTTGCGGTTGGCCGGCACAAGGAAATGCGCGGAGCCATCCTTTTCCACCGGCACAACACCCCATTGCACACGCGGCCAGAGCGCGGCCTTCCAGCTGGAACTGCTCAGCGACGGCGACCAACGCCGATTCGTAGACCAGTAGCGCGGCACCGCTTCGTTGATCCGGAGCCATTTCACTTCGCCAGGCTTTACGCCTTCCATGCCCTGGTAGATGTTGAGCACCACGCAGAGCGCCTGGTTGTTCGCGGCGTGGCGCGCGTCGCGCAGCGCGGTTATCTGTGGCGGAGCACTCCGTGCGACCAAGGGCGTGGCGTGCCAACAGGAGAGAGTCGGGTCCGCGTGAACAAAACGATGGTGGCCATGGGTATCGATGAGATACAAAGCGTAAGCGTTAGGCACATCCTTATAATGATCCTCAGAGCGCACTTTGTACGACACTAGAAATTCGCGATCGTTAATGGGAAACGGATGCGCATACAAATGCCCGTGTTCCCCCTTCCGATCGGCGACATATTTGCCTCGCCCGGCCAAAAAGTTCCAGCCCGGCTCCGAGCGCCGTTGCACGAAGACCTCCGGTGTGATGTTGATGACCGGATACCGGCTGTCATCGCGCACAAAGCCCGGTTCGTCCGGATCCGGTCCCGGCACTTTTGTTTCCCGGCCGAAATCCACCAGCAAAATCGCACCCAAACATCCGCCTTGTGGAAAATGGCTCGTCCCTACACACACAAAACAGTGATTATTGCCCGGAATCGGCTGCGGATACATGTACACCGGCGTCGCATCATCCGACAAACCGAAGAGCTCCTGCGAGTGCGTGCCATCGGGGTTCATCGTCCAGACTGTCTTGGAGACGCGCGCCCCGCGGTCTATGTATTCCCAACGATGATACATCACGCGGCCGTCATCCAGCATGACCGGACAAAACTCACTCACCGGGCTTTGCGTGAGCTGCTCAATATGCGAGCCGGCGGCGTCCATCCGGTGCAACCCGGGCGCCACCAGACCCGCCGAACCGCCGCACAAAACCGTGCGTTCGTGGCGCGTCGAAGAGAACATAATTCTCCCGTCCGGCAGATAACACGGATGAATATCGTCCGTGTGCCAGCTTGGGTGCCAACGCGCGACCTTCTCCGCCTCGTCCGGCGGCGGGAATGACACCTGCCGCAGCCCCGAGCCATCGCGGTTGACTTCCCAGATGCGGAAACCGGAGCTTGAGTCCTGACGGAAATCAAACAGGATTTTTTTCGCATCGAACGACAGACTGATCTTGCCGATGAAACCTTTTCCACCTGGAAGCCCGGCCGCTGTAACGACGGGACGCTCGGCGCGCGTGCGGACATTATAAATGTAAATTCCGTTGTCGGGCTGAAACCGGTCCGCGCTGGTGCCGTTGTTGATGTCCGTATAATAATGATCCGACGAGTACGGTTTGCGCTTCACAAACGCAATTTCATCGAAACCCAGCTCCTCCACTCTAACAACTGGATCGGGAAACTCGTCAGCTTGCACGCGCACCAAGGAAGCGAGCAGCAAGCCGACGAGAACTGAGCTGGTGGCTTTCACCTTCAAGGTTTCAACTTTTACAAGGTTTCAAAACTCCACGGCGCGCGCATCGGCGGGCGCTTCGCCAGCTTGTTCGCCTCGTCGTTGCCGAGGAAAAGCTCCTTGTCGGGATCCCACGCCAGCTTGACTCCGCCAAGCTGGACAGCGATGTGCGCGAGGTGACAGAGCGAGGTTGTGCGCTGGCCGACTTCCTCGTCCTCGAGCGTCTTGCCGCGCGAGCGCACGGCGTCAATGAAGTCCTGCTTTTCGCTCTTGAGCGGGAAATGGATTTCCTCCGGCCCGATTTGTTCCTTCAGGATTTTCGGGTCGCTCGCCTGCAGTCTTTCGGGATGCAGTTTGTCCTGCGCGTAGTTGACCTGGATCCAGCCCTTCTCGCCCTCGAAGCGCACGTGCGGAGTGCCCATCTGGTAGAAGAACTCCATTCCGGTGGCGAACTTGTACCAGGCGTCGAAGTTTTCCAGCACGTTCCACACCTTGCCGTCATGGAATTTCCCGGTCGCCTTGATTTCCACCGGCCCGGTGCGCTCCGTGCCCGCGCCCCACTGGCCGATGTCGTTGAGATGCGTGCCCCAGTTCGCGATCATGCCGTCGCAATAGTCCAAGTTCCTCATCCATCCCGGGCGGCTCTTCAAGTCGTGCGGCGCGTGGACGCGCTTCTGCATGTAGTCCACCCTCGGCGCCGGGCCAAGCCACAGGTCGTAATCCAAATCCACCGGCGTCGGCGCCACGACTTCCGCCTCGTTGGGGAAAACTTCCTTGGGCGAACCGGTGCGCACGACAAGCACCTTGCCGATGCGCCCGTTGCGCACCAGCTCCGCCGCGCGGTGCATCGGTTCCAGCGAGCGGAATTCGCTGTCCACGCGGAAGACCCGGTTGTGCTTTGCCACTTCGCTGGCGAGCAGGCGGCCTTCGTCGATATACCGCGTGATCGGTTTCTCCAGCGCCACATCCTTGCCCGCGCGCACCGCGGCAACGGCCATCGGCACGTGCCAGTGGTCCTGCGTCGAGATCATCACCGCGTCAATCGTCTTGTCGGCGAGCAGTTCGCGAAAATCCTTGTAGGTCGCGCAGCCCTTGAAGTCGCCGCCCTTCTGTTTGGCGTAGAAGTCCTCGATCTGTTTCTTGGCCTGCCCCATGCGCCAGGTGTCCACGTCGCAGACGGCGACGCACTGCACGCCCGCGGTCTTGATGAAACCGGGGATGTTGGAGTGATAAGCCTGCCGGCCGCAGCCGATGAAGCCCATGGTGATTTTCTTGCCGGGCGCATCCGCGCCGAACAGCCGTCGTGGCAGCAAGAGAGGCGCGACCGCCGCGCCGGCCGCCACGCGACCCGCTGCACCCAGAAAACCCCGCCGCGTCATTTCTCTATTCATCAGGTACTCCTTTTCGATCCGGGAAGCCATCTGCGGCGGCTGTCGTCCGCCAGCGTCGCAGCAGCATCCCACGCCGCCCGCCCGCCGTACAGGCCAAACGCCTAGCATCCCATGCGGTGGAGCGCTTATGCTACTTGGCAGCGCGGGTGGTAGCGCCGAAAAAACGCTTGTAGGCGCGGCTGAAGTCGTTGGCATGCCGGTAGCCCAGCTCGAACGCGATCTGTTTGACGGCGACACCGCGCGCCAGCCGTTCGAGCGCATGCTGCATGCGTACTTCGAGCGCAACCGCCTGTGGACTGCGCCGGTGGTGCTTCTGGAACAGTTTGCGCAACGCAGCCGGCGAGATCTGGAGGTATTCGCACAGGCGCTTCGCCGGCTGGAGCGCCGCCGGGTTGTGCCGGAGAAAATGCACCGCGAGCTGCGCGCGGTAGCGGCTGTCCGCCGTATCGGCATGGCCCAGTTCGGCCGCAAGACACAGGTCCAAGTCCAGCCGCGCCCGGCGCAGGGCCAGGGCGGCCATCTCGCCCGCGCCCGCCACGGCGCGCAGGCAGTCGCGGTTGATCCCGATGAGGCGACGCAGCGTCCCCGCACCCGCCCGCAGCCGGCTGAGCCCTCCGGTCGACGGCACAAGCTGGGAGTGCGCCGGGGGCGTGCGCCAGAGCCAGCTCATGAGACGACACGAACGCTGCGCCTGGTCACGCCAGCCGTAGGCACAGTCGGGGTGGAAAATGAAGACGTCGCCGCGCCGCGTGGCGCGCGGGCGGTCGCCGATAAGGAGCGAGGGTGCGCCTTCGAGGATGACGGCATAGACCCAGCCCTCGTGCATCGCCAGCGGGATCGGATGCTCGCCCATCCAGCGCAGGCCCCACGAGAGATAGAGCAGCTCCCAGCCCGCGGGATCACGCGGCATCCAGCGCGGCCGGCCCTGCGGCGGCAGCATGATCCCGCGGGGAATGGCGCTTGCGCTCACGACCAAAAACTAGCAGAACCGCTTGCGGTTTCCAAGACTGCGAAGTCGACAAAAAAAATCCAGCCTGAGGCCGGTTGAACCGGCCCAGGCTGGATGCTTGCCCTTGGTCACGCGGGCTTGGGTCAGCCCTGCAACGCCATCAGGAATTCCACGTTGCTCTTGGTCTTCTTGAGACGGTTGATGAGCAATTCCATGCCCTCGACCGGCGGCACTCCGTTGAGGGCCTTGCGCAGGATCCAGATCTTCGCGATCTCGTCCGGATGCAGCAGCAGCTCTTCCTTGCGCGTGCCCGACTGCTCGATGTTGATCGCCGGGAAGATGCGCTTGTCCACCAGCCGGCGGTCGAGGCCGAGCTCCATGTTGCCGGTGCCCTTGAACTCCTCGAAGATGACTTCGTCCATGCGGCTGCCGGTGTCGATGAGCGCGGTCGCCAGGATCGTCAGGCTGCCGCCCCCCTCGATGTTGCGCGCGGCGCCGAAGAAGCGCTTCGGCTTGTGCAACGCGTTCGCATCCACGCCGCCGGACAGGATCTTGCCGGAGTGCGGCTGCAGCGTGTTATAGGCGCGGGCGAGGCGGGTGATGGAGTCGAGCAGGATCACGACGTCCTGCCCGCACTCGACGCGGCGCTTGGCCATCTCGATCACGATCTCGGCCACCTGGACGTGCCGCTCCGGCGGCTCGTCGAAGGTCGAGGATAGCACCTCGGCCTTGGTGGTGCGCTCCATGTCGGTGACTTCCTCGGGGCGCTCGTCGATCAGCAGGATGATGAGCTTGGCCTTCGGGGTGTTGGCGCTGATGCTGTTGGCAATCTTCTGCATCAGGACGGTCTTGCCGGTGCGCGGCGGGGCGACGATCAGGCCGCGCTGGCCCATGCCGATGGGCGTGAGCAGGTCCATGACGCGCATGGAGATTTCGGCCGGTCCGACCTCGAGCACGAACCGCCGGTCCGGGAAGAGCGGGGTCAGGTTTTCGAAGGGAATCTTGTTGCGGGATTTTTCCGGGTCCTGGTCGTTGATGTGATCCACGCGCAGCAGGGCGAAGAAACGCTCCTTCTCCTTCGGGGCGCGGATCTCGCCGTCCACGAGGTCGCCGGTGCGCAGGCCGAAGCGGCGGATCTGCGAGGGCGAAACGTAGATATCTTCCGGGCACGGCAGATAGCTGTAGTGCGGCGAGCGCAGGAAGCCGAAGCCGTCGGGCAGGATTTCGCACACCCCGCGTCCGAACATCGTGCCGTTGAGCCGGCCGTTCCAGCGCAGGATCTCGAAGATCAGCTCGTGCTTGCGCAGCGCACCCAGCTCAACGAGGCCGTAGCTTTCGGCCATTTCCTTGAGCTCCGGGACCTGTTTCTGCTGGAGCTCGAACAGATCCAGCCGCTGCCCCCGGGGCCGGACGTTCTGCTTCGGCACGGCCTCGGTCGGCGCCGGCGGCGGCGGTTGCGGCAGGGTGGCCGTCTGCGGCGCGGCCTGCGGATCGACGGAGACGGGCGAAGCCTGGCCCAGCGAGGCTTCGGGCACCTGGGGTGCGGCGACAGTCGCCTGCGGGACCGGTTGGGGCGCTGGCGGAGGTTGCTGCTGCGGAGCGGCCGAGGTGGCGGGCTGTTGCGGCTCAACAGGCTGGCCGGGCTGACGCGGCGGACGGCCCCGGCGACGGATTGGTTTCTCTTCCATGGTTCAGTTCTCCTCCGGGCGACACGCCCAGAATTTCTTCACTTGTGCGGCAAGTTGGCGCCGCGTTCCGTTGTTCCAAATCACACTGTCGGCTGCCCGCACTTTGCGCGCGAGCGGCCACTGCGCCGCCATCCGGCGGCGCGCATCCGCTTCCTCCACGCCGCGCCGGCGGAGCCGGCGCAACGCCACCGCCTCGTCGGCAGCGACACAGACCACGGCATCCCAGCCGCGGTCCAGACCGACTTCAAACAGCAGGGGGACAACCGCAATGGCGCTGCGCTGCTTCCGTCGCTGCGCGACCAGCCAAGCCCGCATCTCGCGAATCACGGCCGGGTGCAAAATCTTCTCCAAAGCCAGGCGCTGACGGGCATCGGCAAACACAGCCTTCGCGAGCGCGGCGCGGCACAGGCCGCCGCCGGCGCGGACCACGCCCGGCCCGAAGGCCCGCACGATCCGCCGGTAGGCCGCGGTGCCACGGCGCAGCTGGCGGTGCACGGACTCGTCGGCATCCCACACCACTGCGCCAAGAGTCAACAACTGCCGCGCGACCTCGGTCTTGCCGCAGCCAATGCCGCCGGTCAATGCCACCCGCCACGGACGATGACTGGTCTCACTTCTTTTCATCATGCTGTGCGCCAAAGCCCTGCCGTTTCAGCGAGAGGACATGCCGCAAGACCGCCTGCGCCGGCCGGTTGTCCGGCGCGCGCGCCAGGGCCTCGAGGGCGTGGCATTCCGCCCGAGCGAGCCGGCCGTGCTGCAGCGCCAACCCCGCCAGTTCGGCCTGCTCCGCCGCGATCTGCGCATCGTCGCTGCGCAGGATCCGGAACACGCGGTACTTCGGATTGCTCCAGACTTCCGTGAAGCACCGGAGTTTCCGGGGTTCGCGATCCAGCAGCCAGGCGGCGGTATCGGTGCGCGGCTGGATGGCATCCGCCATGTAGCGCATCTGCTGCTCCACATGTTCGGGACCATACTCGCCCCGCTCATGCACGTAGTAGAGCGCGCCTTCCAACTCCGCCCAATCGCGAAACCTGTCCTCGGTTTCTTTGAAAAGCACTTCATTGCCGCGGCGCACCCGCTCGCGGATCTGTGGCGCCTCGAATTTCGGATGCAGCAAGATCGGGCATTCACCATACGTCAGAATCGCCGCGCTCACGCCGAAGTTCGCAAGCACAGGCGCGGGCGCCACATTCGCACGCAACCAAGCGGTCAGCTCGTTCAACTCGCGATAGTGGACGCCCAACCGCCCCTGGTCTTCAGGCCGCCGCAAGGTGTTGCCCGCTTCCGCAACCAGCGTCAGCAGCACCACCACACCCACGACCGCGCGCGCCAGCAACCCCCGGCGCGCCACCCAGGCCACCCAAGCTCCCAGCAGCGCCGCCATGAACAAAGCGGTGAAGACATGGAGCCGGACGAAAAACCAATAGGCGACAAAGGAGACAATAGCGCCGACCACCAGTAGCGTCAGATTGGAGTTCCGGTCTTCGTTCTTACGGCGTACCACACAAGCCAATGCGATCAACGACGTAGTGAATATGGCGGGAAACAGGTGGTTTGTCAAACTCCATGTGGCCGAATGCAAGGCCGGGACCCAGAGGATGCGCTGGTCGAACGTCAGCAGCGCCGGGTCCGCCGGTTTCACATTGAGGAAGCGGAGCTTCGCCACCAGCAGTTCGCCGAAGTGGCTGTAGGCCGAGCCGTAATTGCGCGCCAACAACAGACCCAGCGCCACCGGCACCAGCGCGACACACAGCGCAAGGAGCCGCATTTTCCAAACCCCGGAAGAACCGGCGAGCTCCTTGTCCAGGCCCTGGAATCGACGCCGCGTCAGATCCGCCAGCAACACACCGAGCGCGAGCAGCAACGGCAACGAATAGAGATACCCGTGGACGCGCAGGTAGGGGTTGAGCGCGCCGGCCAGCGCCAACGCGCCTACCTGGCACCATGCAAGCGCGGCCTCGCGCACCGGCAAAGGCTCGCGCCCGAACACTACGCGGCCTCCCAGCCACAGCGCCCAGATGAAGATGAAGAACTGGACCAGATCCCACGTCATCTGCGCCAACGCGAGCAGCGCGGCGGCCAGCAAGGCGCTTCCCAGGAAACGACCAAAAGCCTCAGTCCGTTGCGCCCAGGCGGCGGCGGCGAGGCTGCCGATAAGCAGCGGCAGCGCGAAGTTTTCGTGCGAGATTTCCTGCCCGGTTGAACGGATGACACTGGAGAGCATGACGGCGTAGAGCGCGCCGGCGGCCAGGCCCGCCCACCAGGAGCGCGTCAGCCCCCGCAGCCAGAGCGCGAGCAGCGGGATGCCCAGGCAGAACCAGAGGCCGCTGATCCAGCGCACGCGCTCGGCAAGCGGCATGGCCGTCGGGAACAGATGCGTGAGCGCGGCGAGGAGGTAGGTATCGGTGACGGTGTCGGTGGCCCGCACGCGGATGCCGCGCGGATATTCGATGTTGCGATCGGTCGCAGGCAAGCCGGCAGGTGAACGCGCCTGCTGGATGCGGTGGAAGTGAATGGCACCCTCCAACGTGAACGGCATTTCCACGCCGGCCACCTCGTGCTGGATGGCAAGCAGGTAACGTCGCACGCCAAGGCCGGCGGCAAACAGGGCTATCAGCGCCAACAGCACGCAAAATAATTGTACTTTCCTAGGCACAGCTTCAGAATAAATTCATTTGTGCATCGGGCTTGGGCGGTGGTGGCGGCGCTGGGCGCTGCGGGGCCGCCGCCATGGTGTCGAGCTCGCGCGCCAGCGAATGCAGTTCCATGTCCTGATAGAAAGTCCGCAGCGCTTCGACCGGCACGGGCCGTACGCACAAGGCCTCCCAGTCCAGGCGCTCGACCAGGTCCGTGCGCAGGCGGATGAGCTGCACGTTCCGCTCGACATCGGCCCGATGCGCCGCCAGCGCGGCGCGGGTCTTGTCGCCCGCCACGGCGTCAAGCCGCGCCCAGAGACCAGCGAGCGAGCCGAACTCCGCGAGCAACTTGGCTGCGGTCTTGGGGCCGACGCCGGGCACCCCGGGAATGTTATCCACAGTGTCGCCGGTCAACGCCAGCAGTTCGACGATACCCGTCGGTGGAACGCCCATTTTTTCATGGACCTCCGCCGGTCCCATCCGTAGTCCGGCGGCCGTGGGGGGTACGATGGCAATCCGGTCGGTGACCATCTGGAACAAATCCTTGTCGCTGGTGGCGAGTAGCGTCTCGGCATTTTCGGCGTTGGCCAGCGCGGCGAGCGAAGCCATGGTATCGTCCGCCTCCTCGCCCTCGACCCTGAGGGCTGGAATACCCGCGCGGCGAAGAAATTCCTCGATCAAGGGGAACTGGCTGCGGAGCGGGTCGGGCATCTTCTCGCGCTGCTGTTTATAGGACGGCAGCAGGGCCATACGCGTCGCCGGCAACCCGGCGTCGAACACGACAGCGCGATGGGTCGGACGCCATTGCACGGCCAGTTGATTGGCCATCCGGATAAATCCGAAGAGCGCATTGGTCGGCTGACCGGCGTGAGTCGAAAGATTCTGGATGGCATAAAATGCGCGATAAGCCATCGCGGCGCCGTCCATCAACAACAATGTTTTGGCGGTCATGGGAGTATGAGTGGCGTGGTGCGCCATGCCCAAGTTGTGGGGGCCGCGCGATCAATTCAGCAAGGCTGCTCTGCCAGGCGCATAGCCGCGCGCTGCTTGCACGAACCCGACCGCTAAGTCAAGAGCAAGACACAGCCTGTGCCACCCGGCAGGATCAGCGCACGCCAATCCGCTTCAACACAAGAAGGGCATCGCCTGTACCGCGATCTAGACTGCAAACCACCCTTCCCAGCGCTTACTGAACAGCCGGCGCAGCACCCTTGCTCTCACCGCTCGTGCGGCCGCTGCCGCCCGACACGTTACGATCCAGGTGCGTGGTCCATTCCCCTGTCTCGGTGCCCCCGCGGCCGCCCGTCAAGGTGGGACGCTCTTTCTTGTGAACCGGCCGCCCGGAAGAGTCCACGATGCGCGCGGTGACGAAGATCATCAGGTTCTGGCGAGTGCTGGTCGTGCCCTTGCTGCGGAAGAAGACGCCCAGCAGCGGGATATCACCCAAAAACGGGATCTTGTCCTCGAAGTCGGTGAGTTGCTCGCGGATCAGGCCGCCGAGGACCACGGTTTCGCCGTCCCACACCACCATCTTGCTGTTGACGTTGCGACTCATGAAGAAGGGTTGCGAGGCATTGAGCCCGTTCTGCGTGCCGTACTGGTGCCACTCGGCGATGGCGGACACCTCGGGAATCATGACCAAGTCAATGGTGTACTGATCGGGGCCGATGGTCGGGGTGACCGAGAGGAGTACGCCGATCTTCTTCTCCTGGAAGTCCGCCGGGGTGAAGACCGTGACGTTGATGGGCTGGGCATTGACAGCCCCAGCAGACTGCTGGATCTGGTTCGCCTCATAGGCCTGCGGATAACGGACGGTCGTGACCACCTCGATAGTGGCCAATTCGCTGTTCTTGGTAGTGACGCGCGGCGAACTGAGCACATCGGCGTGGCCCTTCTGGGAGATCGCGTTGAGCGCCATCTGCAACTCAGGATTGGTCAACACGCTGGCGAAGGACAGGATATTGCCGATGGGCAGAGATGCGCCTGCCGCGCCGCCAGCCGTATCCACGGCATCCTGCCGGGTGATCTGCGAATTGTTCAGATTGAAGAAGCGCAGGGCCTTGGTGAATCCCTGGGGATCCTTGTTTACCTGAATGCGCTGATTCATGCTGGGATTCGAGTACTGGTTGTTGGACGCCAAGGTATAGTTATTGTTAAGCGCCCACTGGAAGCCGAACTCCTCCAGCGCATCCTCGTTGACATCCACGAACCGGGCCTCGATTTCGACCTGCCAGCCCGAGACATTCATATCCGCGAGAACGCTGGCGATCTTATCCTGGTTTTCCGGCGTCTGGGTGATGATCAACTTGTTGAACGCCTGATTATAGTTGAGCGACGTGCCCAGAGGGAAGGGGATGTTGGCCTTGGTGAAGAAGTCCGTGAGCTTGGCGTTGATGGATGCCGCCGCGTCGTCCACCGGAGCACCAGCCGCGCCTGCAGCACCAGCGACGGCGGGGGCGGGAGCCGCGCCGGATTTCTCCGACAGGGAATCAATGAGCTGCTTGCCGACCGGATACATGTGCAACTCGAGTTGCGAGGTATCGACGCCGCGCTGCGTGACAAACACGACATTCTTTTCGACACGATACGTCAGACCGGCCAGGTCCGTGATGTACTTAAGCGCGTCGAGCAGATTGACCCGCCGCAGATTCAACGTGATGGGCGGCGTGACAAGGCCCTGCGGGGCGCCGGCCGCGGGAGCGGCGGCGGCATCGGGTGCGGGAGCGCCCGCGGCAGGAGCGGCGGCGGCATCGGGCGCGGCCGCGGCACCGGAAGGGAGCTTCAAGATGATATTCACACCCATCTTCTCTTCCACATCGGCCTCCACGCTGGCCTTGGACAGGATGTCGAGCACGTCCGTAATGTTGGCCTGTTTGAACTCGATCTGCGGAATGATGAGTTTCTGCAGCTTCTGGCGAGTGCGCAGCACATCGCTCTGCTCGACCGTGCCCGGCTGGGTCACCGTAGGCGCAACCAAGGAGGATTCCTTGCGGATGTGCGGGTTCCATTCGTCACGTACGGCGTTCATCATCTCCGTGACCGTACCCTCGCGCTCGGTGGTGCTCAGTTCAAAACGGATATCCCCAATGCGGCGCAGGAAACGCATCGCGTCCTTGTTGTAGGGATCCACGCTAAGCACCTTGTCGAAATCCGCCTCGGCCTCGTCATATTTCTTCAATTCGAAATACTGGCGGCCTTCCAGCAGCTTTTCGTGAATGGAAATTTTTTCCGCTTTGATTTTCGTATCGCGCTGCGGCGTGACCGGCCCTGTCGTCCGGGTCTTGCTGTCCTGCTTGTCCAGATACGCCAAAGTGCGGAGGGCGCGCTTCTCGCCCTTATCGTAGCCGAGCGCAGAAGTGGCGTAGGTGCGGGCTTTGCTGGCATCGATTTTCTCGGCCCCCTGCGCGGCGCGACCATAGGCCTCGGCAATCTTGTTGGACAGGCTGCTCAAGTTGAGGGCCGTACCTACTTGGCGCATTAACGCCACGCTCTGCTCGAAGGATTTGGCCGCCTCGATGTAGTTCCCATCCTTTACGGCAGCGTCGCCCGCCTTGTCGGCTTTGTCCGCCTGCTGCTTCAGGGCCTTGCGCCGCAGATCTTCCTGTAGCTGCAATTCCTTGGCATCGGCCGGTGTGGCCTGCATCTCTTTGGGAGGAACAGCCGGAGGTTGACCTACCAACCCTTCGGGCACGGGTGTGCCAGGCATGACGACGGCCGGCGTCGCGGTCGCCGGTGTCTCGGCGGCAGGGGCCGCCGCGGGGGCTGCCGCCGGGACCGGGGTGGCTTCCGCTGCAGGCGCGGGGGCCGCGGGTACAGGGGCCGGGGCCGGAGCCGCTTCCGCAGCAGGCGGAGGGGTCGCTGGCGCAGGGGCCGGAGCCGGCGTTGCATCAGCGGCCGGTGCGGGGGCCATGGGCGCCGGCACGGGTGCGGGAGTCTCGGGGGCCGGGGCGGCCACCGGGGCTGGCGCAGGAGCCGCCGGAGCTGCGGGCGCATCCGCAGCAGGCGCCGCCGCGGCGGGCGCGGCAACGCCGGCCGCTTTTTGTGCATCCTGCAAAAGGTTGTTTGTGGCAGCGGCATCTTGCGCCACCACATAGCCACCCCACAAAACGGTTACAGCCACAGTCAGTGTTTGGATCAGCCTCATCTTCATCATGGTTGACTCCTTCTCAAATTATTTTTCTCAATATCCCGGCCGTTTGGGCTGATCAATTCGCTGTCGCGGCACCGTCCGCCCACCCCGGTTCTCTGGCGGCGCCACGACTGGCGCCACCGCCGGCGCAACCGGCCTTCCCGGCACAACTACAGGAGCGGTTTCCACCGCAGCCTGCATCTCGCTAAGCACTTCCGCACGCTCTTCATCACTGATCAAGGGCACGGTCATCTCGTTCCCCGGCGGCGGGCCGCGCATTGTGACGGCATTGGTAGTGATGTCAATAATATTGTAAACAGTTTCGCGAATTTTGAAGGACGCACCCTTTGACAGGTTGCTGTAGTGCTTGCGATCCAGCAGCAGAATCAGGTCAGCCGTGAAGTCAAAGTTTTGCAGTTCCTTGTTCTTGGGGAGGCGCAATTTTTCGGCGCCTTTCTCCAGCACCAGCACGTCACCGTCGGGCCCGGTGACCTCATGCGCCACCACCCTGTAAACGTCGGCCGTTTCGCCGATCTTCACCATCAACGTGCGGCCATTGGGCCGGTTGAGCTGGAAGGATTCGTTGGCGCCGATCTTCATGGTGCTCATGAAACGCAGCGGGAAGGCCCGTTTCTTGACGCCCCAGACGCGCAGCTTGGAATCCACATCGGGGTGACTCTTGGCGTCCAGCGGATCGGTCTTGGCGCGATACTCTTCGAGATTGTTGAAGCCATCGTTGTCGGGATCGGCCTTGGCCACGACCGGATCCAGGATGTCGAACGAGTGCTTCTTCTTCCA
Organism: uncultured Lentisphaerota bacterium; assembly: GCA_903896925.1. Taxonomy (GTDB): domain Bacteria; phylum Verrucomicrobiota; class Kiritimatiellia; order CAIQIC01; family CAIQIC01; genus DP16D-bin41. Next base: position 61,891 of record CAITZM010000136.1, on the reverse strand, counting down.
CGTATCCGGGATGCCATCGCCGACCGTGCTTATATCTTCCAGATTCTTTTCGTCCGGCTGCTTCTCCTTGCAGAACGGACAGACCAGCACGGCATACGGGATCGGCTTGGCGCACTTGGGGTTGACGCAGGAGACGCGCAACTCGTCGCCCATCACGCCGAGCGCGACATCCATGAAGTTGGTGCGACCGAGCACTTCCAGTTTCTTTTCCTCGGCCGCCAGGTTGATCCGCCCGGCCTTGGCGAATTGCGCCGGAGGCAGCACGGCGGACTGCTCCTCGGTCTTGTTCTTCACCTGCAGCACCAGAAACACCGCCGAGCACAGCAGCAACAGCAAGACCACGACCAGCAGCAAGTTCTCGTAGTTCTGTTTGACCCAGCTATTTTTACGTGTGGACGCGCTCACGGTTTGGCCTTCTCTTTGGTCTCGGTGGCAAAGCGATAGATATCAACATCCAGTTGCACCGTGATGTTGTCCCGTCCGGCCACGATGCGCTCCGACCGCGTCTTGGGCGGCAGCGGTTTGTCGACTTTGCCGCCTTCACCCGCCGTCGCCGGGACCGCTACCGTCGCCGCGGCACCCTCGGCGGGCCGCTCCGTACGCGCCCCACCCTCGCCCTCTGAGGCGCCGGGCTTGAGCAGGCTGGTGCCGACAATATCCAATTTGGTCACCACCGCGAACAGGCGCGACTGGGCCTGCTCCTGGTTATGAGCCAGCATGTTCAGCAGTATCGCCAGGTGCTCATCGGTCGACTTCAGCGACAGCGTGAAGTGCTCGCGCGTATACAGGCCCTGCGCGTCGGGCGGCTCCAGCGGATACTGGGCCGCACCGGTGGGCCCCGCAGCAACATCCGGACCACCACGCCGACCCCCTTCACCTCTCGAGGGCGTCGCCGCGGCGGCGGCCGCTGTCGCCCCTTCCTCGAACACCTGCCGCTCAACGGACAGCACTTCCGCAATATGGGCTTGCTGCATCAGGTCCATCAACATTTTGACCAACTGCACCTGCACGGTGAGCCGCGGCACATCGTCGTTGTTCGCCGGCAATTTCCCCTCGGAATAGTACGTCTTGAAGCCGTAGTCGAATTTCGGGGGCACCAGCACGGCCTGTTTTTTGGCCACCTCGTTCATCTGGTCGATGCTGGTTTTCAGAAAGGAATTGAACACCAGCCGCTGCATGTCCTTGCGGGGCTCCACTTGACCCCGCCGCAGATGCGACAGCAGCCGCGTGAGGCAGGCTTCCTTGACCACCGCGTTGGTGGCCGTGATCTGGACATTCTCCGAAGTCGGCCCGGCGGGCTTGCGATTTTCAAGCTCCAGCAGGCGGCTCTGGTTCGCATCGGCCTCATCGGTGTCGGTGACGTACTTGCGGATGTTGAGGAACAGGAACACGCCCGCCACGATCAACAGGACCAGCGCAACTGCGCCGCCCACCGCCAACATTTTATACTTTTTGAGGAACTCCATTATGGCCTCAGCGGCTGTTTCAAAATGATTTGCACGGCAAACTCCTGGGCAAACTCGCTCGGCGCCGGCATGGACACCACTTCGGTCTTGTTGCTGAACAGGACCTGCTCCCGCAACGCATCACGGAACAGACGGACCGGGTGCTTGTCCTCCGCCGTGTTTACGATCTTATCCAGGTACATGAACCCCTTTGCTTCCAAGGCCCGGATTTCGTCCGGCGAGGAAGGCGGGACGCCCGTTGGCGGCGGCGGTGTTTCGCCCGTCGCGCTGGCCGGGGCCGCGACCTCGGACCGCAAGGTCACCAGCGTCATGCCGTCAGGCATGCAGGTGCGAATCGCCTTGAGCACATCCACCCACTGCGTGCGCCGATCAGTCAGGTCCAGCAACCGGCGCAGCTTGCCGTCCACATCGGCGATCCGTTTCTCCTCCGCGATCAATTGGGTTTCAACGCCGGAAAGTTCGGCCACCCGGCCGCTGACCTTGAGCGAGCGCTCGTGGGCCAGTTGCGCCATCTTGAGAAAATAGACCGCCCACACGCCCACGGTCAGGATGACGCCCAGCATGGCCATGACAAACATCGGCTGCTTGCGGCGGAAGGCCCGGTCGGCCAGCCGGGCCGGCGGCATCAGGTCGATTTCGATAGGGCACGGCATCCGGCGCCGCAGCGCCAAGCCCACCACCTGGCCCAGCACATGCGCGTTCTTGCCGATCTGCTCCGCCGGAATACTGGCATGCACCGTCACGTTGTTGAACGGGTTGAGATAGTCCACCTCAACGTTCAGCTTTTCCTTCATGAACGTGTCGGTATAGGGGATGATCGAGGTGCCGCCCGCCAGCAGCACCAACGTCGGCGCTTCGCCCGCCTGCTGGCTGCGATAGAAATTGATCGAGCGCACGATCTCGGCGTGCATCTTCGTCATCACGCTGCGCACGCTCTTGGAGACCTTGTCCACGACTTCGCTCTTGTGGCCCTCGTAGGCACCGCCAAAGGCAACAAACGCATGCGCCTTCTTCATCTCCTCGGCATCCGCAAAGGCGAGGTTGAATTCCTGCATGATCTGCTGCGTGATGGCATTGCCCGCCACCGGGATGCTGCGGTTGAAGACGCGGCCCTTCTCGATAAAGATCAGATCGGTCGAGCGCGCGCCCATATCCACAACCAACGTGCAAGCCGGCAGCTCGCTGTAGTTGTAACGCGTTGCATTGTAAAGGGCCATCGGCGCCACATCCACCAGTTGCGGGTCCATCCCCGCCGCCTCGATGGATTCGAACATCTGCTGGATGATGTCCGCCTTGATCGCCGCCAGCATCACGTCCAGTTCGGCCACGGCCGGGCCGATGAGCTGGTAATCCCACACCACCTCGTCAATCGGAAACGGCACGTTCTGTTGCGCCTCGAACTGCACGATCTGCAGGATTTTGTCGCGATCCGTCGGCGGCAGCTTGACAAATTTGGAGAAGACCGACTGGCCCGCCACCGAGACCAGCACCGGGCCCGCCTTGATGCCGCTGGTGGCCATCATCTCCAACAGCGTGCTCGTGATGGCGGCCGGGCGGTCGGTATCGCCGTGCGGGTCGAAATTCAGGGCGCCAACCGCGTACCTGACCAGTTCCACACCGCCGGATTTCAACGGAATGAACTCTGCGAGCTTCAGTCCGCTCGCGCCCATATCCAGAGCTAAAATGCGATCCGATTTGAACATGCCGGAAATTCCCGTAGTCGTTACCGTGCAGCCCCGGGGGCCGTGTCCTTCACCTGCTCGAAATCGTCGTAGTTGATCACCGCCCACGGTGTGTCGCCGCGCTTCAACACCATGTTAGGCACCGGCTGATAGTCTTCCCACCAGCGTTTCGGGCTCTGCGGCTGACTCAGCATACCGATCAACTGGTCTGACTTAGTGGCCAGCACCGCCACCATCTCCACCTCGCCATAGCGCATCAGGGTGCTCGGATGCACGAAGAAATCGCACTTATGCTTGCCCTTCGCCACATTGACCAAGGTCACATCGCCCCGCAGCAACATCGCCTTGCCCCCCGGCACCCCCGCCTTGGGTTTCAGCAACACATAGCACCGGAGATCCAAGTCGTCCGTCCACTCCAGATGCGTATCGAAATGCAGGGTCATCTGATACCAGTAGCGCGGCACCTTCGAGGCCGGCGGGGTCGGCGTAACCTGAAACTGCGGAGTCAGCAGTTTGGGCTGGACGTCCAGCTTTTTCAGCTGCACCGCTCTCGCGCTCAGCCCGCCCGGGCCGGCCGCAGGCGCCGGCGTCGACGGAGCCGCCGACGCCATGATCGCGACGCTCGCCACTCCAAATATTGTCATCCATGCCCAGCGTTTCATAATGACACCTCTTAGCGCAGACGAATCAAAAACAGGGCGACTTTATGCGCCGTCCCAGCACACGTCAACACCAGAAACAGTTTTGCCAAAAATAATGGAGCGGGTGAACGGAATCGAACCGTCATAGCCAGCTTGGAAGGCTGGAGCTCTACCATTGAGCTACACCCGCAAACCGCCTCCACATAACCCGCCCGCGCCCCGCCGGTCAAGCCCGATCATTCTCCATGACGTTTCAGCCGCGGCGGCGGGCTGGCCCCGGCGAAGTTCTTGCAGGCAACCGGGGAAGCCGCCGCTCCCTGCTGGCACTTGAACCAGACCCGCTTGACAAGAGAGGCCTGTTACTTCTGAAACTCGCTGACTTTCTCGGCGCCGGTACCGGCCCGGGCGAGTTCCTCCAGCGGGCGGTCGAACTCCAGTTTGGCCACGAGGACGGTGTTCGCCATTTCGTTCGCAGGCAGATGCATCAGGCGCAGGTAGACCTTCTGCTCCAGATGATCGGCGGGCGTCAGGTTCACGACGCAGTCCACCGGCTTGCCCGTGTTGAGCAGCACGGCGCTCTTCGGCAGGACGTTGAACGGCTTGAGCTTCACGCCATCGCCGAGCATGTCCTTGTTCATGTGGACGTAGAGGGTGCGCTCGCGCCGCGTGAGCATCACATTGCGGTTGCCGGTCAGGTGCGAAGCCGGCTGCACGCCCTCAAGCGACTCCTTGACCGAGCCATACCACTGGCCGATGCGCCGCAGAATACCTGCGGACACCTCCGGGATCACACCGTCGGGCTGCGGCCCGACGTTGAGCAAATAATTTCCGTCGCGCGCCAGGTAGCGGTCGATGCTGCGCTCCAGATGCCGGTCGGTGTAGTAATCCTCGTCGCGCCGGAAGCCCCAGCTTTCCACGCCCACCGACTGGCAGGCTTCGGTCAGCCGGTCGAAGCCGTTGGCCTCGTCCTTCTCGTAGTCGCGTTCCGGCGTGCCGAAATCGCCCTCGTCGAAGCCGCGGTTGTTGATCACCGCCTTGGGCTGGAGCTGGCGGATCATCGCGTTGATCGAGGGATCCTTGTGCTTGGGCACATTCATGTCCCACCAGAAGCCGTGGATCTCGCCGTAGTTCGTGCACAGCTCACGCACCTGTGCGCGGAGAAAATCGAGGTATTTGTTCCAGTCGGGCGCGTCACCCGCCTGCGGAGGCAGCTCGTGGTGCCGACCCTCGTTCGGGTAGTTCGGCTGGTTCCAATCGGCGATGGAGTAGTAGAGGCACAGCGGTACGCCCCGCTTGTGGCAGGCGTCCGCGAGCTGCTTGACGATGTCCTTGCCGTAGGGCGTGTTCATCGTGTTGAACCTGGTCTGCTTCGTATCCCACAGGCAGAAACCATCGTGGTGTTTCGTCGTCAGGCAGATGTACTTCATCCCTGCCGCCTGCAGCAGATCGAGCCAGACCTCCGGGTTGAACAGAGCCGGGTTCCACTGGGCCGCCAGCTTGACGAATTCCGCGCGCGGCACCCGCGCCCGCCACTGGTGTTGCTCGTGCCAGCCGGGGATGGAGTAGAGGCCCCAGTGGACAAACATCCCGAAGCGCTTCTCAAAATACCAGTCCCGCCCGTCGCCGAACCGCTGGATCGCCTTCGGCGCCGCCGGCGCTTTCGCCGCGTCCTTGGATTTGGTTGCGCCCAGCGCGAGCGGCGCGAGGCCCGACACTGCGAGTGCGCCGGCGCCTGTCATGATGAAGCTGCGACGATTCATGTTTTGCTCCTGTGTTACCCGCGCCCGCCACGCATGGCCTGTTCCGACCCCACCGGCGCTGGCGCACGCTGCATTGTCCAGACCTTGGCCATATTTCCAATCAAATTTTCCGGCGCCATGAAAGGATGACCCTGGCAATGCCCACCCTCATAGCTCAAAGTGAAGGGAGCAATGGGATGTAAGCATGAGCCCGCCCTGTAGCCGAGATCTGTGATCCCGGCCCACCAAAGCCCAAAAAAAGCCGGGATCAACGATCCCGGCTACAAACCGACACCGGCGCCAGCGCTCAGAGCGCAACGCGGGCGGCCACGCCGAGCATGATTGTATCGCTCTTGATGTTGGAGGTATTGAGCGAGGACCAATCCTGGAAGCGGTAGGTGGCGTTGATGTCCAGATGGATGCGCGGGAGCACTTCGAGGTCGGCGCCAATGCGGAAGGCGTAGAATGGGTTGTTAGCCCACTCGCCATCGGAATAATAGCCGCCAATGCCGACCGCACCGTAGAGCGTCTTGCCGACGATCAGATAGCCTTGGGGCGACCAGACGTCCTGCGCGGCGCCGGCATAGCCGTGTTTGAACCATTCGAGGTCGGCTTCGACGCCAATCCACGATGGCCAATATTGTACGGTTCCAAGAAAGGAGAAACCATGCTTGTCGATGGTGTCCACATCGATGTTCTTGACCGCGGTCCAATAGTTCGCTCCCGCACCAAGGCGCAACCCGCTATCCTCGGCCCGCGTGCCCAGCGCACACGCCAACAATCCTACGCATACCAGCAGGCTGATCTGATTTTTCTTCATGATGCTCCTTTTCTATTTTTCCGATTTATACTTCAAGAGCTGGCCGTCTTCCGCCACGGTGACTTCGCTGCACCGGCCTGCCTGCCCTTGCACCTTGGCTTCATAAACCAACCCGCACTTCTTCCGCTCCATCTCGACATTGCTCACCACGCCGCCGTACTTGTGGGCATCGATCGTGGACTGCACCACCGAGGGCACGCTGTTCCAGGGCACCGTCACTTCGTCGGAATGAAACGTGGCGCAACCCGAAACCACCGCCACCAACGCCGTCACCAACGCTATTTGACCTGCTGGGTTCTTCATCTGTTTGTCCTTTCAGCTGACGTATTTCTGCGCGCATGCTAGCCCGCAGGATGAACCTGGACTATGGGGTAGAACCCTACCGCGGCGGCGGCGTACACGACTTCCGAATACTGGGCGTTCGGACACGGCGCCATCAGGTGTGAACAGGGCCGATGGCCGACTGAAGAGTGCCGCTTTGCGGCAGAAAGGCGAGACAGGAAAGGAAGCGCAAAGAAATCGGAGACGCAGGGCAGACCGCAACAGACTCTTTTCTGGCGCTCTGTGAGCGCCGTCGGCGGCCACAGGCCGCCGCTACAGACGTCTGTGAACGGCACACACAACTCACGGGTGGTGTAAAAGGGCAGGCCTGTGCCCGCCGCGCGGCAAAATCAGGGCGCGGTCAGGTTGAGCCGGACATTGTCGAGGTAGTACGCGGTGTTCGTCCTTGCGCCGCTGGTGTAGCCGACCCAGGTGAGCCGTTCGAACTTCGGCATCGTCCACGGGCGATCCTTAAACTCGACCGCGTTCTGGCCGGGCACGGTGACGCGCAGCGTGTACTTGCCCGTGCTGGCCGGGCCGACGACGGCCGTCACTTCGAAATGCACCCACTGTCCGGCGGGTACCGCGATGGGCGCGCCGTCGCCAAAGTCCAGCTTGCCGCCGCGGATCGTGAAGTGCAACGCGGTCTGATAAGGCGACACATGGTCGTCGCGCCACTCAAAGCTGACCTGTGCGCCCTTCTCGACGCGCAGGTCGAACGCATTCTGGACGACGCCTGTGGCGTAGTTTACGTGGTAGTTCAGGTAGGGATAGAAACTGTGCTGCAGCCCGGGCGCGCAGGTAACTTTGAGCGAGCGCTTGTCGCCCGCGGCGGTTTCGTCGGTGACGCGGATGCTGTCGCCCTTGTTCTCGACGTGCGCCTCGAAGCTATTGGGCGTGGAGCCGACGGCGGCGTGTTCGAAGGTGTCGGCGACCGCGGTCGGCGGCGGCTCCGGCGCGATGCGCAGCGGCGGGTAGGTTTCGTTCCGCGCCAGCGCGATCCACGCATTGTCGCCATAGACGCCGGCCAGCGCCGGGTCGAAAGGTTTAAAACCGATTTTGTTCGCGGGCGAGCCGGACTTCAGGCGAAAGTCGTGGCGCAAGGCGTCCTCGAACAGCGGGTCGGCGATCAGGCTGCCGGCGTCCTGCCCGCGCGCCTGCCAATCGGCAAACGGCTTGCCGACGAAATCCACCTTGCCGCCGCCGGCGTTCCAGTAGCAGTTGCTGCGCGTGACGAGCTGGATCTTGTCCCACGGCCCGCCGAGCAGCGGGGAGTCGTTGGTCCAGATCACGAGGTTGCGCTCGAAGGTGAACGAGAGGTGTTTTTCGACGCGCGTCGCCGCAAGCTGCGGCTGCTTGCTGAACGCGAAGATATTGTTGCGGACGGTGTTCTCCCTGCCGTAGTGCTGGTGGAAGCCGCCGGTCTTCGTGTTATAGACGAGGTTGTTCTCGAACAGGATTCCGGTGCTGCCTTCGTCGGTGTAGAGGCCCCAGCCGCCGTAGGAATAGGCGTGGATGTCGTGGAAGACGTTGTTCGTGACCACCGTGCCTTCCGAGGGGCCGAGCGTATAAATGCCGCCCATGTCGGACAGCACGCCCCAACCCAGGTGGTGGACGTGGTTGAAGGCAAAGGTGTTGTTCTTGGCAAGGTTTTCGTTGTAGCCCCACGTCCAGCCCGCGCTGATGCCGGTGTAGAACAGATCGGCGATCTCGTTGTGCGTCACGGAGTTCCCGCCGCTCTGGCCGATCCATAGGCCGACCGCGCACGGCAGGGTGTAGCCGCCGTGGCGGATGATGTTGTTATCGACCACATTGCGCCCCGTGCGCTCGGCCGGGTTTTTCGCGATACGCGTCTCGCCGATACGGACGCCGCCGGCGCCAAAATCGTGGATATGGCAGCGGCGCAGCGAGGATTCCGTGCAACCCTGCCGCAGCCAGATGGCGTGCGCGCCGACGTGCGCGATCTCGCAATCCTCGAACGCCAGCTGCCGCGCGCCGTCGGCCATGACCGCCGCCTCGATCGCCGCCGCCGCCTGCATCGGCTCGAAGCCGCCCGGCGGCATATTCCACGCCGCGTCCTGGAACGAGAGCCCGCGGAAGGTCACCTGCCTGACGAACCTACCCGCCACCGCATCGCCCTTGATGACGAGCAGTTTTTCCACAACCGGTGCGACGACCATAGCCTTGGCCATGTCCTCGCCAGGGCGCGGCAGATAGGAGAGCACGCCATCGCGCGCAAGGAACCACTCGCCGGGCTGATCGAGCGCAGCGAAGAAATTTTCGAGGTAATACGGCGTGTTGCGGCCCCACGAGTTCCACGGCTTCATGCCGCCGCCTAAGGTGGTTAGGGCCTGTTCCCCTGGGTTGAGACCATCGAGAAAGCGCCGTGTGTTGTCCCACTTGTGCAACACCACCATGTTCACATCCTTGAGTTCCGCCGTGGTCAGTTGCGCCACCGCTGCATAGTCGGCGGGATAGAGCCCCACGGTTTGCTGCGCATGCGCCGGACGCGCCTTTTTGCCCAGCACTTTGCCCGCGTCCTTGCCGAGCGCCTCCTCGCGGACGGAGCGCGTGTAGAACCAGAACTCGTTCGGCGTCCGCGCCCGCACCGCGCGCTGGCCATTGACCGTGAGCTGCTCGAAGTACCACCGGCCGGCAGCGACTTCCGGCACCTGCGCCTGCCACAGCCCGTTCGCCGCCTGCTTCCAGCCGCCAATGATTTTCCCACCGCTGATTACAGGATGCGCGCCCGGCGCGGCCTCGTAGCTGACGCCGCCATCCTCGGGGCCGAGCTCGATTGGCGCGGAAATTTCATAGCGTCCGTCGGCAACGATGACACGTACCGGCTTGGCGAGCTTGCGCGCGGCATCGCGCGCGCCGGTGAGCGAGGCCAACGGCTTGTCGACCGTCCCCGACCCCGCGTCGTGGCCGCCCGGCGCCACATGGAGTTCCACCGCCGATGCCACGCCGAGCGCGGCCACACCGAGACACAGCGCCAACAGGATTGTTTTCATGCGCCCTGCATAGCGTCCGACGCATCCGGCTGGCAAGCACATTGTGCGCGGCGCGCGGAACATCGAACACCGAAGTCCGGAGGCACACGTGCGACAGCTCCGTTGGTTCATACATTTGCTCGCACCCGTAAGCCGGCCGGAACATGCGTCGCCCGGAAAGAGTTCGACAGGAGGACCACACCTCTCGGCAGCAGACAAGTGGTTACTTGTGTGCGCGGCTGTAGCGAACGTCGCTGCCCCCGGCAACGACAGCTCTCTTGTGGGCGGGAGCTCCTGCTCCCGCGAACCTCACAGGCGTCGCTCACCGCCCGAACGCGCCGAGGTCGGGCTTGGCGCCGCGGAAGGGCAGGCCGACCTCCACGCCGCCACCGAGCAACGCGCTGCCCTCCACCGGATGCAGGAAGGTGATCACCGGCAGGCTGCCGTCAGCCTGGCGGGGCAGCAGCATCTGCTTTTCATCCAGGCTCACAAAATCGCGGTCGCCGAGTTTCATCTCCGGCGCGAAGCTGTTGTGGTCGGCCTCGTTCTGCTCTGGCTTGAAGCTGGTGACCAGCCCGCGGCTGCGATAGCTCAGGTTGTTGCGGATGCGGTGGCCGCTGCCGGGCACGTCCGTGACGTTGTCGGCCAGCCGGCCGAGGAAGTTGAAATTGATGCTGTTGCGGAAAGCAGTGTTGTTGAGCCAGTCGCAACCGCCGGGGTGATGATTCGCATAGAAACCGCTGCTGCGGTTGCCCACGGCCACGCAACCGCGCACCACGTGACGCGGGATCGGCGACGGCAGCCCGCTGGCCGGCCGCTTGCCGTAGCCGCCGGCCTTGAAGCCGTTGCCATCGCCCAGTTTCGCGCCGGTCGCGTCGAGCCCGCTGTACAACGCCCAGCAGTTCTCGAACGTCACGGCCTCCGCCGCACCGATACAGTCGTAGCCATCGTCGCTGTTGTACCACGCGCGGCAACCGCGAAAGACATTGCCCACGCTTCCCTTGGGGGGATGGCAGCCGAAGCCATCCACATTGCCCCCCTTGCCGTCTTCCGAGGTGTGATCCCAGTTGTTCCATGCATCACAATTGACGAACAGGTTGCTGGAGCCGCGCACGCTATAGATGCCGATGGCCTGGCCGTCGTGCATCGAGAGCCGGTCATAGATGTTGTGACTGCCGTTGTTCTCGAAGCAGATGGACTGCGTGTGCGTTCTGATCGTCACCTGCACGCCGGTGACCTCGAGGCCTTGCAGGTGCAACCAGGAGCCCGAAACGAAGAACGCATCAATCCGCATCCCCGCAGGCTTGACCGCCGAACAATCGAAGACCGGCTTTTCGTCCTTGTAGGCGCGGTAGGTGATCGGCTTGCCGGGTTCGCCGCTTTTGTCCAGGAGGGTGATGCAGGCGAAGATGCTCTTGCGTTTCGCGATCTGCTCTTCCGTCATGCGATAGGTACCGCCGCGGAGGAAGACCGTGTCCCCCGGTGCCACGGCCTGTTGCGCGCGCTGGACGGTGGCGAACGGCTTGGCTTCGGTGCCGGGATTGGCATCGTCGCCGGCCGGCGCGACGAAAATATCCGCCGCGGGTGCAGTGCCGAGTGAGGCCAGCAGTAGGGTTGAAAGGGTCAGGGGTATTTTCATGGCCGGGGTGTTCTTCCGTATTTCTGGATGGCGGTGCGATAGAAGTCGGTGCGGAGTTTCTTCTGCTCCGCGCCGCGCGGCTGACCGAGCAGGTGAATATCGGAGCTTTCGATCAGGAGGATCAGCACGAGTTGATGGGCGGGGTCCACAAACAGCGCCGGGCCGCGCGCGCCGTTGTGTCCGAAACTGCCCGCGGCGAGGCCCTCGTCGTCGTGCTGTTTGACGAACCAGACGAGACCGATGCCGGGTGCCGGTTTCAGCGCAACCGTACCGGGCGCAAGGGTGGTCATGCGCTTGAACGAGGCTTCCGAAACGAGGCGCCGACCGCGGCACACGCCGTGATTGAGCATCATCTGGCCGAATTTGGCGAGGTCGGGCGCGGTCGAGAACAGGCCGCTCGCCGGCGCTGCGTAGCGGTTCGGATAGGCCCGCAGCGCATCGCCGCTATAGGTTCGCACGATGAGCGGCACGCTGGGCGCGTTGGTCGGCTGGTTGAGCCAGGCCGGGTCGGGATGGTTGGGCAGATCTTCGAGCGCGGTTTTTTCCTTGTTGCGCTGCGAGGTCAGCGCGAGCCGCGCCGCCTGCCGGGCATCGGGCCAAAACGTGGTCTCCGTCATGCCGAGCGGCTCCAGAAGGCGCTGCTGGATGAACTGCCCATAGGGCAGGCCGCTGACCACCTCGATGATGCGTCCGGCGGTGTTGATGCCGGCGTTGCTGTATTGATACCTGGTGCCCGGCTCCCACTTGAGCGGCGCGGCGGCATACTGCTCCGCGTCCTCCTTCAACACGTTGGTCCGTTTGATGGGCGCATCGTTCGGCCCGATGAGGCCGCTGGTGTGGGTCAGAAGCTCCTTGATCAGCACCGGATGCGGCGGCGGATGCCGGCGCGTTTTGTCGGTCGCGTCGGCGACCTGCTGCCCCTTGAACTCCGGCAGATATTTCTCCACCGGGTCATCCACGTTCACCTTGCCCTCGTCCACCAGCATCATCAGCGCGGTCGCGGTGAAGGTCTTGGTGATGGAGGCGAGCCAGAACAGGGTGTTGGTCTGCATCGGCGCTTTCGCGCTCAAGGAGGAGCAGCCCACCGTTTCCACGGCGAGCACCCGGTCTTTGTCCGCCACCAGCGCCACCGCCCCGGCGATGATCTGCCGGTCCACGAACGGTTGCAGCGCCGGGGCCACCGTCCCGTGCGGCGCATCGCCGGCCTGCACCACGCCCGACAGCGGCAGCAGCAGGGCAAGCCCAAAAGAGAGGATGGTCCTCATGGTTTCCAATCAATCCGGGCTGTTTTGGTCTCAAGATTTACGGAGACGCTGGCGCGGGCGAAGTCGCGCTGATAAGCCCAGCCCGTGCGCTTGGCCTTGCCCTGCGGCGGCCCGAGCGGCTTGTCAAACTCGGGATACCAATCGAGCGTGCCATCGTTTTCGCGGTAACCCCACGTATAACAGAAATAACAGTTCGGTTCCGCCGCCACGAGAAAGCACGCCAGCGGGAACGTGATGCGTTCTCGCGCCAATTGGAGCAGCTCGGCGTGCGGTTTTGTCATCATTTCGGCGTCGAGCCATGCGAAGCCCGGCCACGCCTTGAGGCAGACGATCTTGCCAGCCCCCGCCGCCGAACGCATCGCGTCGAGATCCGCGGCCATCTTTTCCTTGCCGATGCCGGACAAGTAGCCGAAGTGCTCGATCATCGCGCCGGACGTGGAGGGCAGGAACTGCGCGCCCTCGCCACCGCGCAGGCCGTTGTAGAGGATGAGTTTTTCGGGGCCGAGCTTGCGGCGCGTTTCCTGGAGCAGCGTCACGAGCCCGGCGTTGAGCATCTGATATTTTTCTTCGCCCAGCAGCTTCTGCTTGCCGGGCGCGGTCACCTGCAACAAGGCATCGGCAAAGATCCCGTCGGTCCCGGCCGCGTTCGCCGCCGCCGTGTCCACCCACCACGTGCGCACGGCTTCGCGCGAGAGGTCGTAGGCCTGAACGGTGCCGCGGACCAGCACCGGCTTGCCGTCGCGATCTTTCAGATGCCAGTCGGGGGAAAGCCCGCGGCTCGCCTTGTAGAGAGGGTAGTCGAGGAAGGCATTCCAGTAGAACAGCACCTTCGCCCGCGGATTGCGCTGCTTGAGCTGCCGGGCCGCCTCGGCGATGCCCGCCTCGGTGTCGCCGCGCTGGCGGACGGCCTGGCCTTTCTCCAGCGCGATGAACGAAAAATGCTGCGCCAAGAAATCCAACTCGGCGGGCGTGAAATCGTCCGCCGTTTTCCCGAGATGTGCATAAACCGGCACCTTGTCCCAGCTGAACGGCGGAAAACCATCGGCGGCGCACAGCGCCACGAGTGGTGTCAGCAGCAGGAGGGCAAAGGCGGACAGGCGTTTCATGGTTGCGCACCGCCGGTGATTTCTGCGAGGAGCTTGAAGAAGGCGCGTTTGCGCGCGGAGGCGAGCCCCCAGTTCACGGGCGGGGATTGATAGCCTTCATTGAAGCTCTCCCCTTTGCGGCGGTAGTCGAACCAACCCCACGAGGCGTGCGCCGCGATGGCCGTGGTGCAGTTGTTCGCCGACTGCTCGAAGCCTTCGTGGTCGTCCTCGTTGAACACGATCGGCATCGGCCGGAAACCGGGCACCGCGCGGGTTTTCAGCACCATCTCCGCAATCCGGGCGGGCTGCTTGACGCCATTGCCGTGGAGCAGCAGGAAGTCCGACGCACGTACGACGTTTTCCTGCGGCACCGCACCGCCGCCATAGCTGGTGCCCGCGAGCAGTCGCCGGCCCGCGCGCTCCGTCTTGCGGACGCGTTCGATCAGTTCGTGGACGCGCACCGGTCGCAGAATGGCATGGTCGTAGGCTTTGACGTTGCACTCATTGTTCACTTCCACGAGCACGTTTCGCCAATTTCCGTTGAGCAGCCAGCGCGTGGCCTCGTCCGTCGCTCGCAGCACAGCGGCTTCGTCGCGCAGTCGCTGGTCCTGGCCAAAATAGAAGTAGCCGACGATGACCACCATACCCAGTTGATCGGCGGCATCGAGCACACGACCCATCCGTCCGGCGAACTCTTTCCGCAGCACACCCTCGGCGGTGAATGCGCCGGTCTCCCAAGGCTGCGTCTTCGAGTAGCCTTCCGGCGAGCCGCCCTGAAAATTCACCGTGACTGCGAGCAGCCCATGCCGCCGCCACTCCGGCAAGGCCGCGATGAACTCGCGCACGTTGCGTTCGGCATCCCACCGGCCGGTGTCCGCGTAGGCCCACCGTTTGGCCGTCTCCGGATTCAGGTCATCGAAAACCGCCTGCACCATCCGTGAGTTGGGCAGCAAGCCTTCGATGCGGTGTCCTTGCCACGAGCGCCCTGCGAACGTCGGGCGGCCGTTGATGTAAAAATCTTCGCCGACGATGCTGATACTGGTCTTCCGCAGCGGCGCCTCGGCGGCGTGCGCCGCACCGCCTGAAACCAGCAGAGCGGCGACGAGAAATATGATGCGCTTGGCCTGCATGGTTCAGCGCGCGCCCTGTTGCCATGCGCCGATGATGAGCATCTGTCCGGCATAACAGGAGAGGCCACCGGGCAACTGCTTTACCTTCAGCACGGCGGTGTGCTCGCCGGGGACCTGCTCGGGCAGGTAGAAAAACCGGGCGTAGCGGCGCCAGCTCTCCGTCTGTACGCGCTTGAGGATGAAAGGCGCGGCGTGGTCAATGGTCACTTCGACCTCCATGTCTTTCCCTTGGGGGATGTCGCTGAAGCCGACGGTCGTGCCGGTCCACTTCACCGTGATGGTCTCGCCGGCTTGGTCGCACTTCATCGCTCCGCGCAACATCGCGTCAGTGCGGCCGAAATCGTCGCGATAGACGGCGTCGGTTTTCGCGTCCACCGGTTTCCAGCCGGCACTGTGCGTAATTTGCGAGACCGGCACTAGCACCGCGGTTTCCCAGCAGCGCGCGTCCATCGGCGCGGGCAGCGGATGCGCCTGCGGTTGGCCAAGCTTCTGCATCGTGAGCATCGAGCGGGCGATGATGTCGCGATAAACGTCGTGCCCTTCGTTGCCCGGATGCACGCCGTCCTTGGAGAAGACCAGCTTGCCGGCCACGGGCGCGTCGCCCTTGAAAATCAGGCTGCCCTCTTTTTCACGCTTGGCAACCTCGACGCCGAGGTCGATCGAGGGAATGCCGTAGACGTTGGCGACCTTTTCCATGACATCGCCGAACCACGGCTGCTTTCCGGCCTGCAGATGTTTCAGCGCGCTCTGCGCCACGGTGTAGACGAGGCAGATATCCGCTCGCGGATTTTGTTTCCAGATCTGCCGCACGATGCCTTCCACGGATTTCGCCTCATAGCCGCCGCCGCCGTTCACGCGGTGCTCCATGAAAACCAGATCGGGTTTTTTGGCGAGGACATCGCCGGCGATCCGGCACGCGCCGTAATCGGAGCCGGTGCCGGAGATCGCGGCGTTGATCTCGATCAGCTCCGCCTTGGGAAATTGCGCCTGGAACCACGCGACCGTTTTCGGCCGCCAGCCGGCGGCCGCGGTGATGCTGCCGCCGAAATAGGCGACGCGCACCGGCCCGCCCGCCGCCAGCTTGGCAAAGAAGTTCGGCAGCCCATCACGCGTGCGCAGTTCCTCGCAGGTGTTCGGGTCGGGCAACGCGGCATGGAGCGCGGTCCATGGCGCGAGCCATAACGCGGTCAGCAGCAGCCAGCAATTTTTCTTCATGCGGATTCTCCTGATGCTCTTCCAAGCCTTGGAAAAAACGGGGCGATCATATTCCAATCCTTGGAAATTCATAGTGCGGTGAGGGCGGAGGCGTGAGTTTCCCTGGGGTTGCTGGTCAGTGATAGAGAAAGTCGTCGTATTTATGGCCCTGGTCGGCGTAGGCGGCGGCGAAGAAACCGGCGCCGCCGGTGTAGACCGGGACGAGCGATGCGCGGTTTTGCAGGACCGCGGCAAGGTGGAGCAAGGCGAGCGGCTCGACGCGGTCGAATTTCACCCAGCCTCGGCGGATAATGACACTTGAGCTCGTGCACGCGACCCTTGTCCTCGGCACAGACCGTGACATCCTCGGAGGCGTTGTAGGCCATGTGTCCGCCCCACGCGTGCAGGCCCTTCGCCATGAGATTCGTCAGCGCATATCGCGTGGCCGCGACCGCGGACTGTTTGTAGCGCGGGTCACCGGTGAGCACGGAGAGCCCGACCAGGGTGCGGAAGAAGATCTGCTGGTTGCCCAGGTCCGAGAGCACCCACGGATGGCCGTCGCGGGACCTCCACATCACTGGGGCGTGCGTCTCCATGTTGATGCCGTCTACGAACAGCGGCGTGTGCTTGGGTCCGTAGGTGTCGCGGCCATGCTGCAGCGCAACCTCCGCGAAGGACTGGACGGCCTCGACAAACCGGTCCGGGCGAGGTTCTGGAGCGCTCGCAGTCGCTGCGTGCAGGGAGCCGGGAACCAGTGCCAGCCACAGCGCGGTACAGACGCTGTATGCCCGGCACACAGCGGGCCGGGGCGGCAGGGTCTGGGCACCTGATGCATCATGGTCGTGTGTGAGGTGTTTCATGGCCGGTTCCCGTGCTCGCTGCTTGAGTTGGCGGCGGGTGCGTCGATGGTGACGTCTCCGACTTTGCAAAACTCATCGCGCGTCCGATGGGTGAGCGGCAGGCGGATGACACGGCCGGTGACAGGATCGTGCAGGGCCAACTGCAGGTCGGCCGGACCGACGCTGCTGATCTTTGGAAAAACCACCTCGGCCCGCACGGACTGTCGGTCGCCTTGCAGCCACCGGCTCGTCGGCAGCGTGCCCGCGTCGGCCTGGGCGACCGGGTGGCGCCCCTGGTCGGTGGCCAGCCGGACGCGCAAATCGTAATCGCGCAACGCCCGGCCGGCGGCCCGGTTCACCCACTCCATCTCCACGCTGAACTTTTCCCCGGCCCGGATCGTCTTCGGCAAGGTGACCTTCACCGGGACGAGCCGGTAGCCCATGTTTTTGAGCCCAAAGGCGATGAGTTCGGGCCGTTCCAACATGAAGTCGAGCGCGTCCTGGCACGAGTAGCCGAGCAGGCTGATGTAGTTCGGATGCAGGCTGAGGGCATCCTCCACGACCCACTTCAGAAACGCCGCGCCGCCACCGCGCGCATGGCTGTAACCCGTGACGAACTCGCTCATCTGCGGCGCGCGCCGCAGTTCCCGATAGACGTACTCGCAGAGCTTGCGCTGGTTGGAGCACACGGCGCCGCCCGCGCCGTCGCGGCGCAGCGTAACGTTCGGCTTCTTGAGCGCGAGGTCGAAGGCGCTGTAGCGCAGATATTCGGCATAGTGCTGCGTGAAGGCGGGATCGAGTAGCCGGGTCGGGCCTGCATACAAGGCCTTCGGGCCGTCCGGATCGTGCGAGTAGCTCAGCGCCAGCATGTGCTGGGGAAAGGCTTCGCTCCAGATATCGAGCACGCCCTGCAACGCCGCCCGCTTGTCCTCCAGCGCAGCATACGGGTAGCCGGAGTGCCACTCGCCCCAGCGTCCGAAACCGCGCAAATCCACGAGCGCGGGGCTGCGGGGACCGGTGAAGTGCGCCTGCGCTTCCTTCAGGAACAGGCGGAGCCGCTCCTGATAGAGCGGGTTGCGCGCGTCCACATGCCAGCCGAACTGCGCGCCATCCTCGCGGCGTTTCTTTTGGTCCTCGGGAATGCGCGCCAGCAGCCAGTCCGGGATGCCCAGCCCGCCGGGCGGCTGGACCTGCGACCAGCCGAACAGGGGTTCGGTGCTGATGCGCATATGGAGGCTCTTGCCGCGCTGCAACCAGTAGTCCCAGGCCTTGTCGACGCGGCTCCAGTCGAAGCGCCCTTCCGCCTGCTCCACGTCCGACCAGGCGAACATCACCGCCACCGCATCGCAGCCTTCAAACGTGGACCCCGGAAGGGCCGTCATCGTGGCCGTGGCCTTCTGCCGATACTCAAGCGGGAAGTTCTCGTACAGCACCCAGCCCATGTCGGGATTGTGCAGCACCACGTCCGGATCCTCACGCGGGACCACGGTCTGCGTCCCGGCGGCCAGCGCCGACGCAGCCAGCAACAGCGCGGCACCGGTGACCACCGGCCAACGTATGGCGCAGAGATTCATCACTTGGCCGTCTCGCCCGGGTTCAGCAGGCTCACGCCCAGCAGGCCGATGATCACCTCCTGTGAGAGCGTTTCGAGCGTGACGCTGGCCAGCGCGACGCCGGGGCGCAGACGCTGGTTGAGCACAATCGCGCGGCAGTTATTGCCGAGCTGCACGGTCTGCGGCGGAATCTTCGGCAGCGCGAAGCCATCGCGCAGATAGTCGTAGTCCGCACGGCCGAACGGGCACAGCGACCAGAAGTTGAACGGTGGCACCAGCTCCAGTCTCTCCACGACGCCATCGGCATAGTTCAGCCGCAGCTCGGCGTTGGCGATCCGGCCCTGCATCGGCGGCGTGAACCCGCAGACGAGCAGCCAGAGCCCCTCGGCTTTCTTGTTTACCGGCACGGTGACCTGCCGCGGCCAGTTGTCCCACATCGACGTGAAGGCGATGTTCTTTCCCTCCCTGGCAAACGCGAACGGTACGCCTTGCGCCGTGCGCAGGCGTTGCCCGGCATCGAGCAGCTTCGGCACGCCGGTCAGGTCGACCACCGGCGCCTTGTGTTTCGCGTCGAGCATCTCCTGCCAGGTGGAATAGCCATCGGTCGCGAGCCGCAGCGAGCAGGTCGCCGGACGCGGTGAGAGGTACTGCTGCTGGAAGATCGTGCGGATGTCGCCGTTGAACTGCGGCGACACATCCACGCATTCCCACTTCGCATCGGCCGGCGCTTTTTCGAAGACACGTGCGGCCTGCGCGGCCTCGGCGGAGGGATCGCTGATCTTCACCTTGAACAAGCGCCACTGATGCATCTTCGCGATTTGCACCGACGCTTGAACCAGATGACGTCCTGCGCCGCCGGGGAACGTGGAGTATTCAATGAGCTGGGCATCCCCGACCGGCAGATGAGGATTCTGTCCAACGGTGACCTCCATGGGTACGGCGGCGAACTCCGGCAGGGGTTCTGCGCAGACCATTTCGACCGTCGCGGCGGTTGTTTTGGGCACACGGACACGGATTTCGCTGTGTCCGTAGGCGGGCAGTGAGTCCCATGCGACCGGTTGTCCGTTGACCGTGACCGACGTGATTTTTTTCGCGCGCACGGGCAGGCGCATTTCCAACGCGGCAGGCTTGGTCAGCGCAACGGAGACTTTTGTCCGGCCGAGGTCGAGCGCCACATCCGGCGTCTTGATCGAGGCGTGCTCCCAGTCGGACGGTAACTGCGGCGCGATGGTGACGACGCCATTGGGATAATCGGGACGATAGCCGAACAGGCCTTCGACCACCGTCCGGCAGAACATGCTGGCGCAATCGTTGAAGTCCGTACCGCCGCAGGGATAACCGAGATCGCCGGGGACGGGGCCGTAGAAGGCCATCAGCGGAAAGGTCCCGCGCAAAACCTTCCAGCCGTCGTCGGCGAGGCCGGTCTGGAAGTAGGCGAGCGCGAGGTGATAGTCGTCGCCGGGCCACATCTCGCGCAGCGACCAGAGGCTCGGCACCCAGTTCGACGGCCACACGCGCTCGCCGCCGTAGGGCATCTTTTCGCGCTCCAGGCCCCATTCGGTGTAGTACAGCGATTTGGCGGCCAGATCGGTCGGCAGCATCCCGGCATCGATCGGACAAAAGATCGCGTAGAGCCAGGAGTCCTCGTGCAGCCGACCGTGGCCACCCTGTTCGACATACGAGCCGACATAGCCTTTGGATGGAATCCACAACTTCTCCATGAAGCTCTTATGGATTTTCGCCAACCGCGCCGCGTGGCGTTGGACGGCGGCGTTGTCGCCGGCGCGGCGGGCCATTTCGAGCGCGGCCTTGTGGCCGGTGTAGGCGTAGGCGGTCTCTTCCGCGGTGCCGCCGCCGTTGTACCACTGGTCGTCGGTCGGCCAGGTGTTCGCGTAGCTCTCGTAGAGCCCGTCGTCATCGGGATCGAAACAATCGCGGATGTAGTCCAGATGCAGTTCCAGCGCGGGCCGCAGGATTTTCTCCAGTTCCACGTCGCCGGTCCAGCGCCAGGCATGGATGAGCTGGTCGAAGAACTGGCTCTGCATGTCGTAGTGCCACGGATGATGGATGTTGATGCGGCCCTTGCCGAACAGGCGCGAGTCGAGCGACTGGCAGCTCAGGCCGGTCTTCGCGTCGGCCTTCGCCACCGTCTTGTCGGACTCGGTGATCTGCTTGGCGAGGCAGGTGCGCGCCTGCGCCAGGACGCGTTCGTGCCAGCCGTAGGCCGTGCCGCCGAACAGCGTGCGCCAGCCGAGCAGCGGCACGCCCCAGCGCATGCCCGAGTGCGTAAAGATGCCGTCGCGAAAGACGCCGTCCATCACCGCGCTCGACGCCGCCACCTGTGCGTTGAGTTGCGCGTCCGGCGTCTGCACCACGATCCGGTTGCCGATCGCCTCGGCCCGATGCAACCCCGCGACGAATGCCTCGGCTGGCTTCGGCAGATCGGGGACCTTGAGCGGTCGGCCGCTCTTGAACCCGTGTATCGTCCAACAAATACTGCGCTGCCCGTCGAGCGCCGTCACACCACACGCGAGCGGTAGCTCCTTCCCGGTGCTCGCCAGCAGTTTCAGCGGATCCTTCCACGCCGCGGCGTCGACGACCGTCAGCTTGGACACCGCGCTGCACTGGCCCACCGCGGCGCCCGATGCGCGCCCGCCATTCGCCTGCACGATGAAGCGCCCGCCAGCCAGCGTCACGCGATTCGTGCGGCATTCGTCCGGCGCGAAACCGCGCGCCAAGGTTTTCTGCCGCCCGCCGGTCGTCACGTCCCAGATGTCCACCATGGTCTTCGACTGCTGAACCGCACCGCCAAACACCCAGAGCAGCCGGTCGCCGGGCTGCGCGTTATCGATTTGCAGTTGCAGCTCCAGGCCCGCGCCCTCGGCCGGCGGCACCGCCCGCAGGGCCAGCCGCGTCGCGCCGAAGCTGTTGTCCTGGAGAAACCACTCCATGCGGTCCGGGCGATATTTCGAGGTGTTGTCCGAAAAATCGTGCAGCCACCTGGCCTGGTCGCCGCGCACCAGCGCCGCCATGAACGTGCCGTTGAGCACCGAGCCGCTGCCGAAGCGGACCAGCGGCCGGTCGCCCGCAACGACGATCGCGCTCAGCTGGTTGCAGTAGAGCGGCCGGTTGTTGAACCGGTCGCCGTTGTGCCGGACGAATGCGTCGCCCTCGGCGTAGTAGGCCGGCTTGAGCAGCATCTCGGGGTCCACCCGCCCCGCGCTGCCGCCGCGTGCTGCGCCCAGCGCGACCGCCGCGAGATACCCCAGCAACAAAAGCTTTTTCATGCCGAGCAACATAGCAGGAGGGTCAGGCGCCGCACATGTCTATTCTTGACCAGATTAGGCGAATTTTATCCGCCACCGCTGCGTTATCCAAAGGTTGATATGGCGTCAAACGGTGGATGCGCCTAAACACTGGGTTGAGTCGCATCAGGGACGGTAACACCTTGGCGTGTTGGAGGGGAGAGGACTGCACACCGCCGCTGGGCGGTTCGGGCATCCAGCCACCCTGTCTCCCGCACACTGCCGTTGATTGCTGCTTTCGCCTGACTAGCTGGGCGGGGCGGTGTCCTCACCGCCCCGCATAGTTCAACCGCCCTGCCTGCAGCGCGGACCAACGAGCAAAGCCCACGCCCGACGGCTCTCCTGCAGCGGCAGGAATGCCGCCGCTCCCAGCTAGACTACGCAGAGCACCTCGTTCTTTTCGTTTAACAACCGTGGAGCGTGCGCGCAGTTTCTCGTCAGGCACTCCGCCCCCCCCTATTCTTGGCGCAATATCCAATGTTGCTTGGAGCACTGCCCTCGAAACGGGCGCGGCCGAGGTGTATCCGGCGGCACGCAACGCTTGCACGGTTTGCTCACCGGTCGGTCGTGCGGAAGGGCGCGGCCGGCAGTCCGACTGCACTGTATAAATTGCAGCTCTGCGGGTTGGTGGCCCAGGCATAGCGGGCCATCGTCGGGCTCGGAACGGCGCTTGCCGAAAGCACCACCTGGTCGCCCTCCAGGGCCGCATCCGCCGGGACGAATTTTCCATCGGCGCCGGCGAGCTCGAAGCCTTGCAGTTTTTGCCCGGGCGCTTCGCGGACGGTGTGCAGGTCGTCCAGCTGGCCCACCATGAGCCGCGCACCGCCAGTCTCGAACTGCACCCGGACTTTCCCACCCGACACCGCACACGACTTGTAGAGCGGCGACTGGTAAACGAGGTTCGTTTCGCCGTAAACTTTCGCCCGCGCCCAGCGCGCCAGCCGGTCCGCCACCGTCCGTTTGTCGGGAGGGTGAATCCGGACTTCGCCCAGATCGATCGCGACGGCCAGTCCGACGCCGGGCGTTTGCGCGGCCACCGCGGCTTGCGCCTCGCGCACGAGGGTCGCCCTCGTGCCGCGCCACGGCTCGCCGTAGTTGGCAAGCTGCACGACGCCGAAGGGCAGCTCCCGCCCGAACTGCGCGCGCCAGTCGGCGATCAGGGTCTTGAGCGGCGCCGCGTAGTCGGCGGCCGACGCCCCGGCATTCGATTCGCCCTGGTACCAGATCGCGCCACGCAACGTCATGGGCGTCAGCGGCGCCAGCATGCCGTTGTAGAGCGCGGCAGGTCCGTTACGGTGCACCTTGGTCGTGGCCTGTGCGTAGGCGGGCAGACTGCGGAGCGCCTTAATATCCATCCACGCCTCGATCGGCGAACCACCGACCGAGCTCGTGACCAGGCCCACCGGGACACCCAAGGTTTCCTGCAGTTTGACGCCGAAATAATAGGCCACCGCGCTGAAAAACGGCGCTGTGTCGCGGGTGGAAACTTGCCATCCGCTCCGAAGCTCGGCCGTCAGTCCATCCGCATTCTTGGGCAGGAAGATATGGTCCGGCAACACGCCCTTGCAATCATCCTGCGGCTCGGCGCGTGCGGTCTTCTCGACGTTGAACACGCGCAAGGCCGGCCGGTCGGTCCGGGGCAATTCCTCATGAAAGAACTTGTCCCCATACCAGCCGTTGTTGCCCGCCGGGTAATCGGGGCCGAGCATCATCGTCATGTTCGACTGGCCGCCGCAGAGCCAGATCTCGCCGATCAGGAGATCCTTGAGCTGCACAGAATTTTCGCCGGGGACCGTGAAGCTGATGGTCTCGCGATGGAGGCCTTGGCCAAGCGGGCGGGCGGGCGGCGTCCTGACAGCGACCCGCCATGCGCCGCTGGCGCTGGCGCTGGTTTGGGTCTTCACGCCCCACGAGGTTTCAATGAGCACGGTCTCGCCCTCGTAGGCCCAGCCCCAGAGGGTCACGTCGCACTGCTGTTGCAGGACCATGCGGTCACCCAGCACGGCCGGCAGCCGGACATCGGCGCTCGCGGACAGTGTGCCGACGAGCAGTAGCAAGATTATCGTTCCAAGCTTCATCAGTCGCTCGCTTTCTGATTCTGACAACCATCACTCCCAATTTGCCGTTGCGCGTGACATCCACTGGACCGCCATACCCGCCGCCGAGCCGCCCCGAACGCAGACAAGCAGCCACAGATTTTCAAGGATGACACAGATGGCCGGAGCGGAGCAGGCGGAAGGTAGGGCGGGCGCGCCGCGCCCGCCACCATCAACTCAGCCCAACTCCCGCAACCGCCTGTGGTGAGCCGGCCGAACCACGCCCAGCCCTACCGCGTCGCCTCACCAACAACCCGGCTTGGAGTTTGCTCGGTCGTTTTCCAGCCAACGAATCAATGGCGCGAAGCTTTGCTTGTTTGCGGTTGGTGATATCAACCCTCAATGAACGGTTTGTCCGGGAGTTTCTTTCCACACCAAGGACAATAAACTAGAAATGCGTTGTTCCCGTCGATTTGCCAGCATGGGTCTTCGCCCCGAAACATGGAAAACGTGATGTGGGGAGATCCTCGTTGACCAGGCTCTTCAATGGCGCAAAACATGCCCGAACAACAGTACTTGGCTTGCCTGCTCTGCCTCCGTAACGTGCTCTCGGGGACAATGGTGTTCACCCAGTTTCTACACTTTGGACATTCCCGGAGATGTTTGACAGCCTTGGCCTCGTCAGCCTTTTTGTCCGATTGAACAGGAAGTTCATCGATAAAGTAGCGGAGAACAATCATTTCGGGCAGCTTGTAGTAAGCGATCAGCCAATCCCGGTAACTTCGGCACATCGGGATCGGTTCTTTTCCGTCCGCATCACTTGTCGGGATCGTAATCATTTTCGTGTCCATCTGTAATTGAGCGAAAATTCATTCCATCTAGGATTTCTTTTATGCTTCGCGGCGATGCTACGGCGAGGCGGGCGGGGACACAAGCGCAGAGGCGGCGGCGTTCGGCGGGACTGGTGCGTGCGGCGGTTGCTTTCCTCTATCTTCCGTCGTTTTTTTAGACCTTCATTTCCGACAAGCGCTACAGGACTGCGGCCAGCAGATGGTAGGCAAGCCTCATCGGGTCAAAGGCTCACGGACGCGTTTCATCACGTCCTCTCCCGCCAAGCCCTGGACTTTGCCAGTCTCGATTTCCCGCCACCTCCGGTCGGCCTCATCCAGCCAAGCTTTTTCCACTTCCCGGCTCGTGAAGTTTTCCACGCTATCCCAGACGCGCTGAGCCAGGACCACGCGTTCATCAACATTCAGGGCGAGTGCTTTACTCGTGACTTCTGCCAGCGTACTCATATCGCCATTCCTTCCGGTTCCTGTAGTGACAAACCAAGACACTACTATCACGCCAGCCAGTAAAAGCGAAGTCCCAGAGGCGCGAAACGGACCTGCAAAGCGCTGTTGTTCGCGCGAGCCCCGGCGCCGCGGCGGTTGGCGCTTCCCGCTTGGCCCCGCTGCGCCGCCTGCCTTGGCGTCTCTTGCGCGAAAAGGCTTCACTGCCCGGCGGCTGTTTGCTGTCCTGCGCAGGCCGCGTTCTCACGAACGCGGCTACAGGAAGACACCACCCTTTGTGCTCTTTGCGTTCTTTTGTGGCGCAGTTTTCTTTCTCCGGCGCGGCCGGACAGCGCGCTTGACTTTCCCCGCCACCGCGCAAAACATGCGCGCGTGCTGTCTGGCGGTGGCCGTGCGGCAAGCACAGACTCCGCCATCTGGCGTTTCAAATAGAGAAGGAAACACGATGAACGAACAGACCAGCCTCACCCGGCGTGAATTTCTCGGCACCAGCGGCAAGGCGGCGGCCACCTTCGCCGCGGCCGCGGCCTTCGGGCCGGCCATCCTCAAGGCCAAGCCCGCGGGCGAAACCATCGGCGTCGGCTGCATCGGCATGGGTACGCGCGGCGGCGATGTCCTCAACACCATCCTGAACTGCGAGGGCGTCCAGGTGAACGCCATGTGCGATGTCTACGGCCCGCACCGCAAGAAGGGCGTCGAGCGCTGCAAGAACCCGGCCGTGAAAACCTACGTGGACTATCGCGAGCTGCTGGCCGACAAGAACGTGGACGCCGTCGTCATCTGCGCGCCGGACCACTGGCACTGCCAGATGGTGCTCGACGCCGTCAAGGCGGGCAAGGACATCTACTGCGAGAAGGGTTTCTCGCGCACGCTCGACGAGGCCAAGCAGATGCGCGCCGCGCTCAAGCAGAGCAACGTCGTGTTTCAACTCGGCCATCAGGCGCGGCAGTCGGCCTGCGCCTTGCAGGCCAAGGAGCTCATCGCCACCGGCGCGCTCGGGCCGATCACGCTCGTGCGCACCGGCCGCATGGGCAACACCGACCCCGCGCATCCGATCTGGCGCTGGTATGGCTACTACAACCAGCTGGACCGGCCCGACCCCGCGCAGGTGGTGAAGGACGTGGACTGGAATCTCTGGCTCGGCCAGTCGCCCAAGATTCCGTTCAACGAGCGGCACTTCTGGCACTGGCGCTGTTACTGGCGCTATGGCACCGGCCAGGCGGGCGACCTGCTCTCGCACGAGATGGATTTCGTCCAGTACGTGCTCGGCCACGGCATCCCCGACACCTGCGCATGCCTCGGCCTCAACGCGCTCCTGCACGACGACCGCGAGGTGCCCGACACGTGGAGCACGACCTATCAGTTTCTGAAGCTGGGGCGCACCGTCACCTTCACCGGCACCATGAACACCTCGATCGGCCAGCCGGTCGAGATCTGCGGCAAACAGGCGTCGCTGCGATTCGACGACATCGCGCACAACGTCACCAAGTTCAACATCATGAACGAGGGTTTCAACACCGCCGTGCTGCCGAAGGGCTACCTCAGCGGCAAGACACCCAAGCAGCCGAGCCACATGCAGGACTTCATCAACTGCGTCCGCAGCCGCGGCACGCCGAAATGTTCCGTGGACGAGGCTTTCATTGAGACCGCCACCTACCTGATGTCCATCGAGGCTTATCAGCAGCAGCGGACGGTGCGGTGGGACCCGATCAAGGAAGTCATCACGACGTGACCGTGCCACCCCAGGAGGCCCGCCACTGGTTCCGCCTGACGCAGGCGGCACAGGAGGAAGTCGAGGCCGTGCTCGACGCGCTGCCCCGTGCGGTCCGCGAGCGCATGGCGGAGCTGCCCATCACCTTCGACCCCAAGCCCAACGCCGCCATGGTCGCCAGCGGCATCGACCCCGACCGCACGCTCGGGCTCTTCACCGGTGTATCCTTCGCGCGCGCCGTCGCCGTTTCCCAGCGCCTGCCGCCGCAGATCATCCTCTTCCTCGACAACCTCCTCGCGTATGTGCGCGGCGACCTGCCCGAATTCCGCGTCCAAGTCCGCCGCACGCTGTTGCACGAGATAGGGCACTTCCTCGGCCTGGATGAGGACGAGGTCGATCTGCGCGGATTGTGAACTGTTCAGCGAGTTGCGCCTGGCGGTTCCATCGTTCTTGACCTGCGGCGGGGCGCGCTGCATCCTACGGCGCATGGAATTTGAGCCGCTGCTGAAGAAAGTCGCCCGCGGCCGGCTGGGCGTGGCCCGCGCCGCCAAGCTGCTGCGGAGCGGCCATGAACATGACCTTGGTTTTGCGCGCGTAGATCTCGCACGGCATAGCCGCTGTGGTGTGCCCGAGGTCATCTACTGCGCGGGAAAAACCTCCGCCCAGGTCAGCCACATCATCGCCGCCATGCTGGCGGCCAAACACAACGTCTTCGGCACCCGCTGTTCGCCGGAGATGTACGCCACCCTGCGCGCCCAGCACCCCACGCTCGTCTATCACGAGGCGGCGCGCTCCATCACGCTCGATGTCGTGCCGCAGCCGAAGCAGACGGGCCGGATCGCCGTCGTCTGCGCCGGCACCTCCGACCTCCCCGTCGCCGCCGAGGCCGCGCTCACGGCCGGACGGATGGGCGCAAGGGTCACGCGCATCCACGACGTCGGCGTCGCCGGCCTGCACCGCCTGATGCGCCACCTGCCGGCGCTGAAAAAGTGCAACGCCATCGTCGTCGTCGCCGGCATGGAAGGCGCGCTGCCCTCGGTCGTCGGCGGCCTGCTCGACCGCCCCCTGATCGCCGTGCCCACCAGCGTCGGCTACGGGATGAACCTGCAGGGCGTCAGCACGCTGCTGGCCATGCTCAACTCGTGCGTGCCGGGCGTGACGGTGGTCAACGTGGACAACGGCTTTGGCGCCGGCGTGGCCGCGGCGCTGATCAACCGGATGGTGGCGGGAAAAACCCGGACAAAATAGACATGAAGATCCTGCATTTTCAAGGCGTCGGCGGCGCAAGCGGCGACATGATCCTGGCCGCGCTCGCCGACCTGGACGTGGACATCAAGCAGATCCAGCGCCAGCTCGCCGCCCTCCATCTCGAACCCTTCAAGATCCTCACCCGCACCTTCGGCTCCCACGGGCTTCACGGCACGCAAATTGACGTAATACTCTCGGCCCACCACCACGCGACTCACGCCGCAGGACACAAGACGCGAGACGAGGGACACGAGACACACCATCACCACGGCCGCTCGTTTCGCGACATCCGCCAGCTGATCGAGCGCAGCCGCCTGCCGGAAACCGTGCGCGCACAAAGTATCGCGGTGTTCCAGCGGCTTGCCGTGGCCGAGGCCAAGATGCACGCCGTGCCGGTGGACGACGTGCACTTCCACGAAATCGGCGCGGTGGATTCCATTGTGGACATCGTCGGCGCCTGCCTCGCGAAACACGAACTCGGCGTCGACCAGGTGGTCGTGGATCCGCTGCCGCTCGGCAGCGGTACGGTCCACTGCGCACACGGCGTCTATCCCGTCCCCGCGCCGGCCACGCTCGAACTGCTGCGCGACTTCCCCGTCGCACCCAGCGACGAGACCGGCGAACTCGTCACGCCCACGGGCGCGGCGCTGCTGATGGCCTGGCGCACGCTGGACCGCGTACCCGCCGGCAGCCGCATGGTGCAGGCCGGGCACGGCTTTGGCCATCGGACCTTGCAGCAGCGACCGAACCTGCTGCGCGCCATCCTGCTCGAGGCCGGCACCGACGCCGCACCGCAAACGGACGAAGGCCTGATGCTGGAGTGCAATCTCGACGACACGACGCCGGAGCTGATCGGCGCCTTGACCGCCCAGCTGCTGGCCGCCGGCGCGCTCGACGTGTTCACCACCGCGGTCCAGATGAAGAAACAGCGGCCCGGCACGCTCTTGAGCGTCCTCTGCCGCGCGGCGGAAAAGCCCGTACTGCTCGACCTGCTCTTCCGCGGCAGCACGACCTTCGGCGTCCGCGAGCATGCCGTGCAGCGCACGATCCTCGCGCGCCGTTTCGAACAGGCGGCGACGCCGTTCGGCCCGGTCAGCATCAAGATCGGCACGTGGCGCGGCGTTGACGTGACACGTGCACCGGAACTGGACGACTGCGTGGCGTCGGCGCAAAAGTACGGCGTGACGGCGCGCGCGGTCTACGAGGCCGCGAGCCGCGCGGCACCGGTTTCGTCCAACCCGCAGCCGGCGGCCCGGCCCGTCCGGCCGCGCGCCCCCAAGCCGGGCAAGCAGGTGGTGGAAACACCGGACTTGCATCATCATCACGGCGCGCACAAGCCCCATCGTCACGCGATCCCATGAACAAGACGTTCTCCATAGCCTTGGCGGTCGCAGCCTCCCTAGCCGGTCTGGCGTGGGCGGCGGATGACGACGCGGAGCCGGTGGCGCAAGTTTTGACGCTGACGGCGAGCAACTTCACCGAGCGCACCGGCGCCACGCTGGCCGGCGACGAGTTGCAAATCGCGCCGACCGGCACGGTCGCCTGCGCGCTGGCCTTCGCCACCAACCAGACCTGCACCTTTGTCGTGGTGGCGCGCGCCGAGTCGGCGACGCAGTGCGCCGTGCGCCTGGATTCGAATATGGTCGCCACCGCGCAGCTGGTGTCCACCAACCTGGCCTCGCTCAGCTTCTCCGCGGTGGTGGGCGCCGGCACGCACAAGCTGGCATTCACCCCGGAGACGGCGACCAACCAGGTGTTCCTGTCCAGCGTCACACTCATCGGCGCGCCCTTGCCGCAGCTGGCGGCGACCAACCAGGCCCCGCGGCCCTCGTGGGACCAGCCGGTCGGACGCTGAGCCCACGCCATGCGCATCCTGCTCATAGCCCCGCAGCCGTTCTACCAGGAGCGCGGCACGCCCATCGCCGTGGATTTGATGCTGCGCGTGCTGAGCGAGCGCGGCGACGAAGTCCACGTGGCGACGTTTCACGAGGGCACCGCCGTGGCCTATCCGGGCGTCACCCTGCACCGCATCAAGCCTCCGCCGCTGGCGCACGGTGTGCCGCCGGGCTTCTCGGTGAAGAAGCTCCTCTGCGACGCCGCGTTGTTTTTCCTCGTCAACCGCCTGGTCCGCGACGTGCGGCCGCAGGTCGTCCACGCGGTGGAGGAGTCGGTGTTTTTCGCGCGGCGCCTGGCGCGGCGGCGCGGCATCCCCTACATCTACGACATGGATTCCTCGCTGGCGCGGCAGCTGGTCGAGAGCAAGCCGGCGCTCCGGGGGTTGGGCAAGTTTTTCCAAGGCTTGGAAGCCGCGGCCTGCCGCGAGGCGGTGCAGGTCGTGCCGGTCTGCGAGGCGCTCGCCGAGATCGCGCGCGGCGCAGGCGCGCGGCGCGTCACGGTGCTGAACGACATTTCGCTGCTCGACCGCATGACCGGCGCCGCGGAGCCGGACCTGCGCGCAGCGTTCGGCCTGCGCGGACCGGTGTTCATGTATGTCGGCAACCTGGAAAAGTACCAGGGCATCGACCTGTTGCTGGAAGGCTGGGCGCGCGCGTCGGCGGCGCAGCCGGAGATGAGCCTAGTCGTCGTCGGGGGCGTGGCGGCGCACCTCGCGGCCTATCGCCAGCGCGCCGCGGCCCTGGGCGTGGCGGCGAACGTGCAGTTCCTCGGCCCGCGGCCGGTCGGCGCGCTGGCCTCGCTGCTGGCGCAGGCCGACGTGCTGGTCTCGCCGCGCACGACCGGCAACAACACGCCGATGAAAATCTATTCCTACCTGGACGCAGGCAAGGCGGTACTGGCAACGGACCTGCCCACCCATCGGCAGGTGCTCACGCCGGAGATCGCCCGCCTGGCGCCGGCGGAACCGGCGGCGTTCGGGTTGGCGATCGCGGAGCTGGCTGGCGACGCCGCTGCGCGGGCGCAGCTGGGCGCGGCGGCGAAAAAAGAGGCACAGGCGAAGTACAGCTTTGCCGCCTACCGCGCGACGCTGCGCGGCATTTATGCAGAACTGGACACCATGCTGAAAGGAACAACGCGATGATGACTCGCAATCTGATGGCAGGCCTGTTGATCGTAGCGCTGGCGGGTTGCGGCGGGGGCGATGGCACCTCCTCCGCCGGCAGCGGCGCGGATTTCGGCGACAACAATCCGAACGTGGTGGTGGCCCTGGGCGACAGCATCGTCGCCGGCGTCGACGGCGGCGGAGCACCGTGGCCGGCGCGGCTCGGGGGGCTGGGCGGCAAGAGGGTGATCAACGCGGGCGTCGGCGGCGAGCCATCCAGCGGTGCGCGCAATCGCCTCGGCGGACTGTTGTCCGCCTACAAGCCCGGCTTTCTCATCATCCTGACCGGCGCCAACGATGCGATCATGGGCTACAGCACCGACAACGCCACGGCGAACATCCGCGCGATGGTACAGGCGGCCAAGGCGAACAAGACCGTGCCGATCGTGGCCACCCTGCTGCCGATGGTCGGCGAACATGGCATCTATGACTCCGCGGCGCGGCGCGTCAGCGCCGGCGTCGGCGAGGTGGCCGGTTCGGAAGGCGTGACGCTGGTGGATCTCAACAGCGAGTTCGGCGATCCGGAGCACCAGCTCATCGGCGACGGCCTGCACCCGAACGACGCCGGCAACCAGCTCATCGCGCTCGCGTTCCACGACGTGCTCTGACGTGTCCCCGGTCGATTACCGGCGGCCCCAACCGCCGGCCCCTTGGGGTGCGCGGCGGGGTTGGTTCTCCTTGCTTGTCGGTGCCGATCTGGTAGTGTTCCGGCATGCCGTAAACCAGCTTCCAGCCGTAACCCAACCGGCGCAGCAAGGCGAACCATGACCGAAGCGACACAACGAGATACCTTCCTGGCAGTCGATGACGCCCCCGAAAGCCTGGAGCTGATGCGCATCATCCTGACGCGCTATTTCCCCAGCGCGCGGGTCCTGATCGAGTCGAAGAGCGTGCGGGCGCTGGAAATCGCGAAGCGCGAACGGCCCACGCTGATCCTGCTGGACGTGAAAATGCCGGAACTGGACGGTTTCGAGTTCGCCCGGCGGATGCGGGCCGACCCGGCGCTGGCGGCCACGCCGGTCTTGATGCTGTCCGGCGTTTCGACGGATGTGCAGAGCCGCATCACGGGGCTGGAGGCGGGCGCGGAGAGTTTCCTGGCCAAGCCCTACGAACCGATGGAACTGGTGGCGCAGGTGCGCGCGCTGCTGCGCATCCGGCACAGCGAGGACGCGCTGCGCATGCACCATGTCGAGTTGGAGATGGAACTGGAGCGCCGGACGGAGAAGCTGCGCGCCAGCGAGCACAAGTTCCGCATGCTGTTCGAGAACCTGCCGGATGCCGTGTTCGTCGAGGATGAGAACGGGATCGTGCTCGACGCCAACCTCGCGGCGTGCCGGCTGCACGAGATGACCCGCGCGCAGATCGTCGGCGTGCACGCTTCGGCCCTGGTGCCGCCGGAGCAGCGGGCCCAGATGACCAAATTAATCCCCCAATGGTTTTCGGGAGGGCTGGAGCGGCTCGAGGGCGAGAGCTACACCGCGTCCGGACGGCGGGTGCCCGTGGAAATCCGCGCACGCAAGGTCGAATATGACGGCCGCCCCGCGGTGCTGCTGCACGTGCATGACCTGAACGAGCGGCGGATTGCCCGCCAGTTGCACGAACGGGACCTGGACGAGCAGCGCAACGTGCAGGATGAGCGCAACCGGCTGATCCTGGCGGTCGAGCAGTCGGCAGAGGCGATCATCATCACCGATGCCGCCGGCATCATCCAGTATGTGAACCACGCGTTCGAGCAAATCACGGGCTACTCGCGCGCCGAGGCGC
Organism: uncultured Lentisphaerota bacterium; assembly: GCA_903896925.1. Lineage (GTDB taxonomy): Bacteria > Verrucomicrobiota > Kiritimatiellia > CAIQIC01 > CAIQIC01 > DP16D-bin41. Next base: position 29,110 of record CAITZM010000136.1, on the reverse strand, counting down.
TGGGCCAGCGTCCGAGCCTGGTGCGCAGCGGACAGCACGACGAGGCGTTCTACAAGGGCATGTGGGGGAACATCGCGCAGGGCAAGGTGTGGTCGGGACGCGTCATCAACAAGCGCAAGGACGGCAAGCAGTTTCACGCGGAGCTGACCATCTCGCCGGTCCGCGACGTGCAGGGCAAGGTGATCAACTTTGTGGCGGTGTCGCGCGACATCTCGCGCGAGGTGGACCTGGAAGGCCAGCTGCACCAGATCCAGAAGATGGAGAGCATCGGGCGCCTGGCCGGCGGCGTGGCGCACGACTTCAACAACCTGCTGACTTCCATCCTGGGCTTCGCGCGCATCGTCAGCGACCGCCTGCCCAAGGATCATCCGCAGCAGCTTGAAATCAAGGAGATCGTCTTCGCCGGCGAGCGGGCCGCACAGCTGACGCGCCAGCTGCTCTCGTTCAGCCGCAAGCAGTCGGTCCATATGATGCCCCTGGACCTCAACGAGCTGCTGCGCGAGATGGAGCACTTGCTGCGCCGGACGCTGGGCGAAGACATCGAACTGCGCGTGAACCTCGACCCGCAACTCGGGCCCCAGATGGGCGACCCGATGCAGATGCAGCAGATCCTGCTGAACTTGGCGGTCAACGCGCGCGACGCCATGCCCAGCGGCGGGCACCTCACGATCGGCACGCAGAGCGTCCTGCTCGACGAGGGCTTCTGCGCCTCGCGCGTCGGCCTGCACCCCGGACCCCATATCCGGCTCAGCATCAGCGATGACGGCTGCGGGATTCCCGAGGAAAACCGCGAGCAGATTTTCGAGCCCTTCTTCACCACCAAGGGCCGTGGGGGCACAGGGCTGGGGCTGTCCATCGTGTATGCCATCGTCCAACAGTCTCATGGCCACATCGAATTCAAGACCGCGCTGGGCCGCGGCACGGAATTCATCCTGTATTTCCCGCAGCAGGCCCCCCAGGCGGCGGTGGCCGCGACGGTCGTGACGCCCGTGCCGCTCCTGGGCGGCCACGAAACCATCCTGTTGGTCGAGGATGACGAACTGGTCCGCGACCTCGCACAGCGCCTGCTGGTCTCGCTCGGATACAGCGTCCTCACGGCGGCCGGCGCGCGGGAAGCTGAGGCCATCTGCCGCCGCCACAAGGGGGTGCTGCACCTCATCCTGTCCGACGTCGTCATGCCGCAGGTCAGCGGACATGCCATGGTGCGGAAACTGCGCACCCTGCGGCAGGATTTCAAGGTGCTCTACATGTCCGGCTTCACGGAGGACGCCATCGTGCACCACGGCGTCGTGCGGCAGGACGTCAACTTCCTCGCGAAACCTTTCACCCGCGAAACACTCGGCATCAAGGTGCGCGACGTACTGGACGCCAAACCATGAGGCGGCGCGCCGGGACAGGGGCTGAGCAGCTGCCTGGGCGGCGGCCGCTCCGGCTATGGCTGGCCATCATGATGACGCTCGGTGTGCTGGGCGTGACACACGCCGCCCCACAGCAGGCGGTGGAGAGCACCGAGGCCTTCCTGCTCGATACCACCTTGGCGCGGCCGGACCTGTGGCAGATCACGACGAACGACTTCGCCAGCGTCATCCAGAATGGCGGTTTCTGCTGGGTGGACAAGGAACAGACTCGCGCCCGCGGTGGCCAAGAGGTGCCCCTGCACTTCCGCAACCAGCGCATCTGGGAGGCCTTGGTCCAGTTCGAGAGCGGGCATATCAGCCGTGTGGACCTGTCCTTTTATAACCACGGAGACGCCGGCGATCTGAACGCCAAAGCCTTCACCACGCTGCTCGAAAAGATCACCGCCAGCCTCACCAACTGGACCGGCTTGGCCGCCGCGCCTTTGCCCGACGTGCTCGGCGCCGCGCGCACCAAGATCCAGCACGTCGCCTGGACCAAGCCGCCGACCCGGCTCGAACTCGAGTGGAGCGTCACCAAGCCCCACGTCCTCAACGGCCGTCAGGTCGAATACCGCTCCGAGTTTATCCGGCTGAAACTGCAGCCGATCGCCGCCCTCGTCGCCGAGCGCGCCTCCCTGCCCAAGCCCCTCATCGCCCGCAACGCCATCACCCTCAAGGCCCATGTCCAGACCGCCACCAACGGGGCCAGCATCATCCGCGACGTGCCCATGGTGGACCAGGGCGACAAGGGCTACTGCGCCGCCGCCGTCATGGCGCGCGTCATGGGCTACTACGGCATGGATTTCGATATGCACCAGGCGGCACAGGTCGCGGGCACCGAGTCCAAGGGCGGCACCAAGGGCGAGAGCCTGCGCGACGCCCTCAAGCGCATCGCCCTGAAAAACAACCTGCACTTCCTCGCCATCCAGAGCCTCGACACGCACGAATTCCAGCGCATGTGCACCGACTATAATCACCTCGCCGCGCTGGCGCACAAACCCAAGGCCAGCCTGGAACAGGCCGACTATAAACTGGATAACCTGCTCGACGCCATGGAGGGCGACCTGCTGCGCCAGGCCCGCACCAAGCGCCCCGCCGACCTCGCCAAGTTCAAGACCGACGTGGCCAGGTATATCGACCTGGGCATCCCGCTGATCTGGGACGTCTACCTCGGCCTCGTCAAAGAAGAATTCCTCCTGCCGCAGGACCGAGGCGGCCATCTCCGCCTGATCATCGGCTACAACAAAAAGACTGGCGATATTTTCTATACCGACACCTGGGGCCCGCGCCACGCCTGCAAGCAGATGCCCCTCGGCGACGCCGTCACCATGACCTTCGGCCTCTACGTCATCAAACCCAACAGCCTCTGAGCCGATGGTGGCCTGAGGTGCAACGCAGTTCCGAGTTGTGCATGGGTTCCGTCTGATCCCACGGGACGGGTGCGGGCCGCCTACCGCATGAGTTTTCTGTTGATTCCATGGGCGCATTTGACGCCACGCAGAGTGTGTTGTAGGTTCGCCAACCTTAAACCAAATCAGGAGAAAAACGATGGACAGCAACAGTCAAGCGGTGGCGGCAGGCTCAATCGGTGCGGTAGGCTTCATCATCTATCTGGCGGTGATCATCCTGGTCATCGCGTCCGTGTGGAAAGTCTTCACGAAGGCGGGACAGCCGGGGTGGGCGGCGATTGTTCCGATTTACAACGCGTACGTGATGTTGCAGGTCGCGGGCAAGCCGGGCTGGTGGTTGATCCTGCTGCTGATTCCGTTCGTCAATCTTATCATCGGTATCATCACCGTGGCAGCGCTGGCGGCGAAATTCGGCAAAGGGGCTGGCTTCGTCATTGGGCTCATCCTGCTGCCGATCGTTTTCTATCCCATCCTCGGGTTTGGCGGCGCCCAATACAATGGCGCCTCCACGCGGCCGGCGGCATAAGGCAGATGGGCGGAGAAAATTCAGGATCAACCGCTCTGAGCATGGGGCAAGTCCAGGGCCGGGCGAATCGGAAGATTCACCCGGCCCTTTTGTTTTTGGAACCGTCGTCAACCCGTGCGCCTGTTCTGCGCCGCGCGCATAACGCAGGTTGCAGGGAAACCCGTCCGCTTGCCCGCGCAGCAAGGTGCGTGTTATGGTGCGCCGCACTATGGCATGGCACCACGAAAGCGGATGGCTATATCGGCGTACACTCAGCGGCTGGGTGTGCAGCGTACTGCTGCTTGGAGGAGCACACGGCGGCGAATTTCAAGACGAGCCCTGGTCCGTCAGCCCGGCGGCGCCTGCGATGGCCACACCGCCCACCCCCACCGCGACGTCCGCTGGCAGCGCGTACGTATCCGTCAGCCGCGCCGTCTGTTTCGGCTGGCTAATTTTCTATCAGCGCGTGCTGCACGTGGTGACCGTCTCGCATTGTCCGCTGCATCCGTCCTGCTCAAACTACAGCATCGCAGCCATCAACAAGCATGGCGCCTTCCGGGGCATCATCCTGACGGCGGACCGGCTGCTGCACGAGAGCGACGAGCAGTATTACGCGCCGCTCATCCGGCGCAATGGCCGGTCGCTCTATGCCGATCCGGTGGAAAGCAACGACTTCTGGTGGAAAACACGATGAGCAAAGCGACCTGGCTGTGGTTGGCACTGAGTTGCGTGATCTGGTGCCCGCAGGCGCCGGCCGCTGACGAGCGCGTGCAGGAAACCTTGGGTTTTGCGGACCACTTGCGCAGCCAGGGCGACTACTATCGCGCCATCACCGAATATGAGCGGGCGCTGTTTCTGGCCCCCGGCAATTCCTTGGCCCCGCACATCCGCTTGCAGATCGCAGCCTGTTATATCCACGGCAAGAAATGGGATACGGCGGTCCCGCTGCTGCTGGACTTGAAGGCCCAGTATGCCGACCGGGAAGAGGGACGGACGGCGACGTTGTGGTTGGCCGACACCTATTATTTCATGGGCAGTTATGACCGCGCCAGCGCGCTGCTCGACGAGTTCGAACGCCACCAACCGACCGAGGCACGCTTGGATGCGGCCCGCCTCAAGCAGGCGGCCTGCCTGCTGCGTCTGAACAACTGCACCTGGGCCCACGAAACGCTGGACAAAATACCGACCCGTTCGCCGGCCCGCAAAGCGGCCGATGATTTTTCCCAGGCCCTGCCACGGTACCAGCAGCTGCCACAAAAGTCGCCCGGGCTGGCCGCGGGCCTTTCCACCGTCCTGCCGGGCGCCGGCCAACTCTACATCCAGCGGCCGGGCGATGCGTTGATTTCCTTGCTGGTCAACGGCGTGCTGATCGGCGCGGCCGCCATCGCCTACCACAACGACGAACCGGTGGCCGGCAGTTTCATACTCCTGTTCGAATCCGGCTGGTACTTTGGCAACATCTACAACGCCGCCAACGGCGCGCACAAATTCAACCAGCGCCAGCGCGAGATGTTCTTCGACCAGTTGCAGTTGAAGTGCGGCCTGTTTCAGGCGCCGGGCGACACGCCCCGCACCGTGCCCGCCGTCGGTGTTGGCCTGCGCTTTTGAAGCCAGCCCATAAAGGATTTGACAGGCCATCCGCGCAGGTCCAGTGTCGCGGTTTTGTGAAAACAAACGGGCAGCAGGTCTCCAGGACATCGCCCGTGCAAAGTGGGTAGAGCCCCACAAGCGCGCCGTGATAAGGAACTGAATCTATGAAGAATGCTTGGCAAGGCTACAAGATGGTCCTCGTATCCTTGGCGTTGATGAGCCTGTTAAATGGATGCGCCTATTTGCACACCCAGCGCCCCTTGAGCGTGAACTTCAACAAGACCGAGGTGGGCACCAAGGAAGGGCGGGCCAGTTCTTATTCGATTCTTTGGCTGGTGGCCTGGGGTAATGCCGGCACCAAGGCGGCGGCCCAAGAGGGCCACATCACCGTCATCGAATCCGAGGACACCGAAATTTTGGCTGTTCTGATGGGCTGCTACACCAGGATGACGACCGTGGTTTATGGGAATTAGGCTCCTGCTTGCCGCCGCTCTCTTACTGCTACACGCGGGATGCGCATCCCGTGGCATCCTCTATTCCCACACGGTCGCACCCGCTACGGAAGATTTCTCCAAAACGCCGGTCGGCTCCAAGCACGCCACAATCTGTGGCTACCGCATACGCGAGCCAATTTCCGGGTACGGGGTCTCGGCTGAATGGGACTCCAACTACATACGCTCCGCCGCCAAGAAGGCGGGCATTTCTTCAATCTATTATGCGGATCTGGAAACGCTCTCCATAGCTTTAGGTGTCTACCAACAGCGCACGCTGATTATTTACGGAAATTAATTTTTTCTCAGCCCCCCCTGGATTTTCAAATCCTGGCCGGGGTTCGCTCGCGCAGCTACCCGGCAAGGTAGCAAAGCAAGCGGGGCCAGGTTTCCCTGGCCCCGCTTGACTTACCGCATACCGAACTTACTTGATCGGCGCGCTCCAGAAATCCACGCGCATAGCCGTATCGGTATTGCCGTTCGCTGCATCCATGGCCGAACTGAACTGGATGCAGAAACAGATATGCCCGATGATACATTCACCCCAAGGGAAAGACCCCTGCCAGTTGTTGTTGTACCACTCGCCCGTGCCCGGCATCACCAGCGAGAGCAAGGCCGCGGCGCCTGTGTCCTTGGGACTTGCGGCCGTTGCCGTCGTCATGCCGCCCGTCAACGCCGCCATGATGATCGCTACTGCTAACCACTTCTTCATAACTCTCCTTTCGTCATTCAAACTATGTGCATTCTAACATAGCCGCCCATTAACGCAATTATCGCGCACGCCCTGCCAACCTCAACGATCCTGCACGGTCACCTTCTTGTCGGGCGCAAATTCGAGCAGCGCCGGGTCCACGGCCGCGTTCACGCGAATCCCACTCAGGCGCACGGTGCTGGTCACGGACCCCTCGGCCGTGCCATAGACCGCGGTGAGGCGCTGGGGGAACCATTGCCCCGTTGCAGCCTGCGTAAAATCCTCGGCGGTGGTCCGCAGTTTGAGGTCACCCCGCGCATCCCACAACTCGGTGGCCAGCACCACCTGGCGGACCGGATCCACCAGCACCCGGAACCGCGGCCCCTCCCCCTCGACCCACTGCGCGCCGGCCTGCCGGTCATCCGGCGTGATGCGCTGCACCCGCGCCAGCAGCGCGCGGACATCGCCCACGCGCAAACCCTCCACCGCCACGCGGGCCAACACCCTGCCCACGCAAACGGAGCGCTCCGCCGCCGGCAACCGCGTCAAATCCGTCCGCAAGGCCTTGCGCGCCGCCGGCAGATATTCCACCAGGCACCCCGGCGTAACCAGAAGCAGGCGGTCCTGTGGAGACTGGTAATCAATCCGGATGCTGTCCGGCTTCCGGTAGAGGAACTGCCAGCGCTCCTGCTGCTGCTGCCGGGCCGACTGCGTCGTCCGCTCCACCGTGTACTGCAACGTCTCCAGCGCCTCGAACCGTTGCTCGACCGCGGCAAACAATTGTCCGGCGCGCGCCACCACCCCGGTGGGCGCCGGTTCCGCTGCGGCCGCAGAACTCAACAACAGCGGCCCAAGAACAAATAGCGTCCAGCTTTTCCTGGGTTTATTACGCATCTTCGCCTGCCTTTCGTTCGCTTCCGCCAAGCTCCACAGCACGTCCGCGCGCAAGGCGCAGCCGAGGGTCGGGATCAACCTGCCGTCACGACACGGCTGACTATTAACCGCGCCTAGGCCCTGAGGCAAGCGCAGGCCGCCACGGGTCACCACCGACGCGATGACCGCTGCAAAAAAGATTGCAATCGATCCGACGCCTCCTAGAATTTTACCGTTGATAGGAAAGGAACAACAACATGAACCTAAAGCCGATGCTGATGGCGGTCACCGTGGCACTGCTGCCCTGCGGCACGCGCGCCGAAACCAGCGCGCAGGACCTGTTGAAGGCCGTGGACACGATGACGCCGGACGAGGCGCAACTGTTCCAGCAAAAACTGGCGGCCAAATACTGGCAACCCCTGCCGGAGGGGTTTTTCACCCGGATGAGCGTTTCCCTCGCGATGGAGGCGTCCGGCCTTGCCAAGGTCACTCCCGACGGCCAGAGCCAAGCCGCCGGAAAACTCGACATGAACCGCGCCGGGGGCGGTGCGATCACGCTCCTCTGGAATGTCTGCGATCCGAAGCTGCGCGTGGGCTTGGAGATGAGTTCGCTGCTGGCCAGCGACTCCAAACTGGAGGAGGGCACCTACGCGCGAAAGGATCTGCAAGCCGGGTTGGGCGCCCTGGTCCTGAACTATCAACTCGTCCGGGAAATCCACTGGCAGTTCTTCACGCAGGCCGCCGTGGGCATCGGCGGCGCACGCCTCGATACGCTGGACACGCCCAAAGGCCAGGCCACCACCCTCCACAGCTATGACACTTCGTTCCCGTGGGCGCAGTTGCAGGCAGGGCTGGCCTGGCGGCCGAACCCGGTGTTGACCCTCTTCGCCAGCGGCGGTTATCGCTTGGCGGGAAGCGGTGACCTGAGCGAAGGCGGCGACGACCATCACGGCAAGCTGGACGTATCGGGTGCGACCGGCCGGCTAGGCTTGGGCTTCAACTTCTGACGGCCCGGTCCGCTAGAAGCTGAATTGCAGCGAGACCAGCGGCAGCTTCAGCGCATCGGGCGCAAACGCCGCGCCGCCGTTGACTCCGGTGGCCGCCTGATCGAGCCGGTCCCGATTATACCGCTGGCTCGCATCAATGCCGCCGTAGATGCTGCCGGTATACCACGTAATTTCGAAAAAGGTGATCGCGCTGAAGGCGCCCCATTCGTCGTGCTGCGCGGTATTGACCATGCCGAAGATGAAGAGGCTGTTGAGGATCACCGACCGGAAACCGTTGGCCCACTCGCCGGCATAAAAATAGCCGAAACCCGGCACCAACCCCAACACGCCACCGAGCCACGGCTTCTTGTCGCGCCCCTGTGCATAGGTCTCCACGGCCGCGAGCGCGGGCGGGGCCGGGTCGGGGGCGCGCTGCAAGCCGGCGCGCGCGGCCGGAAGATCCCCGGCGCGCAGTTCCGCCACGGCATAACGGCGCGCGGCCATATTTTTTTCCTCCCGCGCGGCCCCGGGGCTTTGCAGAATGCCCTCCGCGAAGAACGCCGCCTCGTCCCATTTTCTGCTGGCCAGCGCCACCTCGGTACGCAGGAGCAATGTCTTCGACCCGAGGCTGGGGGCCTCGGCCTCGACGCGGTTCAAGATCCGGTCGGCCGCCACCGGGTCGGCAGCGCGCAGGTATTCGAACGCCGACGCCCAGAAAAAGCCACCGCGCGCCTCGGCACCCGGTTCGGCCAGCGCCAGCCGGCGGTATTCCAAAGCCGCGCCGGCATGGTCGCGGTCTGCGGCCAGCTCGTTGGCCAGCTGGGTGCCCAAGCCGGGGGACTGCGCGAGGGCGGCGCTGCCCCACAGGAACCAGAACCCCATCAGCAGGTGACGCAGTTTCATCATTTGGTTCCTTTCGCCCGCAGCCAGAAATCGTGGTCCGCAAGCGGGTCGGCGTAACGGATCGTTTCCGGGCCAAGCACGGGATGCTCGGCCGCCTGCACCACACCCGGTTCGCGCACCAGGCGGTCGGCCACGAGGGGAAAAGCCAGCAAGGTATGCTCCCGGCCCGCCTGGAGAAAATATTCGGAGCAACTGGGCGTCAGCGAGCAGCGCGAGCCGATGGCCGGGCGGATGTTGGCCCGGTAGAGCGCCACGATCCAGCGCACGGGGGGGAATGCGGAAGCGGCCTCTGTCGGCACGGCGGCAGGCGCCAGCACCTCGCGCGCGAGCGCCGAGGTCCAGAGCGGGCGGCAGGTTTCCAAGGTCTGGACGAGCGCATCATCCTCTTTTCCAAGGCCGGGAAACTTACGCAAAATTTCAGACAGCAGACAACTGCTGCGCGCGAAAAGTTCAGGCTGCCCGCCCAGGCGGACCGCGATGCGGGCTTGGATGAAGGCGTTGGTCGCATCGCCCTGCCGCCAGCGCGCGCGGCCGGCCTCGAACGCGGCCAGAGCCGCCAGCCCGTTCGTGCCCGCCACCGCGACCTGCTCCAGTTGCACGAGAGCGGCGGCAGTCCTTCCGCCGGCTCGTAACCGGGCGATGGCACCCAACACACGCGGGGCCGGCTGCTCCGGCTCGGCCAGACACGCACGTGCGCATTCGCGGATGCACGCCGGCCAGCGCCCCTCTGCAAAAAGATCGGCGGCCAGATCCGCCGCAGGCGCACCCGCCGGCGCCTGCCGCGCCAGCGCCAGCACGCCCAGCAACGACAAAAACAGGTTCCGGACCACACCGGCCCGAAACCTGTTCCATGCAGCGCGCATGACGAATCGATCAATAGTAGTTCGAGCCATACTGCTTGGCCAAGTCCGCCGTGGTCTTGCCGTTCATGCCATCGATGCCGGCGATGATGTTGCCAATTCCGATGAGCGCGAGCCATTCGAGCATGGCGACATCCTTGCCGTCGTTATAGGCCCCGGAGGCGCGCGTCCCGAAGCAGCAGCCGACGAGCAGACCCATCACCCCGCCGCGTTTTTCATTGGCCGCGAACGCCGGCGCGACACTGCCCAACAACAACACCGCCACCAAGGCTCCTGCCAGTACTTTTTTCATTTCATGTCTCCTGTTGATTGGTGCATTTTGCACCGAACTTGCGAGGAAAATACTCGACGTTTTCCGTTGTGCAAGTTTTTGATCAACGCTTAATGGTAGATATCCTCGAACCGGTCCACAAACTCCACACCCTTGAAAAACAACGCCGGCTGGAACAGGTTCGCCGGAATCGGCTGATTGACGACCAGGTTGTCCACATGCACCGACTCGCGGCTCTCCTTGCCGTTGATCGTGATCAGCGCCTGATGCAGGCAGGGAATCGCCACGCCCGGCGCCACCTCCTGGAACTGGCTGTAATCCCACCGCGCGATCCTCTGCTGCTGCGCCGCTGTAGCGAAGAAATCCGCGCGTGCCAGCCGGTTGCTCGCGTCGAGCGCCAACACCACGAAATTTTTCCCCGTGTCATAACCGCGCCGCACCGGGAAACCTTCCACCGGCGGCAGGTTGGTCTCGGCCACCCCCTGCAACCGCAACAGGTGCTCCATCGCCGTACCCGGCACCTGCCGCAACGACAGCAGCATGTCACGGTCGAGTTTCGCCACCGGCCGCGAAAAGCCCTTCGGATCGCCCACGATGAAGCTCTGGAACAGCTCGCCATCGCTCACGATCCGGCGCTTGAGCGGCGCCACGTTGTCCACGTGCAGCTTGTCCGCGCGCTGGAAATAGATGCGGCTCAGCTTGCGCAGGGAGCCGGCGGAGGCTTCCGTGTCGCGCCGCAGCTGGCACTGCAGCGTTTTGACTGCGTCATATTGGGCACACAGTCTTTCCGCCAGCGTCCCGTCGCCGGCCGCGCCTGCCGGACGGCACAAGGAGAGGACGCCAACCAGCGGGAAAATCCACCAGCCTCTTTTCCAGGAAACGCACATCATGTTGGACTCCTATCGGCCTCGCGTCACTTCCACGGCCACGCTGCGCGCAAAGCGCAACGCGCCGGGCTTGTCCACCGTCACCGTCGCACACCGCACCCGCCGGTCTTCCAAGGCCAACCTTGTGATGCGGTCGGCCAGCGTTTCGATCAAGTTGAAGGCACTGGTCTCGACCAGCGCGAGAATCTTTTTTTTCAACAGTTTGTAATCCACGGTATCGGCCAGTTGGTCGCTGGCCGCAGCCGGCGCGAGATCGGCCTCCAGCACCACGTTGATGACGACATCCTGCTTATCGCGCCGCTCGTCGGGGTAAACGCCAATGATGCAACGCAGGGCCAGGTCACGAATATAAATGCGGTCGCTCATACGGGGGAGCATATAACCGCACCACGGTGGATATTCAAGGCGAATGGCGGAAAACTTTTCGGGCCATGAAAGCGCCGAGGCCAACCCGCTGCGCGTCTGACTGCCTGTAAAAAAAGATTCGCCCCCCGTTGGGAGCGAATCTTTGGTTACCTGGCACTGTCCGGATCAATAATACTGCGAGCCGTAATCCTTCTGAAGCTGCGCACGCGTTATGCCGTTCATCGTGTTAATACCGTCCCAGATGGGGAAGATGATACCGACGTACGGGATGATGTGACCCCAATCACGGAAAGTAATCTCTTTGCCGTCCCGGTATTCCTCCTGAGCCCGGACACCGCAGCAGCAACCCACGAAAAACCAGGAAACAAAGTCCCGCTTGCCCGTGCCAATATCGTTGTAGTCAGCACCCGTGCGCAATCCGAAACAGCAACCAGTCAGCAAACCCTTGACTCCCCCGGGATCACTGTTCGCTGCCTGGGCACCGGACAACATAGCGGTCATAACCAACACGGCCACCACCGACCCGACTAGTATTCGCTTCATCTGCATCCTTTCCTTTGAGGTTCGCTGATCATTGAGGTGCCCTTGCACGGCTTTCTGGTTTCGCAGTCGATTCGCTACCTTCTTTTACCATTCTTCGTCACGAGGGAGACTAACCACACCGTACGTGCGGCGTCAAGTGGCTTCTGCGCGTTGGCGACGCTCGTTTAGAGTTATGCGGCCTGACCGCCCCGCGCGCCATCAGAACCGGAATTGTAAGCGCAAGGTCGGCAAGGCATGGAGATCGGGAGCATAGTCGGCCCCGTCCATGATGCCGGTCACTGCTTGTTGCTGCCGATTCAGATTGAAACGGTACGAGGCATCGATGCCCCCGTAGATGCTGCCGCTGTACCAAGTGATTTCGAAAACCGTGATGACGGCAAACGCGCCCCATTGCTCTTTGTGAGCCGTGTCGAACATCCCGAAGATGAACAAGCCATTGAGAACGGCGCTACGCAGAGCATTGGGATATTCCCCCGCATAGGCATAACCCAAGCCGGGCACGAACCCCAAGAGACCCCCGACGACCGGAGTCTTGTTGCTGCCTCGGGCATAGCGCTTCACGGCGGACAGCCCCTTTAACTCGTCACCGGGCGAACCTTCCAACGCCTTGAGGGCTGCGCTGTTGCGGCCCGCCTTCACTTCGGCCACCGCACGGCGTCGGGCCGCGTAGCGCCTCAGAGCCGGCGGCGCAGTGGCATCGATCTCAGAAAGGAAGAATGCAGCCGATGCGTATTCCTGCCGGGTGGCGGCTAGTTCGGCGCGCAACAACAGACGCGCGGGCATTAGTTCCGGCATCTTCACTTCTGTGTCGTCGAGCAGATTCGCAACGACATCCCAGCGCTGAATCAACCCGTACTCATAGGCTGCCAGCCAGGAAAACGTTTCGCACACCGATGGGTCCGCCTCTTCCAAGGCTAGACGCCGGAACTCAAGGGCGGCACCGGCATGATCTCGCTCGGCCACCAGCGCCAGGGGCAGTTGCCAGCGCAAGGGCTTCACCGATCGAGCAAGAGTAGCATTACCAGCGGCGGCTGGCACCGGGTCTTCGGCTCCACGGCTACCCACCATAAAAAACCCAACCAGTACGGCGAACAACCATCGACCCTTGGCGCAATCCTTCATGGTCCGCCTCCCGTTCGAGTGGGGTTCAGCCATCCGTCATGGTTGCACAGCGGATCGGCAAAGAAGGTACGCTTGTCGATTACGAGCGAGCCCTCTCGTTTCCTGACGATATCCTTTTCCCGGCACAAACGGTCGGTGGTCATGGGTATCCCTAGCAGGCCATGCTGACATAGTGCTTGCAGGGCATACGCCGAACAGGACGGGATCAGATTACACCGGTTACCCAGGGCCGGACTTATCTGAGAACGATAAAAGACGATTGACCATTGGACAGGGATAGTGGCCCAGGAAAGAGTTGAACAGGGCGCGATCGCATCGCATTCGTCAGTCAGTTTTGAGGTCCAGAGGCTCGCCAGGGCCTGCAAGGGCACATCCAGCGCCCGATCAGCGCCGGCCAGTCGCGGTTCACGCAGGCGCAAGAGCCAGAGCGAGCGACTTGAACGCAACAATAAATCGGGGGAGGATGTCGCCAGGAATACAAGGCGGAACTCCTCATATGCGGCGGCCACTCCATGCGTGCGCCAGAGAAGACAGCCTCGCTCATACCGCGCAGCCAGCCTCACTTCAGCCGGGGCCGGTTCCAAGTTGATTATTTGCTCTAAGTCAGCCCTTGCCGTTGGATAATTCAAGCGAGCCGCCGCAGTAGCGGCCAGCAGTGCAGCCTGATAATCAAGGGGCGCGGCCTGACTTTCCCGGCAGGCCTCCCTGTAGCAGCTCTCCCACTGCCCCTCCTTGGCGAGTGCATTGGCGAGATGTAGGCGCCCATTCGCCCCGTCACTCACAAACGGCAAGGATAGCAACACGGCCAGCCAGCCGAAAAACAACGGATGGCTGGCCGTATCTTTACCCCGCGCCCAACTCATCAGAAGGCTTTACCCAAGCGCAGCAAAACTCCGCCGAGATTCTTCTTCTCCGAGCCAACCTCCACGGGGATATAATTGTACCCAAGCTCCACAAAGAAATCACCCTGGAAGACATATCCGAGGAATGCGCCGCCGCCAAGACCTCCCGACTTAAGCTCATAATATTTACTACCGGTATGCGGGAGGTTATAGGTGAGCTCTCCACCAACATACAGAGACGGCGCCTTGTCAAACGAGAACCGCGCATTCACGCCGGGAACGAGTATGTAGTTTAGATACGATTCGTCTTCACGGCCGCCATCTGCGATAACGTAATTTAACATCACATCAACCTTCGGGCTGATGGAAAGCTGCTCATTTACCCGGTAACGAAGACCACCGCTAAGCTGGAACCACCCGCCGCCCAGCAAGAGGTTATAATCCGGATAAACATCCTCAAGGAGACTCCGGTAGTCGGGGCTAAAAAGACCTCCCGCACCAAGTTCCAAGGCTATTGAGCCATCTCGCGATTGCTGAGCGCCCGGAGGCTGCGCTCCAACAACCACGGAGCCCGCGTTAACAGGCATTGCTATCTGCGCCAGAACAAATGCCGACACCACCACCGCTAACCGTTTTTTCATGCTGCCTTCTCCCTCTGCCCCTACGGGGCGTTACCTATGCCCTCAATGTCATCCCATTCAAGGATCGCGACACTCTGCGCTGCGCTCGCCCGATAAAATCACAATTGATCGATCAAGACCTTGCGCCGCTTTTCATACTCATCGTCGTTCAGGATACCCTTCTCCTTGAGTTCCTTCAGCTTAGTGGGAATATCAATCGTTTTTCTAGGCTCTTCTTTTGATTCCTTCTTGATGAAATTCGGATCCACACTCAGATTCCCATAGATGGTATCGTCGAGTTTCCACATCGCCCCCGTCGCCGGATCAACAATACAGCACCCGATCAGCCCGCCGAAAATGATATTCCCGATGTACCACTCATTCATCCGGGCAGAAAACGGGGCAGTTGTCTGGGTATACCCCTCCTTTTCAAACGTTATTTGATAGGTGGCCGCCTTGAGGAAGCCCGCTTTGGACGGAAGAACGGTGGTCATAGGAGTTGTACCCGAACGTACTTCCAAACCCATTTGGTCCTTGATCGCTACTTTTGCACCCGTGGGATTGCTGTCAATCTTCACAGGCCAATCGGATTTACTCACGATACTGGCGCACCCCGACCCCATCAGCACCACGCCCAACAGACCGATGATAATTGCAACCTTCATTCCCCCGCCCCTTTCTTACGTTTATTCACCCACACGCATGACCATATTTACGGTTACCAAAAATGGTTTTAGACTGTCAACTATTTATTATAAATCAATCGGAGGGCAGGAGCCGTTTCTGCTTTTCAGATGCCAAGCGCCCATTAGCTCGGAGGCGTCTACCGCGGCGGGGCGGAGGCAGAAATAAACGGCTCGTCGTACAAGCCTGGCTGTCTAGCCCCTGGCGCGAATACAAGAGAATTCGCAAATCCGCCTCATAGGACGGGCATCCTTCACTCGAAGGACGCCCGTTCTCCCAGTTGGCCAGACACAGCGGGCGCACATCAGCCAAAGGACGCCTTACAACAATTCAGCCAGCTGTTCATCGCTCACCGGCACGACCCACAGGGTTGCCGGGGTCTTCCCCGGCCAAACCGGCCGCCGGCGGTTGTCCTTGCCATTGTGCTGTCGCCATTGTGCGTGTCCTTTCCGGAAAGCGCAGTAGTCTTTTATCGGGTTCCAGACTTGGAGCGGAGGAGTCGGCCATGCAGTCGAACCACAGTCACAGCGAAATCCATCTGCAGGAACTGCGTCTTTTCCTCGAGGAAATCTGGGACGAAGAACGGTTGTCCGGACTGATCAACAGCCACTTCGACACCAAGCTGGACTCGGTTTCGAGCGCGGACGCGGTCATCGAACTGCGCACGGCCCTGACCCGCGCCAAGGGCCGGTATGCCTTCGGGAGCGACTGGACCGGCAGCGAACTGCAAACGCACCTGCTCTGGCACTTTGGTTTCTGGCGCCTGAAGCAGTTGCGCGAAACGAACGGCCTGCTCTCGCGGGCCATCCTGCCGCCGGGCATGTATCGTGAAGTCGCGGTGCTGATCGCCGACCTCTGTTCGTTCTCCAGCTATGGGCACCGTGAGCGACGGCATCAACATGGCCGCGCGCCTCCTGACGGCCGCAGGCCCGAGCGATATCGTGATCAGCAACGGCTTCTTCCAGGCTCTTGAGGCGGACACTCAGGCGCCTTTCCTGGAACTGGAGCCGATCGACGCACACAATATCGGTCGGATCAACGCCTGGCGATTGCCTCGCGCCACCCTGCCGGCGCGAGGTCAACCTCCCGCGCCAAGTTGATGATAATGCCCAGCTGCTCGCGTCACAATGCCAGCGAAGGACAAAGACTAACCACAGAGGACACGGAGGGTCAGGAGGGCGCAGAGGCCGCTCTGTGAACCTCCCCTTACCTCCGTGACCTCTGTGGTTAACTCTTCACTCGACCGAGATCGCGACGCGGTCGCTGTGGCCAGCGGCATCACAGGCGACAAACTGGTGCCGTCCGCGCGCGAGCGGCCAGAACAGCGGCTCGCCGCCGCGGGCCACGCCGAGGTAGCGATCGTTGTCAAACCAGTGCAGCGCACCCGCCCCACCCACCCCGGCGGCGCTCAACGGCAGACGCTGCTCGGCGCCGGCGAGATCCTCAACCAGGCGGAAGGCACTGCCCGGCGAGGGCGAGGTGATCCGCACACGTACGACCTTGGCCGACGACGGCGCGGGCACCGCGCGCTGCCGCGCCAGGAACTGCGTCACCTCCGGCGGCCAGCTTTCCGTCAGCAGGCCGGCCGCATCCGGCGCGCGCACATGTACGCCGCAGGCGCGGCAGCTGGTCACGCCGCCGATGCACCAATCCTCGATCCGGTCGCGGCAATACGGGCCGGGCACGCTGCCGCTCGCCGCGCAGATTTCGCGCTGCGCAAGACC
The DNA here is from genome assembly GCA_903896925.1 of uncultured Lentisphaerota bacterium. GTDB lineage: Bacteria > Verrucomicrobiota > Kiritimatiellia > CAIQIC01 > CAIQIC01 > DP16D-bin41. The sequence goes on along the minus strand of CAITZM010000136.1, from coordinate 12,346 downwards.
GGCGGGCCGTTCGAACCACGGGCCGTCGTTGTCCGGATAGATCCGCCGGAAAATTTCCCAGACGACCGGAGCCGCCACTTTTTTCCCGACCAGCAGGTCGCTGCCCGCACCATCGGGATTGCCGGCCCAGACGCCGATGACGATCTCCGAGTTAAACGCCACGGTCCAGGCGTCGTGGAACCCACTGGACGTCCCGGTCTTCCACGCGAGCGGCGGCAGGCGGACATCGGCGGAATGGCCGGTCGCATCGAGCGCGCGCTCCTGGCCACCGAGCGCATCGGCGACCAGCCAGCAGGCTTCCGGCGAGAAGACGCGCCGTCCCGCGGCCTCCGGCGCATCCTCAAACACGCGCGCCGGCCGCCACTCGCCGCCGCGCGCGAGGCACGCATAGGCATTGGCCAGGTCGAGCAGCCGCACCTCCGCGTTGCCCAGCACGAGGCCCATGCCATAGTGCGTCGCCGGCTTCTCGACCGTCTCCAGCCCGAGCTGCCGCAACGTGCGATAGAAAAGCGGCTGGCCGACCTGCTGCTCGATCTCCAGCGCGGGCAGGTTCAGCGAGAGGATCAGCGCGTCGCGTGCCGAGATCAGGCCGCGGAAATGCTTGTCGAAGTTCTCCGGCCGGTAATCGCCGAAGTTGCGCGGCACATCGGCGAGCACCGTTCCCGGCGTCGCCAGCCCGCGGTCAAACGCCAGCGCAAACGCGAACGGCTTGAGCGTGGAGCCGGCCGAGCGCGGCGCGAGCGCAGCATTGACCTGTCCCTGGTTGCGCTTGTCTGAGAAATCCGGCGAGCCGACCAGCGCGCGCACCGCGCCGGTCTTGACCTCGAGGATCACCACCGCGCCGCCGCGGATTTCGCCCGCGGCCAGCTCCGCCGCATGCCGCCGCAGCGCTTCCTCGGCCACGCGCTGCCACTTCGGATCGAGCGTCGTGCGGACCGCGATGGAAGGGGGCGGCGCCCCCTGAGACCGGGACTCACCTTGGACGGACGCGGCGTGCCCCTCACCCCGACCATCTCCCCCAAGGGGCGAGGGAGAAGAACCGCGAACCGCGCGTGCCAAGCGCTGCTGGTTTTCACCACGCGACATTTTCCCTATGGGGATGCTGTCCTGGTTTGAGGTTACTGCTTTTCCTCTCTCCCCTCGGGGGAGAGGGACAGGGTGAGGGGGCTCAGCGAAATGCGTATCCGCCAGCCGCGCCTCGGCGAGGTCGCAGAAATGCGGCGCGCGGAACGGGCGCGTCTCCTTGCGCAACACGAGTTGCTGCGACTGCGCCGCCTGCCGCTGCTCCTCGGTGATGCAGCCGCTGGCGACCATGCGCTCGAGCACATACGCCTGCCGCTGCTGCGCGCGCGCCAGCCGCCGGTCGGGCCGCAGCCGCGAGGGCGACTGCGGTACGCCCGCCAGCAGCGCGGCCTCGGCCAGGCTCAGATCCTCCGGACCTTTACCGAAATAGCGCCGGCTCGCGGCCTCGATGCCGACGAGGTTGGCGCCAAACGGTGCGCGGTTGAGATACTGCGTCAGGATTTCATCCTTCGAATAGATCCGTTCCATCTGCAGCGCGCGAAACGCCTCGACGACTTTGGCCCCGAGCGTGCGCGGCCGCGGCTCGGCGAGGCGCATCACCTGCATGGAGAGCGTCGAGGCGCCGGAGACCTTGCGCAGGTGCGTCGCGTCGAGCCAGGCCGCGCGCAGCACCGCCACCGGATCCACGCCGTGGTGCGCCCAGAAGCGGCGGTCCTCGGCGGCGACCATCGCCTTGACGATCCAGTCGTCGCGGTGCGGCTGGTAGATCGGGCGGCAATCCTGGTCGTGCGGACCGAGCCGGACGCGCAGCGGTGTGCCCTCGCGGTCGCACAGCACCGCCGCCCCCGGATACCGCGCCAGCAGCCCGCGCGGAAACGGACACGCGAACCACGCGAGAGCGAAGCCCGCGCCCATCAAAACCAACACAACAGCCAACCGCCTGAGATGTTTTTTTACCACAGAGGACACAGAGGTTCGCGGAGGTTCACAGAGATCCTCTGTGACCCCCGCTTTCCTCTGTGACCTCTGCGGTTCACGCTTCTTGAAAATCTTGATCATGGCTTCGGCTTCGGAGTGTCGAGTCGCTTCCAGCATTTATTTTCCACGTCGAGTTCGAAGCGCGCTTCGCCGCCGTAGTTATTGGACTCGGTGGGCTCGGCCCCGCTGTAGCTTGGGAAGCCGGTGAGCAGTTTGCCCTCCTTGATCTCGAACCAGTCGTGGCCGTGATAGGAAGGAGCTTCGCGGGCGAGCAGCGGCGGCATAAAAAACTTCGTCAGCTTTTTCCCGTCAAACGCGAAGGCTTCGAGCGCGCCGTAGGCGCCGCTGCCGGCGCATTCGATCCACACGAAAATATCCGGCCGGCCATCGCCGTCGAGATCTGTCACCCACGCCTGCTCCACGCCACCGTCGCGTTCCCGCACGACGCTCGCGACGGCGTTGCTCATGTCCGTGCGCTGGAAGACCTGGATGCGGCAGATGCCGATGGAGGCCGCGCCGCCAAACCCTTCGTCCACCGTGAACACCACGTTCGACCACGCGAGTTTCAGCGGCAGGTTGTCCTTCGACTGCCCGTCGGCGTAGGTACGCTTGAGCTCCAGCACCACCGGCGGCGCATTCGTTGCTGCGTATACCGCCATGGTACAAAGCAGGAGGAGCGAACCGCCAAGACGCCAAGCCCTCCATGTAGGGGTCGCGCTTGCGCGACCCCTATTTGCGCGCTCCACACTTGCGGGCTTCGCAAGCCTAGCCCCTACAGAAGTTCCAACCTTGGCGCGCTGGCCGTCCGGGCGGTGCAACTTCAGGCGATGACATTCACTTTTCATTGTGCCATCACTTGAAGCGTCCGCCGAAGAATTCCTGCGCGGAGCGCTCGCGGTAACCCAGCTTGCGCGCTGTCGCGAAACTGGTCTGCGCCGTCTGCGGGTCGCCCAGCAATTCGTGGGCGCGGCCCAGGTAGAACCACAATTCTCCATCGCGGGGATATTTGGCCACCGTCTCCTGCAATTCCTTGCGCAAGCCTTGGTAGGTGTCCTTGAACTTCCCGTTGACCAGACCAACGCGTCCGCTTTCGCAGCCGAAATAATCCACCCAGCGCGGCTGGTTGACGTGACCGATCTCATCGCTCCCCACGCAGTATTCAACCGCCACGGCCAGGCGTTGCTGGCGGTCATAACCGGTAAGCGACACATCGTCGTGGCTGCACAGCGTGGCCAAGTGCACCAGCCCGGTCGGCGCCGCACGGAAAACGAACGCGCAATCCGGCGCCCACGACGCGCCTTGAAATCCGGTGTCTATCACGATCTCGTCGGTGCCGTCTCCATCGAGATCAACGGCTTTGATCCACAGATGTGCTTGTTCGATGGGTTCTCCGAAACGCGGATCGTTCAGCGCCTCGCTGGTGGCAACCAGACGCGCCGAGCCGTTTGTTTCCAAGAACAGAAAGCTGCGCGCCTGTACAAAACCCTTGTTCGCGTCGCCCTGCGCAGCGACGGCCGCCCACCGCTGTGCCGCGTCCTTGGACTTGCAAGGCACCAACCCGAACAGTTGCAGCCCCTGCTTGCGCGCCGCCTCGGCGGCGACGCGTTGGACCTCGGCTGGTACCGCGGAAGGTTTAGCGTCAGATGGTCCAAAGTAGACGACCTTGGGCGCAGCACAACCGGCGAGCAACACGGTCAGACTACAGAGCGCCGCCGCGGTGCGAAGCAGCAGAAAACTGCCGAGCCACCATGCAGGGGTCACGCTTGCGCGATCCGCGGTTGCGGGCTTCGCAAGCAAAGCCCCTACAGATTTCTTGTTCTTGGCGTTCATGGCGTCTTGGCGGTGCCCTGTGCTTCCAAGGATTTGGCGGTTTTCATCTTTCCACGACCTGACAAGGTTCGCTCTGTGACCCCTGCGGCCTTGCGCCACAGGTGCATGAGTTCTGTCGCTAGTGGCGCTCATGCGGTCCTTTACCGCGCCCGGTCCGTAGCCACATGACTTTCGCTCTTGCCAGGCAAACCGGCCGTGGGCGGCGTGGTGTCTTGTTGTCGCCTTCATTTCTGATCCGCTGACTTCTGGTCGCTGACCTCTAGTTTTCCGCGGCCGCTAAGGCTGCGGATCTCGGGGTCGTACATGCAGCTCGCGGTGATCGCGGGCACGGTGAACTTGCCGGGCGTGACAACGCGGGCTGCGTAGTAGAACAGCCGCTCGCCGCTGACGCTGCCGGTGAACAGCAGCAGCCGGTCGTCGCGCTGGTCGCGCGAGACGCACCACTCCGTCTTCTCCTTGACCCACGGCACGACCTGGGCGGTGGCGAGGCTGGCGTTCTCGATCTCCAGCCCGGCGGGCAGCAGGTCCTCGATGACGATGTTGTCGAGGCCGCGCCCCAGCGTGTCGAGCGTGATGCGCACGATGACGAGATCGCCCTGCGCCAGCGCGCCGGGCGCGAGTTCGTTGCCGTCCATATCGAGCCAGTCGCGGCGAACTTTCAGCCCGGCATCTTCCGCTTTCTGAGTGCCGTCGACCGGCACACCCTCGGCGCGGAACGCGTAAAAGAGCGAACCGGGGCCGTCGTTGCGGATCTGTGCCGCGCCGGTCTGGCCGGCCACGGAGACCCAGTGCACTTCCTGCGTCGCGCTGACGGCGCGGGTCAGGCCGCCGGGCAGCGCGAGCGTGGCCCAGAACGGCTGCGGCGGGCCCGCAAGGCGCGCGTACTTGCCGAGCGCCAGCAGGGCGAGCGCGTTGTCGATCGTCGTACCCCAGTGGCCATCCTTCTGGCGCTGGTCGAGTAAGCGCGCGAGCTGGCCGGCGTGTTCGTCCCGCGGCGCCACATCAAGCCACGCGGAGAGCAGTTGTGCGGCGTCGGTGGTGCTGGAACCGAATACCGCACCGCTGTCGCGCGGACGTTTCGCATCGGGCAGGCCGAGCGTGCTCATCAGCTCCGTCGCCTGACGCGGTTCGCCGGCGGCGAGCAGCGCGGCCGCCACGTGGACCTGCGCGGCGAAGGTCAGTCGGTCTTTCTGTTCGCGCAGGCGCGCGTTCCAACCCGGCTCGGGCTTGCCCGCGAGTGCAAGGACGTGGCACGCGTAGGCACGGCGCTCCATATCGCCGGGCCACTGACCCTGGTCGCTGGTGATCGGTCGATCCAGCAGCGCGCGTAACGCCGTCAACGCCTCGTCAAGCCGGTCGGCGGGCACCTCGTAGGCGGCGCGGCGCGCCTCGACGAGGAAATGCGTCGCGTAGATGCCCGCCCAGCCGGCGTCGCCGCGCGTCTGGAACGGCCAGAGGCTGAAGCTGCCATCGCCCTGCTGCATCGAGAGCACGCGCAGCACCGCGGCGCGGACGAACTGCTCGGTCTCGTCGCGGCCGATGCTCTGCGGACGCGCACGGTTGGCGAGGTCGGCCAGGTAGAGCAGCGGGAACGCGCCGGAGGTCGTCTGTTCGAGGCAGCCGTAGGGATAGCGCAGGAGGTAATCGAACGCGCGGTTGAGTTTGACCGCGGGCGAACCGGAGCACCAGATCTCCTGGCGCAGCGTCCCGTCGATCCAGTTCGCGGGCGGCGTGATGGTCTTGATCTGACCGCCCTTGATGAAGCCGCTGCCGCTCTCGACGGTCAGCGCGGACGCCGGCCGCACGGCCAGTTCAATGGTCTCGCGGTAACGCTCCGTGCCGGCCGCGACCTCGACGGTGCACAGCGCCTTGCCCGGCACAGCGCCAGCGGTCAGCGGAATCGAGATGGTCCGCGCCTCGCCCGCCTTGAGCGCGAGCTGCTGCTCCGGTTGCGCGGCGGAGAGCGGCCCACCGCACGTCACGCGCAGCTTGCCGGCGAGCGGCGCGCCGCTTTCGTTGAACAGCGCGATCGTCGCGGCACAGGCGTCGCCGGGCGCGAGGAAACGGGGCAGGCTCGGCTGGACGACGAGCGGGCGCTTGACCTTGACATGCTGGTCGCCCGCGCCGATCTGCGCGCGGTTCCACGCCACGGCCATCAGTCGTAATTCGCCGGCGAATTCCGGCACGTCGAACGTCGCGACGCCATCGCCATTCGTGCCGACGCTGATCTTGCCGGCCCAGAGGGCGACGGGCTTGAAGCGGTTGGCCTTGATCGGGTTCAGCCGGCGGCCCAGCGCGCCGGCCTCGCCGCCCGCGGGATGTGAGGCGCCGCCCAGCGCGGCCTCATCCACGATCGGCATCAGATCGGCATAGACATCGAACAGGTTCACGCCCAGCGCGCGCTGCGCGAGGAACCACTTGAGCGGATCGGGCGTGGCGAAGTCGGTCAGCATGCAGATGGCCTCGTCCACGGCGAACACGGTCACGTCCGCCGCGGCAGGCGCGCCGGCTTCATCTGCGACGCGCAACCGCGCGGTCAGACGCGCCTGCGGGCGGTTGACCGCGGGCGCCTCCACGGCGACGGTCAGCTTCCGGTTCGGCGGCGCGACCTTGAGCGCAATCGCGCCCGCGGCGCGGTGCGCGCTCCAGACGCTCTCGGCGCGCGCGGGCCGGACGAGCGTGACCGAGCAGTAGACGTTCGGCGCAAACCCCGCGCGGACGGGGATTTCAATCTCGGCGGTGTTCTTCGCCAGTTCGATCAGGCGGCTTTCGAGCACCTGGTCGGTCGTGAGGCTCAGGAGCGCGGTGCCGGCGAACGGCGCCTTGATCAGCAGCTTCGCAGTCTCGCCGGGTTTGTAGCTCGGCTTGTCCAGCGTCAGTTCAACCGCGTCGGGCTTCTCGCGGCTCCACGAAATCCACTGCTGGTCGCGCGAGCCGGCGTAAAAGCGGAACGACGACGAAGCGCCCGAAGCCGGATCGGTGAAGCTCAACAAAAATGCCCCGGCACGGCTGACGGCGAACGCATAGTCGGCAGGCTGGCCGCCCGCGGCAACGGTATCTTCGGACACCTTGGTCTTGCGCTCCTCGGAGAGCCACTGGTAGCGGCCGTGGTCGTCGCGCCGCAGCACGGTGCTCCATTCGATGTGGTCCAGTCGCACGACGAGCGGCTTGGCGTTGGTCCATGCCTTCCCGTCAGGCGCGACCTCCACGACGGCCACGCGCTGCGTCTCGCCCACCGGTACCACGTCATGCCCCCCGGTCTTGAGGCCGATGTAAAATGGATACACATCCACCTGCGCCTGCGCGCCTGCGGTCACCGGCCGGCCGCTGGCTTCGGTCACGGTCGCCTGGAAGCTGGCGCGCACCGCAGCCGGCGGCCGCCAGGTATCGCTGGTCTCCACCTTGAACTGGGCGCGGCCCTGCTCGTCGAGCGTGGCGCTGCCCAGCGGGCGGTAGTTTTCGGAGAATTTCTTCTCGTTATCGCCGAAGAGCCAGTCCTTCCACGCCTTGGGCTCGAACGGCACCGGCCGGAGCGAGGCAAAGCCCTTCGCCTTGAGACCGGACGCAGCGCGGCCGAAGAGATGTTCCGCGCGGGCCTCGAACAGCACCGGCTGGCCGGCGTGCGCGCGTTCCGCCGGGCCGCGGACGGCGACCCGCACCTGCGGCGGCACGAAGTCTTCCAGCATCACCACCGTCTCGCCCAGTTCCTTGAACGTACCCGGCAGGACCAGCCGCGCCTCGTAGCGGCCGGTCGGCAGAAATTCAGGCAGTGCGACTTCGACTTCCGCCGCGCCGGCGGCATCGAGCTGTACCGGGAGGTCCTTGAATACGCGGCCGTTCGGCTTGAGGATGCGGAACAGCGCGGGGAACGCCGGCGGCGCCGCCAGGTCGCGGTCGCGCACAAGCGCCTTGAAGTGCGCGGTCTCGCCGGGGCGGTAGATGCCGCGGTCGCTGAAGACAAAGGCCTCGTAGCCCTCGGCCAGGTAGGCGCGTCCGCCGGTCTCACCGGCCTGCGTCACCTGCGTCTTTTCCAGCGGCAGGAACGAGAGGTCGGCGCCGGCGCGCGCTACGACCAGAAACGGCACGGCTGCCTTCGCATCGCGCACAAAGGCCAGCTTGGCCAGCCCGCTCGCATCGGTCGTGCCTCGGGCGAGTTCGGAGTTGTTCTCGGCGTACAGGATCACCTCCGCACCGGGGACGGGCTTGGCATCGCGCAGCGAGTTGACCCAGACCGTCGCGCCACCCGCGTTGAGCAGCGCCGAGAGACCGAGATCCGTCACGGCGAGCAGCCGGTGGTCCTCGGTGCGCTCCCCGTACCAGCGGCGATGCGCGTGGCCGCCGCCGGCATCGTCCTCGCCATTGATCGTCAGCAGGAACAGCCCACGCGGCTCCGGACCCGCCAGGTCGCGCAGGCTGACGGTGAACTTCGTCTCCGCATTCAGCGGCGCGCTGACGGCGTTCGTCACGACCAACTCCGCGCCGGTGAGCTTGTCGGCGGCGTCGCTCGGGCTGTTGTAGTAGCCGCGCGTGCGGTTGCAGTCGCGGAGTGCGAGTTGCACGAGGTTCTGCGGGAGCACCGGCGCGAGCGTGACGATGCAGCGCCGCAGGTTCATCGCGCTGACCGGCACGGCGAGCGTGCCGCGCGGCGAGAGGTAGCGGCCGTCGGTCGCCACGGTCACCGCCTTGCGCCGGTTCGGGACCTGCACCGTGCGCGTGACGTCCTTGAGCAGAGCGTGGTTGTTCTCCGACTTCAGCCCCGCCTTGAACTTGAGCGTATAGACCGTGCCCGGCTGGAACGGGCCGGTCAGCCGCAGCGAGCGCCACGTGGCCTCGGCGGTGAACTTGAGCGCCGGCGCGACCTCCACATAGGCCGCGGCGGTGTTCGCATCGAGCTGCTCGGTGAAGGCGCACTCGATGTGCGCCTCGCCGAACGACGGTGCCTCAGCCTCGAGACCCTGCAACGCCAGCTTGGTGGCGATTTCCAGCTCCACCTGCTGGCCCTCTGCGAGCGGCGTGACACTATCGCCGGTCAGCCCGGGCTTGAGCTCCACAAGCACCTTGTCGGCATCCACATTTTCGGCGCGCACGAGCACGTTGCTGCCGCCCGCCTGCCCGACGAGTTCGTAGTCCAGCTTTTCGTCACCGACCTTGCCCTCATAGAGGAAGAGAAACTGCTTGAGCTTCTGCCGGTTCGGTGCGGTATTGAACCGCAGCTTGAGTGTCAGCTCGCGCTCAGGCGTCAGGTTGACCTGCTGCACCGCGAGCAGCCTGAGCGCCGGCAGCTTCTTCTCGGCGACGGCGGCGGCCTGAGCAGCCTTCGGCGCGTGCGGCTGCGTCAACTTCCACACCGCCCAGGCATTCAGCGCCAGCGCCGCCAGCGCCAGCACGAACCATTTGGAAGAATTGTGCATGGTGGATTGCGAATTGCGAATTTCTGACCGCTGACCGCTGACCGCTGATCTCTGTCCTTTTCCCTCCACCATCAGCCCCTCACCCTTTTCTTCTCTGTAGCTTTCGGGCGGATCCATCTCCGCCAGCACCGCCTCGATATCGGCGGCGGTGGGCGTAGCGCTGCGGGAGCGCAGCGACTCGGTGATGTGTTCGCGCAACTGCGCGAGCAGTTCGCGCCGCGCAGCCTCGGGCTTGTCACCCAATTGCGCGGCCACGGCGGCGAGATAGGTGTCGATCTTTGCTTGCAGGTCGGGCGAAAGGTTCATGATATGGCTCCTCGAAAAGTTGTGTTACTGCTGCAGCCGATATTGTGATGGGGTTGGGAGCGCCCGGTCAGGTGACCGGGCCTACAAGGTGCTTGTAGTCCGCGCGTCCTCACGCGGTGGGATTGAAAATATTCCTGTGGGCGGGGTTTGCAACCCCGCGAAAGTGCAATGGTTGCGAGATCAGGTGCGCGCGAAATGCTTGTGGGCGGGAGCTCCCGCTCCCGCGCATGTGTATGGATGGTGCGCGTGGGGCTCGCGGGGTTGGAAACCCCGTCCACAAAAGAGAAGGGCTCCTGTTGAACTGGTGGCGGATTTGTGTGTCCTGCCATAGCGGCGGCCTTCCGACTTCGTTCAGGCACTTTGCCAGGACGAGGCGGCCGCCGCCGGCGGTCACAGACCGCCGCTACAAAAGCAGGGTTGATCTTCCGCTGTGGGCGGGGCTTCCAGCCCCGCGTCTGCATGCCGCTTGCGTATGTGGACGTACGCCGGACTCTTGTGGGCGAGAGCTCCTGCTCCCGCGCGTGCGGGTGGATTGCTCGCGCGGGGTTCGCGGGGCTGGAAGCCCCGCCCACAAAAGAGAAATATGGGCGGCTGTGGGCGGAGGGGTTCATGTGCCCCCCGCGGGCGCGTGCTGGAGCTGGTCCAGCGCGGTATCGAGTTCGTGGAGGTGGGCGCGCATCTCGGCGAGGCGGACGCGGCCGGGCGCGGTGAGCGAAAAGACCCGGCGCGGCGGGCCGCCGGCCGCGGAAGGTTCCTCGCGGACCTTGAGGTACTTGTCCGCGCGCAGGCGGGCGAGGATCGGGTAGACCGTGCTTTCCGAGACCGCGAGCGCCTCGATCTGACGCAGCGCCTGGACGATCTCGTAGCCGTGGCTCTCGCCGCGGCTGAGCACCGTCAGCACGCAATACTCCAGCAGGCCCTTCCTCAACTGCGTTATCCAGCCGTCGATCATCGCTACTCCGCGTTTCGTAGTACGCGACGCATAGTAGCCGCTTTCGCGCCGCCGTCAAGCAGCGGATAGAAAATATTATTTCACCGCCAAGTCGCCAAGCACGCCAAGGACGAAAAAAGAACAACCCGCAGACCGTGAGGTCTGCGGGTTGTTTCGGATCTACCCTGAGCCGGGCCCAGGGCCGGTCCTGCGCGGTCGCAGGGCTTTAGTAATCCATGCCACCCATGCCGCCGCCCTGAGGCATCGCAGGAGCTTCCTTCTTCTCAGGAATCTCGCTGATCATGCACTCGGTCGTCAGCAGCAACGAGGCGATCGACGACGCGTTCTGGAGCGCGGTGCGCGTGACCTTGGTCGGATCGATGATGCCGGCCTTGACCATGTCGCAATACACTTCCTTGAGGGCGTCGTAGCCAAAGTTGCCCTTGCCGTTGCGCACGGCCTGGACGACGATGGAGCCATCCACGCCCGCGTTCTCCGCGATCTTCCGCATGGGGAATTCGCAGGCCTTGCGGACGATGTCGACGCCGATCTTCTCTTCGCCGGTGACTTCCAGTTTGTCGAGCACGCTCATGGCCCGGATGAGGGCGACGCCGCCGCCGGGGACGATGCCTTCCTCGACCGCCGCACGGGTCGCGTGCAGGGCGTCTTCAACGCGGGCCTTCTTCTCCTTCATCTCCGACTCGGTCGCCGCGCCGACATTGATGACGGCCACGCCGCCGGCGAGCTTGGCGAGACGCTCCTGGAGCTTCTCGCGGTCGTAATCGCTGGTGGTCTCGTCGATCTGCTTGCGCAGCTGGGAGATGCGGCCCTGGATCTCGGTGGCCTTGCCGGCGCCTTCGACGATCGTGGTGTTGTCCTTGTCGATCGTGACGCGCTTGGCCTTGCCGAGGTCCGTGATCTGGATGCTCTCGAGCTTGATGCCGAGGTCCTCGCTGATGAACTTGCCGCCGGTCAGGATGGCGATGTCTTCCATCATGGCCTTGCGGCGGTCACCGAAGCCCGGGCTCTTGACGGCCGCGACCTGCAGCGTGCCGCGCAGCTTGTTGACGACGAGGGTCGCCAGCGCTTCGCCTTCGACTTCTTCGGCGAGAATGACGAACGGCCGGCCGGTCTTGGCGATGCCCTGCAGCAACGGCAAGAAGTCATTCAGGCTGGAGATCTTCTTCTCGAACAGCAGGATGTAGGGGTCTTCGAAGACCGTCTCCATCGCGTCCGTGTTCGTGACGAAGTACGGCGAGATGTAGCCCTTGTCGAACTGCATGCCTTCGACGACGTCGAGCGTCGTCTCGATGCTCTTGGCTTCCTCGACCGTGATCGTGCCGTCCTTGCCGACCTTGTCCATCGCGTCGGCGATGATGTCGCCGATGGTGGTGTCGCCGTTGGCGGAGATCGTCGCGACCTGCGAGATCTCGGCGCGGTCCTTGACCTTCTTGCTCATCCGGGCGAGCTCTTCGACGATCAGGCCCGCGGCGCGGTCGATGCCACGCTTGATGTCCATCGGGTTGGCGCCGGCGGTGACGTTCTTGAGGCCTTCGCGGTAGATCGCCTCGGCGAGGACCGTGGCGGTCGTGGTGCCGTCGCCGGCCACGTCGCTGGTCTTGCTGGCGACTTCGCGGACCAGCTGGGCGCCCATGTTTTCAAAGGCGTTGGCCAGTTCCACTTCCTTGGCGACGGTGACGCCGTCCTTGGTGATGGTCGGCGACCCGAACTTCTTGTCCAGGATCACGTTGCGGCCACGGGGGCCGAGGGTCGCCGTCACGCAACGGCTGATCTGCTCGACGCCCTTGAGGATGAGCTGCCGGGCTTCCGAATCGAATTTGAGTTGTTTAGCTGCCATGGTGTGTCT
>CAITZM010000135.1 GCA_903896925.1 uncultured Lentisphaerota bacterium | reverse complement strand
TCGAACGACCAGCGAACCCGGCTTCGCCCAAGGGCTTCGCCGGGGCGAGCATCGAACGGGATTAGAGAACTCTTCCGAACTGCCGGACAACAGGGCTGCGGGCGCACGCTTGCTCTGGCCACGCTGCACCACCGCGAGCGCGAGGCCCGCCGCGAGCAAGTTCAGCGCCGCCCCGAGCGCCAGCGTCAGCGGCTCGGCGTGATAGACCAGCGGCAGCGCGCCCGCGGCGTCGCGCCAGACGGTGGCGAGGCCGAGCAGGGTCAGGCGCGTGTAGGCCACGCCGAGTCCAAGGCCTGCGAGCGTGCCGAGCGCGGCGAGCACGAAGCCCTCGCCCCAGAGCAGCCGGCGGATCTGCGCGCGACGCCAGCCGAGCGCGCGCAGCAGTCCGACCTCGGCGTTGCGCTGCTCGAGGTTGAAGGCGAAGAGCATCGCGGTCAGCAGCAGCGCCGCGACGATCAGGAAGAAACTGAACCCGATGAAGAGCTGGCCGAAGTCCATCGACTGCCCGCTGGCCGCAAGCGCCTGCGCGCGGACCGGCACGAAGCGCAGGCCGAGCGCCGCCGGATCCAACCGCGGCAGCAGCGCCGCCACGTCCGTGCCAGCCGGGTACCGGATCGCTGTGAGGTTGCCGAAACGGTTGCCCCAGAGCTTCTGCCCCGCGGCCAGCGTCACGAAGGCCTTCGGCGTGCCACGGTATTCGTCCCAATACTTTTCGTCCTTCGGCCGCAGACGGTCGTGATCGATCGGGATGCCCGGCTGCCAGTCGCCGCAGTTGTGTACCTCGGCCAGGCCGGGGAACGCGGGCATCCACGAGGCGTCCTTCGTCAGTGGCATGACGGCGCGCACGCGGAACCGGGCGCTGCTCTCGCGCAACTCGCGGCGGTCACCGATGACAAAGTAGCGCAGGGTCAGCTCGTCGCCGATTTTCGCAGCGAGGTCATCGGCCAGCCAGGCGTTGATCGTGATCTCGTCGTCGCGTTGTTGCCCCTCACCCCGACCCTCTCCCCCGGGGGGCGAGGGAGGAAGAACGCCCGGAACCACACCATGGAGTTTGCCCTCAGTGCGCGGCGAGGGAGGAAGGAGGCCCGGGGTGACGGTATCGGATACCGCACCAGGACGTTTTTCCTCCGTGCTCGGCGGAGGAGTCGTGGCGGTGACGAAGGAATAGGGCGTCGTGCGGTCGCCGCAGCGGAGCTCGTTGACGAAGTAGCTCAGCACGCCGGTCGCGTTGCTCGCGAGCGCCAGCGCGGGCGTTGCGAGCGCGGGCGCGAGGAAGACCTGCGGCGTGCGCAGTTCGAGCGTCTTGTTGTCCGGCAGGGCCTGCGTCTCCAGCCCGGCGTCGGCGAGCTGCCAGCGGCGGCGCAGCGCGGCGCCCGCGTCGCCGGCCGCATCGGTCAGCAGCACGTTGGCCTGCCCCACGCGCTTGAGCTGCTCCTGCAGCGTAGCCAGCGGGATGAAGACGGATGGCGGCGGCGTCTGGTCCGCACGCAGGCCGAAGCGGCCGAAGTCGGCGTCGCCGGCGACGGCACGGACGCGGACGCGGATGGCCACGTTGAGGTCACTGCGGCCGGAGAGCGGGACATCGCGCGAGATCAGCGCCGGCAGTTCGACGCGCAGGACCAGCGTCGCGCCGACGCCCGCGCCAAGCTGCTCCGCCAGCCGCGCATTGATGATGGCCTCGTCGGCCTCGGCCCCGGCGAGCAGGTTGCTGGCGCCACCCAGGCGCCAGAAGCGTTCCTCGACGCCCACGACCTGCGCCGCGTTGGCACGCGCGCTGCCGTCGGGCAGCGTGGCCGCGCCGCGCAACAGCAGGAGCGGCGCGACGGTCGCTTGGAGGTCGGGCTGCAGCTCGTCGGCCAGCGCGGCGCGGAAGAACCGGTCCGGGGTGGCCAGCGCGGACTGGACCGTGCCGAGCCGCGCGAGCGCCGCCTGGCGCAGGCTGGCGCGGACGCTGTCGCCGACCACCAGCGCGCCGGTCAGGATCGCACCCGCCACCGCCACGCCCAGCAGTACGCCCAGGTGCGTGCGCCAGTAGAAGCGCAGGCTGCGGAGCACCAGCAACCCCGGCGAAAATATCCCGCCCGCCGCACCTCCAGCGCCGGAAGCCGCTGATACCTCTAACTTCGAGGTATCGGATGATGGGGCGCTTTGCATCAAGCCCGGGCTCCTATGCGCTGCGCTGTGCGATGGTTTGGTTCCGTATGTGATTCGGCCTGGCTCGCGGGGTTGAAAACCCCGCCCACGAAGAGTTTTTTGCAGCACCGTCTGACTAGCTGGGAGGGGCGGTGTCTCACCGCCCCAGGAACGACCACATTCCTGCCGCCAAAAGAACGAACATCGAACATCGAACCATGGAAAAGCCGCCTCACGCGAGCACCCCGTCGCGCAGTTCGAGGACGCGCGGGAGGCGCGCGGCCAGCTCGCGCGAGTGGGTCACGAGCACCAGCGCGACGCCTTCCTCGCGGTTGAGCTCGAGCAGCAGCTGGCCGAGGCCCTGCGCATTGGCGTGGTCGAGCGAGCCGGTGGGCTCGTCGGCGAGCAGCAGCTTGGGCTGGTTGACCAGCGCGCGGACGACCGCGACGCGCTGGCACTCGCCGCCGGAGAGCTGGCCGGGCCGGTGCGCGAGCCGCGCCTGCAGCCCGACGCGCGCAAGCAGGCGCTCCGCCCGCGCCAGTGCCGCGGGCGTGCGCAATTCGCGCGGCGCGGTCAGCGTCGGAACCAGCACGTTCTCCCAGACCGTGCATTGCGGCAGCAGATGGTGCTGCTGGAAGATGAACCCGATTTCGCGGTTGCGGAGGGCGGCGAGTTCGTTTTCGCCGAGCGTGGCCAGGTCGCGGCCGGCGATGAGTGTGCGGCCGGCGCTCGGCAGGTCGAGCGCGCCGAGGATGTTCAGCAGCGTGCTCTTGCCGGAGCCGGAAGGGCCGATGATGGCAACCGCCTCGCCCGCCGCCAGCTGCAGGCAGACATCGGTGAGCACGGTTACCGGCGCCCCGCCATCCGGCGCGGCATAGGTTTTCCGGACGTGGTCGAGTTCCAGAAGAAAAGGGCTGATGGTGGATGGTGGATGGTTCATGGGGAATGGCTGATGGTTGATGGAGAATGGTTGCACACAGACTGAAGCACCGCTTCGGTTTTCTGCGCCATGACTTCGATGGTAAAATCCGCCAGCACGGCGGCGCGGCCGGTGGCGCCGAGTTGGCGGGCATGCGCCGGAGCCAGCAGCAGGGTGCGCAGCTCCGCGGCCAGTGCGGCGGGATCGTCCGGCGCGCACACCACGCCGCCCCCGGTCATTCCCAGCACTTCCGGAAACGCGCCGTGCCGCGGCTGGACCACGGGCAAGCCGGCGGCCTGCGCCTCGAGCACGTAGAGCCCGAACGCCTCGCCGTAGGTGGCGGGCACGGAGAAGACCGACAGGCTGCGCAGAAAGTCCGCCTTCGCGGTGCGGTCGAGATTCGGCAGCCAGTCCACCGCCGCCTGCTGGCCGTGGCCTGCGATTTTTAACGCCAGTGCTTTGACAAAGGGTTCGTCGCTGCCGGTCTGCGCGCCGGCGATGCGCAGGCGCAGGCCGGGCACCGCGTTTTCTTTCTGCAGCAGGAGAAAGGCGTCCACAAGCGTGGCCAGGCCCTTGGTCGGGTGCATGCGCGCCAGAAAGCCGATGGTCGGCGCCGCGGGCGCGGCGGCGGCGGGCGCGAAGTTTTCCACGGCGATGCCGGGATGGATCACGGTGACGCGCGCGGCATCAAGGTGCAGGCGCGAGCGCATCAGGTCGCCGAAGTAGCCGCTGACCGCGATGAAGTGGTCCACATCGCCCGCCCGTTGCGCGAGCAGGTCCCAAGCGGGCTGGCGGTAGGGCTCGGCAAGGTCATCAAGGAACGCCGCCTCGCCCTGCAGCGTGCAGACGACCGGGCAACGGAACTCCTCCTTGAGCCGGCGCGCCATGCCGGCGAGCAGCGAATTCGAGAGACAGATCACGTCCGGCGGCGGCAGCGGGCGCAGCCACTCGACCAGCCGGTCGAGTTCGCCGGCCTGCCGGCCGTGCTCGCCGCGCAGCATCGAGAGCGTGGACTCGCCCAGGTCGCGCGCGCTGGTCATGCCGGCGAGGCGCGCGAGCTGGCGCAGCAGGGCCGGCGCGCTGAACAGGCGGTTGAGCCATGCCGGCACCCGGCGCAGGCCCGGGAATTTCTGCGCGAGGTAGACGCTGAGCCCGCCGAGGAAGATCGGCGTCTGTGCCGCCAGCGCGGGATCCTCGACCACGAACGGGAGGTAGAGCGGCACCATCAGCGCATCGTGGCCGCGGGCGCGCAGGGCGCGGACCAGCGCGTTGTCGTGCAGGCAGCTGCCGCAGTAAAAATTCCCGGTGCCGGGCGTTAGCTGGATAATTCTCACTTCTTCGCCCCAAACGCGTACACAAGGCCATCCTCGCCGCCGATGACGACCAGGCCGCCGGCGATCGCCGGCGAGGCCGTCAGGGCACGGCCGATCTCATAGGTCCAGAGCTGCTGGCCGGTGGCGAGGCTGACGAGGTAGAGGCGCCCGTCGCTGGAGCCGACGACGACCTTGTCGCCCGCGACGGCGGGCGAGGAATCCACGTCGCCCTGCGTCAGCACCGACCAGAGTTTTTTTCCGCTGGCACGGTCGAGACAGTAGAAACGCTTGTCGCGGCAGCCAAGCACGACGCGCGTATCGGTGACGGCGGGCGAGGAATAAAATTCGCCGCCGCCCGGGAAACTCCACACCTGCTTGGCGGCGGCGAGATCCACGCAGATCAACTCGTTGCCAAAGTTGCCCGCGTAGGCGCGGCCGCCCGCGAGCGCAGGCGAGCCGGCCACGTAGGCACCCGCCTCGATGGAAGCTTTTTCCGCGCCGGTCACGGCGTCGAGCACATGCAGCTGGCCGTCGCAACCGCCGAAAATGATCTTCCCGTCGGCGATGGCGGGCGCCCCGTTGATGTAATTGGAGGTGTCGAATTTCCACGCGAGCTGGCCGGTGAGCGCGTCCACGCTGTACAGATGATAGTCGTAGCTGCCGAAGACGATGCGCACCCCGTTGGTGCCCGGCAGGCGGACCACGTTTGCGCCGCCAAGGATCTTGTCCTCGCTCTTGAATTTCCAGCGCAGCCGGCCGGTGGCCGCTTCGAGCGCGTAGAACACGCCGTCGCTGGAGCCGATGAAGAGGCCGCCTTCGAACACGAGCGGGGCGGCCTCGATGATGTCGCTGGTGGCGAATTTCCAGCGCAGCCGGCCGGTGTCGGCGGCGAGCGCGTAGACGTTGCTGTCGGTCGAGCCGACGAACACCGTCCCGCCGACGATGGCGGCCGACGCCTTGACCGCCGCGCCGGTCTTGAAGGTCCAGCGCGGGACCAGCTTGTCCGGCAGCGTCGCGGCGGCGACGCCACAGAGCGCGGGCTCGCGGTGGAACATCGGCCAGTCATCGGCCGCCGCGGCGCGCAGCGCGAGCAGCGCGCCCGCCAGATAGGGTGTCATCCGTTTCACGGTCGGTAATCTAACCACCGACCGACCGACACGCAACTCCGGCGGTTGCCCGGGCGCCGTTAGGGTTGGGCTCGCGGGGCTGGCTTGCCCCGGCGTAGCGCCGCGCGCAGCCGGGAAGCCCCGCCCACAAAAGCAAAAGCAACATCCCGCGCAACCGCCTGATTGGCTCTCCGTGGAAGCGGCGTCCCCGTTTCGCCCCGGCACTTCACGGGGCAGGCGCGCCGCTTTTCCTGTGATTTGGTTTTACAGGGCGTGATGCCCCGCTCGGTTTTGTCCGTGCGCGCTGCGTGGCGGCACGCGTCCCGCGTGCCGGTACAGGCGGCGTCCCGCCGCCTGGTCGGTTGCACCGCGAGGGTTGTGGCGGTGCTAGGTGGTCGGGCGGGACACCCGACTCACCGGCAGGTGGGACACCTGCCGCCACGTGGTTTGATCCGGTGCAGACTGGGCACGCCGCTTTTCCTGCGCGTTGATTCTACGCGGCGGGGACGCCGCGTCTACGAGCGCGCGCACCGCTTACTGGACCGGCGCGGCAGGCGGATTGGTCAGGGTGGCGAAGGCGGTGGCGCGGCGCTGGCCCTCGGCAATCTGCTCGGCGGTCATAAGCTGCTGCAGCGAGGCCCGCGCCGCCACGGCGTTGGTATCGCCGGCGGCGGCGGCGATGTTGAACCACTTGAAGGCTTCGACGGCATCGCGCGGCACGCCCTGGCCCCTGGCCAGGCAGGCGGCGAGATTGACCTGCGCACGGACATCGCCCTGCTCGGCGGCCAGGCGATACCACCGCGCCGCATCGGCCAGTTGCACCGGCAGGCCCTGCCCTTTTTCGCAGCACAGGCCGAGATTGAACTGCGCCTGCGCGTCGCCCTGCCGGGCGGCGAGTTGGAACCACTTGACCGCCTCGGCGAAATCCTGCGGCACGCCCCGGCCCTGCGCGCAGAGCACCCCGAGGTTGTATTGCGCGGCGGCCAGGCCCTGTGCGGCGGCGCGCCGATAGCACTGCGCCGCTGCGGGGAAATTCTGGGACACGCCCTCGCCGGCTTCCAACAGCACGCCGAGCAGGAACTGCGCCTGGGCGTCGTGCTGCTCCGCCGCCTGCTGGAGCCACCGGGCCGCCGCGGCCGGATCCTTGGGCACACCACGCCCTTCGCGGCAACAGAGCGCCAGTTCGTATTGTGCGCGCACCACGCCCTGCGTGGCGGCTTTCTGGAACCACGCGGCGGCCTCGGCCACACTCTGCGCCACGCCACGCCCGGACTGATAGCAGGTGGCCAGCAGCTGCTGTGCCTTGGCGTCGCCCTGGTCGGCGGCCTTGCGCAGCCACCGGGCGGCCTCGGCGTCGTCGCGCGGCACGCCGTGGCCCTCGCGATAGCAGAGCGCCAGGCCGAACTGCGCCTGGTAGACGCCCTGGTCGGCGGACTTGCGGAACCAGCGCGCGGCGGCGGCGTAGTCCTGCGGCACGACCTCGCCGCGATAGCAGCAGTAGCCGAGGTTGTATTGCGCCACCGCATCGCCGGCCTCCGCCAGCTTGCGCACCAGTTCCGGCGTCATGGGCTGCGGGGCGACCGCAGGCACCTTGGCCACCGCGGCGGCCCGGCACAAAGGGACGCTGCCGAGGCATAGCAGGAGCGTCAGGATCTGCAAAATATTTTTCATTGAAGGCTCCGCGCGAACGCAGGGCATTGTAGGCGACGTCCGGCCGCCATTCCAAGCCTCGGATAGCGGCCAACAGCAGAGTTGTGTCACGACCGGCCGCATCCCTGCCCGTTTCTTTCTGTACGGTAGGGCGAGGCGTCACGCCGAGCCGCGATATGGCGGCGGCTCCGCCGGAGGCGTCGCCCTACCACCCGCGCTGAATGCACAGGTCATGCCCAGGGAGAGGCGTTGGCGAAAAGCAAACCGAACCGTGATTTTCCAGGCCGGAGCCGCCTCACGGCCGGGCGGCAGGCGGGACGTCGACCTCATTGGCGCCTTGCCGGATGCGGGCGAGTTCCCCGCGCAGGTTGAAGCCGGCCCCGGCGCTGTAGCCGAGGAAGATCGCGCCCCCGACCAGGCTCCAGACGAGGCCCGCCGCATAGAACAACAGCGAGAGCAGCACGGCCTGGTGCGCGTCCACCCCGACGGTCTGGAACAGCACCACGAACAGGCCTTCGCGCACGCCGAAGCTGCCGGGCGTCAGCGGGATGGAGGCAAAGACGCCGATGATCGGCACGAAGACCAGGTAGCTGGTGAAGCTGGCCGCGACGCCCAGGCTGTGGCCGAGGCAGGCGACCGCGCCAATCTGGAACAGCAGGCTGAGCAGGGAATAGACCGCGGCGGAGACCAGCGCGCGCGGACGGCGGCGGTAGCGGAAGAGCTCCTCGTAGGCGCGGCGGAAGCGCGTGCCGAGCGGCGTGGACATCTCGAGCCGCCGGAACAGGGCCACATGCTCGAAGAGATTTTTCCAGAGCAGCGCGGCGAGCGCCAGGGCGGCGCCGCCGCCGATGGCGAACATCAGCCACGCGACCGTCTGCAGGGCGGCATGGGTGCGGACGAGCGGCCAGATGAGGAACAGCAGCGCGCAGCCCAGCAGGATCTGGATGAACACGCCGATGCCGCGGTCGATCAGCACACTGGTGGCGGTCTCGGTGCGGCGCGCGGTGGTGTCGCGCAGGATGTAATACATGCGCGCCATGTCGCCGCCGCAGGCGCCGAGCATGAAGCTGTTGAAGAACTGGCCGATGAAGAAAATGCTCATGACGCGCCCGGCCGGCAGCGGCACCTCCTGCGCGAGGAGCAGGCCGCGCCAGCGCAGCGCGGCCGCGAGGGCGGTCAACAGCAGCAGCAGCACCCCGCCGATGATGCCGAGCGGCCGCGCGACGGCGCCGTAGCCGACAGCGCGCAGCGCGACCCAGTCGAGCCGGTGCGTCAACCACACGACCAGCACGGCGAAGATGGCGAAACGCACACCCCGTCCGATCCATCTGGCGACGACGGATTTCATGCTCAGGTGCTGGCGGCCTGCACGCCGCGCAGCGCGTGCTGGTAGATGTCGCGCAGGCTCTGTTCCAGCGTGAACTGCGGCTCCCAGCCGAGCTCGACGCGGAGCTTCTCGTTGCTCAGCACCGGCGGGTGATCGGCCGGCCGCACACGCGCGGGTTCCACCTCGACGCGCGGCTGCACGCCCGCGATCTGGCACAGCAGGTCCAAGAGCAGGCGGACACGGACCGGCCGCGTCGCGGCGATGTTGTAGGCGGCGCCGGGCCGCCCTTTTTCGACCAGCAGGCGGTAGGCGCGGACCACGTCGCGCACGTCGGTAAAATCGCGCTCGGCATTGAGGTCGCCCACGCGGATGACCGGTGCGGCGCGGCCGAGCGCCATGCGCGCGACCTGCTCGGCGAAGGATGCCGCGACAAAGTTGCTGGACTGGCCCGGCCCGATGTGGTTCTGCGGCCGCGCGACGAGATAGGGAAGCTGGTAGTGGCTCGCATAGAGCCGCGTCAGGTGGTCGGCCGCGACCTTGGCCACGGCGTAGGGGTTGGTCGGCGCGAGCGGCGAGTCCTCGTGCACGACATACGTGCTCGAAAACCGGCCGTAGACCTCGGCGGAGGTGACGACGAGCGCGCGCGCGGCCGGCGCCTCGAGGCGCAGCGCGTCGAGCACATGCACCACGCCCTGCGCGTTGACCTGGAAATAATCCGCCGGCCGGTCCCAGCTCAGCGGCACAAAGGAGAGCCCGCCGAGGTGGATGCAGGCATCGGGACGGTGCGTGGCGATCAGCGCGCGAAACCCGGCGGCGTCCATGATGTCGCCGGCGAGCAGGCCGGGCTGCGGCTGCGCGGCGACGGCGGCGGGAATGTCCATCGGGAGGGGCTCATGGCCGTTCTGCCGCAGCTCCTCCAGCATATGACGGCCGGCGAAGCCGAGCGCTCCGGTCACGAGCACCTTCACGCGGCACCCAGGGTTTTCTTCAGGTAGGCATGGCCCGCCACCACCAGCGCCGGATCGGTGTTCGGCGAGGGCTCCATCACGTACACCGCCCCCGGCGCGATCACCGCGCGCATCCCTTCAAAATCGATCTGCCCGAGCGGGGGCATCAGGTGGTCGCGGGCGGGCGCCTGGGTGTCGTGCAGATGGTAGCCCGCAACGAACGGCTGCAGGCGCTCCAGCCAGCGCCGCGCATTCACCTGCATCAGGTTCTGGCGGATTTGCATGTGGCCGACGTCGCACCAGCAGCGCAGGCGCGGCGTGTTGTAGGACTGGAGCAGGTTGAGCATCTCCAGCTCGGTCGGCACGGTCTCCCACCACGGCAGCAGCTCCAGCGCGAGCGTCAGGCCGGTTTCCTCGAGCAGCGGCAGGAGCTGGTCGAGCCCCTGGCGCAGCCAGTCGAGATGGCGCTTGGCGTTCTTGTCGCGCGTGTCGAGCAGCCGCTGGCGCGTCTTCTCGTAGGCCGGGCTGCCCGTGCCGCCCTGGGCGTAGAGGTCCATCAGGTCGTCCGTGAGCTTGGGAATGTCCACGTAGCCCGCATGCGCCACGACGACGCGCGCGCCGATCTCCGCGGCAAACCGGATCGTCTTTTCCGTGTGGCGCACCGCGGCGGCGCGCACCTCGGAATTCGAGTCGGCAAAGGTGAAAAGTTCCGGCGTCGCCTTGCGCGCGCCGACCGGCAGCGGACAGAAATTGTGTACGCTGTCGACCTTCACCTCGCCGGCGGCCACGAGCTGCTGCGCACCCGCGACCAGGTCCGCGCGCAGATCATAGCCGAGCTCGACGTGCGTAAAGCCCAGCCCCAGAATCTCCCGGAGCATGGCTTCGCCGGACGTATGCCGCCCCGCATTCCAGCGGGTTGTCAGCGCAAATTCCATGGCCAATACGCCGCGTCCGGCGCGGATGAAAAAGCCGTCAGACCGAACGGATGCGCGCGCGCGCCGCTTTGCGCCGCTTCTTCTCGCTGGGCTTCTCGAAGTGCCGGTGGGCGCGGATTTCCCGCATCACGCCTTCCTTGTCCATTTTCTTCTTCAGCCGCCGCAGGGCTTTATCGACCGACTCGCCTTTTCTGATTTTGACTTCGGACACGTGCTGCTCCCTCGCTTCCACTATGGCTGCGGGCCTTTCCCGAGCCCAAAAAACTGGGGCGCAACCTAGTGAAAAGTTGCGCCAAAGTCAATGCCGACCGTGGGGGCTCCCAACCCCGGGACCCGCCGCGGGCTTTATTCCAGACCCTGGAAAAGCAAACGGCCGCTGTTTCCGAGCCTTGGAAAAGCGGCCGCGCCGGACCGGCTTATTGCGGCGGAGGTCCGCCCGCCGTACCGCCGGGACCACCGGGCCCGCCGCCGCCGCGCGAGCCGCGGAAGCCGCGCGTGGCCTCGCGGACCGCCGGATCGACGAACGTGCGCAGGTCGAAGGTGTTGCCCGCCTTCTCGCGCCAGCCGGCCGGCATCGTGCGATCCATCATTTCGTAGGAACGCATCATGCTGGAGGAGTATTCATGGATCAGGTGGTAGCCCACTTCCGGGCTGGGCGGCTTGCCGTCCTTCATCAGCGCCAGGAATTTCTCGGAGCGCTGCTTGAGGGAGCTGTTCATCGCGTTGACCAGATCGTCGAAATCCTGCTGCTGCGCAGGCGACAGGCCGGCATTGCTGAAGAACGCCGTGCGCTCGGCCACCGCCCGTTCCTTGACCATGGCGGCGTAGGCCGCCGGATCGAAATTGCCCCGGCCGCGAGCGGACTGGTTGGTGCTGGCCGGCGGCGCCTCGGGCGCGTCGTTCGCCGCGGACGTCGTCGCATGCGGCACGCGATAGGTGCTCGTGCGCTTCGTCGTCGCCAGCTTCGGCTTGCCCGCGGGCTTTTCGTTCGTCTCCTTGACGATCACATCCGAGGGCGCCGTGAGACGGCCGGCGGCAAAACCGGCCAGCAAGGCACAGCCCACCACCACGCCCACCAAAAGTTTGTTGTTCATAGTCGCCTTTCGAATACGAAGGGCATCCTAGCTCAAGACGCCCGCCATGCAAGGGGAAAACGGGCCGCCGCGCCGCTTATTGTGCGGCCGCTGTGCCGGCGGCGAGGCGGCGGGCGCAGAGCGGCAGGTCGGGGTCGCGGGCGCCCATGATGAGCACGACATCGCCGGGCCGCAGCGCGGCGTGCAGCCGCGCCTCGAGGGCCGCGTAGTCCGGCGCCAGTTCCGCCGCCACGCCCCGCGCGACGAGCGCCGCCACCAGCGCGTCGGAATTCAACGCCGCGCTCGTCGTCCCGCCCGCGTAGAACACCGGCAGGAGCAGCGCCGCGTCCTGCGGCCGCAGCACGCCCGCGAACGCAGCGGCCAGCTCGCCGAGCATCAGCTTCAGCGGCCCGAAGCCGTGCGGCCGCCAGACCGCGAAGAGCCGGCCCTGCGCCGGCTGCACCGCCGCGCAGGCGGCGGCGATCTTCGCCGGGTTGTGCGCGTAGTCGTCGAAGACCGTCACGCCCCCGCGCTCGCCCGCTTTTTCGAGGCGGCGGTGGATGCCCTGGAAAGTCGTTAAGGCCGCGCGGATGCGCTCCGGCGCGTAGCCGAGCTGCTCGCAGAGCGTGGCGGCAAGCAGGACATTCTCGGCGTTGTGGCGGCCGGGAAGAGAAGATGGATAAGGGTGGATGGCGGATGGTGAATGGAGATGGGCGGACGTGTGGCCGCGGAGAAGCTCGGCGACGCCGGGGCCGCAGACGATGCCGGTCTTGACCTGCGCGGCGAACCGGCGAAAGAGCGCGACGACCTCGTCCAGCTCGAAGTGGTCCTTGGAAATATTCGTGATGATCGCCCAGTCGGGCGCAAAGCGCAGCAGCGAGCGGTCGCTCTCGTCGGTTTCCAAAACCCAGAGCCCGTCGCGGCCCTTGCGCGCGCTGCCGAGCGCATTTCGCCGCTGCCAACCCAACACCACACCCCCGTTGACGACGCTCGGATCGGCGCCCAGCTCCACCAAGAGGTGGCCGACGAGCGCGGTGGTCGTGGTCTTGCCGGCGGTGCCGGCGATGGCGAGCAGCTGTTTCCCGGCGACGAGTTCCGCGAGCAGCTCGGAGCGATGCCGCACGGGCACGCCCAGTCTTTGCGCCGCCGCCAGGTCGGGATTATCCGCCTCGATGGCGGTGCTGACCACGACCGCGGTGGTATGCGCCGTGACGCCGGCGCCGTCCTGCGGCAGCAGCCGCGCGCCGGCCCGGCGCAGGGTCTCCAGGACGCCCATGTTTTCGCGGCCCTGGTCGAGGAAGCGGTCGGAGCCGGAGACGGCATGGCCGGCGTTGAGGAGCGCCTGCGCGAGCGCGCTCATCCCGACGCCGGCGATGCCCACCAGATGATATGAACCTTGCGCAAACGACATCGTTCACCAGCGCAAATAAATCCAAAACCCAAATATCGAAATCCGAAACAAATCTAAACCGTCAAATCCGGAAAACTCAAACCAGCTAGGCGCCCCTCGGCGCGCTGACACGTAATGCCAACGCGCCGTGTTTTGGCTTTTTGATTTCCGATTTGTTTCGAATTTTGCGCTTCGAATTTCGTATTTTCTTCTTCAGGGGTACTGCGCGGGGCGGTCGAGGCCGGTGGTCTCCGGCATGCCGAAGAGCAGGTTCATGTTCTGCAGCGCGTTGCCGGCCTGGCCCTTCATGAGGTTGTCGATGTGCGAGACCACGCGCAGCCGGTGGGTGCGCTCGTCCACATCCACGATCAGGTTGCAATAGTTCGTGCCGCGCACGTGCACCGTGCCGACACCGCTGTTGCGGTCGCAGATGCGGACGAACGCGTTGCCCTGGTGGAAGCTCTGGTAGGCCTCCAGCACCTGCGCCGGCGTCACGCCGGCGGCGAGCGTGCCGTAGCAGCACGACATGATGCCGCGGCACATCGGCACGACCTGGGTCGTGAACGTGACGCAGATCTTCTGGCCGGCGAGCAGGCCGAGTTCGCGCTCGACCTCCATCACGTGCTGGTGGCCGGACAGCTTGTAGACGTTCATGTTGTCGTAGCGGGCCGGATAATGGAACACCGCGCTCGGCTTCTTGCCCGCGCCGCTGACCGCCGTCTTGCAGTCGCAGATCAGGCTGCCGAAGTCCACCAGCTTGTGCTGCATCGCCGGCGAGAGGCCCAGCAGGCAGCTGATCGCGAAGCAGCCGGGGTTGCCGACCAGCCGCCGCTGCGGATTGATGTCGCCGCGATGCAGCTCGGCCACGCCGTAGACCGTCTGCGCGACGAGGTCCGGCGACTTGTGCTGCGGCTCGCGGCCGATGCGGCGCGCATACTCGGCATACTCGGTCAGGTCGTTGAAACGGAAGTCGCCGCTGTAATCGATCACCTTGGCGCCCTTGTCGAGGTCGGCGCGCGCGAACTGCATGCCGACGCCGTCGGGCGTGGAGAAGAAGACCACGTCGGCCGGCTCGAGCGCCAGCGGGTCGTTGGGCGCGATGATCTTGGTGTCGCAGAAACCGGAGAGGTGCGGATAGAGGGCGCTCATCGGCGTGCCGACATTCTCGGTGTCCACGAGGCACTGGATCTGCGCCTCCGGATGCCGCAGCAACAGTTCCGTGATGCCCACACCGCCGTAGCCGCCCGCGCCGACAATTTTTGCCTTGATCATGTTAAGTTCCTTTCGTTGGCCCGCGCACTATGCGACGAACCGCGGCGCGCGTCAAGCGGCGGGAGGTGCACGCTGAGTCATCGTCCTCTTTTCCTGTGCGTTGGGCTTACGCGGCGGGCCGCCGCGTCCACGGGCTGTGGCATGGGCAAGGTGGATGCGCGGGCTCAGCTGGGGTTGGGGCTCGCGGGGCTGGCTTGCCCGGCGTAGCGCCGCGCGCAGCCGGGAAGCCCCGCCCACGAAGACCAGAGCATAAGCGGCTCAGGCGCGCCGCTGGCGCCACCGCCGCCAGCCGAGCAGGCCACCGCTGAGCACCAGGAGCACAGCCGAGGTGGGCTCGGGTATCGAGACGATCGAGAAGGTCTGGGTGGACGAGGTGACGCCATAGTTCAGCAGCCCATTGTAATCAGTCGTAGCCCCCATCGCTTCTTCAAAGGTAACCTTGAGACCACCCTGATTCGCGAAGGCCAGTGATCCATGATACGCGTTTTGCGGATCCAGACCGTACTGATCGGAATAATAATTGGACAGGGGAGCACTCCCCAGGTCGGTCAGCACCACACCGAACGCATTGGTCTGGAAGCCCACGGGGTCCGGTCCGCCCGAATCTCCCTGCCCTTGCCCATCCGTGCCATGCACCCAGGCCAGGCCCCCGAGGGCCGTGGTCGCGGGATCCAGCGGGGTCACCCGATAGCTGATAAACATCTGATAATTATCGCCCGCATTGGCGACCCAGCCGGCAATACTCGGATTATGAGCAAACGAGTTGAGAAACTGCAGGCCATTCCCCGCGGTTGAAACGGTTATGGCGAAGGTCGGGATGGAGGTGTTGCCATTTTCTTGTACTGCGAAGTCGCTGAAGCGCAGGCTGCCGTTGGTGATGGAGATGCCTTCCGCAATCACGAACTGGAGTGTGTTCTGGGCGTGGACCGTTGAACCAACAACGCCCAAAGCGAGCGCCGCCAAAGCCGACAACTTCAACCGACGAGGCAATATGGTCATATTTTTCCTTTTATTTCCGCTCAAGCAATTTATAAAACTAAACTGGCCCCGTCAAGAGCCTTGTTGACCATTTAAAGATCAACGCCCTGTATGGGCTGACCGGTTGACGCGAGGCCAGCGCGGCGGGAGCGGCGATCCCGCTGAAATATGCGGGCGGCGGTGATAACGTGTCGCCACCCCTGTCCTGAAGCAAGGTGCCCGCCGGCACCCGCAGCAAAGCCATCCTGTGCGACGGGTTGCGGCGTGAGGGTCGTGGCGATGCCGGGTGGTCGGGCGTGACGCCCGACGCACCGGCGGTGGGACACCTGCCGCCACGTGGTTTGGTCACCGTGTAAGAATCCCTCGCGCGGAGCGTGAGGGCTACGGTGTCGGAACAGGTCCAGGCCCCGGAAAAAACAACGCGCCCGGTTCCCTTGCGGGAAACGGGCGCGTCGCCGACAGGGTTGAGTCTCGGGCTCAGCCCTGCGCCGTGAAGCGGCGGCGGATGCGCCGCACGAGCCACGCCGCGCCCACCAGACCGAGCAGCGCGGCCGTGCCCGGTTCCGGCACCGCGGTCAGCGTGATCGTGTTCACGCCGTTGGCGATATCGTTGTAGTTGATCCGGAAGTAGTTGTTCGACCCGGTGCCGCCGTTCACAACGAAGACGTCGTGGTTCGCCCACAGCTGGTTGGTGTTCGCACCAATATCGTTGAGCGTGAACCAATTGGCCGGGTCATCCGGATTGAGT
>CAITZM010000134.1 GCA_903896925.1 uncultured Lentisphaerota bacterium | reverse complement strand
CGGGTGGCAATGACATCGACATTCTCAATCAAATGGGACCAGATCCGTGTTGCCCTGTCCGCGTCTAGCATCTCGCCCGACCTGAGTGCATACAACACGTCTGTAACCAATTTTCTATCTGTGAGACCAGTGACAATCGCACGAAGCAGCTCATCGCAAAGACGGCCAACGAGCCAGACGGGGAAGGTTATCAGGGACCGATGGTTGAGATCATCTTGGTCGCTAAGGGGCAAGCTGCCTGTCCTGACCCTGTCGAGGATGGCGTTATGAATTTCCTTCCATGCGGAACCGACCTTTTGGGGGGATGACACGCCCCTTGGCCCGTAGTTGCCCAATATTGGACGTAACCACTCCGGATAGGCCTTGCTATTGCAAAGCAGGCGTTGCTTCTGCCCTGTCAGTGTCTCCGCCTCCGCTGCCGTGAGATCCTGAAACGGTCGGCACGCAGCGCCAACGAAGTAACCCCGCGGCAGCCCGACCCGCCATTCGATCTCCTCACGCCGTTTCTTGCTTGTCGGACGAACAAGCCGGAATCCCGGGGCTTCGCCGAGCCACGCCCCCCAGATCAGCGACAACGGCGTATCAGAGTCTTGTCGTCTCGCGATAAATACTCCGTCAAAGGGCAACGGAATGCTGAATCCCAAAGGTTGCGCAAACGCCGAACACGAACTGACCATGAGTTCACCGAGAAGATCTTGGTTGGACTCCATCGCTTTCTTCGCGGCAGGGTAGTCCGGCGGACTCAACTGCACACCCAATCCACCTAAAACAGAACCAAGCGCACAATTGAGATGCGCAGTTGCAGCTTTTACCCAAGATGTTGTATTGCTTGGGTGTGTCCAAGTAATGCCTGACCCCGCATGTATGTTGAACTTCATTTCGAGGCTTCTCCAGCAGTCTCCAGGGTATTAAGGAAATCCGCGACATACGCCTGTGCGTTAATGGAGACACAAACTTGCGTCACCTCCTTGAATTTATCCTTAAAAACAGCGCACGGCCTGTAGTCAGCAATCGTTATTCCATCCGTTTCTGATACATCAGAAGTAGAGATGACCTCCACGTGATAAGGTTCCCTCACAAAATACTCGGGTCGAAGGGCCAAGCCGACGGCCAAAGGATCATGAAGCGGGCATCCGTCCACACCCAGAACCATTCGGTAGAAGTCCATGTATTTGGAACTTACACTGGCCGCCAAGTTTGTCGCGGGTCCATCAACTCCACGAATCGCCGACCGCTCAAGGATCGCGCGGTGTGTCACGTCCAGTCCAACGAAAGACAGCGGCACGCGCTCCCTAAAGGATCTTGATCCATTTGGAATCAGGCGTCGGCAATAATCCAGAACCATTCGTGCCGCTCCAGAGTCGGAGTGGATATTGAACTCTGACTGTGGGCCTCGGTTTCCACAGTCGAAGAAACTGCCGCCCATGATGATTACCTCACGAGCGGCAGCTAGCGCTTCGGGATGGCGCAGAATGAGCTGACCGAGATTCGAGCAAGGGCCTGTTGCGACAATGGTCACCTCTCCCGGATTTTTCAACAGCACATCCCTCTGTAGTTCAATGGCGTCGATGTAGTGATAGCCTTCTGCCTCCTTGTCTATGGAGCCCCAGTCGATATCTCCGAGACCGTCCGCTCCGTGAACATTCGCCGCGTTTGATCTCACACCTGGTACGTCCACGCCGGTTCCGATTTCCGGAATCCGGTCAATCAGCCCATTGCTCTGCGCCCATCGGCACAGCCTAAAAGCATTCACGGCGCACTGTCTGACGCTCACATTTCCACCAACAGTTGTGATCGCATCAACCTTTGGCCTGTTGGCGTGGGCAAACACATAGAGAAGAGCAAGCGCGTCATCCACGCCCGGATCCATGTCCAGCAGGAGGCGGGTCGCTGGGGATTGCAAGGGGATGTGTCTCTCGATTTTCGACGAGGTCACCCGGATTAGTCCAAACCAGTTGCACAGACACTGCCCCAAGTATAACAGTTCACGGGGATCATGGCCCTTGATCTCGATCTCGCGGCCAGTTAGATACTCAGGCGCCTGAGTGCGCGATACACCGAACTCGTCCAGCATTATCTCTCCAACCTGCCGGTCCCCTCTGGCAACAGTGACCACCGTGCGCTCGGTCCTTACGGTCCCAATGGGAGTCACATCAGCGCTGCCAGCTTGAAGAAGAACCGCCGTCATGGCTTCGTCAGCGAGCGGAAGATGGCTGCCGACAGAAGGCTCCTGGCAGTCCCATGAGAGGGTCAGGTAGCCCATATCGACAGAGACATCCCCAACCGGCTTCTTGAACTGCAGGACAGAAGTCATTCCCTTCCTTTGCCGAAGGCGAAGCGATGCGCGTGTCCGCTGCAGTGTGTGCGCTGCGGTGTCCCAGTACATGTCTTCCGTAACCTCTTGGCGCTTTGGCGTCAAAACGAAATCTCCGATGCTTCGCCCCGACGAGAGGAGACTGAAGATGGCATCGGATACAGACTGGTCGGCGAAGACGAACTTGGCTTCTCTCTGTTCCGTGCGTACGATCTGGTCACTCATGACATTGACACTTTCCGTTTTCTGGCCAACTCCGCGCACTTAAGCGCCGTGTCAAGAAATGATGGGTGAGATTCATGATCCTTACTCCAGATGGGCTCAGTCTCTCTGCTTGCCGAACCCGGATTCAGCGTGATCACATGGTCAAGACGAGCGTCTACGATCGCGCAGTATTCATCAAGGATCTCGTACAATACAAGCAATGCTGTTGCATGCGCAACGGCAGGTCTCCAACCTTTCAACCTGGTCGCCAACGTCATGGCATCCGCCTCATTCACCCGACTCGGGTCTGCAAGCTCCCCGCACTTGACAAAGTAACCAGCGACAGCATGCTCCAGACAGGTTTTCATGTCTTTCACATACTTGTCTTCCACAAGAGCTCTTGGGGCATGCTGATTGTCCACTTGCCAGGCGGCAGCGAACCTGCCCCGTTGGGACTCCAGGAGACTCGCAAGGCTCCTTCGGTCCGCTTTTGGTCCTATGCTGGCAATGGACAACTCCAACCAGGCAGTAATCATGTTGGGATCGAAGGTGGGTGCTTGAAAGCCAACAGACACTTGCCCCATGTCTATGTCACAGGTCATAAGGACAAGTCGCTTGCAGTCTTCCATATCCTGCATTGGGCGGCGCTGGTCTCTTTCTGCCAGCAGGAAGTCTGCCGGTACACGGGTATGATCTACGTCGAGCGCATCAGCAAACCGCACAAGAGCGCATTGCGCACGCAGTCTCATCTGCCGATCAACCGGCAACTTTGTGCGCGCCTCACACAGAATCGCGGCGACTCCCCTAACGTCGCACTGTGAAGGCCCGAGCGAGGCGTTCGCCTTGTCGAATTTCTGCTGTGTGATAGCCCACTTTGCGTCGGCAAGCCGTAACTGGAGGAAGTTGTCTGTCTGGTCTGCCTCCTTGTTCAGCAGCAGTAGTCGTTGGTGGTAGCCAATCAGCACCGCAACATGCAGTTCACAACACGGATCACCGCTCGCGCGTAGGTCCTCCAAGACAGTGCCCAAGCCCGCGACGTTCTTCATGTAACTATCTAGTTGCGGAACAAACGTCCCACCGACGGCACGCGATGCCAGCATCATCATCCCGCGCACAGCATGAATTGCACGTCGTGCATCAACAATGTCTTTATAGTCTTTCTTGCGACTCGCATTCGCCGTCGCCACTAATTGCAGGATTGTTTTCGTAGATGAGACCACCGGCTTGCCCTTCTTAGTCGTAAACATCTCATCAATGTATGGCTTCAGAGATGCCGGCGTGGCGTCACACGGTTCATCAGTATCGAGGACAGGAAACATCCCGAACTCATGACACATGATGGCAGCATATAGACAAAAGAGTTCTTGTTCACGCGTCACGTCGTCTTTTGGCAGCACTCGGTACTTCTGGTCGAGCAGGAAAGGCCGCAGTAGCTTCTCCATTACATTCAACACGCCGACAATGTGACGGCCCCCGTGATCGTTGTAATACCTAAAATGGAAATCATCAGTTGCATGGAAGCAGTCCATGTAGCGCAGAGACCACTTGGTAATGGTAAGTGCCGTCCCCCGAAGGTGAGGATCCCGCAGCACGTGATCGAAGAACGGGTTTGGCAAGGACCATAGTCTCTGAGATCGGCCCGCCGATAGACTTGACGCGATTGCGTCTGTTATCTTGCCAATTGTTGCATGCTTCTTGAACAGGAAGCCGCTGGCGTGGGCGGCGCTGGCTGGATTCTCAGAAGCTGTTGATGTGGTCCAGATCAACACGGGCAGCCGATGACATCGCTTACGGATCTCCTCGAGCAGCGTGAGGCCGTTTTGCTTGGAGCCCAGGTAGATGTCAAGCAGCACAAGGTCATATTCGGGCAGGCTCTCGTAAACGTCTCTGGTTGTCGTCAAGGTTCGAACCGTTTCCACATTTGATGAGTACTGAACCTCTATGTGAGCGGCAAGCTGCGTCGCCAGACGTTTCGCAACCCGGGCCAACACCTCAGCCCACGTATCTGAGTGGTCATCAATGACCAGAATACGGAAATGGTTATTCGCCTGTCGGTCACCTGAACTCACAGGAGGCGGGGCATCTGAGGGGTTGCGATCGGTAGCGTCTGGCTGTTGACCCGCAAGGCGACGGCATTCGGTCAGAATGCCCATTATCGCCTCGGTCGACACCTGCGCTTCAGATGCCACACACGCTGTCTCGCCGTTACCGCAGAAGGTAGTCAGACGTGCGCAGTGTTCCTCGAGCGAATGCCCCAGCATGCCGAGAACGGAATCTTCGTCTTTCCTTCGCTCTTCCAGCATGCCGATGAACCTGTCCCACGTCTCCTTGGCGGCGCAGTCCCGCATCCATTGCCGCACTACATCGCGCGCGACACCGTCAGCTAGGAGCATGCGGGCCGGTGCAAGGAACTGGTTTGCTACGTCGTGCGTGCCGCCGTGCGAGAATCTGCGGATCGCAGAGTAGAGATCCATTCCTTCGAGCACGTACCGGAGCCTCTCTCGATGGGCTCGCGCGGTCGCTTCGTCCTTCAGACTCTCGCGGGACTGGATGAACGACAGAAGGGCCATGGTGGATATGCCGGCAAACTGACATACGCTGGACAAAGCATTCCACGTCAGGGAGTCGGTGTTCGGGCTGACAAGGTGCTCCTTGGAGGCACCAAGGACGATAGTCTTCACACATCCTGTGCCCAAGAGTGCGAAGAGGCGGCGACGGAATTCTTCATCGGTGGATGCGGCGAATATCCCGAGACGCCGCGGGACGGCCTCCTGCTGGTTCGCGTCCTGTACGCGAAGAAGATCCTGACCGAACGGCTCCTTGATGATGGCCTGCAGGACGCGGAAGACAACATCGGGACCAGCGAAAAGAAATTCTATCTTGGCTACATCGCTCATGTGGTGCCCCTTGCTGGCCTCTGCTCTTTGCGTTTACCCCCCCGGGGGCGTAGTCGCAAAGCTATTTCATGCACCTCGGCGAGCACAGGATCATTCAGCGACTGCGTCTGTAGCTCATCGGTAAGGCCCGCGAAGAGCTTCTTGACTATATCGGCGGCCTTAGAGGCTGATAGGTTCCCGTCGCCCGTCATCAGTTTGACTGCCGGGTGTATGAGGATTTTGCCGTCCAGGCACCCCACACGCGGACGACGAGTAGCCTGAATGCTAGCCCGGAGAAGTTTGAGTTGGATGCTACCCCACAACGTCTGGAGATCACGAAGACATCCGGTCCAGGAGTGCGGACGCAGGGGGTCGAACTCGATACCTTGAATGGCACTGCGCAGTGACTCAAGAGCTTTAGCTGGTGGCGACGAAGAATCGACCATCACGTTGAACGGAGAGGGCTTGGTCGAAGGGCTGATTGCCAGCCCCCTGAAGATTGGAGGGAGGTGCAGTGGCACCAGAAACTCTATGTCGGCATGGCTACTGACTGCGCTGAAGATACAACTGCGGAGTTCCCTGACATTGCCGGGCCAATCGTGGGCGCAAAGGGCGCTCATTGCCTCGGGAGCGACCGTCCTGCGCCTTGCTTGAGGGATACTCCGTTCGGCCTCGCGCAGGAATGCATCCACGAGCACTGGAATGTCCTCCCGTCTCTCCCGGAGGGGAGGAATAGGTATGACACCTCCCTCACGGAGTCGGTCGAGCAAGTCAGGGCGAAACGACCGCTCCGCCGATGGCGTCTCAAGCTGTTCATTCGTAGCCGAAAGAAAGCGCACATCTACAGCAGTGGAATCGTTCTCGCCCACAGGGGAGACCGTGCGTTGTTCAAGGACTCGCAGTAACCCCGCTTGAACATCAGGCGGCATGTTCCCGATCTCGTCGAGAAATAAGTCCCCTCCAGTCGCCTGCAGGATCCGCCCCACGCGTTGCTTCTCTGCGCCCGTGTATGCGCCGCGTGCATGGCCGAACAACTCGCTGGCGTAGAGTTGAGGGGTGAGCGTACCGGAGTCCACAATGACAAGAGGGCGCTCTGGTGGTTGCCCCACGCGGCTAATGTAGCGCGCCAGCAGCTCTTTACCGACTCCTCGCTCTCCGCGGATGAGAAGATTCCGGCGATCCCGAGCCGCCCGCCGTGCGGCTCGCAATGCGATAAGTAAGCTCGCCGACTGCCCGACCAGCTTACCAGTTTCATCCGGTACAAGACCATATCTCCATATGTATTCCCTGATCTGGCCAGAGGCGTCCGCCTCATCCCTGCTGAGGAAGGCCAACGCCCCCAACTCAGAAAAGCGCCGACTGGATTCCTCGCGCGGTTTACTTGAGAAGACGATGACAGGTAACTCCGGCCACTTATCATGAAACGCGGATAGAATGTGCAGCCCGAAGAAAGAGTCCGCTCTGCTGTCCTCCGGTCTGCCTGCCGGCATACCTTCACTGCGCTTGTTGCTCTCCGGAGTTACCGGTCCCGTGTAGAAGCAGAGGTCCACCAGTACCAGCGCCCATCGCTTATCTAATGGTGCATCTGGTCCCCACCCCCTCTCGATGGCATGAATAACCCCAGGAAGATTATTCTCGACTACATCGCCAGCAGCAGCGCAAGCCGGCGTCTGTCCCCGAAAAAATACAGCGGCAGCAACGGGCTTCTTCACCTTGACGGGAGAGCCAACTCGATGGTCGTCCGTGACATCGTCCAAAAGAAACTGTGCGCAGAGGTTGGCACGATCTTGGTTATACCCACCCGGGGTTACCCTCCCGAACGTATCATCAATTACTAGGACTCTCGCCATGTTGTTCATAGTCCCTCCATGACGAGAATACGATGTGGGAACTTTTCTATGCATTGAGCCAAGGCGATACACGAGGCATACAGGGAGTCCACATCAGCCAGGGTAATGCCGCCTCGCCCCTCCAGCTGTACGTCTGATGTAATGTCAGCAAAGACTCTCCGCGTCGCCGCCAAAGCAATCGACGCATCGGTCATCCATTTTCGCACCGGATATCGCGATATCCAAAGACGGTGCACCATGTCACCAAACCATGTCCGGTCGGTAGGTGCCATGTTGGTCAACGGTCCGTGTGTGAGGAGACTCCGGGGGGACAATGCTTCCTCAAATGCAACGATCAAGGCATCGATTCTGTTCAGCATGTCCGCCCATTGAATCAGAACTGTTGATATGAACTGCTCGGTATAGCCATGGTCATCCACTGCCCCTGATAGTATGCTCCTCATGCGGGCAATGGCTGGGCACACCCGGTTCTTCAGCCAGTCATGGTTCAGTTCACCACGCTGGCATTCCCATAGTATCGCCATTGAGGATAGTGCAGTCATTGCCCCATCAGAACCTCTTGGATTGCCGCATGCGCCCTTGGCACCCATCGCGAAAGCGCGGCCTCGTCCGTCCTCTGCATCGCTCGGACCAACTCGCCAACGCTCTCCGGGCACTCGTGTGCTCGCGATAGTGCCTCGCATTCATATGTCACGTGCTCGGATACATCTGATGCATCGGGCACCACCCCGAGCGCGCTTCTCCACCATATCGGACTTGTCAGCTTTTTGCGGGCTAGTTCCTGAGCCTGTCTAGTCATATCAATGGTTAAAGCATCGCCTCCCAGCTCCTTTGCTGCATCGCACAATAGCCCCAGAGCCAACACATAATCGAAAGATAGTGGTCGTACCAAGTGCAGCACTCTCGACGGCATGCTATCCAGTTTGCACTCATCACGTTCCAAAGCTTCTCTTACCCACAAGAGCAGCCCCTGCCATTCCTCCTTGCTGACTTGACCAAAGGGGGTATGCACTCCAAAAACATTTATCCGTTTGTTTTCTTGCGGTTTCTGAAGGAAGAAAGGCTTCGTTGGAACACCCACCGAACTGCAGAAGATCACGATTGCGTTGTGCTTCCACATTCCCCAGTTGGGCCTTCTGTCGTGTATGTATGCCGCTTTATCCGCCTGGTCATGGATGATGCCACAGTCAAACTGTGTGTCGTTTGGCACCGTCACGGCGGAACCGTCGAATACTTCATCATTAACACAGGCAGACCGCCACGTTTCGACGAGGTGCGTCGCGTCCTCGCGTGTATATGCGTGGTTCGCAAGGAATACTCTCATATCTCCCCCTTTTCAGCTTGGCTCTCACTGAGAGCACCTTGTCGAGACCATTTCGCTGCCTGAATTTCGATATCTTCGCACAGCGCCCACTCCATTACCAACCGGGGCGGATAGCCCCCCTGCTTGGGCAGGAACTGGGGGTACATAACAGGCCGCACTCGCCTTCTAGACAGAATGAGAGGGAGAAGAGTCTCCTTTTCTTCGAGAGTTCGTGTGACGTCAAATGTCCCAAACACAGCCTTGGCTATGGCCTTGCCAATATCGCCAGCCTCACTTTGGAATAGCTTCCGCAGCAGATTTCCGTGCTTCTCCTCATCAAGAGCATATGTGAAGCTCATGAACTTGCTGTCGTCTGATTCGAGCCATATTTTCGTCTGAAGCGGTGCTCCTGTCGGATCCCCGGCGCTTAGCACATACCAGAGCTGGAGCAGACCGACCAACGCAAGCGCACCGTACGTCGTTGGGAGGCTTCCGACTGTCCCTTTCGTGATAGTGACGTCCTGAATATCACACTCTTTGAGCAGACGCGCAAACGCCGAGAGGGCAAACGCATAGTGAGCCGATGCGATGGCGTCTTGCAGTGGTGCGAGCCGATCCTGCTCGACCTTCTCTGCCGTCTTGTCCGAGGCGCATTCTAGAGCGGAATCCAGCTTTGTATAACACAGCAATGCCTTGAGAAGGTTTCTTGCCGCGGGTGAATATTTAGTGTCCTTGTGATTGTAGAAACGTCCGAATACAGTTGTTTCGTTACCATCGAGCTCTGGACATATTGCTTGATCGTGGTTGCGCGTGTTATCGGGCGTGTCTGGGTAGTATGACTTACCAGGCTGAACTACATAACTCTCTAGGAAGTGGATAATGTGCTTCCTTGCTGGGTTGAATGCGTCTTCGTGACCGATGAAAACTAGATCCCTTCGGGACTCAAGCAGAGCGAGAGCGGTCGCCTTCATTCGCGGTAGCAGGTCCCAAAGGCGGTCGCAGGTCTTCATGCCACACAGGATTATGCAGCCCACCAACCCTGGAGGACGATTCCCCTGCCGCACAACAAGAGGGATCATGACACCCGTATAGTCGGATGGTATGCAGGCAGCGCGGGCGACAGAAAATTTGCCTGAGATAACTGAGTCTACGTCATCAGGTTTCTCCAGCGTCGAGCGTTCTGCTATCCAGGGGAACTGGGGTAATTGGTCGTGGGCGACGTAGATGGTGGGCTGTGCGAGGACTTGACCTGTCTTTGCCAACTGTGCCAGAGAGCCCGACCGGGGCAGATTGGCAGCATCCTCCAGTGACTTTAGATGAGTGAAGAATGAGCAAGCTCGACCATTTGAGGTGTCGGCACCCGTGAAGCAGACTGTTCGGGGTTTCGTTGCCGTGTGATCGCAATTGACGGCTTTCGCACGCGTGTTGATCATCGCGTGCCAGGAGTAAGCGCGATTCTCCTCAAGGATTCCAATGTCCGTCCACAGCAGTGCGTCACGGAATCGATATGCCTCGGTGAACGAATGTATCGCAAGGTGCAATTCGTGGTGCAGGGGCCACGCCGACATAGCATGCTTGCAGGGATGTGTCATGAGTCCTCCTTCTCCGCGAAGGCTACTATGAGGGACAGCTCCGGCCACCGACAGAATGTTTCCGCCCGCAACCCCGTCCCGTTCAACCACGCAATCAGGTCTTCGTGTACGCTAGGCTTATTCACAGTGTTCCAGTGATAGGTCCATTTCTTCTGGTCTTGTGGATCCAAAACCCGGGATTGCATGTTGGCCAACGAATGCTCACGGCTGATTGCCCGCAGATGGGGGTGAAAGTAGGTGGTCCAGTCCAACATGACGAACTGACCACCGGGGCGCAGTTGGTCTCGGATGAGAGAGAAGAGAGACTTCTTGCCTTCTTCGTTCTGATGGTGGATGCAGAAGGCACTGACGATGGCATCGACCCGGCGGTCAAGACCGCGAAGATACTCGGCATTGTCGGAACGGACGAGGTTCACCCTGCCCGAAAATGGGCTGAGACGCTCTCGTGCCTCGCAGAGCATCTCGTCAAATAGATCGACGCCCGTAACCTTGGCGTGCGGGAAGTTCTTCAAAATGTAGGCGGATGTCACGCCGGTGCCGACCCCAAGATCGACAACCGAGATCGGGGCATCGGACGGGAAGTCGAGGCTTGCCATCAGTAGGCGATGGGCCTCGTGGTAGTGGGGAATGGCTCGCTCCGCCAAGTCGTCGTAGGACTTGTCGGAAACATAGAAGAAATCATCAATTCCCAGCACCCTTTTCATTCTGCTTGCCGTATCGCCTCTCGCGGTAAACGTACCATTGATTAGCCGGGCCATCATAGCCAACATAGAACCGCGTTGTCGAGACAGCGTCCGTATGGTCGGAGACAATATGGCAAACCGTGTCAGCATAGGTCATGACCCACTCCGGGTCATGGCTCACGATGACCAATGTGCCACCGCGTGAAGCGTACTGGCGAAGTATCTCGCCGATACGGGCAGCCCAGTACTCACTCTGCCCGCTCATGATCTCATCCAAGAGCAGCACCTTCGGGGTCACGGAAAGAGCTCGGGCAAGAACGGTTCTCTGTTGCTGGCCCGCCGAAAGCTGGTGCGCGTAACGGTTGTCCAGCCCCTGAAGTCCCAAGAGATCAATCAGCGTAGTCGCCCTATCTTCGACAGTTGTGGAACTGAGGCCCTGGTTGTGCATTGGTGCAGTGATATTCTCCCGGACTGACCAGTGCGGCATAGGACCGGCCTGCGTGACGAGCACCAGATCGGCGCCAAGACGTGGCACCGAGTCCGGAGACCAGATGACCGAACCTTCCTGGGGCTTGATGACTCCGGCCAAGGTCCGGAGGAGCGTGGTCTTACCACACCCGTTTGTGCCATAGACGCAGCGAATGCTCCCGGCATGAGCCCCCAAGTACGGAATGTGAAGCGAGAAGTGGTTGCTCCCTTGGGTGTGATGATACGCGAGCAACACATCACGGATCGTCACGCTGTACTGCGGCAACACGGGATGAAAGAGGTCGTCCATCTTGTTCTTTCCTGGTTCCATATCAGGATCCGTTCCATGCAGAGAATGGTTCTTTCAGCCCCAGGTGCTCATGAGCGAAGTGAATGAACCGGTCCACCGTCGCCTGCTCTCGTGGATTCCGCGCCACACGCTTCTTGAGATGCTGCCGCCATTCGTTGCTACCGTAGAAACCGGCGTAGAGCTCGGTTCGCAGCCGCACCAACTCTTTGGGGGGTATCTTGACGCGCAAGACTGGATGCTCGCAGTCATAGTGGCGCAGATTATCCTCGATGATGTCCCCACGTTCCTTGGCCCGATCAAATAGAGGGGTTCCGGGAAATGGCGTCAAGAAGCTGATGTACAGTTCGTCCGGATGCACTTGCTTCAGGAAGGCCAAGTGCCGTTCAAACGCCTGCTCCGTATCAGTCTCGTGTCCAACGATGAAGCCGGCTCGCACAAAGATTCCCGCATCTTGGGCGTGTGCAATGTCCACAAATATTTGGTCGAAATGGCGAGCGAAGCTCTTATGCCGCAGCCGTAAGGTTTCGGAGTCCGAAGCCTCGATGCCGTAGAAGAGCATGTGACACCCCGCCGATGCCATCTGTTGGAGCGTCTCTTGGTCCAACGATCCGACCGTAGCGAAAGCGCGCCACTGTACCCGCACCCTACGATCCTGCAGCTCCTTGCAGAACTTGCGGACCATGGTCTGCGGGGTAAACGTCTCGTCCCGGATGTTGATTGTGTTCACACCGAGATGGGCTTGCAGATGTACGATCTCGTCCACAACATCGACTATCGAACGGCAGACGTGGCGGCCGTGGAAAAGTTGAGGCGTGCAGCAGAAGTCACACGAGTAAGGACAACCGCGCCCGACGACGACGCAGGCGAGTTGAGTACCAGGGTAGTTCTCTCCCATGTTCATCGTCGCGAGGTAGTTCTCCCCCATGCTCATCGAGAAATACCGGCTTCTATCAAGCCGCATAGGCCAAGGGAACGCTGGCAACTGACGGTCGTGGTTAATGTCCCTGCCTGGCCTGCTTTGCTCCGTGGACGGGTCTCGGTAGTAGACGACGCCGGGTATGTTGGACACGCTAAGTCGTCTGCCCGCAAGGAAGTCGAGAATCTCCCGGCACGGCAATTCACCTTCCCCCTTCACCACAAAGTCGAACCCATCGGGGCAGTCGCTTAGCCCGAGAGTATGGTAACCACCCAGCACGGTTGTTGCCTTCGGGCATTCCTTCTTAATGGCACGGGCGATTGTCTGAGCATCGGGGAAGCTGTACGTCATGCATGATATGCCAACGAAATCCGGCTTCATGCCAACGACCCGCGCTACCAGTGATTCGTTGTCGAGATCAAGTTGATGAATTAGCGTAATGTCGTGCTTGAACTGTTCGAGATACCCGCCGATGTACTCGACGGCCAATGGCTCTAGGACTCGCGCCATTTGGCTGAGGGGATTCCTGCGGTAGTAATCCGAGGTCACCTCAATGAGGACGACTTTCACGGTGAGTTTCCGATCCAAGACCATTTTCGGGTCTTCTGTCCATGCCGGAGCTTGTACTCAGCCCATTCGACGACCAAGGTGATGAGGAGTAACGGAATGAACAACAATAGGGCAAGCATGGTGTACATCTCCACAGGCTTGTTGGTCTGCTGAATGATGTCCGAAGTGGCATGATACACTTCCCGTACGGAGATGATGGATGCCAGTACGGTTAGTTTGATGGTCTGTAGCACTTGGTTAAGATAGGGTATACTCAAGTTCCTGAAGGCCAATGGGATAATAACTCGTCGCCACACTGCACCATGGGAAAACCCCAGGAGTTGGGCCGCCTCTACATGGTCGTGCGGAACTTCTTCCACGGCTTTGCGGAAAATCTCAACACAAAAGGCACCCATGTTGAGACCGAGGGCGAGAACAGCTACCCACCAGGGGGCCATGGGCACACCGAGGGCGATCGGGAGAGAGAAGAACCCCCAAACCAGC
The DNA here is from genome assembly GCA_903896925.1 of uncultured Lentisphaerota bacterium. GTDB lineage: Bacteria > Verrucomicrobiota > Kiritimatiellia > CAIQIC01 > CAIQIC01 > DP16D-bin41. The sequence goes on along the minus strand of CAITZM010000134.1, from coordinate 125,908 downwards.
AATACCATTACCGGCAAGATACGAAAGGGGTTGACCAACAGCCAAGACCCCCATCGAAAATACCACCGCCTAGATATCCGGAGAGGTACAAAGACAAGACCGACGAGCGTGCCCAGTGCTATTACTTCAGCGGAGAGCAGGGTCGTGAGCCACAGACCATGCAGGAATTCTGGCAGATAGCGGTATGCAATGGTCAAATCCATGACTTAACGCCCTCATTGCCGCTGAACGGTAGACGCTCACCGCTCAAGGGTCTTCCTTTCATCGCCCGTATCGAACTGGAGCGTGCGTTTCTCGTGGTACAAAAACGGTATCTTGTACTTTTTCTCCCATTCGACGATCCGGCCCGTGTCTTCGTAGTGCTTAAGTGCTGTGTTGATGAATTCAAGCCATCGCGGGTCGTCCGGCCTTGTTGCCCAACAAACTCCGGTGAACTCGACCGGGGCATCCGCCAGTATCTCCTTCAGATTCGCCTGCTGGTTATCGCGAAGGAAGGTGAATACCGTTACCTGATTCATCAGCCCAATATCGGCCTGCCCAGGCACGGCTGCCAAGGGCGCACTAAGCGCAGGCTGCTCGAGTGAGATGATCTGGGCCTTCTTGAAGACTCGCGTCACATAGTCACCTATGGCGGACCCTTGCTTGACAGCGACCCGAACACCCGGTTGGTCGACATGTGCCCACGTCTTAAACTTCTCGGTCTTGTCAGCTGTGGTGATACCCGTGTAGCCCAGATAGAAGATGGGGCGTGTGAAGGAGACTCCAGACGCTCTGCTGGGGGAGGAGAATGTAGGCCCTATTGAGAGGTCGAAATCTCCGGCTTGGAGAGCGGCCCCGAAGTTCTTCAGATCAACCTGCTTGTATTCGATTTTCCATCGCAGGTCCGCGGCCAATTGCTCGGCAATGTCGACGAAGAGCCCATACGGGTTGTCTTCCTTATCCCGCATAATCATGGGTTCCATTAGGAAAAATCCCACGCGCAAAATGCCCGTCCTCTGGACTCTGTCCATCGTTGTCTCTTGCTTGGCCGGTGCTACAGCGCCCTGTTGATCTCTCGACGAGCACCCCGCGAATCCCAATGCCAGTAGGACCGTGACCATCAACACCGTTCGTTTCATGACCATCTCCTTTCTTCTGTTCCCTGCCATTTTTGCGATGCCTCTCTTAGCACCATGAGTGCCAACGAGCGAAAACTAGAGGAACTGCTACAACAGGCCCATATTTTCAGTTCGCGCATGGTCGCGTAGAACACATTTCGGATACCATACATAGCGCACATGATACCGTCAATATCAAGTCTTTCACTCCATCCGATGGCTGTCTTTGCTGAAGTCGAAGTTAGCGATGGAGGTCAGGACTTGAGGGGGAGAACCAAGACCCAGCAGATCGTCAACTGATCGCCCTACCGGCAGGTACTCTCCGGTTTGGCGCAAGCGGGTTCTCGCTCGGCCATGCTGTATGAACTCAGGCTCATACTTGAAGCGGGTTCCGTCTCTCGCTATACGTTCCACAGCATCCAGCAAGCGGTCGATGTCCACCTCGTTGTTGCAGATACCGATGCTTGGCCTAACAACTCCGTAGACATGCGACACCATGCCCTTATCCACGACATCGCGGATGATCCTTGCGCTCTGTCGTTTTCCCAACCGCAGCAGACGAAGGACGAGGCTGTCAGCGCAATGCCGCCCATGTCTCACTCCGATCCCATACTCGAAACCTAGTATGGCCGCTACCAGACCGTGTGGGTATCGCTCCAAGTTGAAGGGAAGCACAGGCGTGTGGATCAGATGGTCGTCGGGATCAACGTAAAGGACAAGATTTCTTATGCGCTTGAGTCCTGCGCAAGCGCGACGCCAAAGCCGTGTCTCATGCGCTGCCACGTTTGACATCCCACAGTTCTGCAACACCTCGATGGCCTTTGCTAATGCGACAACACCCGCCGCGTTCGGTGTTCCAGCCTCGAACCTATCAGGAGATGCAGACCAGAATGCGACATCATCGGTCACCACATCGGCCGTACCACCACCAGGCTCGTCCGGAGGAATATTCCTTGGCGCAAAGAAGCGGGACGGACCAATCAAGACTCCAGACCCATACGGGGCACCCAACTTATGGCCAGAGAATGAAAGGAAGTCCAAGTGGCGAGGATCTTTCTCTTCCCCCATTGTGATGTGACGGTGAGGAACAAGTTGTGCACCATCAACGAAAATAGGCACGCCGTAGCGATGCGCTATCTCCGCTATCTCATGGTACGGGGATATCTGCCCGGTGACGTTCGATGCACCAGCGACAGTAATGAGCTTCACCCGCTGGCCTAGTCGCAACAACTCGGACGAGATCGATTCAAGATTGATCTGGTTGTCGCGGTTTACCCCGTATCGGCAGAGACTCGCACACTGCCGCCACGGCAGATCATTTGAGGAATGCTCGATCTCAGAGACCAGAACGACATCTTTCTTCGTCAGCTTGAGCACACGCGCCGCTTTGTTGATTGCAGAAGTGGTATTCGCAGTGAACAGTACTTCATGGTAGTTGGGATCTGCGCTGACGAAGTTGCGGACCCGGCGACGGCAATGCTCATACAGCCAAGTGGAGAAGAGACACTTGTAGCCTGACCCACGATGGATGCTGCCGTAGTACTCCATGAAGCCGCTAACCGCATCTCTCACTTCAAGGAAAGCCGGTGTTGTTGCCGTGTTGTCCAGGTTGACGTAGCGGACACGCTTCCCTCCGAGTGTTCTAACGTACACACTCGCGCCGACTATTTGCGGCTTTTTTGCGAACATTGATTCGATTCCTTTAAGCTGGTTCAGTATGCCCACCGCTGTGAAAAAAATTATACCATATGCACCTCGGACAAGAAACGTCGATGGTGCGCCCATTATTGGCACCCTGTTTCGTAACGGCGCTCATTGCTGAAGCCCTTCTAGCGCGAGCGGCTGCGCGCCCTGGGTCAATTCGTCGGATTGGCATACCAAGGCATCGAAAGGCTCTCGGAGCGGGGTGAAGAATCGGTCTTTATCTTGACGCACTAAGAGAGACGCCATGCGGGACCGAAGGGGGAGGGCAAGAAGATTCGAACGTGGTAGAACTCAGGTTCAATCCGCATAACACCAGGGTTCAAGTCATGCTGGCAGGACGTGCGTCCGAGATATAAGTCGCTTTGTATCTCGCGTGTCTTTCTTCGCGACCCTGCGGGGGGCGGGCTATTCCGCCCCTCGCAGGGTGGTGTGTTTAGTTCGAGAGTGCAACAGTTGTCGCACCGATGGGCCTTAGTTCACTGCGCATCGCTTCTACTGCTCCATTGGTAAGCCCGTACCTACGCATGAAGGCAATGACCCGATCCCGTTCGGCCTGGTAGGCCGGCTCATTTTCGGCGTCGATGCCGCTCACGGAAGCCTTTAGAGCATCCCTCTTCTTTGCCAGATGCTGGCGGAGTTGCACGGCATACCTGCCCTTTTCGGCACTGGTGGCGCTCTCCATTGTCGCGCCGAGCGCTTTCTCTACCTCGGTTAGAAGATCGAGATTACCGGCGAGCTTCTGCCCAACCGCCTCGATGGTCTGCCCCACCGGGATAGGTTGTGCTTCGCCAAGCTCCACAATCCTGCGGAGAAAGGCAAACTGGCGGTTTAGCTTGCCGCTGCCGTTAAGGCCCGGGAAGTCTCGTTGGGACACGAAGCCCAGCGGGATGGCGACAGTTTGTACGATGCGCGCCCTCTCCAGCACTTCGGGTCTGGGCGGGAAGAGGTCCGGGTAGCACTCGGCGATCGCGTCTTTGCTGATGTGCAGGGGGGGCGTATTCCGCTGGCCACGGTGCTGGTCGTAGGCCCCCTTCATCTCCGCGACACCCGTGAGCGCGCGAAGCGGGAAGCCGCCGCACTCCTGGAACATGAGGAGTTGAGTCGAATCCTCGACCGGCCGGGTTGCGTCCCGCACATTCCACTCGTTTCGGGCCAGGCTCTCGATTACGCGGGCGTGATCGGGGTCCGCGTCGTTCTCCTTGAATCCGCCCCCGCGGAGCCCTGCGGCCGTGAGTTTTTTGAGGAAGGCACCATAGGTCCAGCCGCCATCAGACACTGCAGGCGCAAGTCTCACGTACGGCTCGCTCTTGCGAATGACCTCTCGCAGAACCGCGTCTAGGGCGTCGTCCGTCCGATAGGCCGCCGAGAGCAGGTCGTGGGCCGCGAATTGAGTGTCCTCCAACCCCCTCTCATCGAGGTCGCCAATCGCCTCCTGTCCCGCCCGAAGCAGCCCTTCCAGGACTTGCGGAAGGTCCTCCTTCTTCAGGCCCCGCAAGCTGCCGCCGATGGCGTCGATCGCCTTCCGGGCGACGGTTCCTCCGCTGTACTGGTCACCGCGAAGCTCCTGCAGCTTCGCATCCAGGCGTTCAAGCATCGCGGTGTCGTACAGCAGCGTCCCGACGTTCCCGTCCTGCATGGCCTTCGTGTTCCACGCCAGCGTCTGCTTGACGATCGTTTCCTCCAGTTCGGCAAGAAGACTCGCGTGTCCGACCAATTCGTCCTCCAGCCCGCTGAGGAAGCGAATCAGTTCCTCCATCAGTTCTCCCGCCTCGCGCCGCGAGCGTTGCTCGATCCGAGCTCGGCACCACATTGCGCAGCGCTTCAGGTAACGGTAGGCGGCATCGCTGACAACCTTTCGCTTGTTCCACCCCCAACTATCGAGAGCCACTTTCAGGTGCTCCAGATCCTTCGTCATCTCGGCCTCGATGTGCGCGCTCAAGGACGGCCCCCTGTCGTTGGCGATGGACTTTATGAGGAACGTATCGCCGAGGATATCGGCGATGGCATCCGCGCTGTTGGCTTCCTGGACGAAGACTTGCTGCAGTTGTGACAAGCCGGATTTGAGGAGGCGGATCGAACTGACCGCGTAAGCGGGCCCGAAGTTTTCCGCGTCTTCGAACTTCCGGTACAGCTCTTCGCGGAGGCGGCTTGTGTAGGTCTTCAGCGCGGCCTGGCGGTTGACCTCCAGCTTGCGAATGCGTTCGCCCCAACGCATCCGGTCGGCGCTCTCGTCATCGAAATCGGTACGCCACTGCTCCCAGGCGTTGGTCACACGGCTGGTGAAGGCGTCGTAGGGCCACGCTTCCACGATCCACTCCTGATTTACGGCCTCAAGCAGCGCGTAGGGCAGGTCGGTCAGGCGCTCCTTCTGCTCCTGCGTGATGGCCTGAAGCACACCGGCCTGGTTCAGGCCGTTGGCCGGCATGTAACTGCCGACCAGCCACTTGAAGGCCTGGTTGCAGAGCGCCTTGTCTTCCGCCTTCCGGCGAATGGAACCGACGATGGAGTCCGCCATGCTCTGGCCGACCGTGCCGTTGTCATCGGCCAGCAGACGGACGGGTACGGCTTTCTTGTCTATCCATTGTTGTACAGCTTGGAGCGCGAGTTGATGGGCAAGGATCTGCTTGACCGCCCCCATCGGCGCACGCGCTGACGCCACCCCGAAGCTCATGAAGCAGATGGGGCAGTCCGCTCGATCATTCTGGTTCAACTGGTTGCGGACATTGACCCGGCGTCCCCGCTTGAAGGCCGCGAAGCTGCCCGCAAATTCGTGGAAGATCGAGCTGGCAACCATGTGGTGCACGTCCTTGCGCTCCAGGTCGACGTTGGCATTGCGGGCGTCCACGAGGTAGCAGTACTCAAAGGGCGGCTGGCCTCTGAAGGTCACCCGGTTGACCGCATCGCCTAGGTAGTCGGCGTCCCACACGGGCTCGCCGAACACCTGCGCCAGCGGGTTGTCGGGCGAATAGTTGTAGCTGTAATAGTTTAGCTCCTTCAACACCGCGTAACCGTTCGCCATGGCATTGGTGCCCTCCAGATGCCTGAAAGCTTGGGGCAGCACCCCGTAGCCCACGATCTGGTTCTCGCCGGCGATCCCCATGTCCTTGAGGATCTTGCGGACGAGGTAAGCGGTGTCGAGCACGATGCCCGAGCCCGTGCCGCCAGCAAGTCCGGCGACGATGTACACGCTGACACCATCCTTTAGTTGGATGCCATGCTTGGCTCGCATGTAGGTCGCCACCGAGTCGTTGCGCAACTCCTTGAGCTGCTTCTCGATCTTCTCGCGGATCGCATTGTAGTTGTACCAGAACGCCAGCCGAGCCATCTGTCGCACCGTGCCGGCGCCGCTGCCAACGCTCTTCAGGTTGCTCAGCTTCTGGAGGTCAAACCAAGCATAGTGCGGATATCCACCCTGCCTGATCCCCTGATACAGTTCATCCACCCCTTGGATCTGGATGTCCACGACTTCCTGCTCCGAAAGGCGAACTTTCTTCTCCACCCGTGATTGTTGTCCAAGCCACCAGGTGGGGTCGGTATCCATGCACAGGTATCGGACCATCGGAATGTTTTCCATGGTGCCGAACTTCTCAATCACCGCCTTTTTGTTGATGGCAAGCGTCTCGGTGCCGGTGCCGCCGATGCCGATGATGAGACTCCGCTGGGGCCTGTCTTCCTGCACGCTGTTTTCGGGCTTCTGCATGGTTCGTTCTCCTGTGTTGGTTTGTTGTTATTTGTTCAGCCGACCTTGGTAGTCGCCTGATCCCATCCCCAAGCGAACTCTTCAGAGGCCGCTTGAGAGGGAACTTCTTTCGATGTGATATGCAATCCACAAACGTCACCACCCATAAGTGAGTCCTGTCCCTGCACCGGAGTCGGGCGTTGCGGTTTCTGGCGGGTTGAAATGGAAACCGCTTGGATCAACCCGGTGGGGTCTTTGACCGTGACGCGTACTCCATCTCCAATGTTCAGCGCCGGAGCCTCCTGGCCGTCCGAGTTGATCAACGTGGCACCCTCCAAAGGCTCAACGGTCAGATTCCTCGACGCATTAGCTCGTCGGATGCGAAGGGGTGCCGCCGGTGAGAGTTGGAACGTCTCATCAACCTCGGTAAGCACAACTGTCCTGCAGGCTGGCGTCTGTTCCGCCCAGTAATAGACGGGCAATCGCAGCGCGTTGCGGCGGCGCTGTTGAATCAGGCCGGCCGCACAGGCTAACAGTATTATGCAGGGGACGGCGACAGCAGTTACTTTGGCCCAAAGTGCCCAAGGCCTGGCCACATTGATGGCGATACTTTGCTTCGCGTCCTGTTGCGTACCGTCCATGGGAAGCACCGTTAGGACCGCGACATAGTTCGTGGCCGTGACGAAGGTGTGGCTGGGACAGCTGTTCGAGGACGTCTGACCATCCCCGAACGTCCACAGCAGCGACTTGTAGTCGCCTGTGACTCGGTTCGTGAACTGCACTGTCAGCGGGGCTATGCCGCTGAGCTTCGAGGCCCCGCACCACACGACAGGCTGTGAGTACCGGGGACGCACAGCTATCGTTTTCGTGGCGACTGACTCCCCGCCTGGCCCGCGAACGGTCATTCGGATCGTCTTCTCGCCAGGAGTGCTGATACAGAATTCCGGGTTACGCGTTGCGCCCTTAGGTTCGCCGTCCACAACCCATTGCACCGTCTCCACCGGTCCGGTCGTTTCATCCACGAGTTGAATCGGGTCGCCGGCCCTCGGGTTTTGCGTGAAAATCCGAAACATGGCCTGGGGAGCCGGCGCCTTTTTCTCGGCCCAGACCCGGACTGTGTGCGGTGTCGATTCGACTGCTTTACCCAGTGGACTGACAGTCTGGAGACTGACCGTGTGATCCTTGAACTCCGAATCACCGCACTCGTAGGTGTGCTGCGGATTGCGCTCTGTGCTGGTTGTGCCATCACCGAAGCGCCATTCGACGGAGGCACATGGACCGGCTATCTCGCCAGCGAATTGGGCGGCGCGGCCCGAGACGATCTCCGCCGGCCCCTTGATGCTTGCGGTGAGACTTTGCTCCTTGACCAAGATTGCCTGAATTCTGACACCGGCACTGCCAAACACATCGGACGCCACCAACTTGACCTCATACGTTCCCTCGGTGTTGAAGCGGAAGCTCAGGTCCTGGGTGCTGGCCACTTGGTTTGAATTCACAAACCATTTGAACTTGTTGCTTTGGCCGCTGCTCCGGCCCACGAACTTCACCTCTTGCCGGGGCTCCGGCTGCGCGGTTGAAGTGAAAAAATCCACCGTCAGCTTGTCGCGCTCCTTTGCCCGCACGAGGGCGGTCGCGGAATTCTTGGTTCCCTGTAAGCCAGTCACCTTGAGCATGACCCGATAGCTGCGAGGTTCCGTGAACCGCCAGGTGAGAACTTTCTCCTTACCCACAACCGTACCGTCTACTTGCCATTCGTAGTCCTTGTAGATGGAACGGGTGTTATTCTCGAACAGGCGGACCGTTTCGCCGATCTTCGGTTCCATCGGTGCCAACATCACGATTGGCGGGAAGAGGACTTCCCAGGTAGGGTTCGTGGTCAGCTCGAACGCGCCTTCCGGCAGTGACAGCTTGGTTTTGAGCTCCAGATCTCCCAACAGCACCAAATTTCCGGCTATTTTCTCCCCGTCGAGCAGGGGCTGAAACTCCTGAAGGACCTTGTCAAGGGTCGTGGCCCGCTCGTTATCTTCGCCATCGGTCAGTACCCGAACCGTGACTGGTTGTTCTGTGTTTTCTTTTGAGTACCGCGCTGCCGTTTCCAAAGCGTGACGCATCGTTGTCCAGAGGTGAGTATTATTGCCGACCTTCCTTGATAGACCGTCACTCCAAGATAGCGCGCAGGCGACATCCCGCTCCGTTTTCAGAACTACCTCCTGTTCCGACACGATCCCGCTGTTGAAGGCAATCAAGTCGACGCGCGACCCCATGGGTAAGGCCGGTAGATACTGACGCAGAGCCTCCTGAACCACGGTGATCCGAACCCGCTTATCGTGGCGTGAAACGGCGTCCGACATACTCCCCGAAACATCCACAACAATGACAAAATCAGCGCTTTTGCACGTAGTTGCCAGCAGGAAGGCCATCAAGGCCCACATGAACCACGCCTTGAGCAGCATCACTCCGCTCTGATGAAGGCGCGTTGATGCTGCCTGGCAGCGTTGCGCAGTGTGCGGAGCCACCTGCAGTTGTCCCATCTCGATTGCATTCTTTGCGTTCATGGAGTCCTTCTGGTGACGTTTCCCGCGTGTGCCCATCACAAGCGGTCAGTCGTTGACTGTTATGCCACCACAAGTTAAAGCAACCCACAAACAGAGACCCTATCAGCTTCGTAATGTGAGTAATTGGAAGGTTGTATCCGTTCAGGTCTCGGCGGTACCGGGCGAAGCCCTAACACTCTGCGGCTTTATTTGGTTGCAGTGCGTGGATGGTGGCCGGGAGCGGGGATGTTGACCTACCGCATCAGGCAAGTCTCTGAGCACCAAACTGTTCACGGAGAATATGGGGGCTCACACTCGTTGATCCGCCTGGCATGGCTTCGCGCGCCAACTAGGCGTCGAATGGCGCACAGCCCAATGCTTGGCTATCAAAGGCTCCGGTACACCTGATAGCTATGATCGAACAGTTGTTGGAATTGGGTCGGCCGCTAGAGGACCCGGGCACCATACCGATGTTGCTACGGGCTGGTTATCCGGATTGCGGTTGGGGATCTTGCTTGATTTGTTCTACGCCTATGCCCATGAGCCTCTCCACTTCGTCCTGCCGAAACCGTGCGCGGCCCCAATAATCCATTCTACGCAGCCTCCCATCCTTCATCATGCGCCATATGGTTGTTCGGGTAACTCGTAGGATCTGCGCCACCTCATTGAGGGTTAGGACCCTTGGCAGTATTCTTTCGACTGGCTCAACAAACATGCTCGGATTCTTGCAGACCGCCAGAATCTTGACCTTGTCTTGCTTGCTCAAGCTCGTGTCGGCTTCAAGGATGGCCTCGACAGCATTATAGACCAGATAATTCATCTTTTTCCGCCTTCCTCGGTTGGCTCTTGGAAAATCTACGACGACACCTTGGCGGAGCAACTCGTATAATAATCCTTGGAGGGGGCCAGCCGGCCCTCGATAGGCAATAGATAAAAGAAAGAAAGGAGAACCACGATGAATACTCAGACGTTAGCCGGCATCGCCGCGCTGATCCGGGCCGACCCAACGGTCGACACCCGAGAGGGAGCCCGCCTGCTTGCTTTCCTTCGGCAAGGCGGATCTCCGACCACCCAGCAGGTCGTAACATCGCCACAACGCGTGATACAGAGGGCGGAAGCAGCCAGGCTATTGGACCGGAGCCTGCGCTATGTGGACGGCATCGCCAGGCGCGGCCTCGTCCGCCGAGTAAAGATGCCTGGTCATAAGCGGGCCATGGGCGTTCGTGCCGACGATCTCAACACGTTGATCGAGGCGAGCACCGTCCGCGTAGACGCTGCCCAGAACGCCGAGGGGACGAAGCTGCCGAACTGAAAGCGACACGGTGATTTCATGCGGGACCTTACGGCTCGGGACATACCAGAGGTGCCCTGCCTAGCCGCTGGCACGGTACGTCCTGTGCACGCCCGACTTGCCGCGCTTCTCGCCGGCGGGTCAGCTTGCTTGAGGGCTGATGCGGGCTATATTGGCTCACGGCGTTTGCGCGTATCCAATGGGCATCACCTGCCCGACCTCCTTGACGCGCAGACGCCCTTTTAATCACGACACGACGACGTGCTTCTTCCCACCGCCAGCAACGCGCCAGCTCGAAGGCCAGCCCACCCAACCTCAAACATTTTCCACGGCTCCGAGACGATATGGCCGATTCCGCTCGAGGAATCGACAAGACGGGCCTCATTCACAAAGCAGTAAGGCACGCTAAATGCGGCCGATTACCGCGGATCGCATGGTCCGGCATCAAGGCGCCGAGCCTCAAGATCGTGCCGGTGCGCTGTGTGCGGTGAAAACAGCTTGCGCGAAGTTCTACCTGATGACGTGACAAGGCATGCAGACACGACCTTCTGATACATGACCCCTCTATCAGGACCAAGGACCGGGCCGACCGGTTCCGCCACAAATATTGCGGTTGACTGCGAATGTTTTTGAGCCTAATTTTCCACCCGGTAGCCGAACAACGAGAAAAAAGACCAGAAACAGCGATCATCAGCCCCGACGGTGCGAGCACGCTAAACACCGTCGGTTCACTTCGTCCAGCAGAGGGATATGGTAGGTAGCTCTGCCGAGCTGTAGCGTGATAAAGACAGCTCGCTCCGACACGACGCAACTGAAAGTTCGTTGCCTCGATATAACGCACCGCGAGGGCGATGCGATGGGCCGCTGCGAGTGACGAGCCGCCCGTGAGATGTAGGTCGGAAGTCGGGATGGAAGGTTGGCTGAATGAGCGCTGTTTTTGTTGCGGTGGCGGTCTTCGTGGTGGGTCTTGGCTCAAGCGGGCCGAGACTTTCCGCCTTTGTGCAAGCGTTCCCATACACCGTCGACGGAGAGCTGTCGGCGTTTTCTGACGTGAACAGCCGCCTTGCGACGCACGATCAGTTCCAGTCCTTCCGTCCTGCCCTTCACCTCGGCTTCACAACGTATTCCGTGACGGCGCAACTCGCCGTCACGGTCGCCCAGCAGTTCTATTCCGCACTTGTCAACGAGGGCGGATCTGCGGGCATTTGCAACGCAACGTTGCCACAGGACAAGGCCACTGATCCTCAACAAACCAACGGGACCAGCGGCACAACCTACGTTCCAAGGAACAATTTGATGACCAATAATAGTATCGCGGACGAGCAGGCCAATGCCACGCTTGTCTGCACCGAGAAGACTGCGCCAGAGATCGAGAGTGGAAAGACGCCGACAACATCCTTTCATGGTTTTGTTGGTCAGGTGAAAATCGTGCACCGCTTGAAGAGCTACTGCACAGGGGCCAAGGCCAAGAATACACCCCTGTTGCACTTGCTGTTTATTGGCCCGACGGGCAGTGGCAAGAGCATGTTGGCCAAGGCCACCGCCGCCGAGATGAAAACGGACTACCGGACGGTCTTCGCGTCGAGCGGTACCACGCGCTACGGGTTGATTGAACTCGCGCGGACGCTTAAAAAAAGCGACCTCCTGTTCATCGACGAGGTACATGCCCTGGGCGGTGAATGTCAGGAGTTGCTCTATGCCTTCATGGATGGGCGCCGTGCTCCCAAGATCGATACGGAGCGCAAGCGCATTGTGGAGAACGAGTGGGAAGAGCTCCAGGAGTTCACGGTGATCGCCGCCACGGATCGCCCCGGCGAAGTACGGCAACCACTGGTAGCCCGGATGCAGCGCATTTGTTTCGTCGCGTATCGCCTTGACGAGCTGCGCCAGATCGCCCTGAACCACGCTTCAAAACTGGGAATGCTGCTTACCAAACAGGCGGCGACCCTGATCGCAGAGGCCGCGCGCGGTAACCCGCGACAGACGCGGAAGCTCTTGGACTCGTTACACGCCAGCGCCAAGGATACGTCGCAGGAGGTGAGCAAGGGCACCGTCAACACGCACCTCGCCAGTGTGCTCGACATTGATACGCACAACCTGGATGGGGATGACCGCCGCTATCTCATCAGCCTGCGGAACCAAGGGAGCCTATCCCTCGCAAATCTGACCGTACTGGTCAGCCGCGACGCCGACACGTTGCAGCGCGAGGTGGAACCGTTCCTCATCAAATTGGGGTTCCTTACCATCGGCGGACACGGCCGGCGCCTCACCCCCACAGGTCTTGCGCTCGCCAAGGAGCTTGCCCAATCATGAACACGATCAAAGTTGGACCGGAACTGATTGAGCTGCTTGGGCGAGCCTACAGGGCGAACACGCCGGTACTGATGGAAGGCTCTCACGGGGTCGGCAAATCGGAGTCAATCAAGGCGGCGGCGCAGCAGGAAGGAATCGACTGCATAGTCCGGGACTTGTCGCTGATGGAACCGCCCGATTTGACCGGTATGCCGAAGCACAAAGAAGGGCGCACAGTTTATGCGCCGCCATCTTTCCTGCCCAAATCCGGGAAGGGAATTCTGGTCATCGAAGAGTTGAATCGCGCCGAAAAATATATGCTGGCCCCGTGCTTGCAGTTGCTCACGGAACGGAGCCTGAATGACTATCGCCTGCCTGACGGTTGGGTGCCCATGGCGGCCATCAATCCGGATAATGCCAGCTACGACGTGAACCAGTTGGACCCTGCGCTACGCAGCCGCTTCATCTGCGTCGCCGTCGCGGCAGACCAGGATCAGTGGCTGAATTGGGCCGTGAAAGCAAACGTTCATCCGGCGGTGCGACAGTACGTCCGCTCAACTGCGGATATCTTTGAGACCTCCAACCCGCGTTCATGGACCATGGTCTCCAACGTCCTTCGCCAGAACGAGGAGCAGGGGGCAAAGGGAGGTGTGATCTTGCAGGCGATGGTTGCGGGCCTGGTGGATGACAAGCACGCGCGCGCCCTTCTCAGGTCCTATGTGGCACCGGAGGGAGCTATCGCTGTGGAAGACCTCCTGAGTGATTACGGACGCTTTCATCCGACGATTCTGGGATGGTGCGGACAGAGGAACAGCAAACCCTTGCAGGGTGTTGTCCGCAACTTGCTGCTCGCCCTCCAGAACAGCGACACCGGCGCAGCGATCGTAAGGAACGACACGCAGCTAAAGGCACTCACGGACTTCGCGGAGGATCTGCCTGATAAGCTGGCCGCACAACTACGCACGGCGGTCAACCAGTATGGAGCCAGTCTGTGAAGAGTGCATTACTCACAGGTAAAATCCAGCTGGCCATCGACCGGCTGGGCTCATCTCATCCGTTGCACTCAGGCATTCTTGCCCAGTGCCGGCTGGATGTAGATCGGTCCATCCAGACGACGGGTATTGGTTGGGCGGACGGGCGACCACGCCTGGCCTACGGGCCGAAGTTCGTGGCGCAACTCACGTTGGCCGAGCTCGAGGGCGTGCTGCAGCATCTGGTGAATCACCTGCTGCTGGGACACATGTTCCATGTGCCGGCACCAACTGAGATCCGGTGGGCGCGCACCCTTGCGGAAGAACTGACCGCCAATGAACCGATTGACGGGCCGTTACCCGGGTCAGCCCTGCGCGTGGAGGACTACCCCCGCCTGCCCAGACAGGAGAGCACCGCAGCACGGTATAAACGGCTCTTCAAACTCAACCTAAAAACTGTCGGTGTCCAAGATACTCCGCTTGCCGCCCTGCGCGCCAGGTCTGCCAAGTGGCGGGTCCCGAATCCGTCTCCCGACATAACCACACTCGACGATCACAGGACATGGGAAGAGTTTCGTGCCCGTGCGGCTGAGCAGGAATGGCGGCTGCCTTCTCACATCGCTTGCGCGTGGGAAGCCCTGACCAAGCAGCAGCAGGACAAGGAGTCCGTCCAGTTCCGCGAGATTGCCAGAATGGCGTGCGGGTTGGAACCCGGCGAGGATCCCGGCAGCGAGACCTCGCGCCTTGCCAAGGACACGGGCCACCTACCGTGGCAAATGTTGTTGCGTCGCCGTGTGGGACGCCAGCTTGAGCGACGCCCAAAGTTCAGCCGACCGCCCCGGCGATTCCCGGAGCTGGCCGGCCTCGTGCCAAGCTGGGGACGGAGCGGTGCCAAACCAACCATACTGGCAGCGATCGATACCAGCGGCAGCTTGACCAACGAGATGTTGTCCGAGATTTCCGCCGAACTGGCAATGATGGCGCAGAGCTTTCACGTCACCGTCGCGGAGTGCGACACTCGCATCCACGCCGTTTATCCCTACCGGCCGATCACAGAGGTGCATGGGCGCGGCGGGACTGACTTGCGTCCACCGCTTGAGTGGGAATTCCTCCGAAGGAATAAGGCCGACTTGGTCGTGTATTTCACTGACGGTATCGGTCCGGCGCCTGACAAGTCACCCCGCATTCCCGTCATCTGGTGCCTCACGGAGGCAGGGGTAAAACCGGCAGCATGGGGCGCAGAAATCAAGCTGCAGGGCGCAGAAACCCGACCTTAGCAGTTGAAATTCTGGATAAAACAACCGTTTATTCGATGAAAAATAATGAAATATTGAGGTTTTTCCGGTCCGTTTCGACGTTCATTCTGTCAGGCGCCATGAACTAGTCTGTCGGCCGGCTCACAGGATGAATGGATGCTTTTACTTTACAATGAGCATGTTATATAATTTTACGGATGCCAAGCAAGCAGTTCAAAACCTTAAAGAATTCCTCCAAGGCCAAAAGTACACACACGCACGGTGTGTGTGTTTAGCCCTGCCCGTGAATAAAGGACAGCAGGTACTCCACACTCTCGGCGCGATCACGAACCGGCAAGCAGCGGATCAGAGGCGTATCGCTATTGATCTCACGGGCGCACGCCCAAAGAAACCTCGCGTGGGGACCGGCGACAGGAGGAATGGGCCGCAGCGTAGCGTGGAAAATATGCCACGCCTTCCATCTTGCGCCGCCGCTTTCGTCGTGGCAAAATTCCCTAGCTGAACGGTACGAGTATATCAACGGATGCTGCCAGCGAGGACGCAATGACTAACACAAGCCAAGAACGTGAGGCCAAAACCCGAGAGCAACAGGCGTTTGGCTTTCTGAAACATGCGCTGTTTCTGTTGAAAGTAGCCCAGCTCCCGAACAGCGAGTTCAAGCAGCTCTGCAACCTAGCGAAGCAACTGGAACTCGATGATTACCGCACAACGATTAACGGTGTGGACACGCCTGCCCTGATGGTCGAGACGCGGCGGCTACACCAGCTCACACGTAATGAACTGGTGGTTTTGTGTGGGCGTCTGGACAAGTTCCGGGTGTCTAAGCAAGGCCGAAAATTGCGCGGGGAATAGGCTGCATAGCGGTCGGCTGGAAACCGGGGCGAGCCCTTTCGAGAATCGCACCGAATGCGTGCTTCTGTATGGCGACAACCTATATACTGGGGCCGGTTACGCATGAACGCGCGCCCCCTATTGACATCGACTATTCCACGGATACACATACAGATCTCAAGTTTGAAGGGCCTGCATGTCTATGTCGTGAGCGGGCCAGAGGTTTCGGCGGGGTCTTGTCGCCCCCAAGTTCTGACCAATACTGGACGTGCCGTCGTACGGCAGCATGGCTGGCGATCAGGCAACGCACTCCGGTCCCGGCTGACCCGCCGAGTTCGCCGGGCGAACTTTCCCAAGGATTGGGGAAACGTATGCTGTCGTCCCAGCAATGGAAATATCATGAAACGCCATGGTGCCATCATCGGCGGTCTGGCCCTGCTGGTGACGTTGCCGGTCTGGGCCCAGAAACAGGTCACATGGGAACCGCTCGGCTTGTCCGGCGGTGGTGGGTTGTTCGCACCGGCGATCTCGCCGGCGGATCCCAACCTGATGCTGATCAACTGCGATATGAGCGCCGCCTATCTCTCCGAGGATGGCGGCCGCAACTGGCGCATGATCCCGCACGCGCAACTGCGGAGCGATACGCGCTGCCGGGCGGCATTCCACCCCACAGACCCGAACATCATCTTCGCCTCATCCGGTGGCGGCCTGCGTATCAGCCGCGATCGCGGGCGGACGTTCACACCACACGGCAACCTCCGGGACACACTCGCCGGCGAAATCGCCATCAACCCCGACAATCCGAACGTCATGGTGGCGGGTGTGAGACGCGGTGGCGCGTGCCGTACGGCTGACGGGGTGTGACCTGGACGCACTGCGACGGACCTGCGGGCCGCCTGCTTGGTTTTCATTTTGATCGCACCCGTCAGGGGCGCACATTGTTAGCCGCCACGGAGCAGGGCCTCTGGCGCTCCGATGACGGTGGCGTGTCATGGGCGGAAAGAACCCGCGGGCTGCCGTGGAAGGATGTGCTGGCGTTCGCCGGCGGCTCGGATGCGGCACGGGACCTCGTCGTGCTCTACTGCGCGGTGCGCAGCAAGGCGGTGAACGGCGCGTTCGCCGGCGGCATTATGTGCTCGCGCGACCGCGGCGAGACGTGGCAGCCGGCGATGGGCAAAGGATTGAACACGGAAACGAAGTGCGCGGACGCGTGGGCCTACGGCGACATCTCGCAGTATCAATGGCTGCTCGCGACCGATGCCCAGCCACTGACGGTGTACGTGCTGAACACCAGCACCGGCTTCCACCCTCCGCACTCCGACACGGTCTATCGCAGCGATGACGGTGGCGCGACGTGGCGTGCGATCTACTTCCAGGACCCGCGCTTCCAGAGCTACAACGTTGCGCCCGACTGGCTCACTGCTTCGGTCGGTCAGTCCCTGAAGGGTGGCGAAGCGCCGTTTGGCGTGGCCATCTGCAACCGGGATTGCGAACGCCTACTGCTGGTCCGGAACGAACCGCACATCACGCACAACGGAGGGGCGACGTGGTTCGGTGGGCATACGCGACCGGCGCCCGGCCAGACGCCCGGGCCGCGGTCGGCGTGGGACTGCAACGGCCTCGTAGTCACCACAACGTGGCACTACTATATTGATCCGTGCGAGCCGCGGCGGCGCTACATCGCCTACACCGACCTGGGTTTCGCACGTTCCACCGACGCCGGCCAGACCTGGATATGGTGGGACAGCAAGTCGTGGCCGCCATGGCGGAACACATGCTATGAACTGGCGTTCGAGCCGGCCACACCCGGAAAGATCTGGGGTGCGTTCTCCGACGTGCATGACATCCCCAACGACAACATCATCTCCGAGCGTCACGGCCACGGCCGGCCCGGTGGCGTCAGCCTCTCGCAGGATTTCGGCGCATCATGGCAGAACGTGCCCCAAGGTCTGCCGCCCAAGCCGGTGACCTCGCTGGTGCTCGATCCGCGCAGTCCGCCGGGCGCACGCACGCTCTATGCGGGTATCTTCGATGTGGGCGTGTTCAAGTCCACCGACGATAGTCGGTCCTGGACGCTCAAGAAGAAGGGGCTGGGCGACGATGCCAATATGCGCGTCTATCGTGTACACCTACATCCTGACGGCACGCTCTTCGCCATCATCTGCGCCAAGCGGTCCGCGGCGGGCAAGCCGCTGCTCGCCGCCGGCGTCGGGCTCTACCGCTCGCGGGACCGCGCGGAGTCATGGGAAAAGGCGAACACAACGCAACCCTTCCTCTACCCCAAGGATTTCTCCGTCGATCCGCGCGACAGCCGCCGTATCTTGGTCGGCGCCTGCGATGCGGGCCACGGCGACGAGTCGGGAGGCCTCTACCTGACCGAGG
Organism: uncultured Lentisphaerota bacterium; assembly: GCA_903896925.1. GTDB lineage: Bacteria > Verrucomicrobiota > Kiritimatiellia > CAIQIC01 > CAIQIC01 > DP16D-bin41. The sequence continues at coordinate 107,871 of CAITZM010000134.1, read as the reverse complement.
ATGGCGGCAGCACATGGCGGCGCATCGGCCGCGCCGGGCCGCAGACGTTCGGCGGCTACTTCCACCCGCGCCACGCTGACTGGATCTACATGACGCTGACCGAGGGCGCGCCTGGTGCGGGGCTCTGGCTGTCGCGCGACAACGGGCGCACTTGGCACGCGTTCGAGGATCTGCCGTTCTCCAACATCCAGCGCGTGGAATTTGACCCGGCTGATGACAGTGTGATCTACGTCACCACCTTCGGCGGCGGTGTCTGGCGCGGGCCGGCAGCGCCGTGACCCGCATACAACCCAAGCAACCCTTGTAGCCATCCGACAACCCCGGATTCAGGCGCGCCATGTGGGCGGGCTCTACCGACTGCCGGTGTCAGGCCTTTCCAATGGTTCGCCGGAAGTGCTGACACCAATTCCGGCCCTGCGTTTCGGGCTGCCAGATATTTTCCCCGGAACCCGAAACTATGGCAGATTATTTTTGCATAACCTACACGGTGATCTTCTTGCCGACGTGATCGGGAGGGATGAACGGGGTGCTGAGACGTGAGGGGCCTGCGACGGGTGACGCTACAGGTGGGCGAGAGCTGGACCTTGAAGCCGTTGAGCGCGAAACACACACCAGATTTTCCAAACGGTACCAAGATAGACGTGCCATCGCAGCGGCCGGTGGAAAAGTTTATGAGGAGGGGGCGGCGGGGGGGGCCAGGTCGCCGTGGTTCTCGCTGGCCAGCAAGTAGCGACACTGTGGCGCTCCGAGTCACGCATTTTACACCTCATCCACGCACCAAAGCCTTGGCCTATCTTGATCAGAAAAGCCCCATTCTATGCGGGTAAAGCGATGTGACAGGTTCGACCTCTGGACACAATCTGGGCGTCGCCGGTAAATTAATCGCGGTGCCAGTAGATCGAAAGGCGGGACAGATGAACGAGAACGAGAATAAGCAAGTGCCGCAAAATGCGGTGGACGAGGCCAAGCAAGCCGGTTTGTTCGGCTTGAATGTGACTTCCCCTTTCACGGGTTCGCCAATTAGGGGGATGGATAGCGAGCAGGATGAGCAACAGCCCACCGCCGACGAACTGAAAGAACAAGCACGTGAGGCCCGCGCCTACCACCGCGCGCATAAGAAGCGCCTGCAGGCGCGGGAAGAGGCCATCAAGAAGGGGGACGTAGCCACCACACTGCAGTTGAGCGTCGAGGCCTTGGCCTTCCCTTCAGATGTGGACTTGGTCAGCCACAAAATAAAGGACCCTGTGGCGCAGGCTCTCAACACCGCGTATGACCAAGGCGGTGCCTTGCAAATGGCGGAAGCGGCCTTGAAGCCGGGCCTGCTCGTGCTGGGGCAAACGATCGCCTGCTGCGCCGCGCTGATCAAGCGCAATGGGATTTTCGAACTAGGCAACCAACCAGAAAACCCACAGCTGGGAGCCGTGAGCAACTACCTCGGCACCCTCGAGACAGCTTGCGAGTCACTCGTGAAGCTCGCCAAGAATCTTTCCACCGCCAAGCACGCCGCGCAACTGGCGACCGCACAGAACGACGGAGATCCGCTCCCATGGAAACAGCCACGCCACACCCGCTTGAGTGGGAAACGCTATCCGCGCATGGCCTGATCGCCAAACTGCCGGCGAAGGTACGTGCGCGGTTGCTGGCGGCCGTGCCGTGGATCAAGGAACAGGGGAGCGTCGAATTCCGGAAGTGGCCTCAAGGTGGAGGCTACTATCGCTTTCGCTACCGCTCGCGCAATGCAATTGGGGAACCGCGGGCGCACAGCCTTGCGCTGGGCAGCGACCCTGCAGTCGCACAGCAACTTGAAGCCCTGCTCTACCAACTCCGGGAGCAGGACAAGATCCGGAAGCATGAGCAAGGTCAGGCCCAGCGCCTTGAAGCTGCGCAACGAGACCGCGTGCGCAGAGCTTTCATTGCAGCGGCGCCGGGCGGTGAGAAATTCCGCCGGCGAATGTGGCGGCAATATGTGACGGAGTTCCAGGATCTGCCGACGGAGCAGGCCGTGATCCAGGCGGAGTCCACAGCCCGGCGCCTACAGAAGCCGCGCTGGGGGCGTCCGCGGCTCCATCAATGGGCGGCTCCAGATAGCCACCCAACGGGCAAGATTTCCGCGTTGGTCGACCTGATGGCCCGCTAAATCACAGCGTAAAGCCTCCTGTGAACAACGAGAAATTTTCGTTTTCCTCAGCAAACCTCCAAACCAACTGCCAGAAAAAATATTTAATGTGCCGGCCATTATTCGCCTTCTGTGTCCGAGGAGTATCCCGGCGGCAGTGCGGGCAGGATAGTCAACCGCACCGCCGCCGGCCATCCCGCGAGCTACGGCGCCCCGTTACCCTCCAAAACCACACCACCCTCCGGATTAGGCGTCGTGAGGTCAGCCAGCGCAGCCCCCGGCAAGACCCTCACGCTGCGCGCCATCTCTTCCTGGATGCGACGGTGTTCGTCCTGCGTGGCGCTGAGGATTTCCTGTCGCAGCAAGCGGTAGAGCAGGACACCTGCCAGCGCTTGCCCGTGCAGCTGGCACATCATCTGGTGCCAGTCATAGTCGAGGCGTTGCGGCTGGTACAGGGGCCGCAGCCGCGCCTGCGAAACGGTATCCTTGCAGGGCCGATTAAGCCATTCGCGCGCGAGTGCATGGTTGCCCTTCACAAAACGGCGGTCCCCCTGCTCCAGCGCCCGATGTAACCAGTACAGCTCCACGTAAGGATCTGGCGGGTTATTGTCCTGTTCAGCGCCGTGGATGTAGTAACGGCCGTGTGGGTCAAACCCACAACGAAAATGCACACCGTAGGAGGAAACGAGCATCTTGCTGGCGTGCGTCTTTAGGAAGGCACCCAGCGCAGGAGGTAGGAAGGCGAAAAACTCTTCGCCATCCGTGACCAGGAACACGAGGGTGTCGAGGCACAGGCTGTTGTACTGGCGGTAGGCCATCCCGATGACGGGACCTCGCAGGCATTGACCCTGCCACAGCTGGGGATGCTGGCATGCGTCCTCGAGCCAGAACTCCATATAGGGCTTTTCTGGGGGCGGCGCACCCTTGGTCAGGCGTTGCTGCTCACGCGCCGCCTGTTCGGCCCGGAGCGTGGCTAACGTCTCCGGCGCTGGGCCCATCAGCAGCGGGCCGACGGGGTATAGGAAGCTCGTATTCGAAGCTGTCGTTGTCATAATTAATCCTTCAATTTGATCGAAATGTTTTATCTTGGCCGGAGCTGGATGCTTCCGGCCGGGCAACCAGCCCGCCCTCGGCGAGGCCGGGATTCCCGGAGCGCCGAAGGCGGGGTGGAGCGCTTATTTCGCGCTCGTGTCGTCTCCAGTGGAGAGTTCGGGTGATTTCGGTTCCGGATTCACGGGTGCCAGTGCGAAAGCCGCCGGCTCGCCGGCTGTGACTGCCTCTGGGCGTGCCTCACCGAAGATTTGGGCCTGGATGGCTGCAGGCAGCTGCGCGCGATAGCGTGCCAGCCGCGCCAGGATCTGGTCGCGCCGCGCCCCTTTCCGCTGGACGCGCCGGAGGAACGTCTTGAACAGCAAGAGCGCGGCCATGGCCTCTCCGGCCAGCTTGCCTTGGGTATCCGCAGGGCTGGCAGCCAAACCGGCTTCCAGCAGGTCTCGCAAGCCCTGCACTTCGAACTTGTCGGGTCCGCGTGCGAAGGCAACCGTCTGCGCCATCGAGGCCAGCGGGCGGTCGAACAAACGCTCCTTTTTCTGGCAAAGCGCCCACCACAGCATCGGCAGGGCGATGAACCGAAGCCCGGTCGCGGGCGCGTCTTTGTCGGGGGCCAGCTCCCACGCATCCGCGGGGTACCCGTGCAGCAGCATGAACCAGTCCGGCGCGGTGGGCACCAAGACATGGTTAGTGTGGAGCCGCAGGAACCCTGGAATCCTGTTCTTGGCAACGCGCACCACACTCCCACCGTCGGTGACTATCAGCGCTGTCTCCTCGGCGCCTTCGAGGTTCTGCCAGGCGAGGCCGAGGACCTCGGCGGGCATAGCGCCGCCCATGTATTCCACGAGCCATTTATGGTTCAGGTCCTCGTAGAGCACGGGCTTTTCTACAGCGGCGCGCGGCAGTTCGCGGGGAACGAACTTACCGCGTTGTCTGGGCGGAGGCAGGGGACGCGACGTTGTTACAGTCTCAGTTTGATCTGTGATCATAATGGTTTTCCTTCCAAGTTCCCGGCCAGCGCGGGATGAGCCGCGCCGGCCGGGTTCAGTTCAGCGTTTCGCTCCGGCAGCCTGCTTGAGCGCAATCTTCGCCGCCCAACACACAAACCGCGTTTCGAACTTGAAGAGCGGAACCATGGAGGACTGACCTTGCCGTGTGATAAAATCCATGCCGCTCACGTGCGCAATTGCTTTGGGCGGACGCAGCGCCGGATAGCTGGAGATCAGCCGCCCGCTGTCGATGCCATTGGTGAGGCCGTCCACGAAAGTACAGACGTGGACGAGGATCTCCTGCAGGCCGCGCTGATAACACAGGCGCGTGTTGGCGTGTACCTCGATGCGTCGGTCACCATCCGAAGCCTCTGGGCTGGAAACGAGGATGGTGTAGGGCCCGACCCAAACGCAATAGCGGCCGTCACCCCCATAGAGCGCGCCCGCCTTAATCACTCTGCCCGCCGAGACCAAAGACACCACGCCGCCTTCGGTGCCCGTTGCGCGAACTCGTTCAAAGAACTGCTGGGTCCGAGGACCCTTGTGCAGCACGATCTCCACGCCCACAGCGTTGACGCTCCTAGATGCCATCTTCCGCCGCCGGGCCTTGCCCTTGGCCTGCGGCTTCCGGACCGCCGCTTTCCGGCGTGTGCTCACAGACCGCAGCGCAGGCGCGCTCGTCTTTTGCTTCGATACCACCGCGACCGCGGTCGCAGCGCTCGTGCCTTTGGCCTGGCGGGAAACCGTCCCGCGGGCTGTCTCTGTCGTCAGCGGCGAAACCTGGTTCGCCTCGTTCGTACTTGTGCTCGGCGTCGGCGCCGAACGGGTGTTCTTACTCATCTGCTGCTCCTTACTTGCCGCCCGTCGCGCCGCGGGATGCGGCACGACTGCGGCAAAAATGTTAAAATCCATCATCTTTTCCTGAAGGGGCTGAAAGGGGTGAAGGGGTTTGGGCCGCCCCCTATTATTATATATATTCATTTTCAAAACTTTTAGAACTCCCTTATACCCCTTCATCCCCTTCAGCCGGCGAGGAACCACCGGGTGATTGCGGCCATCTCGGCGGTTGGATGACCCAAATGTTGCCGTCCGCATGATGATCGCAGTGGTAGCGGCGGCCGTTTTTCTTGCCAAGCCGGCTGAGGTACACCCCACACGCCGTGGTGAAGCCGAGCAGCCGTCCGACTTCAGCTCCGTACTTCTCGTCTGAGCGCAGCTTCCGCTCGAGCTCCGAGGCGCGGCCCTCCCACGTCGCGGCACCCCCATTAGCCGTGAAAATGACGGCGTCGATGATCTCCGCGAGCTTGCTTTCGGGTGCCAACGCGTTAAGGGCCTGCACCAGATCCGGATGGTGATATTCACGAACACCGTACCGTCCTGACTGCCAGCCACACGATATCTGCCATGCCTGAAGAAAAGAGACAAACGCGGGTAATTCATCAACGAGCATCGTCAGGCAGCGCTTGTAATCCTCGGGCGCGCAGGTCTCGCAGGGTAGCGTCGCTCGTTGCACCCTGAAGAGGATCATCTTGTCCGCGAGCGATTCATCGAGCGGCGGCAGGATCATCAAGTTTTCAGGCTCCATGTTCACGGAGATGGAGACCCGCCAGAACGGGTCCAGGATCATCGCGTCTACGAATTTCGGATGACAACGCTGGCCCCGGTTGGCTGTGATTTCCTTAATTCGCGCCCCAAATTTACGACGGTCGTCCAGCCGCGTTGAAGCAACGTCATCCTCGACAATCTGGTGAACCGCTTCGAACAAGTCCTGGTTGTGCGCGGTCTGCCCGGACATGTAGGCATAGGGCCGGCCAAAGAACCCACCAAACAGGACCGTCAGCACTTGTTGCAGGAGCGATTTTCCGCAATTGTGCGGACCTGCGAGGACCAGCGCCTGACCCGGGCGGAATTGCCTCGAGTAAAGCGCTTCCAGTGCCACTTTAAGCCAGCCGTAGAAGACCAGGATCTGGTCTTGGTTGTTACCCAGCAAGCTTTCGATAAAAGTGCGTAATGGCTGCCAGTCGCCAGGGGTCGCCTCAATCAGCTTCTGCGACTGGGTGACTAGGATGCGCCCGCCTGTGACCGCGTGAACACCAGACGGCCATCCCGCCAAGCGCCCTGCGTAGCTCACCGCGTGCTTGTCCTGGATCTCGACGATGACCTGGTCAACTGCGCTGACAGGCTCATTCTTCGCAGGTTCACCGTTGAGGCCGCGCGACTTCAGAATGCGCCGGTATTGCGTCTCGTTGTAGCGCTGCCAGTCACCAGAGGTGGTCCGCACGAGGTACTCTTTCGCGCCGATCTCATACCAGTCATCAGGTAGTTCACTGGCCGCCGTGCTTGAAGCGGTCGCCGCCGGCGCGCGCCGTTCCGATTTTTTTGTAGTAGTAGACAGGGCTGAAAACGCTGCATCTACCAGCCGGCTCGGGGCGTCGATGGTGCCCAACGCCTGCAGCAGCCTTACGCAGGCCTCGCGTGCGACGGCGGCTTCCAGGGCATCAAGGCCAGCTACTTCTGCGACGACCGCGCGTAGTGCGGTGGCGACCTCGGCGAGCGTGGCCGTCGACTGCAACGCCTCCACGGCGGCGAGCGGGTTCTTCAGGGCGCCGGCCTCCACGGCGGTTTGTTGCATGCTTTCCAAGGCTGTGGTCACGATCTGCCCTCGGGTTGGGGGTTGAGGAACAACAGCCGCTGCCAGCGCCCAGTCTCGCTGCGCTGGTGCCCTGGAAGCCGCGATAGCCGGCTCGGGTTGCAGCAAGCGCCATCCGCACCCATCGGAACGAGGAAGCGATCGAAAATCTCGCCGCGAACCTGCGCGTTCCAATCGGCCTCATCCTTTGCGTTGACTTGGATCCAGCCATGGATGGACTTCCCGCCGGAATCAATCAGCGCGGCGATCGGCCAGCCGAAGGCCAGCGCTCCGGCCCAGAATCGAATTTGCTCCTCTCGCGCCCACGGCGCGGTACACTCGGTAGGATCACGCAGCACTTCAGGTTTCACGTCAAACTCGACGATGCAATAACGGTAGTCTTTGACGCAGGCGTCGCACCGCATGGACAACGTCCCGCTTTTGGTTGGCGCGGCTTGGCCGGTCAAAGGATTGGGGCAAACGTGCGGTGGAGCGAAGGCACCTTCCATCGCGTCCTTCAACCAAGCCGAAACCTGCTGGAGGGTGGATGACCCGCCGGTGTCAAAGCGTTCACCCATGAATAACGTATCCCACGGAGCATAGAGTTCTTTGAGCAGTTGAATGGTTTGGCAATCGATGTGCTCGCTGGGCTTGACTGGAGAGAGCGCGACCAGGTCTTCCTCCCGCGCATCGGCTCCGCGCCCCTGGATTGCCTTGTGCAGCTTGAGCGCATCAATGGGAGGCCGGACTACAGCCTGCCACTGCGGCTCATGCTTGACGCCGTGCCCAGGTTGCCCGCGCTCGTCGAAAGCCTTGTTGATCGCCTGCCGGATCTCGGCATCCGAGACGCGTCGGGTTCCCTGAACGTTGGCGCGGAGATCGGCGAGCACCTGTTCGCGCGGGAGGCCGGCCAGGGCGCCGAGGTTGGCCATGCCGAGCAACGCCGTATGCAGTCCGCCGCCCCCGGAATGCGGCAGGACCTTGAGCTGCTCGATGTACCGTGAAAGCGCGCTCATCGGCTGCCTCCCCACGCGAACAGGCTGATCGTGCTGCCCGCAAGTTTAATAATCTTGCCCATCACGGTTTTGCCTCCACTATTTGCTTCTGGTTGCGCCGATCCTTTCGGTCCAGGCGCAGATCATTCATCCGCTTCTTGAACTCCGGGCTCTTCAGGTAGGCCTCGACCACACTGCGTTTGAAACGCAGCCGGCCGCCAAGGTCAACGCCTGGAACCTTCCAGCGCCAGAGCGTTGCGGGATGCAGGTTCGTCTCCCGGCCCAACTCAACACGTGTCAACCACGGTTCGATGGCCCGGTCTTCTATGTTGCGTGTTCCTCGCAACATTTTGGTTGCCATAATCTGCAGTTCTGGTGGGGCCGCCACCGCTGCCGCCATCAGGTCTTTCAGCTCGTCCATGTCATGTCCTCCATCTCAGGGGCTGCAGCTATTAGCAGGGAACTTGCCGGTTGATTAATTTGAGAAAATGCTTGCTCGTTTTGCGCCGCATTTGTCGGCGACGGTGGTATGCGCAAAGGCCTGAAAACATTGTTTGAAGTTTAACCGATGGGTGAGAAGGATTCATAATTTCTAGCTCTGCAACCACGAACAAAGCTCCGGTCAATTATTCGGTCCGGCTAATCGCGGCACCACTGGTTTCCATTTTACGGTGGCGCGACGAAATGGCCCGAAGTTACTGCAATCATTGCTGTAAGTTGACGCTGCTGCTTGGATGGCTTTTTAATGGAATTGCCTGCAACGGCGTGGTCGTGTGTGCAATAAAGAAAATTGACCGGACAAGCGCCGGTCAATTCCCCAAGCCTATTCATCGGATGGTCGGATGGCATCCGCACGAGTGGGCTTGACATTGCGAAGTTACCCGCAAAAATAGGCACCCAAGCGCAAATGTAGATGAACGGGTAACACGGAGTATAAAATGGTTGAACATACTGAAGGACAGATCGTGAAGGGCAAGCATCCGCCGCAAGAATGCCCTTCCGGATTCTACTGGCGCAAGGTCATGGGCGTGGACGCGTTCAAGCTGTTGACCAAGAAGGAACGCAAGGCGCCGGGGACCAAGGTTGCGAAAAGCATTGATGACGAAGTCCGTCTGACCGTCAATCGTGTTGCGTTTGGTGTCCGCAACTACATGCAGAACGAAGCGGGCTTCAAGGAAGTCATGGCAGCCGCCAACCTGAGCGGGAAGGCGCTCCAGAATCTTGCGTTGTGGTCAAACAACGCCGCCACAGCCAAGATCGAACTGGAGCAGGTCAAGGTGACGGCCGTGGCGAAGGCAAACGCCGCGCTGCGGGATGCCGGCCTCATGATCGGCCCGGACGGTTCAGTGCAGCCGATACCGACTGCCTAATCGTGCGAACAGCATGACTTGAAGGGCGCCGGCAACGGCGCCCTTTCTTTTAGCTCTGGTCCGGTTGTGATGCGCTCAGTCCCCACCCTGGACCACTGCGTCCTTATAGAGGTCTAGGTAGCAGCCAACCTCATCGAGCAGCAGTACGGCGAACCTGATGCGAAATTCGGGCCTATCGCAGCGTGCCAGGTAAAGATGTCGCGACTCGGCTGAGGTCGGCCCTTCGAGACCCCGTTGTCCAGATTTGAACTCACCGAAAAAAGCCATTTATGAGAAGGATATGTGAAACTATTGCCCGACATTGACCGTTTTTGCACAAGCTTGCCCACTTGATCTGTTCTTGCGTAACAGACTTATGTTACGTGAGTAAATACTCTATTTATCGGGATAAAACAGACGCCATAAAAAGGCTGTGAGGGCTTGGGGTGCAAAAGGTCAGGAGTTCAAATCTCCTCGCCCCGACCAACCAAATACCTAGCTGTAAACGGCGGCTGAAAGGCGCAGCCGGTGGCGGTTTCTGGGCGGCTCTGGATGCACCCCTCAACAATCCCCTCCCCTTTTGTCAGCTGGTCAGCCGCTCCGGGTCCGACGGCCATGACAGCGAAGAAGGACTTGACTTGGCAGGGTGGCGCGTAAGAATGCATGTGTGAATTCTTCGTGGCAGCGTGTGATCGAAGAGTTACGCGCTTCCGGCAGGCGCGCCACAGCAATTCCTTATGGCCTGAAGGATGAAAAAGAATCAGGAGCCAGCTATTATGTCCGCCAGCGATGATCTGATTGATGGCGCGCTGGCCCGCAACCGGCTGTTTGCCGAACTCCCCCCCGCGCAACTCGCTGAACTGAAAGCCCGGTTTGTGGTCGAGCAGTTTTCAGCGGGCGAGCAGATCGTGCGCGAAGGGGATGTTGCCACGAAACTGTACCTGGTGTTGCTTGGTGAACTGGCGGTCATGAAGCGAGAGGGGGTGAAGGGGCCGGAGTATCAACTGGCTACCTTGTCAGAGGGCAGCACGCTTGGGGAAATGGCGATTCTTGAGTCTTCTGAACGCTCCGCTACCGTGCGGGCGGTAAGCGCAGTGACCTTGGCAAGCATCAGTCGGGAGGCTTTTTCCGAACTTCAGAAAAATGAGCCGTCGGCCTTCGGCCGCATGGCCTACAACCTGGCTCGCGACTTGTCGGCGCGCCTGCGGCATACCAACGAAGTAACTGTGGTAGCGCTGCAAAACGAACTTAAATCGGCACATGCGCGCGCGGCAACAGGTCGCCTGATCATTTATACCATCCTGTTGGTGACTTTCTACAATCTCCTGTTGAGCACGATAACCGTCCTGGTCAACAACTCTGAAACGAGCACATACGTTTCAGTGACGCTCACGGCGGCTATTGCCGTCAGCCTGGTCATCATGATGCGCTCCAGCGGCTTCCCTATGTGGATCTACGGGTTCCGCGTGGGCAATTGGAAGGCGGACTTGCGCCTGACCTTGCTGGTTACCGTGGTGTTGTGTTTGAGCGCAACGCTTATCAAGTGGGCCTTGATAGGGCTCGTCCCGTCCATGCATCATTTGTCCGTGTTCCAATTATCCTTTGGGCATGGAGACGCGGGTAGCGGGATTAACCTGACGAAGGGCCTGGTCATCGCGCTGCTTTACGGACTCTTTTCACCCGTGCAGGAAATAATTGCGCGAGGCGCCTTGCAGAGTTCCTTCCATGAATTTCTCACCAGCAAGCACCGGGTGCTGTGGGCGATTATCCTGTCCAACGCCATGTTCGCCGCCTTCCATATCCATGTGTCGACTTTCCTGGCCGTGCTGGCGATGTTCGCCGGGCTTTTCTGGGGCTGGTTGTATTCGCGCCAGCGCTCGTTGATCGGCGTGTCCGTTTCGCATATTCTCACCGGCTGGTATGCCCTGTTCATTCTCGGCCTTGAGCGGGTGGGCGGCTAGGGCGGCGCGCTGCACCAGCAGGTTCGCCATGATGATGACCCCATCGCCGACCGAACTGACGACCAGCGCCACAGATGCGGTGCTGGCCCTTGAGTGTATCCTGATCGCCGCATACCTGCGGCACACCGGGACGGTTGATCGATGGCGAGCAGGACTCTGGTGCTGGATACTCGGCCTCATTGCGTTTTCGGCATTTCTCGGGGCCGTGGCCCATGGATTCGAGATGCCGGGTTCCATGTATGCAGCGCTTTGGAAGCCTCTTTATCTAAGCCTAGGTATTCTCATTGGGCTGTTCCTGGTGGGTGCTGTCTATGATTGGCGGGGGCGCATCGCGGCCGGGCGTCTCGTCCCGTGGAGCATCGGAGGGGGCGTTGCCTTTCTGGGGGTGACCGAGATCGTGCGCGGGCCTTTCATCGTTTTTGCCGTCTATGAGGCCGCGGTGATGCTAAGCGTGTTGGCGATCTACGTCTTTCTTGCGGCCACCCATCGGCTGAAGGGCGCCGGAGTCGTCTCTGTGGCCATCGTGCTCAATCTGGCGGCCGCGGGCGCGCAGGCGAGCGACCTATCGGTCCGCATCTGGGTCCCGTTCGACCACAATGGAATCTTTCACCTTGTCCAGATGGCGGGCGCAGGGATGCTCGGGCTGGGTTTACGCTTCGGAATGCAACCTGATGCGAGAGGAGTCTTCAGGGAATCAAGCTCACGCCACGCTTGAAACTTACTCCCGCCACACCCGCCCCCCGATAGCGACCGGGCAGCTCACATCGCCAGCGGGAGCAGTTCGCGCTCGAGGGCCTCGTAGCGGTCAATGACGCGACGGACGTAGGCGCGCTTTTCCGTATAGCTGCCGGGAAAGAAACTCCCTTTGAAACCGGCGATCACGAGCTGCCGGAACTGGTCGCGCGTGATCACAAAGTGCGTGGCGACCAGCTCGAGTTCGCGGCACAGCGTAGTGTGGCTGACGAGCCGGTTGTCCGTGTTGATGCTGACCGAGAGGCTGTGCGCCAGCATCTGCTTGAGCGGGTGGTCGCTGAGGCGCCGCATCTGCGGCACGGTCTGCAGGTTGCTCGTCAGGCAGACCTCGATGTTGATGCGCTGGCTGGCGATGTACTCGGCGAGGTGCCGCACGTAGGCCTGGGGGTCGCCGACCGCCGGGTTGAGGATCATGTCGGTGTTGAACAGGAACGTGCCGTGGCCGATGCGGTTGGCGTGGCACTCGGTGATCGCCTGGAAGATGGACTCCGGGCCGTAGGCCTCGCCGGCGTGGACGGTCTTGCGGATGAAGTGGCGGTGCGCGAGCTGATAGGCGGCCGCGTGATGCTCGGAGGGATACCCGGACTCCTCGCCCGCCAGGTCGAAACCGACGACCGGCAGGCCGGCGCGGTGCGCCAGGTCGCTGGCGGCGCGCGCCACCTCCAGCGAGGCCGTCGCGAACACCTCGCGCTTGCGCGCATAGGGCATGACGCTGAACAGCCGCGCGTAGTAGGGCGCGGTCTCCGCCGTAAACGCGCGCAGCGCGCAGAGGATGACGCCGAAGTGGAACGGCAGGTCCTCGTCCAGCCGCACCGCGCGCGCACGGTTGTGGGCCCGCTGCGCGCGCTCCAGCCCGCGGCAGACGGCGGCGACCGCGCCCTCGATGGACAACCGGTCATGGCAATGCAGTTGCGGCGCAAAGCGGACCTCGATGTAGCGCACGCCCTCGGCCAGGCAATCCTCGGCCAGCTCGCAGGCGACGCGTTCGAGATTTTCCGGCGTCTGCAGCACTGCGCAGGTCAGGGCGAAACCGCGCAGATATTCACCCAGGTTCCGATAGCTCTTCTTAAAAACCAGCCGGCACAAACCGTCCTCGGTCTGCGACGGCAGCTTGACGCGCGCGCGCTTCGCCAGCTCGATCAGCGTCGGCAGCCGCAGCGAGCCGTCGAGATGCAGGTGCAGGTCCGTCTTCGGAATGCGGCGGATGAATTCCTTGGTGATGCCGGCGTTCATGACGTGCCCTTCATGGTGCGGAAAGCTGCGCCGCTTTCCGGGTGTTGTCAAGGCGCACCCCACTCCGCGCGGAGCTGGGCGGGCGTACGGCCGGCGGCGCGGAGGTCGCGCAGGGCCAGGCCGGCGGTGCGCTTGGCGAGGCGCTGGCCGCTGGCGTCGCACATCAAGGGGCAGTGGAACCACGCGGGCGGCGTCCAGCCCAGAGCGCGGTAGATAAGCAGTTGCCGCGCGGTGGAGAGCAGCAGATCCTCGCCGCGCACGACTTCCGTGACCTGCATCGCGTGGTCGTCGGCGGCCACCACAAGTTCGTAGGCGGGCACCCCGTCGCGCCGCCAGACGACGAAGTCGCCGAAATCGCGCCCGGCCTCGAACGCCTGCGGGCCGCAGCGTCCATCCACAAATTCAAGCCGCTCGCCGTCCGGCACATGGAAGCGCCAGTTGCTGCCGTCGGGTTGCTCCGGCGGCGTCCACGTGCCGGGCGCAGGCCGCCAGTGCGCCGGGAAGAGCGCCTCGCCCTCGCCCGCGTGCGGCGCGCGCGGCGCGTGCTCCAGATCCTTGCGCGAATGCGCCGAGGGATAGATCCAGCCGCCGGCCAGCAGCGCCCGCCAGACCGCCAGGTGCTGGTCCCGGCGCGCGCTTTGCGTGTACGGTGCGAACGGCCCGCCGCGGTCCGGCCCCTCGTCCCACGCCAGCCCGAACCAGCGCAGATCCTCAAGCATGGCCACGGTGAATTCCGGCCGGCAGCGGGCCTGATCGATGTCCTCGACACGCAGGAGCAGTTTCCCGCCGACCGCCCGCACCCGTTCCTGCGCCGTCCAGAACGTGCGCGCATGGCCAAGGTGCAGGTAACCGGTCGGCGTCGGCGCCAGCCGACCACGCGAACTGAAGGCCTGCGGTAACGTCATCATGTCGCGCACTATAACCCGAAAAAAACCGACGCAACAGCATGCAGAAAACCCGTCCGACGGATTTGTGGCGGACATGCGCTGGCACCACAATATATGGGGCCGCAGGAGGGGTCCGTCCATCCGCTTTAGGCGGAGAAATAAGGCGGATTCCGACAGGCCTTGAAAATAGTTTTTGGCTGAAATTTAAGTTGTTTTACATGAGTGCATTACAACACAAGAAAAACGGCCTTCCGGGTTGTGTTCCGGCCCGGTTTTTGGTACAAGAAGCGCCACAATTCGGGAGACATAGCGGATCATGGCAAAAAACGAGAACAATGACGCGGCGACGGACATAAAATCGGCGGCTTTGACGGAGTCGGGCCCGGCCGACAACAGCAAGGCTTATGATGCGGGTTCGATCCAGGTGCTGGGCGGCATGGACGCCGTGCGCAAGCGCCCGGCGATGTACATCGGCGACACGAGCGTGCGCGGATTGCATCACTGCGTCTACGAGGTGGTGGACAACTCGGTGGACGAGTCGCTCGCAGGCTTCTGTACCCACATCGAGGTGACCGTCAACGCCGATGGTTCGGTCTCGGTGAACGACAACGGCCGCGGCATCCCGGTGGACATGCACAAGACCGAGAAACGGCCGGCCATCGAGGTCGTGCTGACGGTACTGCACGCCGGCGGCAAGTTCGACCACAACAGCTACAAGGTGTCCGGCGGCTTGCACGGCGTGGGCGTGTCCTGCGTCAACGCGCTGAGCGAGTGGCTTGACGCCGAGGTGCGGCGCGACGGCAAGGTCTATCACCAGCGCTACGAGCGCGGCGTGCCGGTGACCAAGCTGGAGACGATCGGCCAGACCAAGGGCACAGGCACGAAGATCACGTTCATGCCGGACTCCCAGATCTTCACCGTCACCGAGTTCAACTGGGACATCCTGGCCAACCGGCTGCGGGAGCTGGCCTTCCTGAACAAGGGCCTCGAGATCAAGCTGCGGCAGGAGGAGCCGGCACGCGAAGAGATCTACAGCTACAAGGGCGGCATCATCGAGTTCGTCGAGCACTTGAACCGCAACAAGGCCCCGCTGCACCCGAAGGTGGTCTATTTCGGCCGCGAGCAGGACCGCATCCAGGCGGAGGTCGCGCTGCAGTACAACGACAGCTACAGCGAGAACGTCTTCTCGTTCGTCAACAACATCAACACGATCGAGGGCGGCACGCACCTCTCCGGCTTCCGCTCGGCGCTGACGCGCACGCTCAACCAGTACGCCAAGGCGAACAAGCTGCTCAAGGGCGAGGAAGAGACGATGAGCGGCGACGACGTGCGCGAGGGCCTGACGGCCATCATCAGCGTCAAGGTGCCCGACCCGCAGTTCGAGGGCCAGACGAAGACGAAGCTCGGCAACAGCGAGGTCGAGGGCATCGTGGCCTCGATCACCAACGAGCAGCTCGCGGTCTATTTCGAGGAGCACCCCTCCGTCGCGCGGCGCATCATCGACAAGGCCGTGCTGGCCTCGCGGGCCCGCGAGGCGGCGCGCAAGGCGCGCGACCTGACGCGGCGCAAGGGCGCGCTGGACTCCGGCTCGCTGCCCGGCAAGCTGGCCGACTGCTCCGAGCGCGACCCGGCGCTGTGCGAGCTCTACATCGTCGAGGGTGACAGCGCCGGCGGCTCCGCCAAGCAGGGCCGCGACCGGCGCTTCCAGGCCGTGCTGCCGCTGCGCGGCAAGGTGCTGAACGTCGAGAAGGCGCGCGAGGACAAGATGCTCGCGAACAACGAAATCCGGATGATGATCATGGCGATCGGCACCGGCCTCGGCGGCGAGGGCTTCGACATCAGCAAGCTGCGCTACCACCGCGTCATCATCATGACCGACGCCGACGTCGACGGCTCGCACATCCGCACGCTGCTGCTGACGTTCTTCTACCGCAAGATGCCGGTGCTGCTCGAGCAGGGCCGCATCTTCATCGCGCAGCCGCCGCTCTACAAGATCAAGCGCCGGAAACGCGAGGAGTACATCGACAGCGACACGGAGCTGACCAAGATCCTGCTCGACCTCGGCCTGGAAGACCTGACGATCGAGCCGGTCAAGGGCCTGCCGGCGACGAAGCCGGACCAGCTGCCGGACCTGCTCAAACTGCTGACGGAAATCGAGCGCATCACCGAACTGCTCAAGCGCAAGGGCATCGCGCTGGCGGATTTCCTGCAGCACCGCGACCCCAAGACCAAGCAGTTCCCGCAATACCGCGTGCAGATCGGGCAGAACGGCGAGAGCGAGTATCACTACGCGGCCACCGAGGCCGACCTGCGCTCGCTGCGCGAGGAGCGCGAGAAGACCCTCGGCATCCAGCTGGAGATCTTCACCGGTTCCGGCGAGCCGGTGGAAAAGGGCAAGCACACGTTCCGCTGGACGGAAATCTATGCCGCGCCGGGGCTCGCCAAGCAGATCGCCCTGCTCGAGCAGCGCGGCTTCAAGCCGGAGCACCTGCTCGGCAACGAGACACCCATCCTGACCCTGGTCGAGGGCGAGGAGCGCAAGCGGCCGGTCAGCAGCCTCTTCGAGCTGCTCAACACCATCCGCGAGCTCGGCCGCAAGGGCCTGGAGATCCAGCGCTACAAAGGCTTGGGCGAAATGAACCCCGAGCAGCTCTGGGAAACCACGATGAACCCGGACAAGCGCAAGATGCTCAAGGTCATGCTTGAGGACGCCGTCCGGGCCGACGACATCTTCAACGTGCTGATGGGCGATGAAGTCGCCCCGCGCCGGAAATTCATCGAGGACAACGCGCTGAACGTCCGCAACCTCGACATCTGATCCACAGATTTCACAGATGACACCGATTGTCAGAATGCGAACATCCGCGCAATCCATGCAGCCGGCGGCTTAACTTCCTAAATATTTTGGAGAGAGCATGTACACACAGAACGAACGACTAGAGCACATCAACATCGAAGAGGAGATGCAGCGGGCCTACATCGACTACTCGATGAGCGTCATCGTCGGCCGCGCGCTGCCCGACGCGCGCGACGGCCTCAAGCCCGTCAACCGCCGCATCCTCTACGCCATGCGCGACCGCGGCTTCGTCCACAGCAAGCCCCACGTCAAGTGCGCCAAGGTCGTCGGCGAGGTCATCGGCAACTACCATCCGCACGGCGACACCGCCGTCTACGACACGCTCGTCCGCATGGCGCAGGACTTCTCGCTGCGCTACATGCTCGTCGACGGGCAGGGCAACTTCGGCTCGATCGATGGCGACCCGGCCGCCGCCTACCGGTACACCGAGTGCCGCCTCGAGCGCCTCGCCGAGGAGCTGCTCGCCGACATCGAAAAGAACACCGTGGACATGGCGCCGACGTTCGACGAAAAGTGCCTGGAGCCCACGGTGCTCCCCGCGCGCGTCCCGAACCTGCTCATCAACGGCAGCACCGGCATCGCCGTCGGCATGGCCACGAACATGCCGCCGCACAACCTCGCCGAGGTCATCGACGGCGTTGTACACCTGATCGACAACCCGGACGCGACCGTGGCCCACCTGATGAAGTTCGTCAAGGGCCCGGACTTTCCCACCGGCGGCATGATCTGCGGCGCCACGCCCATCAAGGACATGTACGAGACGGGCCGCGGCCTGCTCAAGGTGCGCGGACGCGCCGGCATCGAGGAGGGCGAGCAGGGCAAGGACCGCATCATCATCAGCGACATCCCCTACATGGTGAACAAGGCCGCGCTGATCGAGAAGATGGCCGACCTCGTCAACGACAAGAAGCTGGAAGGCATCTCCGACATCCGCGACGAGTCCGACAAGGACGGCATCCGCGTCGTCGTCGAGCTCAAGCGCGGCGCGGCCGGCCGCGTGGTGCTCAACAACATCTACAAGCACACGCCGCTCGAGGGCACCTTCGGCGCCATCATGCTGGCGATCGACCACGGCCGCCCGAAGGTGATGACCCTCAAGGAGCTGATGCAGGCCTACCTGGCGCACCGTCTCGAGGTCATCAAGCGCCGCGCCCAGTTCGACCTCGACAAGGCCGAGGCCCGCGCGCACATCCTCGAGGGCCTCAAGATCGCCCTCGACAACCTCGACACCGTCGTCCGGATCATCCGCGAGTCGGAGGACCGCGACGGCGCCCGCACGCAGCTGATGAAGAAGCTCGGTCTCTCCGAGATCCAGGCCAACGCCATCCTCGACATGCGCCTCTACCAGCTCACCGGCCTCGAGCGCGACAAGATCGAGAACGAGTACCTCGAGCTCATCAAGCTCATCAACTACCTGCGCGACCTGCTCGCCAACGAGCGCAAGCTCTACGGCGTGATCAAGGAGGACCTGCTGGAGGTCCGCAAGCTCTACAAGGACGAGCGGCGCACCGCCATCGTCCCCGACGAGGGCGAGATCAGCATCGAGGACCTCATCGCCGACCAGGGCTGCGTGATCACCATCAGCCACACCCGCTACATCAAGCGCGTCCCTGTCAGCACCTACCGCCAGCAGAAGCGGGGCGGCAAGGGCGTCGTCGGGATGGACACCAAGGAAGAGGATTATGTGGAGCACGTCTTCACGGCCTCGACCCACGACACGCTCCTGTTCTTCACCGAGCAGGGCCGCGTCTTCCTGAAGAAGGTCTACGAGGTGCCCGAAGGCAGCCGCACGACCCGCGGCAAGGCCATCGTCAACCTGCTCGACATCGGCAGCGATGAAAAGATCGCGGACCTCATCAACATCCGCGAGTTCGACGAGAAGCTGCACTTCGTCATGGCCACCGAGCGCGGCATCGTCAAGAAGACCAACCTGGGCGAGTACCGCAACATCCGCGCCGGCGGCATCATCGGCATCGAGATCGAGGAGGGCGACAAGCTCATCGGTGTCAAGCTGACCGACGGCGACAACGAGGTCATGCTGATCACGCTGCAGGGCATGAGCATCCGCTTTGCCGAAACCCAGCTGCGCGACCAGGGCCGCAACACCATCGGCGTCAAGGGCATCACCCTTGACAAGGACGACCGCGTCGTCAGCGTCGAGATCGTGGACCCGAACGCCACCCTGTGCGTCGCCTGCGAGAACGGCTACGGCAAGCGCACCGGCTTCGACGAGTACCGCAGCCAGACCCGCGGCGGCAAGGGCCTGATCACGATCAAGACCAGCGAGCGCAACGGCGTCGTCGTCGGCGCGCACAGCGTCCGCGAGAACGACGCGCTGATGCTGATCACCAGCGGCGGGCAGATGATCCGCATGGCGGTCACCGACATGCGGTCCATCGGCCGCAACACGCAGGGCGTCCGCCTGATCAACCTCTCCGGCAGCGACAAACTCGTCAGCGCCACCAAGGTGGAGCCCGAGGACGACCTGCCTGCCACCGCCGTCGAGCAGACCGAGACGCCGCCCGCGACGCTCGCACCCTGAGCGGCGCACCTGCCAAGGCTTGGAAGCCGGCCCTGCCGGCGGCTCCAAGCCTTGGCCAGGTTGGCAACTGACAGGGCGGGTCTGGGAGGCAGCCGCACCGCACCGGATACCAGGGACCACCGTCACCGCCCGAGTCCCGCCTCATCCGTCGCCTTGATTCCCGGGACCGACACACCACCCGGATCCGGCCGCGCGAGCTGTGCACGACATAAAGCGACACCGCGGACGGGCTCCGCCAACCGGACGTGGCTTTTTCCCCGGCCTTGTACCGGAGCCAGTGGGCGAGTAAAGTTCCGCGAGGGGTGATGTTGGACTTGAGGTTTTTTATGGCATCGCCCGGAACAGAACTCGGTCAGCAGCGCCAGCTTGGACGGCGGCTGTGGCCTTATGTCTTCGCGACAGCCATGGTGGCGGCGACATTCGCGGTGCGTCTGGCGCTCGCTCCGGTATGCGGCAGCCGGTTGATGCTGAATTTATTCACACTGCCTGTCCTGCTGTGCGCCTATTTTGGCGGACTGGGGCCGGGATTGCTGTCGGCGGTCATGGTTACGTTGAGTGTCATCTTTTTCCTTCCGTCCGGCTTCCATTTCGGGTCCCTGGCCACTTCTGATGCCATCATGATGGCCATGTTCGTCGTGACGAACCTGACCGTGCTGGTATTGGTCGAAGCGCTACACCGGGTGCGCCGGCGGCTGGAGAAGACCGTGGCCGGGCAGGAGCAGGCGGCGGCCGCGCTGCGCGAGAGCGAGGCGCACTACCGCCTGCTGGCGGAGCATACCGAGGATTTCGTGTCGGTCCACGACGCGCAGGAGCGCCGGCTCTTCATCAGTCCCTCGTATTACCGCAGGACCGGCTGGACACCGGAGGAGCTGCAAAACAGCCCGTGGGATGCGCGCTTGCATCCGGAGGACGTGCCGGCAATCCAGCAGGCGCGGGCGGCGAACCGGGCGGGACAGACGACCCTGCTGGAGCATCGCATCCGTTGCCGGAACGGGACCTGGCTGTGGATCGAGTCGCGCAGCAAGCCGATCCTCGGCGCAGACGGCCGGATGCAGCAACTGGTGATCTGGTCGCACGACATCACCGAACGCAAACGGGCGGAGGAGGCGCTGGACGAGGAACGCCAGTTGCTGCGGACGCTGATCAACAGCCTGCCGGACCTGATCTTCACCAAGGACATGGCTGCGCGGTTCATCATCAGCAACACCGCCCACGTAGCGTTGATGGGTGTACCCGACGAGGCAGCGCTGGCGGGCAAGACGGTACTGGATCTGCACCCGGAGGAACTGGCCCGCGGTTATTATGAGGACGATCTGCGCGTTATGCGCACGGGCCAGGCGGTCATCAATCGCGAGGAACTGGTGCAGGACCACGCCGGCGCGCGGCGGTGGTTTTTGACGATCAAGATGCCCTTGCGCGACCACACGGGGAAGATCACCGGTCTGGTCGCGATCTGCCGCGATATCACCGAACGCCGCAAGACCGATCAGGCGCTACGCGAAAACGAGCGCCTGCTGCGCGAGGTCATCGACCTGGTGCCGCACCACATCTTCGCCAAGGACCGCGAGGGCCGCTACCTCTTCGTCAACCGCGCCGGCTCGGTCTGCTATGGCAAGGAGCCGCAGGAACTGGTCGGCCATCTCGAGCTGGAATTCTCCCGCAACCAGGAACAGACCGCCGCCTTCCTCAGGGACGACCAGGAGGTGATCGCCAGCGGACAGACCAAGTTCATCCCGGCGGAACCGATCACCTTCGCGGACGGGAGCGTGCACTGGCTGCAGACGACGAAGATGGCGTTCGTGCCGCCGGGCGCCACGGAGCGCGCGATCATGGGCGTGGCCGTGGACATCACCGAGCGCAAGCAGGCCGAGCAGGCCCTGATCGCGAGCGAGGAAAAGTTCCATCGCATCGCCGCCAACATCGACGACGTGCTCTACAGCGTGGACGCCGTCACGCGCGAGTTCCTCTACCTCAGCCCGGCGTTCGAGCTGCTGCTGGGCTATGCGCTCGCCGATGTCCAACGGATGGGCGGACGCCGGGCGTTCCTCGCCCAGGTGATCCAGGATGGAAAGTTCACCGAGCAAGAGCGGTTCATGGACGCCTTGCAAGCGTTCCAGCCGGTCAGCCAGGCCGACCGCTGGGAAACCTGGTGGCGCTGCAAGGACGGGTCGCTCAAATGCCTGGAGGACCACTGGATTGCCGTCTATGACGGCGACCGGCTGGTGGCCACCGAGGGCGTGCTGCGCAATGTCACCGAGCGCAAGCGGCTGGAGGCGCAGGTGCAGCAGGCCCAGAAGATGGAGGCGGTGGGCCAGCTCGCCGGCGGCGTGGCGCACGACTTCAACAACATCCTGCAGTCCATCTTCGGCTTCACAGACATCCTGCTCGCGGATACACCGCCGGCGACGCGGCACCACGGCGATCTGCTGGAGATCCAGAAGGCGGCCGAACGCGCGGCCGGGCTGACCCGCCAGCTGCTCGCCTTCAGCCGCCGCCAGATGATCACACCCACCGTGCTCGACCTCAACAGCGTGGTCAGCAACATGCACAAGATGCTGCACCGCCTGCTGGGCGAGGACATCCGGCTGGCGACCGAGCTGGCCGCCGACCTCCCGCGCATCAAAGCCGACGCCGGGCAGATCGAGCAGATCATCATGAACCTCGCCCTCAACGCGCGCGACGCCATGCCGCACGGGGGCCGGATCACGCTCACCACCGCCCGGGTGACGCTGACCCCGGAGGACGTTCGTTTCATCGCCGACGGGCGCCCCGGCCAGTTCGTCCGCCTCTCCTTGGCCGACACCGGCACCGGCATCGCGCCCGACGTGCTGCCGCACATCTTCGAGCCGTTCTTCAGCACCAAGGGTCCGGGCAAGGGCACGGGCCTCGGCCTCTCGGTGATCTACGGCATCGCCCAGCAACACAACGGCTGGGTCAATGTCTTCAGCGAGCTGGGCCACGGCACGGCCTTCAAGCTCTACCTGCCCGCCTACGCCGGCGCCGAGGACGTCGCGGAGCCCGCCGCGCCCCGCGCCGCGCCGCCCCGCGGCCACGGCGAGCGCATCCTGCTGATCGAGGACGAGCCCGAAATCCGCGGCCTCTCCCTGCGCGCCCTGCAGACCGCCGGCTATAGCGTGCAGGCCGCCGGCACCGCCGCCGAGGGCCAGGCCCTGTTTGCCCGGGAGCAAGGCCGCTTCGATCTCGTCTTCAGCGATGTGGTCCTGCCCGACCAGAACGGCATCACGACCGTCGAACAGTTCCTGCGGCAGAAGCCCGGCCTCGCCGTGCTCCTGTGCAGCGGCTACACCGACGAACGCTCGCGCTGGCACATCATCGCCGAGAAGAAGTTCCCCTTCCTGCAAAAGCCCTACCCCGCCGCCGAACTGCTGCAGACCATCCACGCCATCCTCGACGCCCGCCCCCTGCCCCCGGCGTGAGTTCCCCGGATTGGGCAACGGGAACGCCGGTCTTTTTCGTCGCGTTCGGTCGCGGTTTTTGCCATCCTGCCGGCGGAGAATATTACCATGAGCGAGACCAAGGACTTCGTAGCGGTGGTGACGGGCGGCGCCGGTTTTCTGGGATCGCACCTGTGCGACTACCTGCTGGCCCAGGGTCACCGCGTCATCTGCCTCGACAACCTGCTGACGGGCAACGTGGCGAACATCGAGCACCTCGCGGGCAACGAGCGCTTCAAGTTCATCAAGCAGGATGTGACGGAGTTCATCTACCTGCCGGGGCCGGTGGACTTCGTGTTCCACTTCGCGTCGCCGGCCAGTCCGATCGACTATCTCGAACTGCCGATCCAGACCCTGAAGGTCGGCGCGCTCGGCACGCACAAGGCGCTGGGACTGGCGAAGGCGAAGAAGGCGGGCTTCCTGCTGGCCTCGACCTCGGAGACCTATGGCGATCCGCTGGTCCACCCGCAGCCGGAAAGCTACTGGGGCAACGTCAACCCGATCGGCCCGCGCGGCGTCTACGACGAGGCGAAACGGTTCGCCGAGGCGATGACGATGGCCTACCACCGCTTCCACGGCGTGAACAGCCACATCGTGCGCATCTTCAACACCTACGGCCCGCGCATGCGGCCGCGCGACGGGCGCGTGGTGCCGGCGTTCATCTCGCAGGCGCTCAAGAACGAGCCGATCACCGTGTTCGGCGACGGCTCCCAGACGCGCAGCTTCTGCTACGTGGCCGACCTGATCGCCGGCATCTTCAAGCTGGCGATGAGCAGCTACCACGAGCCGGTGAACATCGGCAACCCGCAGGAGATGACCGTGCGGACGTTTGCGGAGAAGATCCGCACGGCGTGCGGCAGCACGGCGCCGATCATCTACCGGCCGCTGCCGGTGGACGACCCCAAGGTCCGCCAACCCAACATCGCCCTCGCGCGGCAACTGCTCGGCTGGGAGCCCAAGGTCGGCCTCGACGAGGGCCTGGCCCGGACCATCGAGTACTTCCGCGCCATGCTCGTCCGCGGCGCGTTGTGAAAGGCGTACGTTGCTGACGTGTGGCCCACATGAGCGATCGGGAAACAGAAATTTTGCAGGCGATCCGCCAGACACTGGCGGGCTTTGCCGACCAACTGCACGGACACCGGGTAATCCTGTTCGGTTCGCGTGCCGCCGGAACGGCGCGGGCTCGCTCCGACTTTGATGTGGGCGTGGATGGCGCAGACCCGCTGCCACTGGGCACGTTCTTTGCGATCGGCGACCGCCTGGAGGCACTACCCACACTCTACCGCATTGACTGGCTGGATTTGCAACGCGTGTCGGAAACCTTCCGTCACACGGCCTTGGCGCATCAACTGGAGTTGTATCATGACCCCCTCGCAGTTGCTTGAAGACTATGCCCAGGCGCTCGCACGACTGCGCGAAGCGCTCGCCTCACCGGCCCAGGATGATCTCGACCGTGCCGGGTGCATCCAATATTTTGAGTTCTGTTTCGAATTGGCGTGGAAAACCATCAAAGCCGTCGGCGAGCAGCAGGGCCTGAACGAGCTGACCTCACCGCGCGCCTGTTTGCGCCAGGCCTTTGCTTCCGGCTGGATCTCCGCCGAGTTGCTCTGGCTGGAAATGCTCGACGCACGCAACCGGATGTCGCACACCTGTAAATATCAGGATGCCCTTGTGGTCTATGAACAACTTCCCGCCTTTCTGCCAGCCCTGGAAGAGCTCCTGACGACACTCCGCCAGGAGGTCTGATCGTTTGCACGCTTGATTTCGGCGGAGGCGCTGGCTAGAGTGCGTCGGCTGGTTTTTTCGAGGATGGCTTATATGAAACTGACCTTTCCGCGACCTGACGGCACCATGGCGGTCCTGAAGCTCACCGATCAGCCCATCGCCCTGGGCCGGGGCCACGAGGCCGATGTCGTCATCAGCGACGAAAAAGTTTCCCGCATCCACTGCGGCATCCGGCTCTGGGACGGCGCCTATTTCCTCAAGGACCTCAAGAGCCGCAACGGCACCTTCGTCAACGAGGAACCGGTGGATGTGGTCAAGCTCAAGGCCGGCGACCGCATCCGCGTCGGCTCGGTCGTGTTCAACTTCGAGAGCGATGTCCGGCCCGGCACCGAGACGATCTTCCACCAGACCGAGCAGGAGTTCACCGCCGGCAAGGGCTACAGCACGATCCTCCGCGAGATCGTCAACGACATGGGCCAGCCGCTGGCGCCCTCCGAGCACAAGCCCAAGACCGAGCGCTTCAAGAAGCCCGGCGCCGGCAAGTGACCCGGCGCCTCCGCGCATGAACTCGGTCTACACCACCACGATCACCCGTGCCGCCCGCGCGCGCGGCTTGCGCGTCACCGTGCTCGACCCGAGCCAGCCGGTTTTCGAACTCCGCCGCGGCCGTGCCGCCGTCCGCTGTTTCAACGCGCTGACCGACCGCGTCGGCGCCGCGACGTTCTTCCTCGCCAACCACAAGCACGCCGCCAACCAGTTCCTGCGCCGGCACGGCTTCCCGGTGCCCGCCCAGCTCAAGTTCAGCACGTGGGCCGCGGCGGAAAAATTCCTGGCGCGACACCGGCACATCGTCGTGAAACCCTGCATGCAGTGGGGCGGGCGCGGCGTCGCCGTGGATGTGCGGACGCCGGCCGAACTGCGCGCCGCCGTGCGCCGCGCACAGACCTTCGAGGACGAGGTCGTGCTCGAACAGTGCGTCAGCGGCGAGGACCAGCGGTTGATCCTCGTCGGAGGAAAGTATGTCGCGGCGATCCGGCGGACGCCGGCGACGGTCACCGGCGACGGCCGGCGCACCCTGGCCCAGCTCATCCGCCGCCAGAACCGCCGCGCGTGCGCCGCAGATTCCAGCCACCGCATCCCGCTCGACACCGAGACGCGCCGTCAACTCGCGCGGCTGGGGCACGACCTCGCCGAGGTGCCGTCCGCCGGAGTGCGCGTCCAGGTGCGGCTGACCTCAAACTATCACACCGGCGGCGACGCCGCGGTCATCACCGCCGAGGTCACGCCGTCACTCCGCCGCGTGGCGCAGCGCGTCGCCCGGCTGTACGGCCTGCCGATGGTCGGCATCGACTTTCTGGTGGATGCGCGGCGCGGAAAATTCTGGATCATCGAGGTCAGTCCCGACCTGGCGATCTCGCCGCCGGAAGGCGCCACGGTGGTGGAATATTTCCTCGACGATCTCTTCCCCGGCTCCCGGCCGGGGAAACAGGCCGGGCTTCCCTGGGGCGGAAAATTAAAAAAAGCAGGCCGTCAACTTGACAACGCGCTGACTGTACCCTAGTTTCGCGCACCGTTTTTATGGCTGATCTATTTCCATTGCTGGATCCGATACCCTTGCCGGCCCCCGTCTGGCTGCTCAAGTCACTGCATCTGCTCCTCCTCTCGCTGCACTTTGTCGCCGTCCAGCTGCTGCTCGGCGGGCTGCTGGTGGCGTTCGTCTGGAGCCTGCTCGGCCGCCTGCGGCGCGACGAAAACTGCCGCGCGGCGTCGGGCGAGTTGGCCGGCTACCTGCCGGTGGTCGTCACCTATGTGGTCAACCTCGGCGTGCCACCGCTGCTGTTCACCCAGGTGCTCTACGGCGTGGCGCTCTACACGAGCACGATCCTGATCGGCGCCTACTGGATCAGCGTCATCTTCCTGCTGATCGCGATGTACTACATGCTCTACGCGGCCACCCGGCGCCTGGCCAACGGACGCACCTGGTGGTTTCTGGCGCTGGCCTCGCTGCTGATTGTGCTCGGTATCGCCAAGATCTATTCGACCACCATGACGCTGATGCTCCGTCCGGAGGTCTGGCAGGACATGTACCGCGCCAACGCGCACGGCACGTTGGCGCCGCCGCACGACCCGACGCTGCTGCCGCGCTGGACCTTCATGGTGTGCGCCGCCCTGACGGTGGCGGGCTCGGCGCTGGTGGTGCTCAGCCAGCGGCGGATCTTCAGCGTGCAACTGCGCGACTTCTTTGCGGCGCGCGGCGGACTGCTCGCGCTGGTCGGCGCGCCGCTGTGGATCGCCACCGGTTTCTGGGTCTGGCACACGCAGCCCGCCGCAGTGGTGCACCAGGTGGCGCAACACGCCCTCTATCCGGCGATCGGCCTCGCGTGGCTCGTGTGCGCGGCGCTGCTCGGCGTCTTCGGCCTGCTGGCGCTGGCGCGCAAGAGCCGGTTGCCGGTCGCGCTCGCCGTGGGTGTGGCGCTGGTGGCCATCCTCGCCGATGCGGCCGCCGTCATCTTCCGTGACGGCATCCGCGACATGACCCTGACCGGCAAGGGCTTCAACTTGTGGAATCAGCCGCTCGAAATCAACCTGCAGGTCTTGATCATCTTTGGCGTGCTGCTGGTGATCGGGCTGGCGGTGATCGGATGGCTCGTCGCCGTCATGGCGCGCGCGAAACCGGTGACGGAGGTGACGCATGAGCAAGGCTGACCTCAACACGCCCCGTCCTCCGGACGAAGCCGTCCCGCCCCTCTCTCGGCGCAAGTTCGTCAAGGCCGGCATGGCCGCGGCCGGCGCGGCCTACGCCGCGGCGCTGGGCTATCCGCTCTTCCGCTACCTCGCCACGCCCGCGGAGCGTGCGGCCGCGCTCGCGGCGGTCAAGGAAGTCACGCTCGCCGACGCCGACAAACTGCCGCGCGAGTCGGCCCTGATGTTCAAGTTTGCCGGCCGGCCGGCGCTGCTGTTGCACCATGCTGACGACACGTGGACCGCGCTCACCG
Source organism: uncultured Lentisphaerota bacterium (assembly GCA_903896925.1). GTDB lineage: Bacteria > Verrucomicrobiota > Kiritimatiellia > CAIQIC01 > CAIQIC01 > DP16D-bin41. The sequence continues at coordinate 80,334 of CAITZM010000134.1, read as the reverse complement.
CGGTCTGCACGCACCTGGGCTGCACCGTACAGTTCGACAAGGATCGCAAGGCGATCTATTGCGCCTGCCACGGCGGCATGTACAACCCCAAGACCGGCGCCAACATTTCCGGGCCGCCGCCGAAGCCGCTGCTGGTCTTCAAAGCCCAGATTCTGCCGGGAAAGGTGGTGATCTCCCGTGCCTGACCTGAAAAAAATCGGGGCTGCCATCTACGGCTGGGTCAACGAGCGGCTCGACCTCGAGCCGATGCTGGAACATGCGCGCGCCAAGACCGTGCCGGTCCACAAGCACACCTTCTGGTACTACTGGGGCGGCATCTCGCTGTGCCTCTTCCTCGTCCAGGTCGTCACCGGCATCCTGCTGATGATCTACTACCGGCCTGGCCCGGACTCCTACGCCTCGGTGCGCGAGATCACCTACGAGATCCACTTCGGCTGGCTCATCCGCTCGCTCCACGCCTGGGCGGCCAACCTGATGGTCGCCGCGGTGTTCATCCACATGTTTTCCGTGTTCTTCATGAAGGCCTACCAGAAGCCGCGCGAGTTCGGCTGGTGGACGGGCCTGGCACTGCTGGGCGTGTGCATGGTCTTCGGCTTCAGCGGCTACCTGCTGCCGATGGACGAGCTCTCCTTCTTCGCCACGAAGGTCGGCCTCTCGATCCCCGGCGTCATGCCCGGCGCGGAGCCGGTGATTGCCGCCCTCGTGCGCGCCGGGCCGGAGGTGAACGACTTCACGGTGCAGCGTTTCTTCGCCCTCCATGTGGTCGTGCTGCCGCTGCTGTTCATCCCCCTGCTGGCCTTCCACCTGTTCCTCGTCCAGAAACACGGCAACGCCGTGCCGCCCTCCGAGCGGCTCAAGCCGGAAGCGCAACGCAAGTCCATCCCCTTCTTCCCGAACTTCGCGCTCAAGGACCTCGCCGTGTGGCTGATCGTCGTCAACGTGCTGGCGCTGCTGGCCGCCTTCTTCCCCTGGCAGCTCGGCCCGCAGGCCGACCTGCTCAAGCCCGCGCCGATCGGCATCCATCCCGAATGGTATTTCATGAACCAGTTCGAGCTGCTCAAGGTGATCGGCCGCTTCGTGCCGGGCGTCGCCGGCGAAGTCGCCGGCATCGGCCTGTTCACCGCGGGCATGGTGCTCTGGGCCTTGATTCCCCTGTATGACACGGAGACCGCCGGCGGCCGGCGCGCGCGGCGCGCCACCTACTTCGGGCTGTTCGTCCTGCTGAGCATGCTCGCGCTGACGGTCTACGGTTATTTCGATCTGAAGTGATTTATGAACTACCCCGTCTGGGAAGTGCCGTTCATCGGCAGCCAGCTCGTGATCGCGATCATCGCGATCTTCCACGTGCTGGTCTCGCACTTTGCCGTGGGCGGCGGCTTCTACCTACCCATGGCCGAGATGCTCGCGCGCCGCCGCGGCGACCTCGCCTGGCGCGCGGTGGTCAAGAAACACTCCAAGTTCTTCCTCGTCTTCACCGCCGTCTTCGGCACGATCACCGGCGTTGGCATCTGGTTCTCGATCGGCCTGGCCAACCCGGAAGCCACCAGCACGCTGATTCACTACTTCGTCTTCGGCTGGGCGATGGAATGGGTCGTATTCCTCGTCGAGTTGACCACCATCGCCGTCTATTACTACACGTGGGACCGCATCCCCGACTCGCTCCACATCAAGATCGGCTGGGCCTACGCCATCGCCTCATGGCTCACGCTCGTTATCATCAACGGCATCCTCTGCTTCATGCTGACGCCCGGCGACACCTGGGTCGGCGTCGCCGGCAGCGGGCACGAGACGCACGTCTTCTGGAACGCCTTCTTCAACCCCACCTACTGGCCCGGCCTGCTCATCCGTACGCTGTTCTGCCTCTGTATCGCCGGCTGTTTCGCGCTCCTGACCGCCAGCCGCATCGATGGCGACAAGCAGCCCGAGCTCAAGGCCGACATCATCCGCTGGAGCGTCCGCTGGCTGATTCCGCTCTTCGTGCTGCTGCCGTTCGCCGGCGCGTGGTACGTCTGGCAGGTGCCCGCCGTGCAGCGTCACATCCTCGAACTCGGCTTCTCCACCATCGGCCCGGGTGCCTTCACGGTCGTCACGCGCATGGGGCTGATGTTCGTCCTCTCCTTCGCCACGCTGCTCGCAATCGTCTACCTGCTCGCCTACCGCAACCCGCGCGACTTCAAGCTCGGCTCCGCCATTGTCATCATCCTGCTCATGCAGGCCGCGATCGCCTCCACGGAGATGACGCGCGAGATGCTGCGCAAGCCGTTCGTCATCGCCCGCCACATGTTCTCCAACGGCGTGCGCCTCACGCAGGTCGCCGGCTACAACGCGCAGGGCTACCTCGCCCAGTCGCCGTGGGTCAAGGCCTCCGACCGGCAGGCCTGGGCCGCGCTGGATGCGCAGGGGGCCGCCGCCACCAACGCGCCGGACTACCAGGCACAGTCGTTCGTCCGCGGCCAGCTCATGTTCCGCGGCCAGTGCCTCGCGTGCCACACGGTGGACGGCTACCGCGCCATGCGCGGCTTCTTGGCGGGCCGCGACCACAAGGGCGTCGGGAACATCCTCACGATGCTGCACGACTACAAGGATGACTCGCCCTACCACGCCTTCATGCCCCCGCTCGTCGGCACCCCCGCCGAGATCACCGCGCTGAACGTCTACCTCGACAGCCTCGCCGCGCCGCCTCAGAAATGAACGGCTGATGGGTGATGGTGAAGGGTTGATGCCCGATGGTTCTCGTCAACAGCTCGGACGAGTTTGCCCCCAAGTATGCAGACAGGCCTGTGATGCACCAACCAGCATGTTCCGGCTAACTCGGGGCGGCGGCACTCCTGCCGCCGCAAAGGAAGCGATGGACATCAGACGGGCTCGTGTTGTGGCACGGGCAGGTTTTCCCCGCTGGGAAGGCACGTGCGGTGCGGTGGCTTTTTTCGGCGGCAGGCTTGCCCCGGCGAAGTGTCTGGACGAAGCCGGGAGTGCCGCCGCTCCCGATGCGCAAGCCAGGCAAACGGGGCTGACGTGTTTTGGAAGCGATGCCCCGGGGGCTCGTTTCAGCACCAGAAGGCCCCACCCTCTACTTTTCACATACAAGGCTTGGACCAAGCAGGGCTCAGCGGCCGGCGGCTTTGAGCTTCCAGACTCCTGCGTCGCCCCAGGAACTGGCGGCGCGTGGGATACCGTTGCTAGCTAGGAGCCAGCCCCCGATCCTGCCGTCGCCGTTCTGCCAGAGCAGGTCGCCCTCACCATCGCCATCCACATCGACCGCGCCGCTCAGAACCCAGCCCCCGGTGCCGCCGAGGAACTGCACGGTGATGGCGCCGCCGTATGCCTGCCGCCAGATGGCGACCTGCCCCTCGGCGGTCTGCCAGCAGAGATCGGCCCCGACACCGCGGGCGTGTGGCATGGCCGCGCGGAGCTGCCAGCCGCCGGCGTGCGCCAGGAGTTCCGAGCTTTGAAAAATACCATTGGTGCTGATGCGCCAGAAGGCGAGGTCGCCCGCGGGATTCTGGAAGAAGAGCTGGGCGTGACCTTCGCCAGCATAGTCGGCCGCCGCACGCAGTCTCCAGGCACCGACCTGGCCCCAGTTGATGACATGGCGGACAGCACCGTTGGTGTCGAGCAGCCAGCAGGCGAGGTCGCCAGCGGGATTCTGGAAGAGCAGGTCGCTGAGGCCATCGCCATCCACATCGCCGGCCGTCATCAACTGCCAATTGCCCGCCGAACCCAAGGGGCGTCCGGATTGGTAGGTCCCGTTTGTGGCCAGCAGCCAGCTCGCCAACCGGCCGTCGGCATGCTGGAAAAAGAGCTGCGCAGGCCGCAGCGTGAAGTTCGCCGTAGTGGGGACCGTCAACGCGAACACCACGCCTTTGTTGCTGGCGCCGCCGGCGGACGTCATGCCATACAGCGTCGTGCCGGACAGCGTCAGCGCGCCGAAGGGTGCTGCACCATTGCCCGCGCCGCCGGCGAACTCATGCAGATTGGTATATCCCGAACCATCAACCTGCAGCTGGAACACCACGCCGCCGTTGCTGGCGCCGCCGGCGGACGTCATGCCATACAGTGTCGTGCCGGACAAGGTCAGTGTGCCGGAGGGTAACGCGCCATCGCCCACGCCACCGGCGAACTCATGCAGGTTGGTATAGCCCGTGCCATCAGCCTGCAGCTGGAACACCACGCCTTTGTTATTGGCGCCGCCCATGAACGTCAGGCCATACAACGTCGTGCCGGACAGCGTCAGCGCCGTGCCAATATAGGGGTGTGCGCCATCGCCCGCGCCACCGGCGAACGCGTGCAGGTTGGTATAGCCCGTACCACCAGCCTGAAGCCGGAACACCACGCCTTTGCTGCTGGCACCGCCACCAAACGTCATGCCATAAAGCTCCGTGCCGGACAGCGTCAGCGCGCAGACGGATACCGCGCCATCGCCTGCGCCGTCCGCGAACGCGTGCAGATTGGTATAGCCCGTACCATCAGCCTGCAGCTGGAATACTACGCCTTTGTTGCTGACGCCGCCGGCGGAGGTCAGGCCATACAGCGTCGTGCCGGACAGCGTTAGCGCGCCGACGGCTGCCGCGCCATCGCCCGCGCCGCCGGCGAACGCATGCAGGTTGGAATAGCCCGTACCATCGGCCTGCAGCTGGAACACCACGCCTTTGTTGCTGGCGCCGCCGCCGAACGTCAGGCCATACAGCGTCGTGCCGGACAGCGTCAGCGAACCGTAGGAGCCCGCACCATCGCCCGCACCGCCGGCGAACGCGTGCAGGTTGGTATAACCCGTGCCATCAGCCTGCATCTGGAACACCACGCCTTCGTTGCTGGCGCCACCGCCGAACGTCAGGCCATACAGCGTCGTGCCGGACAGCGTTAGCGCGCCGACGGCTGCCGCGCCATCGCCCGCGCCGCCGGCAAATGCGTGCAGATTGGTGTAGGCTGCCTGAACTTCAGCATGACCTCCAAGCAGCGCCGCCATGATCAACCCCAGCAACCCTCGGTTTCCGCTTGTCTTCATGGTCTGTTCCTTGGCCGGTTTGTGCGCACCCGAAACATGCAAGCCCGGCAGGCTCAGACGCTACTTGTCGCTGATCACGAGAAGCGGACGAAACTAGCCCGCTCCCGGGATAATACAAAAAGAGTTTTCCTCTATCTTTTATTGACTTGGAGCAAGCATGACAAAACCCGCCCGTTCCCTGGGCGGGCGGGCCCGGTGCGGTCAGCGAAGCGGGCGCTAACCCAGTGCGGCTGGATGCGATTTTCCTATGCCGCAGGCGCAAGGACCAAGTGCACCGCTTTGGGGTTCGGGCAGGTTGTTGGGCGTAGGTGTTCCTGGCACGGGGTGCGCTGGGATCGTGCGAAGCACCTCCCTGCTCCCCGCGGGGGCAGGAAGGTGGGCCCCGTGCTATTCGAAGGTGAAATGATCTTGCCTTGTGGCGGCAGACGGCCCGCCTGCCGCTGAGCCGGTCGTGCGGTCTCAGCGGGGATTGACCACGGTGCGATGCTTGCCCAGCCGCTTGGCCTCGTAAAGGACGGCATCGGCTTTTTCCACAAGCGCGCGGGAGGTGCGGGCCTGTTCGCCGCACACGGCCACACCGATGCTGACGGTTACGTCATATCCTCCCGGCTGATCGCACGCCAGTTGCGCTTGCAGGCGGTCGGCCAGCAGCCCGCCCTCCACAGCGCCGGTGGCGGGCAGGATGACGGCGAATTCTTCCCCGCCGTATCGGCAGCAGATATCGGTGGCCCGCACGACGCCCTCGATGCTCGCGCCCAGTTCCACCAGCACCCGGTCGCCGGCGCGATGTCCAAAGCGGTCGTTGACGCCCTTGAAGTTATCGACGTCGATCATCATGAGCGTGACGAGCCGCTGGCATTTTTCATAGCAGCGCAGTTCCCCGTCGAGCTTCAGGAAAAAGCTGGCATGGTTGAACAGCCCCGTGAGGCCGTCGCGCTGCGTCAGGCGCACGATGTCGGTCATGCGCGCCTCGGCAATCACGGTGGCCGAGGGCAATTCGCCCTTGAGGTTGCCGAGATAGTCGAGGGCCGCGACGGTGATGCGGATGTTCCGCTTGAGCAGATCCGACAGCTCGTATTTATGGCGCAGGATCGCGCTCCACAGGTCGACTGCCGTGGCGGGTGCAAACACCTGGTGGGTGACCGCATAGAGCAGGTCGCAGTAAAACTGCGCCCCCCGCTTCTGTTGCAGGGCATCGAAGAAGGCCCGCTCCTCGTCCGTCAGGGGCCGGTCCCCGGCATAGGCCGAGACCTGGTCCAGCGCAGGCGCGCGGCCGGACAGGATCTGCTCCAGCCGCCCGACTTCGCTCTCGTCGTAGAGCCGTTGCGTCGCCAGGATTTCGGTGGAGGTCATGGTGCGTCACCCATTCAGGTTCAGGCCTTGGCCGGTTGCAGGGCCGCGGGTGCGGGTGTCCCGGTGGCATTCTTACGCTCGCGGGGGACGCCTGCGTAGGTGCGGACGCCGCGGAAGAAGTCCAGCGTGCCTGTGATCCGCGAGAACACGATGATCCAGCGGTAGGCGGCGAACTCGACCAGGCTCAGGAACGTCAGGTAACAGAATTCCACCGGCCGGAACAGCTTCTGCTCGCGGTGGAAAGCCACCAGCGGCAGCAGCGAGGTGAACGCCTGGAACAGGGTCATAAACACCAGGAAACCGACCAGCAGTTTCAGGTCGAACACGCCGGTGAGGAAACCGAGGATTGTCACGGCGATGCTGCCGAGCTCAAAGAAGACACCGAGGACCTCGTAGAGGAAGAAGTAGGGCACCGTGACGAAGCCGAACGTCCCGTACCGGGGATTGCACAGCATGTGCCGGAATCTCCACGTCGTCTCGATGGTGGCGCGATGCCACCGGTTCCGCTGGCCGATCAGGTTGCGGACGGTGTGCGGGCCTTCGGTCCAGCCCACCACATAGGGCAGCATCACAATCTTGTAACCGGCTTCCCGGTGCAGGGCGATGTACTCGTGGGCACGGAAGGTCAGTTCGATATCCTCGCAGCTGACCTCAGCGCTGAAGCCGCCCATCTCCAGCAGCACATCCCGGCGCCAGACGCCGAAGCCGCCCGCGATGTTGGGCATCGCATTCCACCGGCTCCACGAGAGGCGGTTGCCGATGAAGCTGCGCAGATACTCCAGGTCCTGATAGGCCACCAGCGGCGACCGCAGGAAGTTCTTCCCGACAACGCGTCCGTTCTCGACCTCGAACCCGTTCACCAGGCCGAAGTAGCTGCCCACGCCGATGATCCGCTCGGGATCCTTCTCGACCTGCGCCATGACGCGCATCAGCGCATCGGGCTCCAGGACCGTGTCCGCATCCATGACGCAGACATACTTGTAGCGCGCGAGGTTCAGCCCGGCATTGACGGCGCCGGCCTTTTTCTGCCCCGTCGCCTTGCTCAGCACGGTGACGTGCGGGTGCCGCACCGACTTGAACAGCCCGTGAATCCGGCCGGACTGGAACAGGTCGGTATAGGGATTGTGGACCGCCACCAGTTCCAGCCGCTCCTTCAAGATCTCCAGGGTCCGGTCCGTGGAACCGTCGTCCACGATCACCAGTTCATATTCGGGATAGTTGAGGTTCAGCAGGCTCTGCAGCGAGTCGGCGATCCACGCCTCCTCGTTGTGCGCCGGCAGGATGACGCTCACGGGCAGCGTGAAACTGGAGGCGGCCAGCAAGCGATAGTCCTCACCGGCATCCTCCCGGCCGCGCTGGTGCCCCACCGCGAAGCCGACCAGGCCCAGGATGAGGTAATACACAGCCAAAACAACGTAGTAGCCCAGAAACACAAAGAAGGCCACGACGAACATGTGATGGGTCAGCGTTTCCATATCAAGCTCCTTTCACCCGTTGCGGCTCCAGGCGTTCGGCCAGCACGCCATCCACACCGGCCACCAGGGCCAGGACCCGGCGGCGGGCACCCGCCTGCAGCTGGTCCAGCGCCTGCTTGAGGCCGAAATGGAGGCGCGACTCGATCAATTTTTCCAAGACGAGCCGCGCGTGTTCGCGCACCTCGCTCAACTCGGACAGGCATTCCGTCAGCAGCTTCACCACGCTGTTCGAATCCACCAGCGCATTGACACACCACGCCTTCACCGTCCTGTTTTCGTGGTCGAGGAAGCGTTCCGTCGCGGGCAGCGCGCCGGCCGGGTCGCGCAGCATCACGTCCTTGATGCTCTCCTGCACCAGCAGGGAGGTTTCGGTGAGCATCAGCTCCGCCAGCAGCGGCAGGCAGGCCGAGCCTTCGATGCGCGCCAAGGCCCGCACCGCCTGCAGGCGCACGTACCAGGTCGGGTCCTGCAGGCAGACCGCGAGCGGCGCGAGGGCCTCGGCGCGGCGCGTAAAGCCCAGGCATTCGCACGCGACCGCGCGCACATCCGGGGAGAGGTCACGGGTGAAGCCGACGACGGCCGGCAGCTCCACGGCCACCTTGAAACGCGCCAGCAGCTTGAGGAGCCAGAACCGCACGGGGGCCTCGCTCTTGGACAGGGCGGCGTACACGTCCGGCACGACCTCGCCCGGGAACGCCTCCAGCAGCGCCACGATTTTATGACCGTTGGCGCCGCTGCACCGGAGCTGGCCCAGCAGCACGCGCGCCGCCGGCGGCGTGCGCATGTGGGCCAGCGACAGGAGCGCGAAGTAGCGGAGATCCTCATCGTTTTCCGCCAGCGCCTGCTCGAGCAGCGTCAGCGCGCCCGGCGTGTGCAGATGGCCCAGGCACTTCATCGCCTCGATGCGCCGCCACTTGCGTTGGCCATGGGCGGCCTGCTGTTCGATCGCGGCGACCACCGGCGTGGTGAACAGGTACGCCTCCAGTTGCGGCCATACACCCCGGGGGACGAACGTCTCGTGGCGGTTGATCAACCAGATCCACCGCCCGGTGGGGACCTCGCTGCAGTGCCAGACGAGATCGTGCGCCACGGTCAGCGCCGTCTTCCCCGCCAGCTGGGCGAGCAGCTCGGTCAGCGCCTTGTCGCCCGGCTGGCGCCGGCGCTGTGTGGCGACGGCGAGCAAGGAATGAAGCAGCCCGCCCGCCGCCAGCACCACGACGAAGGCGACCAGCACGGCGTTCAGCAGCCAGACCGTCTCGGCATAGTTTGAGTTCATAACTTTATCGAAAGCGAGGCTTCGATACTCCTCTTGATGAAATGCGGTTGCTCTTCGGCATAGGAACACCCGGTGGTGAGCTGGACGTCTTTCAGCAGCCTGAAACGGACGCCGGTAAACAGGATATAGCCGTTCTCCCGGGAGGCCGGCAGGTCGGCCGTGTCGAACAGCCGTTCGCCCGCGGCCGCGCCGGCATAGAAACCCCAGCGCGGATTGAGTGTGAAGTCGGCCTTGACCGAACCCCACTGCGCCGTGCCGCGCCCGGCGGTCGAGGAGAAGTCGTAGTCGGCCGTCACGTAGTGATCGCCGAAATAATAGACCAGGCCGGCCGGCGACCCGATCCACACATCGCCCGCGGTGGGATAATGCATATAGCGGGCGCGCACCTTGCCGTAGAAGTTGTTCGCCAGCCTGTATTGATATTCCACGGTGGATTGGAACTGATAGATGAAGTCGGGGTTCAGCCCGGCGCCGACTTCCACCTGCAGGATATCCTTGCCCGGCCTGAAGTAGGAGCCCGCCGTCAGCGCGAAGTCGCCCGCGTGATCGCGTTCATAATACGCCAGGTCGAGGTAGGGCGTCGCGCCTGCCAATGGATGGGCGACCTGCACATCCGCCACGTGCCAGTCCACCTGGTTCTGGTTCAGGTGAATGCTGCTGTATTCATAGCTCGGCGTCACGTAGGTTGAACCGACCTCGCCGCCGAAATACGGCGACCAGCCGGTGATCTCCCGGTAGGTCCGCACGTCGTCGGCCCACGCCATGCCGGACAGCCCGAGCAGCGCCAGCCCCAAGGTTTTTCCATGGATAGTTTTCATGACACCATGCACTCCTGGAAGACGCGCGCATCGTCCGGCCGCCACGCGACCAGCCTGGCGTCTTCCATGTTGGCCCGTTCCCGTTCGATCAGATCCTGCACCGTCGCCTCCAGCGTCCACTGATGCCGGTACGCCGTATGCGCCAGGAGCTTGGTGAGATCGGGCTTGCGCCGGTAGGTTTCCACATTCCCTTCGCCGTAAGCCACACGGTACGGAACAAAGGCGATGGGCGAGGCGCTCTGCGCCAGTTCCTTGACCAGCCGGGCCAGCGCGTGAATGCTGATCTCCCGGTTATTGCCCACGTTAATGATCTCCCCTGCGTTGCCCAACTCGCTCGCCAAGGCGTCCAACAGCGCCACGGTGTCCCGCACATCGCAGAAGCTGCGCGTCTGCGTGCCGTCGCCGTAGACCGTGATCGGCTCGCCCGCCACGGCCTGCTTCACGAAGCGCGGCAGCACCATCCCATAGCGCCCGGTCTGCCGCGGGCCGACGCTGTTGAACAGCCGGGCGACGAGGACCTCCATGCCGAAGGCCTGCCCATAGGAGAGCCCCATCGCCTCGTTGGTGATCTTGCTGACGGGATAGTTCCACCGTTTGATCGCCGTGGAGCCCACCACCAGTTCCGCATCCTCCCGGAACCCGGTAAAATCGACCGCCTCCGACGGCAGCGCCCCACCGCTGGTGTGCGCCTCGCCGTAGACCTCCGCGGTCGAGGGGATCACAATCTGGGGCTTCCACCCGTTGGCACTGGCCGCGCGCAGCACCCGCTCGCAGCCCGCGATGTTGGTCGACAGACAATGAATCGGCTCGGCCAGCACCTTGTGGACACCCACCACGGCCGCCATGTGATAAATCCGGTCGGCCCAGGTGACGGCTTTGTTCAGGTCGTCCCAAACCAGGATGTCGGCCTGACTGAACCGGAAATGCGGATGGCTCAGGAACGCCTCGACATTGCTGAGCGCCCCGGTGCTGAGGTCATCCACCACATGCACCTTGTCGCCTTTGTGCAGGTGATACTCGGCCAGGTTCGAGCCGATGAACCCCGCCCCGCCGGTGATCAGGACATGCAGCCCGTGCGCCGGGCGGGTCTTCAGGGCCAGCTCCTGCGAAGCGGGCAGCCCGTGGACCGGATAGATAGGCCGGATTTCTTCCCGCGAGACAGGTAACCCGCTCGGTGTTTTTGGTTTCATTTTTTCTTCCTGTCGTTTCATAACGATCTGAGTCTACGGCACCCGCCGCGCTCCGCCATGAGGGGAACTACCACCACCCGCCGGTTTGACATCGGCGAGAACCGGTCTAGACTCCCCGGCGGCGCCAGACGTTGCCACACGAGCTGAAACCGCCGGAAACATGGCTACGAACCGCATCACCGTCCTGCTGGCGGACGACCACACCGTCGTCCGCGAAGGGCTGCGCGCGCTGCTCGCCGCCGAAACCGATATCGAGGTCATCGGCGAAGCCGCCAACGGCCGCGAAGCCGTGGCTCTGGCCCAGCAACTCCTGCCCGCCGTGCTCGTCATGGACATCTTGATGCCGCGGCTCAATGGGGTCGAAGCCACCCGGCAGATCCGCCAACTTTGTCCCGCCACCCGGATCCTGATTCTCACCGCACGCAGCGAGGACCGCTACATCCAGCAGGCGACCGCGCTGGGCATCGCCGGCTATCTGCTCAAGCAAGCGTCGGCGCGCACCGTGTGCGCCGCCATCCGCGACGTGCATCAGGGAAGAAAAGCCTTCAGCCCCAGCATTGCCTGCCGCCTTCCGCACCAGTGCGCCGACCACTGCGGCACCTGCGTCTATCGCGAGGCCTGCCTGACGGAGCGCGAGGTCGAGGTGCTCCAACTCGTCGCCGAGGGCCTGCCGAACAAACAGATCGCCCCTGAACTGGGCCTCAGCATCCGCACGGTCGAAAAACACCGCGGGGCCCTCACGCGCAAGCTCAACATCTTCGACACCGCCAGTCTCACCCGCTACGCCATCGGCGCCGGACTCGTGGACAGCACATCTGGCGCGCCAGCGCCTGACGCCCGCCACCCGTCCCTTTCCATGGCTTGAAAAAGCAACGGGTCTTCTTTCCTGCCTTGGAGAACACATTGCTCCGCGGGTGGTGATGTTGAGCTGCCAACCGGCTGCATCGCGGCGGCTCTGCCGCTCAGTCCGAAGCGACAGCGCTCAGCAACCGCTGCAGTTCGCTGTTGAATGACAGGTGATCCTCTGCAGAGGGCGGCGCGGGGTTCGCCTTGATTTGCAACAGGCGGGTCAACTCGCCGGCCAGCGTCTGCAGGTTGAAAGGCGTGGTGAGTACGCCGCGGAGGGTCGTGCTGCTCAGACGCGCCACATCGGCGGCCTGATCGACGGGCGCCGTCAGCACGCCGGCGGCGCGGGCGGGCTGCAGCACGGACTGCAAGCGCAGGAGGAGTTCCGACCCGCTCATGTCCGGCAGGCGGGCGGCCGCGCAGACGGCATCGGGCGCGACTTCCATCGCACGGCGGAGGGCGTCGGCGCCGGTGCGGGCGAAGCGGATGCGGAAGCTGCCGCTTTGGTGCAACGCGGTGCCGGCGACGATCAACGCCGCCAGGTCGCCATCCACCAGCAGCAACTTGTGCTGCGGGCGGGCCGCCGGCACGCCGCGCGTCAGCAGGTGGCGGACGCGGGCGATGAAGACGACCGGCGAAAGCGGCTTGAGCATATAGTCGTTCGCACCGAGATCGAGCGCGCGGGCCGCGGCCTGTTCGTTGGAGACAAGCATGACCATCGGGATGCGGTGACAGTGCTGATTTTCGCGGAGCTTGCGCAGCAGCTCGTAGCCGCTCTCGCCGTCATCGCCTTCCTCAAGGATGATCAGCCGGAAATGGCCGTGGGCGAGTACGTCGAGCGCTGCGGCGCTGGAGGGGCGGGTGAGCACCACCTCGAATCCGTTGATTTCGAGAATGTGTTTGAAGATGCCGGCGATGTCCTCGCGGGTGGCCACCAGCACGTTGTCCTTGCGCGGCGGCAGGGTCGTTTCGGCGCTGACCACCTGATTGCCGCCACGGGATTTGGCCAGATAGAGGAAGCGGTCCGCCTGCACCACAGCCGTTTCCAGCGGTGCCGGCAGGTCCAGCTCTCTGAGGCCGGCGGAGAGGGTGAGGCGAAGTGGCTGGCCGTCGGGCAACACGGGCAGCCGATCCTGCAGCAGGCTCAACGCCTTCTCGATGGCGCGCCGGCCGCCGGCCTGGTCTTCGCCGGGGAACAGGAGGACGAATTGCAACGCGCTCCAGCGCGCGACGAGGTCGGTCGCCCGCGAGGAACTCGCCAGCACCGCGCCCACGCACTGCAGGGCGAGTTCAACTGCAGGCTGACCATGGCCCCTCTCGATATCGGCGAGGCGGTCAATTTCGAGCAACGCCAGCACAACCGGCTTGCGGGAGCGCGCGCTCAGGCCGAGGGCGTGCTCGTACGCCTCGCAGAACGCCGTGCGGTTGAGCAGGCCGGTGAGCGCATCATGGCGCGTGTTCTCGGGAGTGCCGTGCTGGCGTGTATGGAGGGACTCGGCCACCTCGTCGTGAGGGCCGTCCAGTGAGTCCGTCAGTGCCTGCCGCAGGATGGCGATGAAGGCGCGCGTCAGCTCCGGCAACTGCGCCGGCGCCGCCACCTCCACGCTGCGCGCAGCCTGAAAAACGGTCTGGAGCCCTTGGGGGACGCTGGAGGTGCACAGCGACTTGGCCATGAGCCGGATGTTTTTCTCCGCCGTCACATCGCGGCCCAGCGACTGGAGTGCGGCCTCAAGTGCATCCACCCGCGAGCCCAGGCCTTGCCGGTACTGTTGTTGGCTTTGGATATCCATCTGATGGTCGGTCAGTATAAATCAAATCCAACCAAAAAAAAGCCGAAGCCCCTGTGGTTGCGCCGATTTCCGTACGATTCAGAAGCCAGCCGTCGACCTCAAGACTGCGCCACGCGGAATTTCCCGCCCGCCACAGGGTCGCGGTGCCAGGGGCCCGGCTTGGGCGCCGCTCAGTCCTTGCGCTCCCAGCGGCGGGGCGGAGGAGGCTTGAGGCAGGTGACGGCGCGGGGGGCGATGTAGAGGCTGCCCTCGCCCAGCAACTGCTCGATGGCATGGATGAGCGCCTTGCTGGGCAGGACGTGCATCGCGCTATGGGCGTTGACGTAGATTTTCTCACCACTGCCCAGCATGATGACAATGTGCAGCGGGGTCTGGCCGGGATGCTGGCGGATGATCGCCTTGAGCTGCTGCACGCGCGCGGGGTCCGCCAACTGCTCGGGCAGGTGGACGCTCACGGTCTCGGTGAACAGGCGCGGCACATCGCCGAGCGGATAGACTTCCTGCACGGTCAGCTTGAGCTGCTGCGATTGCTGGCCGGGCAGTTCGGAGCGGCCGAGCTGGCCGCAGACGAGCACCGGCGCGTCGTCCTTGAGATAGACGCCGTAGGTGGTGAAGGTGGACGGGAACGCGACGGCCTCGAGCGCGCCGTCGAGGCGTTCGAGCCGGAAAATGCCCATCGGCTCCTGAGTTTTCTTGGTGAAGCGTTTCTGGAAGCTGGCCACCAGCCCGCCGACGCGGACGACCGTGCCGGGCGCGGCCTCCTCGAGCGGGCCGCCGCCGGTCTGGTCGAAGCGCTGGAGGATCCACTGAAACTCGGTCAGCGGATGGCCGGAGATGAAGAAACCGAGCAGCTCCTTCTCGCCGGCCAGCAGCTGGCTCTCGGTCCAGGTTTCGCCGGCAGGCAGGTCGGCATCAACGGCGCTCTGGGTGGCGTCGCCGCCCAACATCCCGAACAGGGATATCTGGCCGGCGCGGCGGTCGCGCTGCTCGGACGCGGCGCCGCCCATCGCCTGGTCGATGCCGCCGAAGAGCCGGCCGCGCAGCTGGCCGGTGAAATCGAACGCGCCGCAGCGGACGAGGCTTTCGAGCACCTTCTTGTTCGAGCGCTGGCCGTCCACGCGGTTGCAGAAATCCACCAGGCCCTTGAAGGGGCCGCCTTCCTTGCGGATGCGGACGATCTCCTCGACCGCGCCCTCGCCGACGTTCTTGATGCCCGCGAGGCCGAAGCGGATCTTCTGGCCGGTCGGCGTGAAGTGCAGGTCGCTCTCGTTGACGCTCGGCGGCAGGATCTCGACCTCCATCGCGCGCGCCTCGTTGATGAAGTTCGTCAGCTTGTCGGGATTGCCGATTTCACTCGTCATCAGGGCGGACATGAACTCCACCGGATAGTGCGCCTTCAGGTAGGCCGTCTGGTAGGAGACGATCGCGTAGGCGGCGCTGTGCGACTTGTTGAAGCCGTAGGAGGCGAACTTGTCGATCGTGTCGAAGATCGCGGAGGCCTGCGCGCGGGGAATCTTGTTGGTCGCGATGCAGCCTTCGACGAACTTGTCGCGCATCTTGTCCATCTCTTCTTTTTTCTTCTTGCCCATGGCGCGCCGCAAAATATCGCCCTGGCCCAGCGAAAACCCCGCCAGCGTCACAGCGGCCTGCTGGACCTGCTCCTGGTAGACGATGATGCCGTAGGTCTCCTTCAAGATGGATTCGAGCAGCGGGTGCGGATACTCGATGGCCTCGAGGCCGTTCTTGCGGTTGATGAAGCTGTCGATGAACTGCATCGGGCCGGGGCGGTAGAGCGCGATCAGGGCGATCAGGTCCTCGATCCGGTTCGAGGCCATGCGCCGGAGCAGGTCGCGCATGCCGCCGGATTCCAGCTGGAACACGCCGACGGCGTCGCCGCGGCCGAGCAGCTCGTAGGTCTTGGCGTCGTCCAGCGGCAGCGTGTCCATGTCCAGCTTCACGCCGTGGTTGCGCTCGACGTAGTCCAGCGCGTCCTGGATCACCGTCAGCGTCTTGAGGCCGAGGAAGTCCATCTTCATCAGGCCGGTCGCCTCGAGCGGCGACATTTCGAACTGCGTGATGATTTCCTTGTCCTTGCTGCGCGCGAGCGGCAGGATTTCGACCAGCGGCTTCTCGCCGATGACGACGCCGGCGGCGTGGACGCCGGGATTGCGCGCGAGGCCTTCGAGCACGCGCGCATACTTCATGATGCGCTTGGCGTTCTCGTCGCGCTCGCAGATCTGCTTGAACTCGGGATTCTGGGCCAGCGCCTTTTCGAGGTCGTCGATCTTCGGGTCGTCGGGCACCATCTTCGCGAGCCGGTCGCACTCGCCGAGCGGGATTTCCAGCACGCGCCCGATGTCGCGGATCACCGTCTTGGGCCCGAGCGTGCCGAACGTGACGATCTGCGCGACGTTCTCCTCGCCGTACTTCTCGCGGACATAGGTGATCACCTCGCCGCGCCGCCGCTGGCAGAAATCGATGTCGAAGTCCGGCCAGCTGATGCGCTCCGGGTTCAGGAAGCGCTCGAAGAGCAGGTTGAACCGCAGCGGCTCGATGTTCGTGATGCCGATCGCGTAGGCGATGAGGCTGCCGGCGCCCGAGCCGCGGCCCGGCCCCACCGGGATGCCCTGCAGCTTGGCGTGATGGATGAAATCCCACACCACGAGAAAATAGTTGATGAACTTCAGGCGCTCGATGACGCCCAGCTCGTAGTTGAACCGGTCCATGACCTGCCGCTCGAGCTCGCTGGCGGGATGCAGGCAGTCGGCCATGTTGTAGCGCTTGCGCAGGCCGGCGTGCGCCACCTGCACGATGAAATCCTTCTGCGTGCTGCCGTCCGGCGTGATGTAGATCGGGAAATGGGTTTCCTTGCCGAGCCGCAGGTCCACGTTGCAGCGCTGGCCGATCTCGACCGTGCGTGCGAGCAGCTCCGGCTCGCCGGGGAAGAGCGCCTGCATTTCCTCGCCGCTTTTCATGTAGAACTGGTCGCCGTGATAGTGCATCCGGCCGGGATCGCTCAGCTTGCTCTGCGTCTGGAGGCAGAGCAGGACCGCGTGCGCCTCGTGGTGCTCCTGCTGGATGTAGTGCACGTCGTTCGTGCAGATCAGCGGGAGGTGCAGGGCCTTGGCCACCTCGCGCAGGCCGACGTTCGCCTTGAGCTGCTCCGGCAGGCCGTGGTTCTGCAGCTCGATGAAGTAGTTGTCCTTGCCGAGGATCTCCGCGTATTGCCCGGCCGCCCGCTTCGCCCCCGCAATATCCCCTGCCGCGCACAGTTCCGCCGGCTCGCCCTTGAGGCAGCTCGACAGGCCGATCAGGCCCTTGGAATATTTGGCGAGCAGTTCCTTGTCGATGCGCGGCTTGTAGTAGAAGCCCTCCAGGTGCGCCATGGACACCAGCCGGATCAGGTTTGCCCAGCCCTGTTCGTTCTCCGCCAGCAGCACCAGATGGTTCGTCGGTTGCTTGGTGGAACCCTCGATACTCTTCCGGTCGTGCATGTCGCCGACGGCCACATAGACTTCGCAGCCGAGGATCGGCTTGAGACCAGCACCCTTGGCTTCCTTGTAGAAATCGACGGCGCCATAGAGGTTGCCGTGGTCGGTGATCGCCAGCGTGTTCTGCTCGAGCTCCACGGCGCGCTTCATCACCTTCTTCACCTTGCAGGCGCTGTCCAGCAGGCTGTATTCCGTGTGGAAATGCAGATGTACAAATGGAATGTTTTTGCCCATGAAAATTTATCCGCCGCCCACCGGCGGCGGGGAGTGCTTTAGCACACCGCGCGGCGTTAGCAAAGCGCGGAAGGGACCCGGC
Organism: uncultured Lentisphaerota bacterium; assembly: GCA_903896925.1. GTDB lineage: Bacteria > Verrucomicrobiota > Kiritimatiellia > CAIQIC01 > CAIQIC01 > DP16D-bin41. Next base: position 62,774 of record CAITZM010000134.1, on the reverse strand, counting down.
GCTGCAAGCCTCGGATTATCAGGGGGAAATAATTTTCTCACCCCGGAACACGCCAGGCCCTCCGCGCGGGAAGCGGCCTTCGGTTGCGCGCGGCGGGCAGCCCCGCCTTGCACTTGCGCTGCCGCCTCGTCCGCCATCTTCCGCGGAGTTGGGGGGCGGGCAACATCCCGGAGTTCACGAAGTCCGGGATGTTCCCACCCGGCGCCCGGCAGGCTTTCCCTGCCCTTGGAAGCCGGCGGCCCCGGTTCTTCCCGGCCTTGGAAGAAAACAGCGCGCGGTTTTCCCGTCACTGGAAAAGCGCGCGCTGCGCGGGACCGCGGAGTGCGTAGATTTGCGTCTGCTTATTTTTCCGCGGTGGTCAGCTGGATCTGCGTCACGTCGCCGGAATGCGCGACGACGATGGAGGCCGTACGCGGATCTTTCTTGTAGATCAGCATGGCCGTGTCTGCCTGGTTCATGTTCATCTCTTCCTTCCAGCCCGCGCCGGTCATCTTGCCCTTGTAGGCGGCGATGATTTTCTCGACGCTGTCTTTCGACTCCAGCACGAGGTTCTGGCCGCCGGGCGCGTTCACGCACGCGATCACCTTGGCGCCGTCATAGACGAGCACGTCCTTCGGGAAATTGTCGGGCACCTTCACGCCGGCGCCGCTGCTGAACGAGGCGGTGCCGTCCTTGGTCTCCATCGTGACCTTGCCATCGGAGATGTTCACCTTGCCCTTGACGCCGTCCTTGGCCATCGCGCTCTCGATCATCTTCTCGGCGACGGACTCGCTGACCTTCTTGCCGCAGCCCGTCATCACCAGCGCAGCGGCCGCCACGAACAATACGATACGCTTCATTTCCTCTGCTCCTTTGGGTTTGGATAACATTTTGCGAAACATAGCCTAAACCAAGCCGCGCGCAAGTTGGGCGCCGCACCCGTTCACAGGGCGAGAACCCGACGCAGTTCGGCGAGCAGATCGGCCGGACGGTAGGGTTTGCCGACGACGCCGACAAAACCGAACTCCCCGGGCGCGGCCATGATCGCATCGGTGGAATAGCCGCTGGAGACGATGGCCTTGATGGCCGGATTGATCCGCTTCAACTGCTGGAGGGTTTCACGCCCGCCCATGCCGCCGGGGATCGTGATGTCGAGAATGGCGGCGGTGAAGGGGGCGCCGCAGTCGCGCGCTTCCTGATACAGCCGCACCGCTTCGGCGCCCTCGGAGGCGACGGCCACCTGAAAACCGGCGGGCTCCAGGATGCGCTGCGTCATGCGGCGGATGGCGCCCTCGTCGTCCATCACAAGAATACGGTGCTCGCCGGGGACGAGAGGGGCGGCCGGCGGCGGGACTTCCAGCGCGGCCACAGGGGGCGCAACAGCCGCGGGCAGATACAGGGTGAAGGTCGTGCCCACGCCGACCTGCGAGGCCACGCCCAGGTAGCCGTTGTGCTTGCGGATGATGGAATAGGCGGTGGTCAGGCCCATGCCGCTGCCCTTGACCTTGGTGGTGAAATAGGGATCGAAAATCCGCGACAGATCCTTTTCCGGGATGCCGCGGCCATGGTCGCCGATGCTGATCTGCACATAGCGCCCGGGCTTGAGCGGGATGTCCTGCCGCAGGTCGAGCAGGGTGTTCCCGGCGCGCACGGTGACCGTGCCGCCCTGGGGCATGGCCTGCGCCGCGTTGAGCACCAGATTGTTCACGACCTGCGCGAGCTGCGCGGGATCAACCTCCGCCGGCCAGAGGTTCTCCGCCAGGACCAGGTCGCTGGAGCAGTTGGCGCCGCGCAGCGCGAACTGCACGGCCTCCCGCAGCAGCGTCCCGAGGACGGTGACCTGCTTGAGCGGCGCGCCGCCCTGCGCAAAGGTCACCAGCTGCTGGGTCAGATCCTTCGCACGCCAGGCGGCGGTCTCGGCCTCGCCAAGCAGCTCCGCAAGCTCCGCGTCGGCAGCGGCCGGCGTCAGGCGCGCGAGCGCAATGTTGCCGAGGACCGCCGTGAGGATGTTGTTGAAATCGTGCGCGATGCCGCCCGCGAGTACGCCGAGCGACTCCAGTTTCTGGCCGCGAACGACCTCTTCCTCGCGCCGCCGGTCCTGCGTGGTGTCGCGGAAGACAATGACGATGCCGAGGATGGCCCCTCCGCGGTCGCGGATGGGCGTGGCGCTCTCGCCAATGTGCCGGACACTGCCGTCGCGCGTGCGCAAGACGGTATCCTCCGGGAACGCGGCAAACGCCCCGGTGCGGATCAGGCTGCCGAGCACGTCGGGCCCGAGCGGTTCCTGGGTCTCGGTATCCAGCAGGACGAACACCTCGTCGAGCGGCCGGCCCATCGCCTCGTGTTGCGCCCAGCCGGTCAGCTTCTCCGCCGAGCGGTTGACCAGGTGGACGCGCCCGGCGGCGTCGGTGGCAATGACGCATTCGCCAATCGAGCGCAGCGTGACCAGCAGGCGCTCCTTCTCGGCCTCGAGCGCCTCGTCGGCCAGGCGCTGCTGCGTGATATCCTCGATCATGCCGATGCCGAAGAGCGGGTGGCCCTCGTCGTCGAAGATCAGCGTAGCGGTCACGCGACCCCAGAGCACGCTGCTATCCTTGCAGATGTAGCGCTTGACCAGCTGGAGGCGGTGGTCCCGGTGGCCGTCGGCCAGCGCGCCGCACAGCTCGGCCATCTCCTGGGCCTGCTCCTCCGGGTGCGTGACGGCCGCCAGCGGGCGGCCATACAGTTCGCTGGCGCTGTAGCCGAGCATGTCGCGGAAAGCCTGGTTGGTGTCCAGCATCATGCCACGCAGGTCGGTCAGCACCATGCCGATGCCGGCGCGCATGAAGATGGCGCGGAAGACCTGGACGCTCTCGCGCAGCGCGCGGTGCGCCTCGCGCCGCTCGGAATCGTCGCGGAAGACAAGCACCACGCCGCGCTCGTGGCCGGCGGCGTCGCGCAGCGGCGCGCCGCTGGTGGCGACCGGCAGCTCGCGTCCGTCGCGCGTCAGCAGCATCATCCAGCCACTGCTCCGGACGCGCTCATCGCGCTGGAGGATGACCGGGACCGGGTCCGGCAGTGCCTGGCGCGTCTTGGCATCCACCACATGGAAGACTTCCGTCAGCGGCCGGCCCTGGGCATCGGCCAGCGACCAGCCCGTCAGGCGTTCCGCCGCCGGATTCATCCAGAGCGTGCGGCCCTCGAGATCGGTGGCGAGCACGCCTTCGCCGATGGATTGGAGCATGACGAGAAAGCGCTGGTGTTCGTCGTCCAGCATCTGCTCGTGCAGCGTCAGCGCCGAGACGTCCTTGATGACCAGTTCGATGATGCGGCCTTCCGCAGGATCGTCGCACAACCGCGCGTCCATCAGGACCTTCTTCGTGTGCTGCTTATGCGTCGTCCACGTGCAGAGGAACTGGTGCAAGGAGCCGTGCTGCTCGAGCAGCCCCCGCCCATGCTCCGCCAGCGGCGCGGTCCGCACCTCCGCCAGCTTGCGGCCGACGAGTTCCTGCGCGCCCGCGTCCCAGTCCAGGATGCGCGCCGCGCCGGCGTTCGCGGCGAGAATCCGGTCATCGGCGCCGGACAGGCGCAGATAACCGTCGCCGGTCAGTTCTAGGATGGTGTGCTCCATAACGGGTTCGCAAGTGGCGCTACCGTAGCTACTTTTCCGCCAAGGTCAATGCCGGAATCGCCGCGGCCGCGGCTCAGGGACCGGCGTGGAACTCACCGGCCGCGCGGTGTGAAGGGTTCGCGGCGTCCTTGGCAAGGAACGCCTGCGCCGCAGGCTGCGGCTGCTCGCCGCTGCGCTGGACACCCGCACGGGGCGGCGCCGGCTAGCCGCCGTGATGGATCGGACGGAAGCTGACGCGGTGGGGCTGGTCGGCGGCGTCGCCGAGCAGGCGGCGGCGCTGCTCGTGATAGGCCTCGTAGTTGCCCTCGAACCACGTCACCTTGCTGTCGCCCTCGAAGGCGAGGATATGGGTGGCCACGCGATCGAGGAACCAGCGGTCATGGCTGACAACCACGGCGCAGCCGCCGAAGTTCGTCAGGCCCTCTTCCAGCGCGCGCAGCGTGGTCACGTCGAGGTCGTTGGTCGGCTCGTCGAGCAGCAGCAGGTTGCCGCCGCCGCGCAGGAGCTTGGCGAGGTGGACGCGGTTGCGTTCGCCGCCGGAGAGCTTGCCGACCTTCTTCTGCTGGTCGCTGCCGCGGAAGTTGAAGCGGCCGCAGTAGGCGCGGCCGTTCATCTGCTTGCCGCCGAGGTCGAGGTTTTCCCGGCCGCCGGTGATCTCCTCGTAGACGGTGTTGTTGGAGTCGAGCGTGTCGCGGCTCTGATCCACATAGGCGAGCGCCACGGTCTCGCCGACCTTCAGTTCGCCCTCGGTCGCCTGCTCCTTGCCCATGATCATCTTGAGCAGGGTGGTCTTGCCGGAGCCGTTGCCGCCGATGACGCCGACGATGCCGCCGCGCGGCAGGTCGAACTCGACGTTCTCGAACAGGACGCGCTCGCCGAACTCCTTGCTCAGCTGCTTGGCGCGCACGACGAGGTCGCCCAGGCGCGGGCCGGGCGGGATCTGGATCTCGAGGGTTTCCTCGCGCGTATCCACCTGCTGCGACGCCAACTCCTCGTAGCGCTTGAGGCGGGCCTTGCTCTTGGCCTGCCGGCCGGTGGGGTTCAGCCGCATCCACTGCAGTTCCTGGTTGAGCAGCTTGTTGCGCTGGACCGCCTGCTTGCTCTGCGCCGCCAGCAGCGCCTGCTTCTGCTCGAGCCACTTCTCGTAGTTGCCCTTGTAGGGAAACGCCGCGCCGCCCTCGAGCTCGAGGATCCACTCGGTGACGTTGTTGAGGAAGTAGCGGTCGTGGGTGACGACCACCAGCGTGCCGGTGAACTTCTTGAGGTAGGTCTCCAGCCACGCGACCGAGTCGGCATCGAGATGGTTGGTCGGCTCGTCGAGCAGCAGCACGTCCGGGTTCGAGATCAGCAACCGGCAGAGCGCCACGCGGCGGCGCTCGCCGCCGGAAAGCTTGGTCACGTCGGCGTCGGCCGGCGGCAGGCGCAGGGCCTCCATCGCCATCTCGACGTTGTGGTCGAGGCTCCACAGGTCCTGCGCGTCGATCTTATCCTGGATGCGGCCCAGCTCGTCGTTGAGCTTGTCGGCGATCTCGGCGGCGGGCTGCGCGCCGAGCAGGTCGCAGATCTCATCGTAGCGGGCCAGGACCGCCTTGGCGGCGGCGACGCCTTCCTCGACGTTGCCGGCGACGGTCTTGGTGGGGTCGAGCTGCGGCTCCTGCGTCAGATGGCCGATGCGGGCGTTGCGCGCGATCAGCGCCGTGCCCATGAAGTCCGTGTCCTGCCCGGCGAGAATGCGCAGCAGGGTGGACTTGCCGGACCCATTGCCGCCGATGACGCCGATCTTCGAGCCGTAGAAGAACGAGAGCGTGATCTCGTTGAGCACATTGACGCGGTCGTATTGTTTGGTCAGACGGTCGAGTTGGAAGACATATTCACCGGCCATGCGAACACCTCGTGGGGCTACATCAGCTGACCGCCGCAGGCTGCTCCGGGGGCGGAGCGGCTGGCGCCGGAGTGGCGCCGGGCGGATGGATGAACGGACTGAGAAACGCGAAATAGAGCGCGGCCACGCAGCCGCCAAGCGCCGCGACGGACGCCATCAGGTGGACATTGAAGAACAGCGCGATCACCAGCACGATGCCGGCGATGAAAATCACGGGATGCTTCGAAGCCTTGGTGTAACGGACATGCGAGACCTGCAGGATGAGCATGAGCGCCGTGGCGACCCAGACGCCGACCGCCAGCGGACCGGTTTCGAGGTTGAACCAGGTCCAGCCCCATTCCTTGGTGGCGCCGGAGTTCGCCACGAAAATAACGCAGGTCACGAAACCACCGGCGCAGGTGATGGGCAGGCCCAAGAAACCCTGCTGCCCGCGAAACGGGTCAATGATGCGGAAGCGAGAGAGCCGGGTGGCGCCGGAGAGCACCATGCCCCCGGTCAGCAACAGGCCCCAAGCACCGAAGTTGCGCCAATAGGCCTCATAGGTCAGCAGCGCCGGCGCGATGCCGAAGCTCGTCATATCCACGAACGTGTCCAATTCCGCGCCGAAACTGCTCGTGCCTTTGATCAGCCGCGCCAAGGCGCCGTCGAGGCCATCGAGGATCATCGAGAGGATGATCAGGCGCGCAGCCATCACATACTCATTGTGCGCGCTCATCACGATGCTGCCGAACCCCGCCAGCATCGCGGCCAGCGTCAGCACAACGGGAGGTATGGCGCGCGTGTTGATCTTCATGCTTTGCCCCGGCGCAACTGCGCGATGGGCGTCTCGCCGGCGCGCACCCGGTCGCCCTTCTTGACGAGCACATCCACGTCCGCCTTCACAAAATACGTGTCCAGCCGCGAGCCGAACTTCATCATGCCGATCCGCTCGCCGCGCACCAGCTTCTGGTCCTCCACCAGCCAGTAGACCACGCGCCGCACGATCGGTCCGACGATCTGCTTGACGAGGCACCTGGTGCCGTTGCCTTCGACCAGGATGGCGCTGTGCTCGTTATGCTCGGAGGCCGAGTTCAGATAGGTGCCCAGGTGCGCACCCGGCGTATAGGCCAGTTTCGTGACGGTCCCGCCCATGGGAATGCGGTTGACGTGCACGTCGAACGGGGAGAGGAAGACACTGATCCGCACGGCATCGGCCTTGAGGTAGGTCTCTTCGCGCAGAACCTCGACATTGCGCACGAGGCCGTCGGCCCCGGCCATGAGCAGCGACTCGTCGCCCTGGGCGGTGCGCTCCGGGTCGCGGAAGAAATAGACCATGAACGCGCAGAGCACCACGCCGGTCGTGTACAGCGCGGCCGCCGTCTTCAGCAGTCCGAAATAATGGCACACCGCACCGGACAACACGCCCGCGAGCAGCAGCCCGATGATCAGCCACCAACCACATTTGACAATACGCATACTCGGTTCCTTCCGCGAGGCGCAGTATGGCCGATGCCCCCGAAAACCGCAAGCGGCGGAAACGCCGCGCTGGACGTTTTCCCTGAGGGATCTGGTGCCCAGAAGTGGGGCCGAGTCGGCCGCCGACGGCAATCGCAGCCGGCCGAACCTGTGAAGAGCTCTGCTGTGGGAGGGGATTCCCATCCCGCGAACCGCATCACAGCACAACTGCGGGGCTGGAAAACCCCGCCCACAATGAAGCCCAAAAACCATTTCCCGCCTTCGCCTTGCTTTGCCCTGCAGATTTTACTACCCTTCACATCCGTCACAGGAAAATTCGAAAAAGGAAATACCATGTCCACCACCGAAAACCTCAAGGCCGCCTTCGCCGGCGAGAGCCAGGCCAACCGCAAGTACCTCGCGTTCGCCAAGAAGGCGGACGCCGATGGCTTCCCGCAGATCGCCAAGCTGTTTCGCGCGACGGCGGAGGCCGAGACGGTCCACGCCCACAACCACCTGCGCGCCATGGGCGGCATCAAGTCCACCGCCGAAAACCTGGCCGAGGCGGTCGCCGGCGAAAACTACGAGTTCACCCAGATGTATCCGGGCTTCGTGGCCGAGGCCGAAAAGGACGGCAACAAGGCCGCGCTGATTTCCTTCAAGGGCGCGATGGCGGTCGAACAGACGCACTTCGGGCTCTATAGCCAGGCGCTCGCCGCGATCCAGGCCGGCAAGGATCTCGCCGGCGCACCCATCCACGTATGTCCCGTCTGCGGCCACACCGTCATCGGCGAAGCGCCCGACAAGTGCCCGGTATGCGGCGTGCCGAAGGCGCGTTTCCTGTTGGTGGCCTGACCCCGACCGCGACCCATGTCCCCCACCCCCGTCAAAGCGTGGCGCTGCGAAGTCTGCGGCTACATCCACGAAGGGCCGGAACCGCCGGCCGAATGTCTGGTCTGCGGCGCACCGGCCTCGGAGTTTACGCCCTGCGAGCAGCCGCTGCCGCCCCTGGTCCCGGCGCCCGCCGGTGCCGTGGCGGCGCCACGCATCGTCGTGCTCGGCGGGGGCATCGCCGGCGTCGCCGCGGCGGAAGCCGCGCGCCAGGCGGCGCCCGCGGCCGAGATCACCTTGCTCGACGGCGAGGCGGAACTGCCCTACTGGCGCCTGAACCTCACCCGCCTGCTCGACGGCGAGATCCAGGAAGACGCCCTGCCGCTGCACCCCGCGGGCTGGTACGAGCAGCAGCGCATCCGCCTGCTGCCCGGCGTGACGGCGACCGCGCTGGCGCCCGAGCGCCACGAGATCGCCTGCTCCAACGGGGATACGGTTCTGTTCGATAAACTGGTGCTCGCGGTCGGCGCGCAGGCCTTTCTCCCGCCGTGGCCTGGCGTGCAGCTGGCGGGCGTGCAGGCCCTGCGCACGCTCGCCGACACACGCGCGGTGCTGGATCAGCTGCGCCCCGGCCTGCGCTGCGTGTGCATCGGCGGCGGCATCCTCGGACTCGAAACCGCCGGCGCGCTGGCCAAGCACGGGGTGCACGTGGACCTGCTCGCCGGCGACGGCTGGCTGATGCCGCGCCAGCTCACACAGGCCGGCGGCGAACTGCTCGCGCGCCATGTCGCCGCGCTTGGCATCCACCTGCATACCGGCGCGAAGGTGCGGGCGATCGCCGGCACCGGCCGCGCCACGGGCGTGCAACTCGAAGACGGACGGGAGCTGCCGGCCGATATCGTGCTCGTGACCGCGGGTATCCGCGCCAACCTCGCGCTCGCGACCGCCGCCGGCCTGCACACGCGGCAGGGCGTGCTGGTGGATGAGTGGCTGACAACCTCGCATCCCGATATTTACGCCGCCGGGGATTGCGCCGAACACCAGCAGGTGGTCTACGGCCTCTGGCCGGTGGCCAACTTCCAAGGCACCCTCGCCGGCCTGAACGCCGCCGGCCAGCGCAGCGCGTTCGGCGGCCTGCCGCGCTCGAATGTGCTCAAGGTCCTCGGCCTGCACGTCTTCAGTATCGGCGATTTTGCAGCTCCGGCGGCGCAGGTGCTGGAGCAACAGTCTGAAGGCCAGTATCTGCGGTTTGCTTTTATGGAAGGCAGGCTCTGTGGCGCGATCCTCATCGGCCGCGCCGGCCTCGACGCCGCGCTCAAGGGCGCCATCGAACACCGCCGCGATTTCTCTACCGCCCTGCCCCAGTTGCCGACCGCCGCCGCCTTCGCCGCTTATCTTGCCAAGCACCCGGCCTGAGCGCTCCTGCCGAGTCTCCGAAGCTGCATAAAGACCACTTCGTCCGGAACTGAAAACCGGACCGCGCGTCTAACCTATTCCAAAGCAATCTGTTTTCCGCTTGTCAGGACAACCGGGGCTTCTTACAGTGCCGTCATGGTGAAGAAACTAAGGATGCACAAACACAACTTGAAGTTCGTTCAACAACACTGTTGGCGGGTTGTCAGTACGACCCGCACGCCCATCGCTAGAGAGTGACGATGAAGCCTAAAGCGGCAGCGGCCCAGACGATTGATGAATATATCGCGAGGTATCCACTGGAAGTCCGGCGGATGTTGTCGCAGATCCGCGAGACGGTGCGGGCGGCGGCACCGGACGCCGAGGAAACGATCAGTTATCAGATCCCGACCTTCAGAGACCACGGTAATCTGGTCCATTTCGCCGCGTGGAAGAAGCATGTCAGCTTCTATCCGACTTCATCTGGAATCAGCCGGTTCGCTAAAGAGCTCTCGGCGTACGTGCTGTCACGTGGCACCGTCCAGCTTCCATTCGACCGCCCGCTTCCCGTGGGACTAATCAGTCGGATGGTGAAGTTCCGGGTGAAAGAGAACCGGGCTCGGGCAAAGGCCAGGAAATGACGCCCAACGAAGCGCCGGAGGATACGGCTCGCAAGCTCGCCGATTCTCAACGCCGCTGTTCGACTCATCGCTCCAAGCTGCTGCACGGTCTGCTGTAGTTCCACTACCCCATCGCACACCTGTACAGGTATGAGACGGTGTGTCCGTCGCCCGGCTGGCACTGATCAACAGGCGCGTCCGCTTTGGTGCACACCGCTCCAGCGGGAGTGCTGTCCATATGCCGGCGCGTATCGCTTCCCTTCTCCGGATGCTATCACGCTGGGACTTCCAAGGTCTGGAAAGTTCCACGTTATTGTTTCCGAGCCTTGGAAAACTGCGGGAAAAGTTTAGGCTCGGCGCGACATGGACCTACGCGAACAATGGATTGAAACGGAACTGGAGGAGCTGCGGCGGGCGCAGCGCTTTCGCCGCGCCGTCACGCCGCCGCCGGGGCTGCTCAACTTTTCCAGCAACGACTACCTGAACCTCGCACAGCATCCGGACGTGATCGCCGCCGCGGAGCGCGCGTTGCACGCGGCCGGTGCCGGCGCGACGGCGTCGCGGCTCGTCAGCGGCACGCTGCCGCTGCACGAGGAACTGGAGGCGCGGCTCGCGCGGCTCAAGGGCTATCCCGCCGCCCTGCTCTTCGGCAGCGGCTACCTGGCCAACCTCGGCATCCTCGGCGCGCTGGTCGGGCGCGGGGACACGGTCTTCGCCGACCGTCTGGCGCATGCGAGCCTGATGGATGCGGCGCTCCTCTCCCGCGCCGAACTCTGTCGCTTCCGCCACAACGACACGCAGCACCTCGACGAGCTGCTGCAAAAACATTCGGGCGCGGGCCGCAAGCTGGTCGTCACCGAGTCGGTGTTCAGCATGGATGGCGACGTGGCGCCGCTGCCGGAACTCGCGGCCGTGGCCGAACGGCACGGCGCGCTGCTGCTGGTGGATGAGGCGCACGCCACCGGCGTCTTCGGCCCCGGCGGCAGCGGGCTGATCCGCGAACACCAGCTCGAGTCGAAAGTGAATCTTTCGATGGGCACCCTGAGCAAGGCGCTCGGCGGCTACGGCGGCTTCGTTGCGTGCTCAACAGCGATGAGGGCACTGCTGATCAACCGCGCCCGGGCCTTCATCTACACGACCGCGCCGCCGCCGGCCGCGGTGGGCGCGGCGCTGGGCGCGCTGGATGTGCTGGAGAAAAATCCAGGCTGGGGCGCGGAGCTGCTCCGGCACGCGGCGGCGTTCCGTGATCAACTGCGCGCCGCGGGCTTCGATGTGATGCAGTCGGCCAGCCAGATCATCCCGATCCAGGTCGGCGCGAATGCGCGCGCGCTGGAGGTCGCGGACAAGCTGCGCGCGGCGGGCCTGCTCGCCATCGCCATCCGCCCGCCGACCGTGCCGGAGGGCACTGCGCGCCTGCGGCTGTCGATCACCCGCGCGCACAGCGAGACGGACCTCGCGCGCGCCTTGGACATCATCCGCAGCGTGTGTGCGGTGTAGCTGCGTTCGTCAGCAGGCGGCCAACTTCCCAGCACTTCAACCCATGTGGGCGGGAGCTCCAGCTCACGCATTCACCAGCCTGTGTGCTTGTCCCGCGGGAGCTGGAGCTCCCGCCCACAAGAACCGATGGGCTCTTTGTGGAAGCGGCGGCCCGCCGCTTATCCTTGGCGTTGGCTCTACGCGGCGGGACGCCGCGTCCACCGGCGGATGCGCAAGCGTGGCGGAAGCGCAGGTTCTGTTGCAGCTGGGTTCGCGGGGCTGGAAGCCCCGCCCACGAAGAAAATAGCACCCCGCGAAGTCCGCGCTGAGGTTAGTCCGTGCATTCTGCGTGGCGGCACGCGTCCCGCCGCCTGGACGGGTTCGCTGCGAGGATCGTGGTGGTGCTGGTTGGTCGGGCGTGACGCCCGACTCACCGGCAGGTGGGACACCTGCCTCCACGTGGTTTGGCCTCTGTGAATCCGGCCGGACTGTCCCGCGAAGCGCTTGGGCGAAGCGAGGAGGCCGCTTCCACAGATCTCGTCAGCCCTTGCCGAAGGCGTAGTGGATGATGAAGGCGCATGCGGAGCAACCGAGCAGGGCGAGCACGGCATAGGTCGGCACGCGCGCGGTGCGCGGCCAGCCGAGGCTCAAGACGAGCAGCACACCCAGGTCCAGAAACACGCGGCTGTAATCCATGTGATAGCGGAGCAGGAACGGCTGGGCGCAGAGGAACATCCCGCCGAGCAGCAGCGCGATGGCCGCGGCGGGCCACGCCGCGCGATCGGCACGCGTGCGCCAGAGGTTCCAGCACAGGGTGACGAGCACCGCCAGCAACGTCACGAAGACGAACAGCTCGAACAGGTTCGTCCCGTGGAGGCCTTCGTCCAGACACCACCGGATGCGCTGGAGCCAGCCGACGCCGGGCAGGCCGAATAGGATCTGGATGACGTTGCCGCCCTCGCCAGCGGGGACATGGCGCAGCAGGTAGAGATTCCAGGCGGCGGCAGGCAGGCCGGCGGGCAGCAGCCAGAGCAGGCTGCGCCACTGGCGCGCGCACAGCAGCGCGCCTAGGATCGCGACCCAATAGAGCAGCGCCGTCTCGCGCGTCAGCGCGGCCAGCGCCAACATCACGGCGGCGAGCGCAAGGCGGCTTTGGCGCAACGCCAGGAGCGTGGCGAGCACGAACGCGCTGCACAGCAGATCGGTGGTGGTCAACGCAAGGGCTTCCCAGATGCCGGGCAAGGCGAGCACCAGCAGGCCCAGCCAGCCGCTGCGGCCGCCGGCCTGCAGCCAGCGCGCGGCGAGCCAGACGAGCGCGAATACGGCCGCCAGGTTGATCAGCGGCAGCGCGTAGGGGATGAGCGCGGGACGACCGAGGCCGAGCGCATGGCCGAGCAGCGGCAGCAGGATGCGCCGGCTGCGGTAGGCGGGATGATCGAGCGAGTCGAGCGTCCGGGGATCACGCAGCGCGGGATCGAGCGCCAGCGCCAGGTAATACTGGCCGTCGTAGCCGGCCTGGCCGGGGAAAACGAAAGCGTGCCCGGCGAGGCCGGGCGCGGGCGGACGGACATCGCCGATGCGGAAGAAACCGGTGATATTGCCGTGGAAGGGGCCGAGCAGGAAGAGCAGCATGACCGCGGCGACGAGCGCGGCGGCGGCACATGCCGCGCGCCGCGCCACCGGGCTCACTGGATCGTGGTCTTGGTGAGCTTGAGCAGCGTCTTCCACAGCTTCTCCGGCGTGGTCGCTTCCAACAATTTCTTGCGGTTCTCTTCCTTCTCGAAGGTCCGCGCGAGGCCGGAGAGCAGCTTGAGGTAGAACGCGCTGGCCGCGGTCGGGATGGCCATGAAGAAGATGATCTTGCTCGTGCCCTTGGAGCTACTGCCAAACTTGACGCCCTTGGCCGACAGGCCCAGCGCCAGGGTCAGGCCGCCGCCCTCAACGCCGCGGACGTGCGGGAAGGCGAGGCAGTTCTCAACCCCGGTGCCGACGATCGCCTCGCGCTTGAGCGCCTCCTCGTAGAGCTTGTTGCCGTCGTCCACGAAGCCTTCGTGCTCCAGCTTCATGCACAGCTCGCGGATCACGTCGTCGCGTTCGCCGGAGACGAGCTGCGGGATCATCAGCTCCTGCGACGAAAAGCGCTCGATGCCGATTTTCGGCGGCTCACCGCGCTTGGCGGTGGGCTGGCGGACGCGCCGCGCAAACGCCTCGCGGTAATAGATCATGCGCCCGCAGCTCGGGCATTGGTAGAGGCTCTCGGCCGCGTGCACGGTGTGGACCAGGCTGACCGGCAGGGACATGCCGCAGGCGCTGCAGATGCCGTTGGCGATCGGCACGATCGCGAGCGGACCGCGCTCCTCGATGCGCTTGAAGCGCCCGGCAATGTCCGGCGGCAGCGACTGGAAGAGGGTCTGGATGGACTGCTCGAGCTGCTCCAGACGCGCCTGCGGATTGGTGGCAACCTGCTGCGCACGCGCCACGAGCAATTCCTGCAGCTGGACGAGATCGTTGATGATCTTGTGGGTGGAGGTTCGCTTCACACTGATGACCGGTACGCCAGTACTCGCTTCTGTTTCCATGTTCTCTTTCTCCGTGAAAAACGGTTGGGGCGGGATTTACTGCCCGAGCTGTTGTAGCACCCGCTGGCTAGAATGCAATCCCGGAATTTGCCCCGTCCGGGGCCGTCCGGCGGTGCGCGCAGCTGATACGACGCCCGATTTTTCGGGGTTTCCAGGGCTTGGGCGAAACACGTGGATTGTTTTTCCTGCGGGAAAGACCAAGGGTTCCCTGGCCCCGCCACCGGCGCGGACCCGCTGCCGCGGATCCAGGATTTTGACCTAGACCGGGTCCCGGCCGGCGGGCTCCGGCGTGGCGACCGTATCGCCGGGCTGCGGCTGGGTCTTCCAGCGGCGATGGATCCAGAGCCACTCGGCGGGCTGCGCGCGGATTTCGTTTTCGATGATGGTGGTGTAGCGCTGGGTGTAGCGCAGGACGGTCGCCGGCTCGCGGTCGGGCGGCGGCTCGATCAACGGCAGGACGCGGATTTGATGTCCGCCATCGGCGCGACGTATGATAAAGGCCGGAATCACGGGAGCTTGCGCCTGCGAGGACAGGATCGCGAGACCCGTCGAGGTGTTGGCGGGCCGGCCGAAGAACGTGACGAACTTGCCCAAGGCGCGCGGCCGGTGCTGGTCGAGCATGAAGCCGATGAGGGCGTTTTCGCGCAACGCCCGCAGGACCGGGCGTGCGGCGTTATGCGCATAAATCACCTTGATGCCGTAGCGTTCGCGCAGCCGGTTCCACAACCGGTTCACCGCAACATTCTTGAATTTCTTGGCGACGATGTGGAGTTTATAGCCGCGCTGCGCGGCGAACATCGCGAGCAGCTCCCAGCTACCGTAGTGCGCCAACAAGATCAGCGCGCCGTGACCGCGCGCGAGCGCGGCGGCGATGCGCTCCTCGCCATCGTAGCTGAAAAAGTCGGCGGGCTGATCTTCCACACCGCCCTCGGCGCGCAAAATCTCGACCAGGTTGGTGGCCAGGTTGCGGTACATGCCGTCGAGCGTGGCGAGGACCTCGGCCTCCGACAGCTCCGGCAGGCTGCGGCGCAGGGCGGCAAGCGCTGTGGCGCGGCGATAGCGGACGACATGGCCGGAGAACCAGCCGAGCCGCGCACCCAAACGCAGCGAGGCCGGGCGCGACAGCCGCGCCAAGCCACGCGCCAATACGTTGACGAAAACACCAAGCATCCCCGCGGATGAAACATGGGACCAGCGCCGAAGGGAAGAAAAAAATGAATACCGGCCGCGACGGACCGGCGTAGCCGCAGGTGCACAGGCATCTACGAACAGGGACCTTCAGACAGAGCCGGGCTCCGGCGTGGCGATGGCGTCGCCGGGCAGGGGCTTGTTTTTCCAGCGGCGGTGGATCCACGTCCACTGGTCGGGATGCTGGCGGATCGCGCGCTCGGTGACCGTGGTATAGATCTGCGTGTAGCGCAGGATGGTCGCCGGCTCGCGGTCGGGCGGCGGCTCGATCAGCGGCAGGATCTGCAGGTGGTGCGTGCCGTCCGGGCGGCGCGACATGAAGACCGGGATCACCGGCGCCTGGGCCTGCGCGGCCAGCACCGCGAGCCCCGGCGAGGTGCTGGCGGTCTGCCCGAAGAACTGGACGAACACGCCCTGGTACAGCGGCCGGTTCTGATCGAGCAGGAAACCCACGAGGCCGTTCGCCCGCAGCGCCTTGAGGCACCCGCGCGCCGCATTGTGCACAAAGAGGATGTTGACGCCGAAGCGTTCGCGCAATGTGCTCCAGATCTGGTTCACGGTCGCATTCTTGAGCTTCTTGGAGACGATGGTCAGGGGGTAGTGGCGGTGTGCGGCGAACATGGCCAGCAGGTCGAAGTTGCCCAGATGCGCGGTGAGGATCATGGCACCGCGGCCGCGCTGCAAGGCGGCGCGCACAATCTCCTCGCCCTCAATGGTCATGAGCTGGTCCAGCTCCTCGGTGGCGCCGCCGTACATCCGCATGATCTCGAGGATGTTCAGGGCCAGATTGCGGTACATGCCGTCGAGCGTGGCGCTGGCCTCGGCGTCCGACAGTTCCGGCAGGCTGCGGCGCAACGCGACGAGGGCCGCGGCGCGCCGGAAGCGGACCACGCGTCCAAAAAACCAGCCGAGCCCGGCGCCCCAGCGCAGCAGCCCCGGACGCGACAGACGCGCCAGCCGGCGCGAAATCATTTTAACAAGGGGAGCAAACATCGTGTCGGATGAAACACGGAACCCGTGCCCAAGGGAAGCCAAAACACGCCGCGGCCGGCAACCCTAACCGGCGGACAGCCCCCTCCGGCCCTGCTTGTAAAAGCCCCGCCGTACGGTCGGATCGGCGCCCAACGGAGGGCCGACGGCCCCCCACGGACAGGCCTCAAACGTTGATGTGCACGCGCCGGCTGGCCGCAAGGTCGATGCCCTTGGCATCCAGGCGAATCTCAACAGCCCACCGGATCCGGCGCCGGTTGGCGCCGAGCAACTCCAAACCGATCTGCGCGGCGCGGACCACGGTCGAGCTGAGTATTTCCGGCGCGGGCGCGGAGGGCGAAGGCAGCGTGAAGGTGTAGTGTTTCGTCTGGCCGGCGGGCCAGGTCAGGGCCTTCTCCAGCGTCAGCTCGTGGCGATGCACTTCGCGCGAGCGCTTCCGGGTTTGCTCGCCATGGCGCTCCTCGGTTTCCTCGATGCCGATGAGCGCGGCATAAAGGCGCTGGCCCTGGATTTCCTTGCGCGTGAGCACATCGAACTCGCCGCTGATGGCTTCGCCGGCGGCAAAGGAACCCTGGGGCAGCACAAGCTTGATGCTGCCGCGCAGATAGCGGGCGACGTAATAGGCCGTGATGCTGCCGACCAGCACCACCGCGCCGCCGCCGAAAACCAGCGCTGCTGTTTGACCTGTCATGCTGTGCAATCTCCCTTCGTCAACAACGTGAGGCCGGCGGACGCCGCAAGCGGTGCCGCCGGCCGGCAGAACCTTTTATTTTTTCGCCGCGGGCTTGCCCAGCAGCTTCGCGCCGCCGAGATCGCCGAGGCGCGCCTTCTCCAGATCGGTCCAGAGCGTGCCCTCGCCGGCGTGCAGGATGTTGACGCGCACATCGGGGTTCAGGCTTTTGGCCAGTTCAGCCAAGGTGTAGGCCTGCGGATCGCCGAGCGCGGTGGCCTTGAGCTGGAACCCCTTGGCCTTCTCGCCCTCGACCATCGCGATCTTGTCGGCGCCGGCCTTGCCGAGCGTCTTGGTTTTGTTGGCGCTGATTTCCGCGGTCTGCTGCTCGATGAGCGCGGTCTGCTTGATGGTCTCGGCCTGGATTTCGGCGACGGCCTTCTCCTGGTCGGCCTTGATGGTGGCCTTGAGGGCGGCGGTCTGCTGCGTGACCTCGGCGCCGCGCTGGTCAATCATGCTGGTTTGTGTGTTGAGCAGGCCCAACTTCTTGGCGGTGTTCTGCTTCTCCTGGTTCGTCAGGTCCTGTTCCACGGCCACGCTCGCCTGCTGGATCGGCGTGATGATCTCATCGGGGACATTGACGTGCCGGATGAGCGCGTTGTGGATCATGATGTTTTTCTCCGCCAGGCTCTTCTTCAAGGTATCGGTCAGGTCGGTCTGGAATTTTTCGCGGCCTTCGCCGACGATAAACTCGGTGACCTTGTAGGCCGAGCCCTTGAGCCGGGAGATGGAGAGAATCTTCGGCATGATGATCTTGTCCACCACCGCCGGCAGGTCGCCGTAGTCGCGGTAGATGGTCGGGATCTTGTTCGGCAACAGCTCGAACTCCACCGTCATGTCGAGGCTGACCTCGAAGCCGTCGCGCGAGGGAAACTCGACGAACTGGTTGAGCACGAACGTCGGGTTCTGCTGCTGCAGGTCGCCCTGCCGCGGCTTTCTGGACGGCTGGGCCATGGGTGCCGCCGCTTGCGGGCCGGGCGCGTTGGCGGCCTGCTGACGCTTCTGGGCGTTGGCGCCGGCCGACCGCGCGCGCGACGCGCCCAGCAGATCGAAGCTGCCGCGCTCCTGCTGGACATCCGCCTGCTGCGCCATCTGCACCTGCGCGCCCTGCTCCGCGATTTCCTTGGCGCGGTTGGCGTACTGCGTCTCCAGCGCCTTGTAGTTGAGCGTATTCATCGCCGCGTTTTGCGAGACGATGTTGCCCTTCGTGATCACGGCGCTGCCCGACTTGCCGAGCATCGAGACCTGGTTGATGCCCACCTCCAGGATGTCCACCTTGAACTCCTTCGGGTTGACGTAGTAGAGGCCGGGCTGGAGCACATCCTCGCGGATGCCCTTCTGGTTTGCGCCGGCAAACTGGCCTTCCGGCGCCTTCTCGCCCGCAAGCGAAGTGACCACGCCCACGTAGCCGATCGGGATCGAGATCGCGTCCACGGGGTCAATCTGATAACCGATCGGGTTGATGCGGTATTTGCCCGGGCCGAGCACGCCGCGCCAGATGCCTTTCTGTCCCTGATTGGCAAGAAATTCACCCTGCGGCAGATCGCGGCCGACCTTCGCGGTGACGAGGCCCACCTTGCCCTGAGGGATGCTGATCACCGGCTCGATCGTGTGCTCATAATAGTAGGGATTCAGGAAATGCCGGCCTTCGCCGAGCACATCCTCCTGCACACCCTGCTGGCCCTGCTTGGCCAGGATCTGACCGGGCTCCAACGGCGCACCGGCCTTGGCAATGATCACAGCCATGTGACCCACCGGCACATAGAAGCGGCAGAAGCCCCACTCCCAGACGAGCCACAGGCCGAAGATCACGAACACCATCAACGCCACGATTGCGAGAAGTGATTTTTTCACTTGGCCACCTCTTTCTGCTGCGCGGCCGGCATGTAGGGCAGGAACAGCGCGCCGAGCCCATCGCCCTTGTCGGTGGTCAGGATCGTTTCGATGCGCGGCCCGACCTTTTGGTAGAACAGGTACTTGGCGTAGTTCAAGCCGCTGCCGAACGCGGTCGCCTGGCTGCGGAACACCGCGGCCTCGGCCTCGTTGTTATACTGCACGACCGCCTGGTCGCCGCCGGCCATGGCGATGATCGCCGCCGCCTGCGCCACGGCGGCGTCGTTTTCGAGCTTGGCCACCGCGAGGCCCTGGGCGGCCGCGGTCAGTTTCACCGTCTGTTCCTGCTTCGCGAGGATCGTCGCCTGCAGCGCGAGCGTATCGGCCTTCACCTTTTCCTCGTTCTGCTGCGCAAGCATTTCCTGCTTCGTCAGTTCGGCCTTTGACTTCGCCTGCTCGATCTGCTGGTCGTACATCTTCGCCGTCTGCTTGGCCACCTCGCGTTCGCGGATGATCTTGGCAATCTGCTCCGGCACCGTGATGTTGCGGATCAAAACCGACTTGATCGCCACGCCCGACGCCTTGCACGTCTCGCGCAGGTGCTTCTCGAGGTTGTCCTGGAACTGCTGGCGCATCTCGCCGACGATGTAGTTCAGCGCCGGATTCTTGCTGCCCTCGATGCGGCTGAACCCGCGGGCGCGAGGTAGGATGACCTTCTTGATGATGTCTTCCATGTCGCCCACCTGGTGCAACAGCAGCGCCGACTGCTCGCGGATCAGCGCGAACTCGAACGTGCCCTCGACGTGGACCGTAAAGCCATCCATCGTCAGGAAATTGATCGCGTCTTCGCCGCTCAGCTCAAAGCGCTGGCTCTGGAGATTCACCTCGATCACGTTCACCAGATACGGATTCAGATAGTGCGTGCCCGGATCGAGCACCTCCGCCTGCACGCCCTTGAGCCCCGCACCGACGATGAACGTATTGCGCTGCTCCACCGGCAGGCCGTCGGTCAGCGGATCCTTGCCGACCAATCGCGTCACCACGCCCACGCAGCCCGGCCGGATGTTGATCGCGTCCACAATCTGCACCTGATAGGCGAAGGGATTGACGAAGTGTTTGCCCGGGCCCAGAACTTCCTGCAGGATGCCCTTGGAGTCCTTCGCCGCCATGATCTGGCCCGGCGGCAAATCCTTGCCGAACAGCCGCGTCTGCACGCCCAGCTTGCCCGCCGGAATATCCGTGACGGGCACCAGTTCCCAGCCCCAGGTGTAGGGATTCTTGAAATAGCGCCCGCCCGGCGTCAGCACGTCGAGCTGGAGGCCCTTCTGCCCCGGCTGCACCGCGAGGATTTCGCCCGACGGCAGGTTCTCGCCCGTCTTGCGGATCATGACAGCGATCTCGTCCGCGCCCGGCTCGATGCGCCACCAGAACCAGACCCAGACCGGCAGCCCCAAAACCACGGCGACTGCGAGCAGCGCGACCAGTGCCGCGCAGCCCAGCCCGCGGCTCATGCGTGACGGCGTCGTCCCCATACCCGGCACCGGCGGCGGACCGCCCCAACCATGTTGTTTTTCCATTGTATGACTCCGAATTTTCGCGGACTCTAACAGCCTTGCCCCTCCAGAAACAGCTTTTTCAAAGGCGCGAAGCCGAAACCGCTGTGCCAAGCGTACGCTTCTTCCATCTGTCCCTCCTCGCCAGAGGCTATCCCCCTTGGTGTCATCATTATGACGCAACAGGCTCCGGCAGTCCGCGCCGTTTCGGTGTCGTTTCTATTTGACGCAACGGGAAACCACCGGCGGTCCCCGACCTCAGCCGGGGACGCTGTCCGCAAACCCGCCGGCGCAGCAACCGGGCAACACGCCGGACCCCGAGAAAAGCGCCCGGGCGGCGGAAAGCGCTTGCTTACGACCGCGGCGTTTCGGATGATAACTCGGCCTGTAAGGTTGATCCGTAGGCGGGAGGCATGATGAAGTCACGAGTTGAGCAGGTGGTGTGCGGCGCGGCGCTCGCGCTCTGGCTGGCGGGTTGCGCCACGACGGAGCAGGACGCCTATTTCCGCGATGTGGCGTCGCGCGCCAATATCTACGTGGCGCCGGTGCCCTCCCCCATCAGGAAGATCGCCATCATGCCGTTCAAGGCGCAGACGGAACTCATCGGCACCTCGATCTCCGACCTGTTCGTCACCGAGATGCTCCGGGCCGGCCGTTACGAACTCGTTGAGCGCGGCCAGATGGCCAAGGTGCTCAGCGAATCCGAACTCTCGCTGGCGGGCCTGTCCGCCGCGCGCGCGGCAGAGGTCGGCAACATGCTGGGTGCCGAGGGCGTGGTGATCGGCACCGTGGACGAATACGCGACGGTGGCGCAGAGCGGGCATCCCTACCCGGTGGTCGGCATCACGGCGCGGCTGATCGACTGCGCCAGCGGCAAGGTGATGTGGAGCTCGGACCTGGCGAAACGCGCCGACTCCAAAGCCCTGACGCTGCCGGAGCAGGCGCGCGCGGTGGCGCACGAGATCGTCGCCGGCCTGTACACGCACTGGCACGTGCAGCCGGTGGCCGCGGGCGCGGGGCGCAAGGGCGACGGGGCGCCACCAGAACAGCCCGTCGGCCGCAACTCCGCCCCAACCCCCGCCCCGACCGGGCGCGCGGGCGAGCCGGCGCCGGCCCGGGCCTCCAGCGCGCCGCTGCTCGCGCCGCCGGATTTCAAGGTTTCCGACCTGGGCCTGCGCGAAGTCATGCTGACCTGGGGCGTGCCGAAGGAGCGCGGGCTCGACTATCGCATCGAGCGCGCGACCACGGTCAAGGGGCCGTTCGCCGCGCTGGGGACGATCGCCGCGGAGAAACGCGAGTTTCACGACACCGGCGAACGCGGGAAACCGCTGCAGGACAGCACGGCCTATTTCTACCGGGTGGTGGCCCTGTCCGACCGGGTCGAGAGTGCGCCGTCGCAGGTCAAGGAGAGCCTGACCGCCCCGCCGCCGGAGCCGCCGACCAACCTGCGCGTGACGGCGCCCGCGGCGCGCGTGGTGCAACTCGTATGGCAGCCTGCCGTGGCGGAAGGCATCGCCCATTATCTGGTGGAACGCGCCGGGCCGGGCGCGAAGGCGGCGTTCGAAAAGGCCGGGACGGCGGAGAAGGCGGAATTTCGCGACACGACCGCCACGGCGGACGGCGCGACCTATGCCTACCGCGTGACAACGGTCAACCGCGTCGGCGCGCAGAGTGCGCCCGCCGCGCCGGTGCAGGTCGCGACGCGGCCGCCGCCGCTGCCGGTGCAGGCCGCCGCCGCCGCCGGCGCGCTGCGGTGCGTGCCGCTGACGTGGAAGGCCAGCCCGGAGGAGGACGTGGTGCGCTACGACATCGTCCGCGCAAAGGACAAGGATGACAAGTTCGCACCGCTCACCACGGTGCAAGGGCGCAACACGACGACCTGGAAGGACGAAAAGCTCCCCGATGGCACCGCCTATCGTTATCAGATCCGCGCCATCAATGCGGTCGGCGTGGCGAGTGTGCAGGCGGTCACCTTGCAGGCGGAGACGCGCGGTGCGCCGCCGCAAGTCGCCGGTGTGCAGGCCGCCTCCAGTCTGCCGCGCGAGGTCCGGCTGGCGTGGCAGGCCACGCCGGACGTGACGGTGCTGACCTATGAAATCCAGCGCAGCGAGGGCGCCGATGGGCCGTTCCTGGAATTCATCAAAATGGCCGGACGCGACACGGTGGCCTATGCGGACCGCGGCACAGCCAAGGACGCGGCCGGACTCGGGGCGCTCAAGGACGATTTCACCTACCGCTATCGCGTCAGGGCGCTCAACGACACCGCGCTCCCCGGCCCATGGTCCGTGCCGGTCGCGGCGCACACCAAGCCGCTGCCGCCCGCGCCCGACAAGGTCGCCGTGGAGTACAGCCCCGGCGAGATCAAGCTCGCCTGGTCCCCGCCACAGAAGGATGTCACGACCTACCGCGTCTGGAAAAAAGGCGGCAAAGAGCCTCTCGCCGAGACTGCGAAGCCGGAATTCGTGCTGCGCTTTGGCGATGTCGGGAAAAGACTGGTCGTCACCTTGACGATGGTCGAAGCCGACGGGCTGGAGAGCCTGCCGGGCGTGCCGCTGGAACTCGACGAGCCGCCGCCGCCGGTACCCCAGGCGCTGACCGCCACGACCAACGGCCTGCGCGAAGTGGTGCTGCGCTGGCACAAGCCGGACGACAATGCGAAGCACTACCGGCTCGAGCGCGCCGATGCCGCCGACGAACCCTTTGGCATCGTGGCCAAGGTTTCGCCCGGGGATGGCGAATATCGCGATACCGGGCTCGCCCAGGCGCCGCTGGGCGATACGAAAACCTATTTCTACCGGCTCGTGGCGCTGGCGGCAAACGGCCGCGAGAGCGACGCCAGCGCGCCGGCGAAGGCGCTGACCGCTCCACCGCCAGAGCCGCCACCCCAGCTCAAGGCCGGGCCGAGCGCGCCCCGCAAACTGAAAGTGACGTGGGACGCCTCGCCGAGCGAGGGGGTGGTGAAATACATCGTCGAGCGCGCCGAGGCCGGCGCGCCGGATAAGTTCGTCAAGCTCGGCGAGGTCAAAGACCTTGTCTTCGAGGAGGGCGGCACGGAAAAGACCGGCCTGCAGGACAACACGCCATACCTGTATCGCCTCACGGCCATCAACCGCGTG
The DNA here is from genome assembly GCA_903896925.1 of uncultured Lentisphaerota bacterium. Classification (GTDB taxonomy): domain Bacteria; phylum Verrucomicrobiota; class Kiritimatiellia; order CAIQIC01; family CAIQIC01; genus DP16D-bin41. The sequence continues at coordinate 39,561 of CAITZM010000134.1, read as the reverse complement.
GGCTCGGTCGGCGCGCCGTCCCGTCCGGTCGCCGTGACGACGCAGCCGCCACCCGCGCCGCCCGCGGGCGTGGAGGCGGAGGCGTGCGCCTCGCGCGCGGTGCGCCTGATGTGGAAGCCCTCGGCGGCGGAATGGGTGGCGAAGTACATCGTGGAACGCGCCGAGGCCGCCACCCCGGAGCAGTTCAAGAAGCTGGCAGAGGTGAAGGAGCCCGTCTTCCAGGAGGGTGGTACGCCCCAGTCCGAACTGCGCGACAGCACGAAGTATCTCTACCGCATCACCGCGGTCAACAAGCTCGGCGCGGTCGGGCCGGCCTCCGCTCCGGTGGACGTGACAACACGCCCGCCGCCGGCGGTCGTGCGCACGTTGGCCGCGAAAAACGCCGAGGTGCGCTGCGTACCGCTGACGTGGTCGCCCAGCCCGGAGGCCGACGTCGTCTGCTATGACCTCTTCCGCCGCGACGCACCCGACCGGGCGTTCGAGAAGATCGCGCGCATCGAAGGGCGCGCGAAGACAAGCTTCCTCGACGGCGGCGGTGACCCCGGCAACCTCGGCGACGAGCGCGCCTACGCCTACCGGATCCGCGCCGTCAACGCGGTCGCGTCGGAGAGCGCGGACTCGGAGAGCGCACAGGCCGTGACCCGCGGCGCGCCGCCGGCGGTGACCGGGGTCAAGGCACAGAGCGCGCGGCCGCGCGAGGTGCCCGTGGCGTGGGAGGCCTCGCCCGACGAGAAGGTCATCGGCTACGACATCCTGCGGCAGGCGCCCGGCGAAAGCGCCTGCACCAACCTCGCCAGCGTCGCCGGCCGCGAGACGGTTTCCTTCATGGACCGGGGCGGCGCACGCAAGGGGCTCGGCCAGTTGCAGGACCGGGCGGAATACCGCTATCGGGTCGTCGCGTTCAACACGGCCCAGGTGCGCTCCGCACCCTCGGCCGAGGCGGCGGCCACCACGAAGCCCGCGCCGGCCGTGCCACGCGACCTGGCGGCGACGGCGGGCGTACCGAAGGCCGTGCGGCTCGCCTGGCGCGCGAACCCCGAGAGCGATATCGCCTGCTACGTGCTCGAGGCCGCCGCCGCGCCTGCCAGCCGCTTTCGCGAAGTGACGCGCGTCAGCGCCACGGCCGACGAGCGGGTGAGCGCCGTGGAAGACGGGCTCAGCGACGGCGAGGCGCGCTGCTACCGCGTCAAGGCGGTGGATCGCGACGAACTGGAGAGCGTCTGGAGCGAGGTGGCTGCGGGGGCCTCGCGGCCGCTGCCGGTCGCACCGCAAAACCTGGTGGCACAGTGGCAGGAAAACCAGGTCACGCTGACGTGGGCGGCTTCGCCCTCGCCGGACATCAAGGTTTACAAGGTCTGGAAAAAAACCTTGTTTGGCGCCGACCCTCTGGCGACCGTGGAGACGAATGCGTACATGCTGACGGCCGAAGCGGTCGGCAAGGGCCTCCGGGTGCTGGTCAGCGCGGTGGACGCGGAGAAGTTGGAGAGCGCGCGGGGCGCGCCGCTGGACCTGACGCCGCCGGCCGTGCCGGCGCCCGAACCGAAAAAGTAAGCCGGAGCAAGTCCCATGAATAAACTCATTGTGCTGGCCGTTGTGGCGCTGGGGGCGACCGGTTGCCAGTTGCCGCCCAGCCGCCTGCCGGCGCCCAAGGTGCTGCCGCCCGCCGATCGGGCAACCATGCAGACGTTGATCTTCACCGGAAAAACGGACCTGGTTTTTGCCGCGACCATCGCCGTCCTGCAGGATACCGGCTGGCAGCTGGAGGTGGTGGACAAGCCCGCGGGGCTGATCCGCGCCACCACCGCGCGCAAGAACGAGTCGCTGGGCCCGGAGGACGAGCGCGAGCTGAACCTGCGAACGCGGCAGGAAACCACGCGGCTGCACGAGGACGTGACGAAGAAGTGGGCGCGCTGGCAGGAACTCGTGATCCACACCGAGCCGTGGGCCGCCGGGAACCAGACCCGCCAGCGGATCGTGATGACCCGGCGCGGCACCTTGCCGGCGATGTCCTACCATGAGGAACAGAATGGCACGTGGTACCGGCGCGGCCGCAGCGTGCTCATCCACGCACCGCCGGCGGAGCAGGCCGTGGAAGTGGAGCTGCCGGAGGCCTATCGCGACCTCTTCGAACGCATCGAAAAGGCGCTGCGGCAGCGGCAGGGCTTGTGAAGAAAAGTCACTTGAAAGTGGCCGGTCGCGGGCGGAATATCAAGTCGTAGGATTGGGTAATAAAGCCGGAATGAGCGCTTAAAACGCAGGAGTTGTTGCCATGAACACGTGGTGTGGTCGCAGGACTGCGGGGTTGTTGTCCAAAGTTCGGGGAAACGTTCCCGCGCTTTCCCCAAGGACTGGAAGAGGCCAGGCTGAGTTGACCCAATCCTTGGAAGAACACGCACCCCGGGCTTCCAGCCCCTGGAAAACTTATGCCGGCCGCATCGCCGCGGCCCTGCTGTTGGGCGCGGGGCTGTGGCTCGGCGCGGCCCGCGCGGCGGATGCCTCGCTCGCCGACCTGCTCAAGCGGCACCAGGTGGAGGAGCAACAGCTCCAGCGGAAATATCAGCAGCTTACGAGCAAGCTGGACGCGAACGCGCAGACCTACAAGGATCTGTTGCAGGAGTTCCGCAAGGAGAAAACCGCCCTGCGGGAGCGGCACTCGAAGGAACGCTGGGCGTTCCAGCCGGAGCCGACGCCGGAGTCCACGCAGAAACTGCGCCAGCACCTGCAAACGCTGGGGCAGGAGGAACAGGCGGCCTACGCGCAGAACCAGGCGCGCGCGATGGCGCGGGACGGCAACGCGCTGAAGGCCGAAGTGGTGGACGCCTATATGCCGCCGGACGTGGCGGCGAAAAAACTGGACGCCTACGCCGAACGGATCCAGGCCGGCCACCTGGGCTTGAGCCCGGCGGAAGAGACGGCCGCGCTGCGCAACATCGAGAGCCAAAAACAGCATTACGAACAGGCGCAGGTGAACCGACAGGCTCAGCTGGCCGCCAACAAGAAAACCGCCGACAACACCAGCAGCCAGTTGCGGAACGTGCAAAATGAATTTGGCGAACCCATCAACGCGGCCTTCGGGCTGAACCGGCAGACCGGTGCGACCGGCGGTGTCACCGAGGGTAATCCGGCCGCCGACTCCACGGCGCACATCGTGGGAAAACTGGAGGGCCAGCCGACGCACGGGCGCGTGGACGATATGCACAGCTGGCGCTATATCCGAAACGATAGCGGCCAGATCGCACTCGATGCCAACCGCCAGCCCGTGAAGGAGGTCATCGTTGATCCGACGCCGGAACGGGTGAAGGAAATCAAGGACGCTTACAACAAGAGGATGGGCCGGTCGCAAACGCCAGCCGCCACCACTTCTGCCCAGACCGGCGAGCGCGGCACGGTCGCGCGGGCGGGCCTGGAGACGGTGGAACGCGGAGGCCCCGGTCGCCTGAGCTTGTCAGGCTCGGCAGGCGCGGTGAACGCGGGTCTGCCGACGGCCCAGCCAGCGGCCGTGGCGGCCGGAGGCGCGCCGCCGCCACCGCCGGGCGGTCCCCACCAGCCGACGGCGTCATCCGCCGCTCCCGGGCGGCCATCCGGCATCCCTCTTGAAAAAGCCTTGGTGCCGGTGACCCGCGCCTATGAACCGGGCACGCTGCCGCCGGAGCGGTCGTTGGTAGTCCAAGGCAGCACGCCACCCCCCGGCAGGGCGGCTGCCCCGCGGGGCAACACGTCGCTGCCGCGAACGCCCGATACGATCTATGTGACGCCCGACGGCACGGCCTTGACCAGTCACGACCAGATCGTGCCGGTCCGCGAAAAAGCAATCGCACTGCCGGACAGATCGGGCACGGCCCTGCTGAACTCCAAGCAGCCCAAAATCGATCTGCTGAAAGGCATGCAACCGCCCGCGCCAGCGGCTGTGGCAGGCAAACCGCCCTTCTACGACGGCACGGGCACGCCGATCGCGTTCGACGGCAAACCGGTGGTGCAGCCGGGTAAGCAACTGGTGGATCGTTCCGGTCGTCCGCTTTCCTCGCAAGGCGAAGCGGCAACGGCGGGCGCACAAGGACAACTGGTGGATCGCTATGGCCGCCCCCTGGCCTCGTCGGCCCAAGCGCCCGCACAGGGCCAAGGCGTGGCGGCGGGCGGGTCGCCGCAACTCCCGAACAAGGAATTGATCCGGCGCCAGCAGGCCGAACTGGAGGCACTCTCCACCCGCATGAACGACCTCGCCAGGAACAATCCGCAGCTCACATCCGATCCGCGGGCCGCCGAACAGCTCCAGAATTATCATCGCGCCATGGCCGATCAGATCCGGGAAAAATATGCGGCGCAGGACAATCGCATCCGGGATTTGAAAGCCTCCGGCAACGCCAAGGATTTGTACAACACCGGCGGCAAGAAAAACCCCACCAATGTCAAAGGCGATGTGGACGTGACCGCAGCCAGCGACAAGGTCGCTTACGAGCAAATGAAAGATTGGAAGGCCGCCGGCAAAGATGTGCAGGACTTTCCTCACAAGGTCGTGAACAACACCGACAACATGACGGTCTGGCGGCCGGACAGGGCGTTGACCGAACGCAACAAGGTGGGCGACCGGGATGCGTTCGCGACGGAAGGCGGCAAGGCCGGAACCGGCGTGAAAGATGCGATCAAGAACGACACCGGCTGGGTCTTGGATGATCAAAAGAAATTCCTGTACGGCCAGGCCGATGGCGACCTCAAGGAAATGGCCAAGGCGGTTTCCAAAGCGGGTGAGCGCATGGGTCTGGACAAGCAAAATCCGGAGCTTTACAGGAAGCTCAAGGATTTACAGGGCTATCGCGGACCTGACGAAGCAGGGGTGGTGAAATATGGGTCCGAGGCCCGGACGGCCGGCAACGATCTGGCCGACCTGCGCAACAAGATGAAGCTGGAAATGGACAAGGCCATGCAGCTGGCGCAAGACGCCACTCCGGTAAAGACCAAGGTCAGCGGCCCCCTCAACAAAACGCCCAGTGACAACCGCGTGAACTCCTCCAATGCCCGCGCCAAGGCGGAGGACATCGCGTTGCAAGAGGGCTTGAACGCCAGGGGTTCCGACTGGAGCGGCTCCAAGGCCGAAGTGCGGGACGCGGTGCGCGCGAATTTCAAGGATGCGTTGGACGCCCAGACCCGCCAGCGGCCGTTCACGAGCGATGACGAGGTCAAGCGCCAGAATCGGGCGAGTTCCGACGATATTCAGGCGTCGCGCGATCGCGTCCGGGATATGGCCCGATCGGAAAAGGGCGAGATCGGGACGGAACGCGGCACGCGTTTCGACGTCATGACCAAGCCCACGGGCAACGGCGCCAACATCGAACTGCCGGATGGCACCATCAAAAAGCCGTCCTCGCTGCTCGATGGCGGCCGGTCCTCGTTTGTCAAACCCGTTGCCGAACCCATCCGGGGCGCTTTCGACAAGCTGGGCATCCTCGCCATGGCCGGGGCCGCCGCACAGGCGACGGTGGAAAAACAAGGCGAGGCTGCCGACCAAGGCCGGAGCCACCTGCGCGGCGACGAGATGCTGGACGTGGTGGACAAGGCCAGCGGGTTCCAGCCGTGGCGCAACAATTATTATGACGCCCTCAACCAAGCGGCGCAGGAGAAAGTTCGCGCGGGCACACCGGACTCCAAGCTGGACACCGCGCTTACGGTGACCAAGGCCATGGGCAAGGGCACCTACGACACGATGAAGCAGATGGGCGACGGCATGATCAACGAGCCCGCCCGCCAGGCCATCCAGGAAGAGGAGGAGGCCGCGCGGCGCGAACGGCGGGAACCGAATTATGCCCGGAGCTATGCGAACGGCGTGAAGAAAGCCGTCGAAACCACGCTCGTGACGCCCCTGACCACTGCCATCGCCGATCACGGCACCCTGGACGAACGGCGGGCGGCCGGGCAGACGATCAACACGGAGAAAGCGTTGCTGAAGGACCTGCCGGGCTTTGTGGCCGAGGATATCAACAAACTGAAGGGCGACCTGGTCAAGTTGAACGATCCCAAGAACCACGACCCGAATGACCCCTGGGTCCAGAACCAGATCAAGGAGACCCGGGCGCAGTTGCAGCAAAAATACAACGAGCTGGAAACCTATGGCCGCATGACCCGCAACGTGCTAACCCACGATCCCGCCGCAGGCGATGGCGCGCTCAAGAACTCCCTCCCGGTCATCAGGGATACGCTGCTGCAAAAGGATCTCGACCCTGTGCTCGCCACCACCGCGCCGGGCAGCAAGGAGCGGGCGGAGATGGAGAAATTCGCCAGCAATCTGAAGGCCGACCTGAACAGCACCGATCCGCAAAAACGGCAGATGGCCGCAGCAACCCTGCAGGCGTGGCAGCAGGACCCTTCCCTCGCACTCTCCAAGCAGACACCCAACCAAGGTGGCGGTCCGGGCGGCGACATGCTCAACACGTTCAACAACACCCTCAAGGATGGCAAGCTGGCCATGGACACCCTGAGTGTGTTGAATGAACATGGCCTCAACGTGGATGGCAAAGATCTTGCCAATCTCGCAGGCAACGACCAGGGCAAGGAGCCTGCCGGCCCACAGAACAGGAAACTGACACCGGAAGAACGCGAGCAGCTGGCCAGTCAAATAACCGACGACATCATGAAGAAAAACCGGCTGGACACGGCCGGCAATACAGGCCCGAACAGCCCGCTGCAACAAGCGCTTGCTCTGTTCCCGGACAAACCGGAGCCCAAGGAGCCCATGCCGCCGGAGCCGCCGCCCGATCCAAACGCGGACAAGAAGCGCAACCTGCTGAACTACGCGGACAACATGCAGAACGGCAGCGACGCCCAGCAGCAGAAGATCGACGAGCTGCGGGCCCAGAAGGACGCCTCGCACAACAGCGCCACGAAAAAGGACCTGCAGGCGCAGATTGACCAGGCGAAGAAGGACAAGGACGATTATGACCAGCGCGTCGCCACCACGAAGCAGACGTTGAACGACCTGGGCGTGAAGACCGGACCGGCCGGCCCCACCGTGGGTCAGACGGCCGATGGCACGCCGACGGCCGATGGTTATACGGCACAGCAATTGAGCAATTACGCGAACAACATGCAGAACGGCAGCGACGGGCGGCAACAAAAGATCAACGACCTGCAGGCGCAGATTGACGCCTCGCACAACAGCGCCACGAAAAAGGACCTGCAGGCGCAGATCGCCCAGCAGCAGAAGGACAAGGATGACTATGACCAGCGCCTCGCCGACACGCAGAAGGGGTTGGCCGCCCTCGGGGTGAGGCCCGGCGGGCCGGGTCCCGTCGTGAGCACCGCGGCCGACGGCACGCCGACCGCCAACGGCTACACGGCCAACCAGCTGAACAATTATCTGAACAACATGCAGAACGGCAGTGACGGCCAGCAACAAAAGATCAACGACCTGCAGGCGCAGATTGACGCCTCGCACAACAGCGCCACGAAGAAGGACCTGCAGGCGCAGATCGCCCAGCAGCAGAAGGACAAGGATGACTATGACCAGCGTGTTGCCGCCACGCAGAAGGACCTGAACGCGCTGCCGCCACCCACCACACTGCCGCCGGATGGCACCGGCGGCAACACGCCTGTGGCCATGGGACAGGACAGTGGGCAGCCCACGCCGCCCGGCGATGGCACGACACCGCCGGCGGACGGAAATACGCAGCCTAACAATCTGAACACCATGGAACCGACCGCCGGCGGCGATGGCGGCAACTTCACCCTGCCGACGCCAAACCTGTTGAATATCTTCGGGGACGGCTTCAATAACGACCGCTCCAGCCAGGCCGGCACCGCATTCAACAACATGAACCTGCAGCAAAAGTTCACCCAGGTGGCGCAGGTCGCGGACGACGCGAACAACCAGAGCCGCTTCGTGCGTGACGCCGCCGGCAACGACTACAACCTGACCCTCGGCCAGTCCGCGCAGACCACAGCGCAGGGGCAGCAGCAGAACAGTTGGGGCACTGTCATCGGCGATGCACTCGTGACCTCGGTGCAACAGGGCGGGCAGGCTTTCGGCACCACGCTCGGCGGCGCTGCAGGGAATGGCGTCAACAACCTCATCAGGAACGCCATGGACGGCCGGCCACAAAACAATGGCGGCGGGAACGAACCCGCGGCGGGCGGCAGCGCGCCCGCCGGCAATCCCGGCAGCAGCACACCTGCCAACAGCGGTGGTGGCGGAGGCGGCGGCACACCACCGCCGGCTGGTGGCAGTTCCGGGGGCGGTGCCACGCCACCTGCCAGCGGAGGCGATCAGGGCATTGTTGGCAGCCAGTCCAATCCCGATGGTACGATCACGGTCACCTATTCCTGCGGCAACACCTGGACCGGCAAGCCGCCGGCGCCGCCGAAATGCCCGAAGTGTGGCCAAGGCGACCAGACCTCCACCACCGTGAATGCTAACAGTGCCACACCTCCCGCCGGCGGCGACGCGAATATGGCCCGCTGCGCGCGCTGCGGCGCCACCTGGCCGGCCAGCCAAGGCACGACACGTTGTCCCAAGTGCAACAGCGTCGGCGTGGTTTCGAGTACTGCCTCGGCCCTGGGCACGGCCGGCGGAGCTGGGGGCGCTTCAGCCCCGCAGCCGGCGGCCGATCATTGCTACGTGAAAAAACGCAACCCGGACAAACACTGGGGCGACGGCGATGTCACGGTGGATGCAGAAATGCACTGCAAGGTGCAGGGCGACTGGCATCTGTCCAATGTCTTTTATATCGAGTCCAAATGCTTCAAGTGCAAGGGACCGATGGATTGAGAGGATGCGACGATGAAACCCGCGCAGCTTGCAAGGTCCGGCCTGTTGGCAGGCACAACCCTCCTGCTGGGACTGAACGTGTGGGCCCAGTTCGAGCAGGCGGCGGAGCCGCCAACATCCCGGAGTGTCCAGCTGCAACAGCAGCTCGCGGCGGAGCGTGGCGCGTTGCAGGCGCTGCTCGCTGATTCCAACACGCCGGCGGAGAAAAAAACCGTCGCACAGGAGTTGCTGGCGTGGAATGCACGCGGCGTAACGATTGCAGGATTCAAGCGGCAGCAGGCCGGGCAGGCCACCGCATCCGCCGTGGTCGCGCCGCCGCATAACACCTTGGCGGACGCCGAGGCCGCACCGCCGGCGGCAAACGTCGCAATGCCAGCCGGCTCAATGCTGCAAACTTTTTCCAGCCAGCGCGACGCGGACGCGTCCGCGAAAGCGGCCGCCTCACTCGGACTCGTCAAGTCGCAGCAAGGGCTGGAAACCGCCACGCGGGAGAGCGAGGCGAAGATCCGCGATGCGCAAACCCTGCGCGATCAGGCCGGTTCGGCGGCTCTGGCGCAGCGCCAGCAGGACGCCAATAACGCCGCCGCGCAACAGGCGGCGGGCAGCATGGCGCGTGTGCTGGGCGACAGTCTCGTCCAGAGCGTGCAGCAAGGTGCACAGGCCGCGGGACAGGCCGTCGGCGGCGCGGTCGGACAAATACTCCCCAGTAGCGGTGGCGGCAACGCGGGCGGATCCGCCACTGTGGGCGGCAGCGTCCTGAACGCCGGTGCGAGCGCGGCGGCGGGACAGATTTTTGGCGGCGGTGGCGCGAGCGCACCGGTGGCCGCAAGCGCAGCGGCCGGCGATGGCAACGCGGCAACGGCGCCTGGGGCCGCGCCGGCGGCCGTTCCGGCAGCACCTGCCGTCGCCGCCGATGCGAGCGCGCCGGGCGCGGGCAGCAGCAAACGCTACATCGGGCCGCCGATCGCCGCAGCGAATGTGATTCGCGATCGCAAGCCCCAACCCCAGGTGCGCGGCATGTTCGATGCGCTGTGCCCGAAGCACGGCAAATATGGCGGCGAGATCGGCAAGGTCACCGGTTGTCCCAGGTGCGCGGCCGAGAGGAACCAGATGTGGGACGCCCTCTGCCGGGTGCATGGGAAATACGGCGGCCAGGGGCCGATCACCGGCTGCCCGAAATGTGCCGAGGAAGCGAAACATTTGCTGCCGAGAGACGGGCTGCGGTGAACTTTCCCCAAGGCCTGAAAAAGGGTAAGCTGGAGCCGCAAGGTGTTGTATGAAAGCGGACGCTAAACGGGTTCATGGGACGCTGCGCGCCGCACTGCTGTGCGGGCTCACCCTCCTGTGCTGCCTCTGCGCGCCGGTGCGCGGCGCGGGGGAGGAGCAGCTCGAGCAACTGCTCGCCACCGAACGACAGGCTTTGCAGGACATCCTGAACAACCCCAACACAATCGCCGGGACGAAGGCGCTCGTGCGCGAGATGCTCGACTGGAACGCACGCGGCGGCACCTGCGCCGAATTTCAGCGGACGCACCTGCCGCCGCCAGCGGCGACGCAGCACACCGCGGCCCACGCAGCAGGCGACGCAATCTTCGGCGGCCACACCGATACTTCGGCGCACGCGGTTGCCGCCCCGCGCGAGACCGGCTCTGTGAGGGCCGTCGAGCACCTTGAACCCGGCCGTGGCGAGGGCCCGGCACAGCGGGCCGTGACTCCCGCGCCTGCCGGCAAACAGGCGGTGGCAGCGTGGGGCGAACCCGATACCTTCGCCGTGCCCCGCTTGCAGCCGCGCGGGGGGATGGCCCCGGCCAAGCTACTGCCTGGAACCGGGCCCAGCGCGCTGCCCGCCAGAAAGGAACCGGTGGCGGCGTGGGTCGAGGACGCGCACTTCGGCCCGCTCCAACCCCTGCAACCACGCCACGAACCCGGCGCCGCCCAACAGGTGGCCGGTCCGGCCCGGGCAGCCGTGGAGCTCAAACGGGAACAAACGGCCGGAGCCCGGACGGAGCCAAACAGCGCGGGGAAGAAAACCTACACCGGGCCGCTCGTCACGGAAGCCGGCGGCAAGGGTACCGCCTACCCGCAGAACAAGGTGCTCGGAGGGAAGGGCGAATTTTACCGGCAGCAGATGGAAGCCGATCAGCAACGGCTCAAGGAACAGGCTTCGCACAGGGCGCCGCAGACGGCCCTGACGCCACTGCGCTCGAAGGACAGCGATATGGCGCATGTGCGGAACACCGCGTTGACACCCGCCGTCGCCGTAAAACCCGCGCTACAAATCATGATGGTGGATTCGTTCTGTCCCAAGCACGGCAAGTACGGCGGACAGTATAAGGTCGGCGAGAAGGTCGAATGTCCGCGCTGCAAAGCGGACAAGGCGCAGTCGGTTGCCGCAGCCGGCCGGCCGCCCCTCACCATCCATACGCCTCCGCCGAAACCGGCCGCCCCGGCAGCGCCGGCCAAGCCCCAGATCATGATGGTGGACTCTTTCTGCCTGAAACACGGCGCCTACGGCGGCCAATATCGCGTCGGGGAAAAGGTCGAGTGTCCGCGCTGCAAAGCGGAGCGCGCGGCAGCGGCAGCCGCGGGCAACAAGCCGCTCATCGGCAGCACGATCGCACCGCCCAAGCCCGCCAGCAGCCAGCTCGCCATGGTGGACGCCTTCTGTCCGAAACATAAGCTCAAGTACGGCGGACAGGTTCATCCGGGCGAAAAATTGGAATGCCCGAAGTGCAAGGCGGAGCGCGGACAGGCCGCGACCGCCACGGTGCACACACCGCCACCAAAACCCGCCGCGCCCCAGGTGGCGCTGGTGGATGCGTTCTGTCCGAAGCACAAAATCAAGTATGGCGGACAGGTCCGCCCCGGCGAAAAAATAGAATGCCCGAAATGCAAGGAAGAGAAAAACAAGGGCGTCAATTACGGCTCCGGTTTCATCCGCTAGCGCAAGGAACGCGTATGCAAAATAAATCGCTCGTACTCGGTCTGCTGCTGCTCGGCGTGTTCGGCTGCGCGTCGGGCGACGACTACTTCAACGGCACGCGCAGTCGCGCCAACGTTTGGGTGGCGCCGGCGCGCCCCGGCGCCGCCGGCAAGGTCGCCGTCATGCCGTTCAAGGGCCAGACCGAATTGATCGGCACCTCGGTCTCCGACCTGTTCGTCACCGAGGTGCTGCGCTCCGGCAAATACGAACTCGTCGAGCGTGGCCAGATGGCCAAGGTGTTGAGCGAGGCCGAGCTGGCCCTCGCGGGCCTCTCCGCCTCGCGCGCCGCCGAGGTCGGCAACCTGGTCGGCGCCGAGGGCGTCATCATCGGCACCGTGGATGAATACGCCAACGTCGCCCAGCGCGGCCACCCCTACCCCGTCGTCGGCATCACCGCTCGCATGATTGACTGCAAGAGCGGCAAGGTGCTGTGGAGCGTGGACCTGGCGAAGCGCGCCACGGGTCGCGATGTGACGCTGCCGGAGCACGCGCGGGCCATCGTGCATGAAATGATGTGCGGGCTGTACCAGCACTGGCGCTGACAAAACAAAGTTACCAAACCTGGGAACACGAAAAGAGATGCCGATGAAAAAAGTGCAAACCATCCGGGAAATCGCGGTGTTCGGGAAAGGCCTCACCGGCGCGCTGTGCGCCGTGCTGCTTGCCGGTTGCGCCTCCGCGCCCGAGCCGGCCGTGCGCGACGCAGAGGAGGGCGCCGGCGCGGGCGCCGGCGGGCGGGTCACGCTGCGCGCCGCCTCGCGCCTGCCGCGCGTGCTGCTGATGGTGGACGAGAAGAGCCTCGGCTCCATCCCCACCGCCGAGATCGAGTCGCTCGCCGCCCGGTTGCTGCTCCAGCAGAACGTGCCGGTCGTGGACCAGGACATGGTCAAGGCCAACATCGCCAAGGGTCAGCAGCTCCTGAAAATGGCCGGCGACCCGCGCGGCGCAGCCGCGCTCGGCCTGCAGTTCGGCGCGGATGTGGTGATCATGGGCGAGGCGGTCGCCAAGCCCTCCGCGCGGCGCATCGCCGACAGCAACCTGCGCACCTACGAGGCCGTCGCCACGCTGCGCGCGGTGCGGACCGACAATGCCGCGGCGCTCGCCTCCGCCTCGGAGGTCGAGAACGTGGTCGCTCTCGACGATATCAGCGGCAGCTCGAAGGCCTTGCGGAAAGCGGGGCAGAAAAGCTTCGAAACGCTGATCCCGGCGCTGATCGAGGCGTGGGAGAAAGGCGGCGGCGCGGGCGGCAGCGAAACCGCGCTGACGCATATCGCCATCACCATCGGCGGCGTGGACCAGATGTGGAAGCTCAAGGCGTTGCGCGAGACGTTGCACGGCATGGGTACGAAGGCGCAGAACGTCGTGCAGCGCAACTACACCGCGGGCATGGCGATGTTCGACCTCGACAGCACCATGGCGGCCGAGGAATTTTCCGAAGCCTTCGTGCTCAAGCCGCCGCAAGGCCTCAAGCTGCAGGTGCTCAACGTCAGTGCAGGCAAGGTGGATCTGCGCGCCGTCGCGGCGCCGTAAACCTCGCCGGGAGTCTGCTGCCATGAAAAAACTCATCCTTGCTTTGCTCCTGTTCGCGCCGGCCGGGCTGCTGGCCGCCACCAGCGCGCAGCCGCCCGCCGCCGTGCTGCTGCGCTCCTACTACCGCTACCTCGTCACGCAGCAGGTCGGCGCACAGGCGCAGACGCTGACCGCGCAGCTGCCGGAGCGCGTCGGCGCCGAGGTGCGGTCCGCGCTCGCCGCCTGGACCGGCCAACGCATGGAGCTGGTGCGGCAGGAGCTGACGGCCCACTTCGGCGACCGGGGCCGCCAGCAGTTTGAGCAGTTCTTCACCACCTACTCGGAGGCCGAGGGCAGAAACGATCCGCACTATTTGCAGACCCTCTGCGACGCGCTCGGCGCCAAACCCTATCCGGCTGACTACGCTGCGTTGCGCCAGCTCGGGCTCAACGCGTGGCTGAAACCCGACATCCAGGCCAGCTCGCAGTTTCTCGGCGACGTGCAGACCTGGCTGCAGCTCCAGCAGAAGACTCCGAACATGCCGACGCTCGCTGCGTGGCTCACGCGCGATGTGCCGGCGGCGCGGCCTCCCGCGGCACCGCACGCCGCGCCGCGACCGCAGCCCACCGTCGCGCAACAGCTCGCCAGCGCCGAGGCGCCGCTGCCGGAATTCCAGCCGGAACCGGAGCAGGCAGGAGCGAACCCCCTCGACAGCTTCATAGCCCAGCGCAAGGAGCGGCGCGAGCGCGCCGTCAAGGAAGCGCAGGAAGGCATGGCGCAGGTCGCCTCCGAACGCCAGCAGGCCGAGCAGGAAGTGGCCTCCAAGAAACAGGCCGAGGCCCAGGCCGAGGCCGAGGCGATGAAGGCCCACGCGCAACGCCTCGCCGCCGCCGAGACCGACGCGCTGGAGCAGGAAAAGAACAGCTGGAGCAGCAAGCTCAAAGGCATCGTCGGCGCCACCATCAGCGCGGCGGGCGGCGCGTTCTTCGGCGGCATCGGCGCCCAGGCCGGCCAGATGGCAGCCAACCTGATTTTTCAGAACGTGCCCGCGCTCGGCGGCGCGCCGGCGACCGTACCCACCACCCCACCGACGCAATAGGATGGGGCAGCGGCCACAGGCCGGCACATCGGACGGGAACAACCCTGCCGCCGCGATCAGCGCAGCGGCGGCGGCGCCGGCGGTTTACGGTCGGCAAACGCGGCCAGGATCAACAGCACGATGCCGGTCTGATGCAGGCAGGTGGAGATCAGTCCGGCAACACCGTACAACACGCCCGCACGGGCGTGGCCTTGCGCCATGATGATCTTGGGCGCGATCACCCCGTAGAAGACGGTGGAGCACAGCATCGTCACCAGGAGCACGCTGACGCCCAGCGTGACGAGCAGCGAGGCCCGGGGATGACGCGACCAGCTGGTCAGCGCCAGCACCAGCCCGGCAACGCAGACGATCGCAGCCGGGATGGCGTAGATCAATTGCGACAACAGCGGACTCATGCCGTTCTCCTTATTTTTTCCGCGCCGCGGGGCGCAGCAGCTTCAGCAGCAGCAGTTCCAACAGCACCTCCGAAGCGCCGCTGCCGGAGACCATCTGCTCGTGGGCCATGATGGTCTCCGCCAAGGCGCGCTGGAGTTCCGTGGAGGAATATTTCTGCGCCTGCTCGACCAGCTTGACGACGCGGAAGGGGTGGATTTTGCGGGGATCCTTTTCGAGGCTGCCGAGTGCGGCGTCCACCTCGGGAGAGTTGCTCCAGTGCGCGTCGGTCTTCCAGCCGCTGGAGGAGAGCCGCAACCAGCCGTGGTCGAGGCAGCCGCGCAGCATGAGCAGGTCCCGCCAGAGGCTTTCCAAGCCGATGACGAGGCCGACCTCGTTCTCGCCCTGGAACAGGAGCTGCCGCAGGATGTCGAGCGCGCGGGGGAGGTTGCGGAGGCCGACGGCGTTGGGCAGATCCCAGTTTTCCGACTCGCGCGCCGGCGCGATGAGCAGCCGGATGTCCTCAGCGACGATGTCCTTGCGCTCTCCAAGGTAGACCGACAGCTTCTCGACCTCGGTGATGATCTGCCGCGTGTCGTAGCCGGCGCGGTCGATAAACTCCTTGAGCAGGTTGCCAGCGATGCGCAGGCCCGCCTTGCGAAAACACTCGCCGGCCCATTCGAGCGCCGGCTTCTCCTGCTGTGCGCTTTTTTCCGGCAGCACGAAGCTCTCGATGGTGGCGAGCTCCTTGCAGGTCTTGAAGAACGCGGTGCGACCATCCACCTTGCCGGCGCTGATGACGAGCGTGAAGCCGGCGCCGATGCCCGCCTTGAGCTCCTGCGCGAAGGCGTCGCGGGCCTCCTTGACCGTCTCGCCCTTGATGACGTTGGTGTCGGCAAAGAAGTTGGCGTCCTGCAGCCAGACGACCTTGCCCCCTCCCAGGAAGCTGGGCGTGCGCAGCGCGCCCAGGCAGCGCCGCAGCGCCAGCGCCGCGCCCTCGGCGTTGTCCACCGTGCCGTTGATCAGCTCGAGGCCAAACGCCTGGTCGGCAGGCGGGCAGAGCCCGTCCACGCGGGCGCGCGCGGCCGACTTGACCCGGAACTCATCCTCGCCATGGACGAGGTAGAAGCTGCCGGAAGCTTTGCCCGCCGGCACAGGGTCCGTCTGTTTTTTTGTCGCCATGAGTCCGGTCCTTGCAGATAATCCGCGCGGACTTTAGCCCGCTTGCACGATGCGGCGCAACCTCGAAAGCGGGAACACAGCAACCGCCATGGCGCCAAGCAGGCCAAGGCAGGCAAGAGACGGCGGGAGCTTTGGCGGCAGTTGAACGGTCAAGATTGTGAGCAGAATTATGAAAAAGAAAGCGACCGCCCATGCCTGTCCGTCTGCGCCTGGCCGTTCGTCCCTAGATCCGCGGGCCCCGGTGCCGGGCACCCAGCACCTCTGGGCGCCGTGGCGCATCCGCTATGTCCAAAGCACCCACCAGCCCGCCGGCTGTTTCCTCTGTGCCATGCTCAAGGCGCCGTGCGCGCACGATCGCGAAAACCTGCTGCTGGTGCGCGGCAAGACCTGCCTCGTCTGCCTCAACCGCTACCCCTACAACGGCGGACACCTGATGGTCGCGCCCCGCCGGCATGTGGCCGAGCTGGCCGCCCTGCGGCCCGCAGAACACGCTGAAATGATGCAATTGGCGACGAGGATGGTCGCCGTGCTCGGCCAAGCCATGCACCCCCACGGCTTCAACATCGGCATGAACCTGGGGCACGCCGCCGGCGCCGGCCTGCGGGATCATATCCATATGCACGTGGTGCCGCGTTGGGTGGGCGACGTGAATTTCATGCCCGTCTTCGCCGATATCAAGGTCATCCCGCAGGCCCTGGAAGAACTCTACGCCCAGCTCGCGGCGGAACTGCGGAAATAACACAGGATAAAGCGGCGCCTATTTTTTCTCCCCGCGCTGGTGCTGGAGAAACCAGTCGTACAGTTCGGGGTTGTTGTAGGTCTCGGTCCAGGAGTCGTGCTGGGCCTCGGGATAGAGGGTCAGCTTCACATCGCTGCCGCACTGTTTGAGCGCGGCCACCATGTCCTTGGAGTGGGCGACCGGCACGACGGGATCCTTCACGCCGTGGAACACCCAGGCCGGCAGATCCTTGATCAGGTTCGCCTTGCCGGGATCGCCCTTGCCGCAAACCGGTGCGATGGCCGCAAACCGGCCCGGAAATTCCGTTGCCAGCTTCCACGTGCCAAAGCCACCCATGCTCAGGCCGGTCAGGTAGATCCGGTTCTTGTCGATGCGATAGCGCGCCGCGACGTCGGTCAGCAGCGCATCGAGCGCCGCGACCTGCGTGCCGTTGGGCCACCACTCCCACGTCGGGCATTGCGGCGAGACGATGACGAACGGGAACTGCTTGCCTGCGGCGACAAGTTTCGGGGGCCCGTGCTTGGCGACGAGCTGGACATCGTCGCCGCGTTCGCCCGCCCCGTGCAGGAACAGGATGAGCGGCCACTTCTTCTTGGAGCTGCCGTATTCCTCCGGCAGATAGAGCAGGTACTTGAGCTCGACCTGCGCCGTGACCTTGGCCGCGAAGGTCTGCTCATGCTGACCCGGCCGTGTTTCGGGCTTGCCGCCCGACGTCGCGCAACCTGCCGCCAGCACCATTGCCGCACTTGTCACCGCCATGGCCACACCTCGTCGGTTCATGCTGTTGCTCCTCGCGAAAACGTCGCGGCGCAGGATGCAAAGCCGGCGGCCCGGAAGCAAGCCGGAAGAATTGATGATTTACGATTGATGATTGATGATTTAAGGAAGGATGACGTTGCAGCTCCACCAGAGGCGTCGCCCTACCGTTTTCGCAACTACACTTGGGCTTCGCTGTAGCCGAGGTCGGTGACTCCGGCATCACCAATGCCGGCTACACATACCCTCGAACCTCATCTTGCGTACGGGCTGGCCAGCTTCACGCGGGAATGTCGTCATGTTGCAGCGCAGGTTGCGAAGCTGGCTGTAGCGGCGGCCTGTGGCCGCCGACGGCGGTCGCAGACCGCCGCTACAGAAGTGGCCGTCCTTTACCGGCGACCTCTGCAGCAAAGCCCCCCTCCGGATACCGACATTTCCGCTCTGTGTTTGACAGCGCGGGCAGGTCGGGTATTTTAACAAGAGTTAAAACAATCAATCAAAAGGAAGAAAACATGCCGATCAAACTGCCGGACCTGCCCTACGCCTACAATGCGCTCGAGCCTTTCATGGACGAGGCGACCGTTCGCCTTCACCATGACAAGCATCACGCGGCCTACGTGAACAATCTCAACGCCGCGCTCGACAAGCATCCCGAGCTGCACGGCAAGAGCCTCGAGACCCTGATGACGGATCTCAAGGCCGTGCCGGAGGATATCCGCACCGCGGTCCGCAACAATGCCGGCGGCACGTGGAACCACAACCTGTATTGGGACCTGCTCGCGGCCGGCGCCGGCGGCCAGCCCGGCGGCGCACTGCTCGCCGACATCGTCAAGACCTTCGGCGACTTCGCCGCCTTCCAGCAGAAGTTCAACGCCACCGCCGTCGCGCAGTTCGCGTCCGGCTGGGGCTGGCTCTTCGTGGATGCCAAGGGCCAGCTCGCCATCGGCTCCACCCCGGGCCATGACAATCCGCTGATGGCCGGCGTCGCCAACCTGAGCGGCAAGCCGATCCTCGTCGTGGACGTCTGGGAGCACGCCTACTACCTCAAGTTCCAGAACCGGCGCGCCGATTTCGTCGGCGGCTTCTGGAGCCTGATCAACTGGAAGAAGGTCGAGGCGCTCTACACCGCGGCCCGCGCCTGAGCCCCGGGCGCCGTGCGGCGGCCCGCCGCCCGCCCGGCGCCGTTTGAAGACAGCGCCGGTTTCCAAACCTTGGAAACCGGCGCTTGTTTTTTCCAAGCCTTGGAAAACTCCGGACAGGCGGATAGACTGCCGCCGCGGCCGGACAGGCCGCGGAGAACAACACCCATGACGGTCCGGACACGTTTCGCGCCCAGCCCCACGGGGCAGGTGCATATCGGCAACATTCGCGCGGCGATCTACAACTGGCTATACGCGCGGCACGAGGGCGGCCAGTTCCTGCTGCGCATCGAGGACACCGACCGCGCGCGCTCGACGCCCGCCGCGGTGCAGGCGGTGCTCGACGCCATGACCTGGCTCGGCCTGCAGTGGGACGAGGAACCGCTCTACCAATCCACGCAGACCGCCGCGCACCTCGCCGCCGCCGAGCAACTGCTGCAGGCCGGCCACGCCTACAAGGAGGACAAGGGCGGCACCGGCAAGGGCGAGTGCATCCTCTTCCGCATGCCGGGCACGGAGATGTGCTTCCACGACGAGATCAAGGGCACCCTGACGAAGCAGGCCGCCGACATGAAGGACTTCGTCATCGTCCGCTCTGACGGCACGCCGGTCTTCCACCTCGCGAACGTGGTGGACGACATCCACATGCACATCACGCACATCATCCGCGGCGATGACCACGTGGAGAACACCTACCGGCACGTGGCGCTGTTCCGCGCGCTGGGCGCGACGCCGCCGAAGTACGCCCACCTGCCGATGATCGTCAACGCGCAGGGCAAGCCCTACAGCAAGCGCGACGGCGCGGCCTATGTGGGCGATTTCCGCGACAAGGGCTACCTGCCGGAGGCGCTCTTCAACTTCCTCGCGCTGCTCGGCTGGTCGCCCGGCGGCGACCGCGAGCTGATGGGCCGCGACGAGATGGCGCGGCTGTTCACCTTCGACCGCGTGCAATCCTCGGCGGCGCAGTTCGACCTTGTGAAACTGCTCTGGATGAACGGCGAGTATATGCGCGCCCTGCCGCGCGAGGAGCGCGAGGCGGCGTGCCGCGCCGTGCTGCAGGCGCGCGGGCTGTGGAACGATGCGCTGCCGGCGGACTACCTCGGCCGCGTGCTCGACTCCATGGCGGAACGCATCAAGCTGTTCACGGACATCGCCGACGCAGGCTACTTCTTCACCGAGGATTTCCCGTTCGACGAGAAGAGCGTGCAGAAGCGGCTGCGCAAGCCCGGCGCGCTGGAACTGCTGGCGGCGACGCGCGCGGCCTATGCGGCGCTGCCGGATTTTTCCGCGGCGGCGGTCGAGGCGGCGCTGCGCGAGCTGGCGGCGGCGCGCGGCCTGGGCATGGGCGACCTCGTGCATCCGGTGCGCGTCGCGGTTTCCGGCACCGCCGTCGGCCCGAGCCTGTTCCACATGCTGGAGGTCCTCGGCCAGGCCCGCGTCCTGCGGCGCATGGACCAGGCGCTGGAGAAATTCAAAAGCCAACCGGTGGAGCCCGCTGCGCCTTGAGGCTCCATGAACCTGTCACTGCTCCATAACCTGACCTTCCTGGCGGGGGTGATTGCCTGGATCGCGGCGCAATCGTTCAAGGTGGCGGCCAACACGGTGCGAACGCACAAGTTCG
The DNA here is from genome assembly GCA_903896925.1 of uncultured Lentisphaerota bacterium. Lineage (GTDB taxonomy): Bacteria > Verrucomicrobiota > Kiritimatiellia > CAIQIC01 > CAIQIC01 > DP16D-bin41. Next base: position 19,406 of record CAITZM010000134.1, on the reverse strand, counting down.
ACTTCCACTTCCTCTACAGCCCCGGGGGCATGCCCAGCTCGCATACGGCGGCCGCGTGCGCGGTGGCCACCTCGGTCGGCATGCGCGAGGGCCTCGGCAGCACGCTCTTCGCCGTGGTGGTGCTGGTCACCTTCGTGATCATGTACGATGCGCAGGGCGTGCGTCACGCGGCGGGCCAGCAGGCGCGCATTCTCAACCAGATCGTGGATGCGCTCCGCACGCAGCACCGCCTGCCGCCGCACAAGCTGGCCGAACTGCTCGGGCATACGCCAATGGAAGTCTTCGCCGGGATGCTGCTCGGTATCGTCACCGCGCTGCTGCTGCATGTCTGCTACGGCAACCTCTGACCGGCCTCACGCGGACCGCCCCAGAAACTCCTCCATGGCGCGGATGCCTTCCGGCGTGCCCATGTCGAGCAGCGGCTGCGGGAATTCCACGGCCTGCAGCCGGCCGGCCGTGGCCAGCGCCGGGAACGTGTCCGTTTCGATGGAAATGTTCTTCCCCGGCTCGATGGCGGCGAGCAGCCCGCGGTCCATCAGGTACACGCCCCCGTTGATGCACCCCTCGGTGCGGCTGGCCTTCTCCCGGAAAGCGGTGATGCGGTGCGCGGCGTCGAACTCGACCGTGCCGTAGCGGCCGGCCTCGGCGATGCGCGTGACGGCGAGCGTGGCGGCGCCGGTGGTTTTCCACGGCCGGGAAAAAACGGCGTGGGCTTGGGCCAGGGCCCGGAAGTCGAGCCGCGGCATCAGGCTGTCGCCATTCAAAACCAGGAACGGATCGGAACACAGGTGCGGTTCGACATACTTGAGACCGCCACCGGTGCCCAGCGGGGCCGGTTCGGTGGACAGCGTGCAGCGCAGACTGAAGCCTGCAATCTGAATTTGGAAACCTGAAACCTCTGCTTCGCCTTCTGTCCTCTGACTTCTGCCCTCTGACTTCTGTCCTCTCGCCTGTTCCTGCAACCACTGCCCGAGCACATCAGCCAGATGCCCGGCAGCGAGGTGGACCGCCGTGACGCCCCCGCGCGCGAGCCAGTCCAGTTGCCACGCGAGAAACGGGCGACCGGCGACCGGCACGAGCACCTTGGGGCGGTCGGCAAAGAGCGTGCTCAGGCGCGTGCCCTTGCCGCCACAGAGGATCACGGCTTGCATGACGACTCCTTTTTATTGAGGCCCAGGTCGGCGTTGGGCCGGAAGTATTCCACCCATTCGGCCCAGCCGTAGGCCAGGTGCATACAGGGGATGAGGAAGAAGATCAGCGCGTCGCAGGCGCGACCGGTCTCACGCAACTTGAGGAGCGTGACAGCGAGGGCGGCGAGCAGATAGAGCGCGAGGTCGGCGCCGAGCAGCCACAGAGCCCAGCGCGTGAAAGGCGCGGCGAGGCCGAGCAGCAGGAGCGAGGCGACCCACACGGCGGGGATCAGCGTGGTCCACTCGCGCTCGACGCCGGCGCGGATCAGGCGGATACGCGTGGCCCCGTAGCCATGCATCTGCCGGAGGAAGCCGCGGAAGGTGGCGCGCGGGAAATGCTGCAAGGCGGCGCCCGGCGCGAAGACCAGGGTATGGCCAGCCTGCGTCGCGCGGAACGCGGCGAGCATCTCCTCGCCGGGCCAGAACGCGACATCGAAGCCGCCGATTTTTTCGATAACGTTTTTGCGGAAGGCCATGTTGCAGCCGATCAGGTTCGACCATTTGGCGGCAAAGTTTTCGGCCCGTTCGGCCGTGTAGCGCTCGGCCACGTAGCCGGCCGCCTTCGAGGCGAGCGTCACGCCGGCCAGCCGCGCCATCAGCGGCAACGTGTCCGGCACCAGGCTCGGGCCGCTGACGAGGCCGACCTGCGCGTCGCGGAAGGGTTCCAGGATGCGCTGCGGCCAGTCGGCCTCGACGATCACATCGTCATCAAGGAAGGCGACCACCCCGGCACGCGCGGCGCGCCAGCCGGCATTCTTCTTTTCGCTCGAATCGCCCTTGGGGAAGCTGATCGGCAGGTGCTGGATTTGCGGGTGCTGTGCCTGCAAGTCCGCGACCGCGGCGGCGACCGCGGGGTCGGGAATCTTGCCGGCGACGATGATCTCCAGCCGCGCGGCGTCGGTCGTGCGCACGAGCGACGACAGCGTCTGCACGAGGATCGCGCGGCCGAGCGTCGGAATCACCACGCTGAGCAGCGGCTGGGCTGGAAGCATCTCGGTCACGCATCACCCAGTCGGCGCGGGCGCCGGCTCTGTCCGTCCGGGGCGCCGGAGGGTCTGCACGAGCAGCCAGAGCGCCGTGAGCAGGAAGGCACACAGGCCGGTCAGTTGGACGTAGAATGGCCAGCGGGCCGGCGCATATTTGATCAGCACGTCATGCGTGCCGGCCGGCACGGACACCCCTTGGAAGAGGTAATCCACGCGCAGCAGGGGCACGGGCTGACCGTCCAGCCACGCCTTCCAGTCCGGATCGAACTTCTCCGCGATGCGCAGCAGGGCGGGCTGCGGATGCGTCGTCTTGAGGTGGAACAGGCCGGAGCGGTAGCCCAGCGACTCGACCTTGCCCGCGACACCCTGGCCGGTCAGCGGCGGCACCTGCGCCGCACATTCCGGCGCCAGCAGGACTTTCTGGAAGGGTGCCGTGGCGGGATCGGCCAGCCGGCGCAGCGCCTCCTGGTCGGCGCAGACCTCCGCGCCCGCGAAGAGCGCGTAGCGCGGGCCGGGTTGCTTGAAATGCAGGACGACATGCTGGCCGGCCTGCGCCGTCAGCGCCGGGATCACCGTTACACCCATGCCGTCCGCGGCGGGCTCCACGTTGTAGGCAAGGCGCAGTTCGAACGCATCGCGCAGCACCGGGTCGCGCTGCAGTTGGTTCCAGACAGGCACCGGCGCGAGCACATAGCCCACGGACGCGAGCTGCCAGAACCGGACCGGATTGCGCCCGACGGTGCCCAGGAAATTCTTGTAGTCGGTTGGCATGCGCGGCATCTGCGTGATATTGACCGACTGGATGCCGTGATAGGGGAAGACGTAGGTCAGCCACCAATTATAAAAGCTGTCCTGCGAGACAAGCGCCACCCGGTGCTCGGGCAGGTCCTGCTTCAGCAGGGTGATGACGGCATTCTCGCCGAGCGAGGACAGAGGCATGGTCTTGACGTAGAACCGCGACAGCATCCAGGCATCGCACGCCACGAGGGCCACGAGGCCCCACTTCGCCCACTCATACACCCGGCTCCGTTGCGGGCGGGCCAGCACAAAGAGCCAGCCGAAGCCGCCGGCGCAGAGCGCCATGAAGGCCGCATGCCAGAGGGCGCGGATCTTGTTGGCCACGATGACCTCGGCCTCGGTGAGCGGGCGCACGCCGTTGCCGAAGGCCCCGAGCCCTTCCGCCGCCAGGCGCGTGTCGAACGTCAGGTTCGTGTTCAGCACCTGCGCCTTGTCCCAGCCCTGCGCCGCATAGCGCATGATCTCGCCTTCGCGCCCGCCCATCAGGCTCAACGCCCAGAGGGCGAGCAGCGCGGCCACGCCCAAGAGAACCCAGACGAAGCCGCGCAGCCAACCGGGTGCGGTCCGCGCCGGCACCGGCCGGGCGCCCGCCTTCTGCTGCAGTAGTTCCTTGCGTGCCATAGTGCTCTCGGGAGGCCGGCCCACGCATCGCGGGCACGGCGCAAGCGCTAAATATGAGGAAAGCGCTGACGATTACAAGCACACACATCGGCACCGCGGCGCTGTTGCTGCAAGCTGGAGGAACAGGGAGCACAGTCACCGCCAGGGCCCTGCAGGTCCCAGGCCATCCAATGGGGGGCAACGCACCGCCAGCCTGGCCCTGAAAAGGTACTGGTGCAGGACTTGGTTTCCGACCAGAAAAGGCTTACTATATTTGACACACTGGAGGGGTTCTGGTAAAAGCCCCGCTCTTGTCGTCCGGCGTGTCGGTTTGCATGGGTGGGCGGCATAGTCAGGAGCAGCATCATGGCCAAGAAAATTGTCAAGCAGCCGGTGGTCAAGACGGCCAAGCAGGCGGTTAAAAAGGCCGCGCCTGTCAAGAAAAGCGCCCGGCCGGCCGTGAAGGCCCAACCCACCGCGCAGGACTCCAAGATCACCCCCGCGGATCAGGTCGATCAGCCCAAGCGCGTGCGCTGGCCGGCGGCCGAGGTCAAGGAATTCCGCGAGAGCCTCCAGAAACTGCGCGACCGGGTCGTGGACGAAATCGCCTTCCTCGCCGGCGACAACCTCAACCGCTCGCAGCGCGAGTCCTCGGGCGATCTCTCCAGCTACAGCTTTCACATGGCCGACCACGGCACCGATAATTTTGACCGCGAGTTCGCCCTCAACCTCGTCAGCAGCGAGCAGGATGCGATCTACGAGATTGACGACGCCCTACGCCGCCTCCAGATGGGCGTCTATGGCGCGTGCGAAAAGTGCAGAGAGATGATCGCCAAGCCGCGCCTCAAGGCGCAGCCGTTCGCCAAGCTCTGCATCAAGTGCCAGTCGGAACAGGAAAAGGGCCGGCCGCATTTCCGCGCCTTCGGAAAAACCATCTCCCAGACGGTCGAAGCCGAAGTCTGACGCGGTCGCCCGGGAAACCCACTCATGCGTGTATGGCTGCTGGCATTGCTGATCGCTGTGGCCGACCAGGCGAGCAAACAATGGGTGCGCGAAACCTTCGCCCTCGGCGAATCGCGGACCGTGCTCGAATCGTTCTTCCACCTGACCTATCTGCGTAACACCGGTGCGGCCTGGGGCATGTTCGGCGGCCACAACGTCTGGCTCGCCCTGCTCTCCATCGTCGTGCTCGTACTGATGGTGATCTTCCGCCGCGCGTTCCTCGGCAACACGTGGGAGCACCGGATCGCGCTCGGCCTGCTCGCCGGCGGCATCCTCGGCAATGTCTTCGACCGCCTCAAGCTCGGCTACGTGACCGACTTCCTCGATTTCCACTGGTACACCCACCACTGGCCCTCGTTCAACGTGGCCGACTCCGCGATCTGCGTCGGCGTCATGCTCTACATGCTCTCGTCGCTCTGGATCGCCGGCCATCCGCTGAGCGAGGCCCACGCCAAGGCGGCCGCCGATGTGCGCCGTGCATCATGAAGCGTACGTGCTGTGTGGTCCGACGGCCACCGGCAAGACCGCCGTCGCGCACCTGCTTGCCGCGGACCTGAACGCCGTCATCCTCTCCGCCGACGCGATGCTGGTCTATCGCGGCATGGATATCGGCACCGCCAAGCCGACCGCCGCCGAGCGCGCGCGCTTCGGCTACGGCGGACTCGACCTCGTGGAACCCGGCGCGACCTTCGACGTGGCCGCCTGGCTCGACCACGCGCAGCACTTTCTGGAGCGCGCCCGCGCCGCCGGCCGCCCGGTGCTCGTCGTCGGCGGCACCGGCCTCTACGTCAAATGGCTGCTGACCGGCCTGACCGCGCAGCCCTCCGCCGATCCCGTCTGGCGCGCCGCGGCGGAAAAAATGAGCCTCGCCGAATTGCAGACGCAGTTGCAACAACTCGACGCCGCGCGCTTCGCCGCGCTGACCGAATCCGACCGGCAGAACCCGCGCCGCCTGATCCGCGCCGTGGAACTCGTGCGCGCGCCTCCAAGCCCCGTGGACAGCGCCGCACCCGGCGGCCAAGCCTTGGAACCAACCGCCGCGCCGGCCTGCCTCACCCTCCCAGCCCCGTTGCTCTGGCAACGGATCGAGAGTAGAGTGGCGGCGATGTTTGACCAAGGACTACTCGAAGAAGCGCGGCAGTTGCGCGGACAATTTCCGCAGCTGTCCGCCAGCGCGCAGCAGGCGATCGGCTACGCCGAGGCGTTTGCCGTGCTCGATGGCGGGCTCACGGAACAAGCCGCGCGCGAACGCATCGCCATCCGCACCCGCCAGCTCGCCAAGCGGCAGCTGACGTGGTTCAAACACCAGTCGGCCGTCGCGTGGGTCGCCGCCGATGCGCCTCCCGCCGCCGTCGCCGCGAACGTCCGAAAGATTTGGAGTGACCATGGCCCGTCCGCTCTTGCCTACTAAACCGGCCCGCGAAGTCGCGCTGCTCATCGGCGTCCAGCTGCAGCGCCAGCACGCGTGGGCGGTGCAGGATTCCATGGACGAGCTGGCGCTGCTGGCCGATTCCGCCGGCGCGGACATCGCCGCGCGCGTCGTCTGCAAGCTGGACCGGCCGCATCCGGCCACGTTCATCGGTAGCGGCAAGGCCGCCGAGCTGGCGGCGCAGGCCCGTGAGCAGAACGCCGTCCTGATCGTCTTCGACGACGACCTCACGCCGGTCCAGGGCCGCAACCTGGAGAAGGTGTTCGGCGTCAAGGTGATCGACCGGACGCAGATGATCCTGGACATTTTTGCGCAGCGCGCCCGGACGCGCGAGGGCCGGCTGCAGGTGGAACTCGCGCAGGCGGACTACATGCTGCCGCGCCTGCGCCAGGAGGCGACGGCCTTCGGCCAGCAGAAGGGCGGCATCGGCCTGCGCGGCCCCGGCGAGCGGCAGATCGAGCTGGACCGCCGCCGACTGCAGGAAAACATCACGCAAATCCGCCGCGATCTCGAGGAGGTCCGCCGCCGCCGCGCCGAATTGCGCCGCAGCCGCCAGCGGCAGGGCTGGGCGCTGTTCGCGCTCGTCGGCTACACCAACGCCGGCAAGTCCACCTTGCTCAACAAGCTCACCGGTGCGGACGTGTTTGCCGATGACCGGCTCTTCGCCACGCTCGACCCGACCACCCGCAAGCTGATGCTGCCGGGCAAACGGTCCGCGCTCCTCACCGACACGGTCGGCTTCATCCGCAAGCTGCCGCATCACCTCGTCGAGGCCTTCCAGGCGACGCTCGAGGAGGTGGTCCAGGCCGACGTGCTGATGCATGTCGTGGATGTCTCGCACCCGCGCGTGGACGAGCAGATCGAGGCCGTCGACCGCGTGCTGGCCACGCTCGGCGTGCACGACAAGCCGATGATCTACGTCCTGAACAAGATCGACCAGCCCGGGGCCGCCGCGCAGGTGGCGCGCCTGACGGCGCGCCTGCCGCGCGTGGCGGCGGTGTCCGCGCTGAGCGGCGCGGGACTGGAGGACCTCCTGCACCTGGCCGCCGACTGCCTCCTGCGCGAGCGGCAGCAGCTCAAGCTGCGCGTGCCGCTGCACGAGGCGGCGCTGATCGCCGCCTTGCGCCATCAGGGCCAGATGCTGTCCGAACGCTACGACGAAAATTTCGCCCATCTCGACATCAGCGTGCCACTGGCGCTGGCCGAAAAAGTGGCGGCTTTTGTGGTGAAGCCGCGCAAAGCAACGAAGAAAGCCTAAAGGCCCTCCGCCCTGCGTAGCCCCAGGGACACAGGAGTGCCGCAAGACAGGGCCCCTACCCCTGCGACATGGAATCTTGCCAAGCGCCCGGTGCTGTGCTAGAAAAACCGCGCCCTACGGCAGGGTAGCGAAGTGGTCAAACGCATCAGACTGTAAATCTGACGCCTCACGGCTTCGAAGGTTCGACTCCTTCCCCTGCCACCATAATAACTTACGCTACACACAACCCCTTAAAAACCTACCCGCTCCACCTTTTTGCTACAGCCGTTGCTACGTCATTCCCGTTGTACCTGCGTCTCTGAGCGTGTATGATCCATGGCGAGCGCAAAAGAACCGGAGACGTATATGGCGCAGCTAATCATGCGAGGAAAGGTCTGGTACGCCAGATACCAAAAGGATGGCAAGGACGTCTGGTGCAGCACGCACACGGGTGATCGCCGCAGAGCCGAGGCAGTGCTTAAGCGCACCATAGCAGACGCACACGGTAAAACCGCCATACCCGATGCGATGGCATCCCTCCTGGCCGCTTTCACGCATGAAGAAGTTGCTGCGGCTGGAGATACCCAAAAGCTGGCTGAATTAAAGGCCCAAAGACAACGATCGGCCGCCGCTCTGCTGGCAGGCACTCCCGACCGCATCACGCTCGAGGATGCATGGGATGCCTGGCTGGCCTCGCCAAAGAAACGGCAACCATCTGACGGAACGATAGAGAGTTATCGCCCAGCTTGGACCCGATTTCAAAAATGGGCCAAGGCAGCGCCGATCCAGCACCTTTCCGAGGTCACTCCTGCACAAGCTCAGCGATATGCCGCTGATCTTTACAGTGAAGGTCTCGCCAGTCGTACGACGGCCGGGCAACTGAAATTCCTGCGGAGTCTGTTCGCTCGATTGCGCATTCAGGCAGGTCTGGTTGAGAATCCGTGGAAAGACGTTGTTGTGCCTGAGATCCAGCAGGAGAGTCGACGGGCCTTAACAGCCAAGGAGCTCAAGAGTGTTGGCGAATTAGCCCAAGGCAACATGCGCGGCCTCATCCTGGTCGGCCTGCTTACAGGGCTGCGGCTTGGCGATGCGGTCCAGTTGCGATGGTCTTCTGTTGACCTGAAACGCAACGTGTTGGACGTGATGCCCGGCAAGACCGCTTACAAGAGAAAGCGGGTACAGATTCCAATTGCGGCACCGCTGGCACAATTCTTACGCAACCAGCGGATCACAAGCAGGAAAGAAGTCTTCGTTTTTCCGAAAGAAGCCGCGCAATATCAGCACAATCGCACGAGCGTCTCCCGAAAATTTCAAACTCTCTTTGTAGCCGCGGGGATCACGACCACCGAGAAAATCCGCGGCCGTAAACGTGTAGTAGTCAAAGTAGGCTTCCACTCCCTGAGGCATTCGTTCGTGAGCATTTGTGCTGCAGCCGGAACACCGCAGCATGTCTTGCAGAGCTTGGTCGGACACGGCTCGCCAGCAATGACAGAAATTTACACCCACACGGATATGGACCAGAAGCGTCAGGCTGTGGCGGGACTACCAGGCCTGCTGCCAGCCTCATGAGGTGCTACATGTACCTAACAACACATAAAATACGACCGAGGTGGAAGCACAAGTTCGAGCAACGGAGTGATGGCATCTCCTTTTACTTCAGAACTTGGCTCAAAGCATCGGCGAATGATCCACCCGACCTCACCATCAACATTTCCAACTGGCGCATATGTAAACGCCCACGACCCCAAGAGATAAAACCCGCCGATGTTGAGGCCTGGTCGACTGAAGCATTTAAAGCCGTCACGCGCGTGATAAGCACTCAAAATAAACAGAACAGACCGCCCGGAACTGCGAATTCTCGAAGCGACGAAAGCCCATTCGAACTCGATTTATCGCCAGCTGTGGCAGCTAGCATGCCCATTATGCGCATCGTTCTTAAGCTGATAGAGCATGACCAATGTCCCTATGATGTAGAGCTTGAACGCTGGCCCGATTGTCGGCCCCCGCGGAGCTATCTGCAGCTTTTTGATGAAGATGGGCGTGACGTGGGACACTGTGTATGTTCAGCAGACGGAAATCATCTTTGGATGGCCTGCGTCACTCGGCGTCAAGTCCTGAGAAGCGAAAAGACGGGAGCACCTCGGGGCGTACGCTGCAAGACCAAGGTCTGGGATAAAAAGGATCAGATCAAAGCCGACTATAAGAGAATGAAAGCCGAGCGACCCAAAAAATATTCCATTGATATTATAGGTACGCTAAGCAAAGACAACAACACAAGTTTGAGTTCGATTAAGCGCATATTGAGATCGTAAATTCTACCCTTCATTTTGCGTAGTCTGCCAGCGCGGAGGTTCCATCCGCTTCTACCAGGATCATCGATACACACCACTGGGCACATAAGGGTCCGCCATTTCAATCCGGGACGTTCGCCTCGCCCAATCAAACTGATTGGGCAACCAAAGGTGAAATCAATTTTGATTTGACCTTCTGACCCAGAAAAAATGTGAATTATTTTTCCCTTTATTTACGGGCGTTTTAACGATTTCTCGCCATAACACACGCGACAGAAATATTTGACCCTGCGCAACATGTTCCCGCCATGAGGCTACGTGTGGGTTGCTTCTGGACGACGTAGGTTTTGCGAAGTTGCCGTGTGGCTGTCGCCCGGAAGTTTCCCGCAGAAGGGAAACATGAGTCGTGCCGTAACGTTAGAGAAGATGGTCGTTGCTTGGGGTGCCGCCGAGGCCTGTGATCGGCGCCGAGCCCTCGCCATGCTGGAAGGCGCGGAAGCCGCGCCAATCATCGGGGCCTCCGAAGAAACCCCGATGTTGTTGAATGCAGCGGCAGCTGCACGTTTGGCTTCAGTCTCGAAGCCGACGATATTCCGGTGGTCTCGGCTGGGCATCCTGCGCCCTGTCCAGATCGCCGGACAGAAGCGCTGGGTAAGGGCGGATCTCGAGCGGTTGAGTGCCGAGGGTGGTGCCGCCGGTCCGAGCACAGTGAAAAACGCCACGTCGCCAGAAGCTCAGGCCGTCAACTTGCGTGGGAGGACACCGTGAAAGTCCAATCGCAGCCGGTGACGGCCAATGCCGCGACACCAGCCGAAAGCACCAAGCTATCGGCACAGGAGCAAGCCGAACTCGCGAACGTTGAAGCGACCATTCGGGCCGGACTGGCAACGTTCATCGAAGTAGGCAAGGCTTTGGTATGGATCCGCGATACCAAGCTCTACCGTGGGGAGTTCAAGACCTTCGAGGCCTATTGCGCCGCGCGCTGGAATATAAAAAAGGCGTACGCCTTCCGTTTGATGGCAGCCGCTAGCGTGGTTGAAGATTTGCCGCCAATTGGCGACAAACCGACCACTGAAGCTCAAGCCCGTCCGCTAACAAAACTGCCAAAGACTGAGCGGTCCTCGGCGTGGCAGGAAGCCCAGACCACAGCCAAGGCCGAAGCACGTGACGTAACAGCTCGTGACGTTGAGACGGCGGTCAATAAGAGGAAGAACCCATCGCAGAAGCAAAGCGACCGCGCAAAAACGCTCCCCACGGTGCCTCCACCATCAACGGCCGAGACACTGTCGAGCTCAAACGAGGGCAACGGCCAGGAAGAAAGAACCTATTCCGCGCTCGAAGCGGCGTGGGCTCCATCATCCGATACTGAACGCCTTGACTTTCTTTGGGGGCTTGTCGTGGACACAACGCTGTCTATGAGTGAAGTGGATTTATGGAAAACCTTCAGCCGGCACATCGTACTGTCACATCAAAATATACCGCGTTGCACTGCTCCCAGACATCCGACAACGGCTTCCGTATCTAGCGACAAAGGAGCCGTATGACCGTGCCCATCACAGCACCAGCCTTCCCTGGCTGGATGACCGCTGACCTCGCCAAGTCCGGCATCACGCCGGAACAGGCGGCTGAGCTGGGCATCCACCCCGTGACTCCCGACGAGTGCGCCAGGCTGCTCGGCTTCAGCCCTCCCAACGGGCCGTCAGCCTACGCCATCCCGTACTTCGATCCAGAAAATAACCAACCGATGCTGACGCCCGATGGTCGGCCGTTTGTTAGGGCCAAACTGGAACGACAGGTCGAACTGACTGGCGCAGACGCCCGCAAGTCTTCGGCGAAATACCTGTCACCGCGCGAGGCTGGGCAGCATGCGTACATCACTGCCCAAGTACACGCCGCCATTGAATGGAATAAACCGGTGACGCTGACAGAAGGCGAAAAGAAAGCGGTCTGCGCCTCGCATAAGGACCTTCCAACCATAGGCATCATCGGCCCGTGGGGCTGGAAGGCGCCGTCGGGGGATCTACTGTCCGAATTGAAGCCTTACGTGCGCAAGGGCGAAACGTGGACGGTCATCTTCGACAGCGATGCCTCCAACAATCCCGACTTCAGCGATGCTACCCGTAGTTTTGCAACTGCGCTGAGTCAGTATGAAGTCAAACTGCAGCTCGTTGTACTTCCGCGGCTCGGCGAGCAGAAGACCGGCCTCGACGACTTTCTGCTCCACCCCAATGGCGGGATGGAACGCCTACGCAACGAGATCGCCAACCACGCGCGCATCACTGAGGGCGGCAGCCGTTTCACCGCGAAGGAGATTGAGCCGTGGGGTCCTCCTCAACCGTTGAGCGACGCCGCACTCCCCGTGCAACCTTGGCCGTGGGCAGTACTACCGGCAGAGATACACGCCATGGGCGAGGCCATCGTGCGCACCATCGGCGTCGAGGATGCGTTGGTCGGGCCGCCAATGCTATGCATCCTCGCCACGGCCGTAGGCAAGGCGCTCAAGGCGCGCATCAAGGACGGCCACGAGCAGTTTGCCAACCTGTACGGCATGGTCATCGCGCCGCCGGCAAGCAAAAAGACCCCGGTGTTCAACGCGTTGCAGGCTCCGCTCGTTGAGATCGAGCGCGAGCTCCGCGTTGACTACCAACAGCGGCGCCAGAAGTGGGAGCTGAACGCCGAGGTAGCCAAACTAAAACTGGCCGAGCTCAAGAGAAAACTCGCCGGGGAAAGCGATGCCGCAGCCCAAGAGGTGGTGCGGGCTCAGGCTGAAGAGCTCCAGAAAGTCATCGCAGCCGAGCCGGCGGAACCGCGCCTGTTCTGTGATGACGTGACGAGCGAGGCGCTGGCCCGGCAGATGGAGGCCATGGGTGGCTGTAACGCCGTTTTATCCTCCGATGGTCGCAAAGCCATAGCTGTCGCGGGCGGGAAATACACGGAGAGGAACCCGGACATCGACCTTTACCTGAAAGGTCACTCCGGCCACGACCAGATCCGCGTCGATCGCGCAAACAAGGACAAACCCGCGATCGTGATCAACAACGGTGTGCTGACCGTTTGCCTGGCCGTGCAGCCGGACATTCTCACACAGCTCGGCCAGAACGGCGCGCTGACCAGCAGCGGCTTCCTCGGCCGGTTTCTGTTTGCCACAACGACCGAGACAAACCTCGATTATCCCACCGAAAGCATTCCGGCGGACGTGGCGGAGAATTACGCACAAGCAGTCCGCGCCCTGTATGCTCTACGCGCGCGGTATCGGGAAGAACCCCTGGTGCTGCCGTTGACACCCCGTGCGTTCGAGTGCTGGCGCTCCTACCACGCCGAGCGTGGCATCGAGATCCAACGCCGACGCCGGGAGCAGCCCAACGCCAACATCGAACACTACTTGGGTAAGGAGGTGGAGCACGTCGTCCGCGTCGCCCTGTTGCTCAGGGCTCTGCGTCACTTCTCGGCGGAGCAGGCCCCCCTTGATGCGATCGGCGAAGAAGACATCGTTGCCGCACTGGCCATCATCACCTGCCTACGCTCGCACGCGCTGCGCGCCTTCGGGGCGATGGGCAGCAGTCCTCTGGCAGCCAAGGCCCAGGCTTTGTGGACCATGCTGGACGGGCGCCGTACCCAACTTGTGGACTGGAGGCGGGCAGACCTCGGTGAGGAGCTCGTGGGCGTGAAGCCCCGGGATGTGGCGCGTTACGGCTGGGCCGGCATCACTTCCACCGAGGAGGCCGAGAAGGTGCTCGACCTCCTCGCGACGAAAGGCTGGATGCGACGCATCGAGCTGCCCGTAAAAGGCGCCAAGGCGCGACCACACGTCGTGTTCCAATTGCACCCGAACCCGCCGGCAGGGACGAGCGGCGTGGCGATCCCGCAGTCAGCCGCGGCGTGAAGATGAGGAGCACCATGAAAACCGTAGCGGAATTGATGTTGGAACTGGAGCGGTTGCGCAATCCGGCAGGTTTGTCGGGTTTGTCGGGTTTGTCGGTGGGGGGAGAGAAAAAAAGCGAGGGAGATGGAGGTGGTACAGAAGGAGATAATCAAGAAAATAGACTTTCTTCTTCTTTTATTAATACTCTTCCACCCTCTCCAGCCCTTCTTCCTCCTCCTTTCTCTCCCGGCCTACCGACAAACCCGACAAACCAACCCGCGCCCGCCATTTCTCAAGGATTTGAGCCCGCGACCGCCATTCCGACAAACCCGACAGACCCGACAAACCTAAACCTACCGCCGGCCACATTCGCCGGTCACACTTATCCATGCCGCGAGTGGCTGCCCGGCGATGGCTGCATCGGACCAGTCTTCGGATTCGACACGGAGACCACCCTGATCGTTGGCCACGAGGTCCCGACCTTCGTGTTGGGCGCGGCGTTCGACGGCAACGCGGTGTACTTCATCACGCCCGAGCACCTCGGTGCCTTCTGCGCCGCCCACGCCGACAGCGAGCAGTACTTCTGCAACGCGCCGTTCGACCTCGACGTGGTGGCCAAGGCCTGCAGCTTCGACTACCTGCCGCTCGTCCGGCAGGGTTTGGTGCTCGATGTGCAGATCCTCTACCGGCTGCTGGAGCTCGGCCGCAAGGGCCAACTGCCGCAGAAGTACAACTTGGGGCTGCTCTCGGCAACGCTGCTGGGCCAGCCGCTCGACAAGGAATCCGATACGCGCCTGGATTTCGGCCGCTTCCTCCAGGACGGCCGGGTGGATCTTCGCCAGATTGAGGGCGCCAGCCTCCAGTACCTCGCCATGGATGCGATCGCGACCTGCCTGCTCGGCGCCCAACTCGAGGCCAAGGCCCGCGCGCTGGCAGACCAGTACAAGGTGCCCGGCCTCCTCACCCACGACACGCAACTGCTGGGTGCCTGGGCGACCTACCGTATCGAGCGTCTCGGTGCGGGCGTTGACGTGCCACGCGCCCAGAGGCGCCTCGCGGAAGTCCAGGTGCTGGAGCAGCAGGCGGTCGCGGTGCTGACCCCCTTCGGATACGTGCCGGGTGCCAAGGGCAATATGGCCGTGTTCGACCGCCTGATGAAAGCCATTGAGGACAAGCGTGGTGTGCGGCTGCTGCGCACGAAGGATGGCCGCATCACACAGAGCGATGACCAGCTGGCCAGCGTGAAGGACGAGCCGTTCGTTGCGGCCTTCCTTGAATACAAGGGGCAGCACAAGGTGACCGGCGTGATCAAGAAGCTCGCCGAGTCCGGTGGGCGTCTCCATCCGCGGTATAGCCTGGCAGTTTCCGGTCGGGCACTCTGCAGCAGCCCGAATCTTCAACAACTCCCGCGCGAAGGTGGCGTGCGGGAGTGCATCGTGGCCGCGCCCGGCTATATGCTGCTCGCCGGCGACTACAAGTGCATCGAGATGGTGGCGCTGGCGGAAATTTGCTTCCAACTCTACGGGGCGTCTGCCCTGCGGGATTTACTGAACGCCGGCGGGGATCCGCACCAGCTGGTAGCCGCGCGCATCTTGGGCAAGGATCCCGACTCGGTCACCAAAAAAGAGCGCCAGCAAGCCAAGGCGGTCAACTTTGGCATTCCCGGCGGCATGGGTGTAACCGGTTTCTTGGATTACGCCCGCCAGAACTACGGCGTAGCGTTCACCCGTGAACTCGCCGAGGAGTTCTTCGAGAAGTGGTACGCGCTCTTCCCGGAGGTCCGCCGCTATCTCGACGAGCGACGCGGCTTTGCCGGGCTGTTCGAACTCTTCGACTTCTCGACCTACCCGCACTACTACACGGAGAACGCCCTGTCGAACGCCGCCGCCTGCATGCTGCGCATTACCGGTGGGAATATGGCCACGTCACATGACCGTGAATTCAGTCAGGCCGAAATCGACTGGGTTTGGCAGCAGCTGCAGCGCTGCACACTCATCAAGGATCCACAGTTGCGTGCCGATGTCCTGAATCGCTGCGGTTCGTGGCGCTTGCGGCGCGAGCTTACGAGCCACCAAGTCTCCATCACGCTCACCGGTCGCGTGCGGGCGGAGTGCTCCGGCACCGAGGCCTCGAACAGCCCCTTCCAGTCTCTGGCCGCCGACGGCTGCAAGCTGGCGTTCTCCGAACTGGTGCTGGCCCGCGGCTTCCGCGTCGTCCTGCTCGTCCATGACGAGATCGTGGTCGAAATGCCGGACACATCGGAGCTCTCCACGCGGGCGGACGAGATGCGGCAAGTGATGGTCGAGCAGATGCAGCGCGTGTGCCCGAACGTGCGCGTCGAGGTCGAGCTGGCCGCGTCGCGCTGCTGGTCGAAGAAGGCCAAGGCCGTGTACGACGAGGCCGGACGTCTGGTGCCGTGGAGCGAGCCGCAGGAGCAAACGCCTTGTACATAAGCCGGCCACTTTGCTGTGCGTCAGGCGGAACCGCAGTCGCCCCGCGTGACTCGCCTATCGAATATATGCGGTCCGCTGTTGCCGGGGCGTTCCCACAGCTCTTGACGCAGGTTGCAGCGTGCCCTGCGGGGAAAACGTCGCCATTTGGCGACAATGCATAGGCTGGCGCTGCTTCGATCATGACGGCTGGATTCACAATTAATGCGCCTATGAATGGTGCGACAACCACCAACACGCGCAGCCTCGTCTCCTCCAGGTCGGGCTCAGCCCTCTCCCTGGCGAGGCCACCGTATCCTGAAACCTCTCCGGCTGTAGTCTCGTGCCGGCTACGCTGACAAATCCTCCCGCACCTACCGCAAAGAAGACACCTATAGGTGTCGGAAGTGACGGTAAACCTCTGCTTGATGGCGCGACTCATCCAGGCCGGGTAGTCGTCCTGCAGATCAGGAAAAATATGACGGTGTTGGTAAAAAAAAACGCAAAAGGCCTGTGTTTTTGCAAAAATGACCGCGCCAGCTTTTGGGAAGTGCCTGAAAAAGAGGGGTAAAAGCAGCCCCGCAAGTTGTGCGTCGGGACCGGCATGGCTTAAGCCTTGATGTGCGCCGGTTGAATCCGGAGCGACTGTTGGTGTGCCAGACTGAGCGAGTGGTAGGGGCGTCCGAAAGGTTCTTTCACAGGAGGTCGATCCACACACGCTGTTCCTGCCTGCATACAGGTGCTGCTCGCCTTGTTGGCCATGGATGAGCTGCATCTAACTGTGCCAAGATGGCACAGTCGCAGACAACGTACCGTAGGCCCTCGCGAGCCCCCCCCCTCCCCCCCTCAAAGTGTCAGCCGCGTTTCACTTCCAAGCCGTGGTAGGCTACGAGTCCTTGACCACCACTAACTCGAACCCGCCCGCAGTCCGTCGGACTCAAATCTCACCGTCGTGATTACCTGCAAGGTACGTAACAGCTAGGGGATAGCTCACCCTCTAGAGCGGGTGCTCAAATGCTTACCCCTGACAGCATCTGGATTTCTATCAGCTGGTGGAATAGTGAGCGATGCAGGAAGGGGGACGGGAACGAAATTTTAATAAGCCAAGACGCTACGCTGCCTTATTTTAATTGTTCTATTTTATTAAAATATAATTGACGCCGCCGATATCTTATTTCATTCTTTCGAGCCAGAGCCAGTAGCAGGAGTACTTAATATGCGAACAGGCCAATACGTAAAACAAACGTCAGGATACAGTGCCTTCATCCCCGCACCGTTACCTCCGAATCCGCCCGTCCAGCGGGATGATGAACTCGACACCCTACTTTCCAAGGCAGACCGCAGTCTTGGCCGTCTGGACGGCGTCACATCCATTCTGCCGAACCCCGACTTCTTCGTGGCAATGTATGTCCGTTATGAGGCAGTGCTGAGTTCCCAGATAGAGGGGACACAAAGCACCTTGGATGATGTACTGCAATTCGAGGTGAATCACAATGGCGAAGATCAGGTCAAGGATGTGCAAGAAGTCGTAAATTACATCGCCGCCATGAACCACGGACTCCAACGCCTCTCTGATTTTCCACTGAGTCTTAGACTCATTCGTGAAATTCATGTCAAACTCCTTGAAGGCACGCGAGGGTCCCACTGTACACCCGGTGAGTTCCGTCAAAGCCAGAACTGGATTGGCCCCGCAGGTTGCACCCTTCAAACGGCTACATTTGTGCCTCCACCCATCCCAGAGATGCACGTGGCTCTCTCCAATATGGAGAAGTTCTTCCATGACCCAGCCCCCATGCCCGTCCTTTTACTCTGCGGGCTGGTACACGCTCAGTTTGAGACGATCCATCCCTTTCTTGATGGCAACGGGCGTATCGGAAGGCTACTGATCACCTTTCTTCTTTGCCATCGCCAGATTTTGCAGAAGCCGCTTCTCTATCTCAGCCACTACTTCAAATTGCACAGAGCAGAGTATTATGATCGGCTCATGGCTGTTCGTAACGATGGTAATTGGGAGGGCTGGCTCAAGTTTTTTCTCCGTGGCGTCGCGGAAGTGAGCGAGGATGCCACGTCTACCGCCCGCAAAATTCTCGAGCTGAGGGAAAGGGGACGACTGCTCGTTGCTGACCAACTGGAGAACTCTGTTTCCGGCCAGCAGTTACTTGATTACCTGTTTGAGCATCCGTTGGTATCGGTGAAGATGATCGAGCAGCATCTTGACTGCTCCTATGTCAAAGCGAATAAACTGGGCTTACAATTCGAGAAGCTGGGCCTTCTTCATGAGACAACTGGCTGGCGGCGTAACCGTCGATATCGCTTTACACCCTACCTTGACCTCTTCCGCTCGGAGCCTCTCGGAGCAGAGGTGGTTACTGAACCAGCTGCAGAAAGGCTTCTACCTTCCGCGGAGGAAGTCCTAGAGCCGGCAAGTTAACCAGGCACTTCGTCGGCGGCGGGGCTTGGGGGTCCTCACAGCCAGCTAGCCACATGGGCACGCAGGGTTTCGTAGAGGCCGGCGTGGTTGAGCAGGATGTCCTTTATTGCCACTTTAGACGCCGTGCGAATTCAGCGCCTGCGCGCTCATCAGCGTGTGCGCGTCCAAGGCACCCATGATGGCGTTCAGCAACTCGGTCTTCAGGTCGGGTGAGTTGGCGAACTGCTCCTTGGTGTTGTTCGTCGCCTGCTGCCGCCGTTTATAACCCGACCCTCACCGCCCACGCGGGGCACGATGGTCTGCATGAGGCCACGGTCGCACATGGGCTTGTCGGCATACATCGTGTGTAGCACGGCGCATCGTAGCCGGTCAACCCGTGCCCCGTACGATCACGATACCGAACGGATCTTTGCTGCCCTTGAAGCGGGTCGCTCGTTTACCCCCCTTGTCCTTGTCGCAATATGCGGCTGCCCGTCGGTGCCGTCGGGTCCTTACTCTCGCGCTATCACGGTGTCGTAAAGACCGTAGTGCGATAGCCCTGCATGGCTCTCAATGCCCGTGTAGCGCAGTGAAGCATCCTCGTAGCGCCGGAAAGCGAAGACTGCCTGATTCATCTGCTCGGTGTTGAACACCTTGAGTTGCACGAGCAGGTGGAAGTCCTTCACCGTCAGACCGGTGACCGTCTCGAACAAGCCGGTCTCGATCTTGGTGATTACATCCTGCAAGGTGTTCTCCCGGAAATCGGTCAGATACATGAAGGCTGGGATGCGTGTCGCGAACTTGATGAGCTTCTCCTGCACGAGCTTGCGCTTTGATTTGAACTCCTTCTCCTCCTCGGTGAGCTGCTTCTTTTCCTTCGCCGACAAGTTCTTTTCCTTCGCCTTGTTCTTGAGCTCTTTGATCTTCTCGCTCTTGTTGATGATGGTCTCGATGATGTTGTCGCCGAGCGAGCGCCAGCCCTCGATGCGCTCCACGGCGGCCATGGCCTCGGGATTGTCGAGGATGCGGCGCAGGGTCTCGTTATCCACGTTCACGAGCACCGCATGTAAACGGCGCACGAAAAGTGTAGCGGGGTCATGGATGTGACGGGGCGGTCGAAAACTGTGGCACCTTCATTCAGAATGAAGGGATGTACACAGATATGGAGCAAT
>CAITZM010000133.1 GCA_903896925.1 uncultured Lentisphaerota bacterium | reverse complement strand
CGAGATAGATGAGCTGCGTGTTCGGCGTCTGCCCGTCGTCGTCGTAGCCGAAGCGCCCGCCCAGGCTCACCACGTGGGGCGGCAGCCCCTGCCGCGTCGCCATGCGGCAGCCATCGACGTAGTGGATGCCCATGTTGCCCAAGTCGCCGCTGCCGGTCCGCCAGTCCCAGTGCCAGTCGTAATGCAGGTACTGCCGCCGCAGCGGCTGCAGGGGCGCGGGGCCCGACCACAGGTCGTAGTCGAGGCCGGATGGGAGCGGCTGCGGACCCGCGACCTTGCCGATGCTCGGCCGCGGCTTGTAGTTCACGCCGTAGATGAGCCGGATCTTTCCGAGATGCCCCTCGTGCACCCACTGCAACGCCTCGGTATAGCCGTTGCGCTCGCGCGAGCCGCTCGTGCACAGGACGATCCGCTGGTGCTTGCGCGCCGCCGCGACCATCTGCCGGCCTTCGAAAATATTGTGCGACGCCGGCTTCTGTACGAAGACATCCTTGCCCGCCTGGCAGGCCCAGACCGTCGCCAGCGCGTGCCAGTGATTGGGCGTCGTGATGCTGACCGCGTCAATATCGTCGCGCTCGAGCAGCTTGCGCAGGTCGCGGTAGGCCTCGACCTTTTCTTTGCGCTTCGCGAACTGCGCAACCTCCGCGTCGAGGATCGTCTGGTCGACGTCGCAGAGCGCCACGATGCGCACACCGGGGATCTGGCGCCAGTCGCGGATGTCCTGCTTGCCCTTGCCGCCGATCTTGACGGTGGAGCCGATGCCGATCACGCCGATGCGGATATCGTCGTTGGCGCCCAGCGGGCGGGCGAACGGCGCGCGGCGCAGCCCGCCGCCCAGCCACGCCGCGGTGCAGGCGGCGGTGCTCTTGAGGAAGGTCCTGCGCGATGGCGTATTCATAGTTGCGGTGCCCTCATGAAAAGATTGGCGGCACCGTAGTCCTGCGCCCGCAGCGGTTCAATCCCAATTTTTCGTGCGCGGTTTTTCTGGCGGTTGAAGGTTCCAGCAACTGTCTGTTACGCCGGGTCGGTGACCCGGCCCACACAAAAGGTTCATTATGGGCGACTCTGTAGGCCGCGTGACCTCACGCGGCGTCTGCTGCCTTTCCAAACCTTGAAAGAAAGCGCATGGGAAATTCCAATCCTTGGGAATATTCAGCGCCGGTCGAAGAACGCAGCCAGCGGATAAACCTGCGCGTTCAGTTCCTTCATCGCATCAAGCAATTCGGGATAGGGTTTGTAGGCGCAGTTGATGATGCCCTTGTTGGAGTCGAGGTTGCTCGGGTCGGCCTTGGTGTTGGCGGGATCGTTGTCGGCGTACTTGAACCAGTGCCAGCCGACGCAGCCGCGCGCCTCGAGCAGCGCGAGGGTGAAATTCTGATAGAACAGCCCGCGGTCGCGCTGCGTCTTGACGTTCCAGCCCGCGCCAGTCTTGTTGGCCATGCCCGTGTCGTGGCCCTTGGCATACCACTCGGTCGCCATCATCGGCCGGCCCGACCACTGCTCCCACTGGCGCACGGCCTCGGTCGGCGTCCAGTTGCCGTAGACGTTCATCGCAATCACCGGCAGATGCTTTCCGGCGACCTTCCAGAGCGCCGCGTTCTTGCCGTCGCGCCCGTGCAGGCGCGAGCCGAGGTAGATATGGTTCGGGTCCGCCTTGTGGATTGCCGCGCCGACGAGCGTGTAGTAGCGCTCCATCACGTGCGCGTTCCATTCCTCGCGGTCGGCGTCGGTCAGTTTCTTGGCATTGCCCTTGCGCGCGGAGAGCCAGGCCTCGGCCTCCACGCGGCCGGCCTCGTCCGCAGGCCGCTTGAGCCAGCGGTCGAGCGACTGGCCGGGCAGCTGCAGTTCGTTGTCGGAATAGATGCCCAGCAGCCACGGGTCGTCCTTGGTCGAGGCGAGCTGCCGCGCGTATTCCTCGCAGAATTTCCCGAAACCGGGATGGAAGACCGGGATCAGCTCGTCCGCATAGCCCATGTGGCCGGACACCATATGCGTGATGCCCAGCTTTTTGCCGAACGACGACATGAAGTTCACGCCGCGCGTATAGACCAGCCGCTGCGGCGCGGCGACGAGCGTCTCGTCGGCCGACCAGTTGCCCGTGCCGTTGAAGCCATGCGCGTGCAACAGTTCCGCGGTCTGGCGCGCCCAGTCATCGCGATCCTTGTAGAGCTTGGCGAACGCCGCCTTGAATGTCGGTCCGCTGTCCGGGCCGACGGTGGCCACGCCCACATGGATGAACGCGTGACCCTCCGGCGTGACCAACCACCAGCGGCCGCTGATTTTTTCCGCGCGAAAGAAGCCGGTGGGCGCGGCACACTTCGGGCCGCCAACCCAGCCGCCAAACTTGTCGAGTTGTGGCGCGACGGCCACGGGTTTGAAAT